>CAYLRN010000004.1:193114-201403 GCA_964386385.1 uncultured Lentisphaeraceae bacterium | reverse complement strand
ATTTGAGCGTCAGCCCCCTTGCATCCTGCGGAGGTTCCATTCCGAGGAAATCACGTCAGGGACAAGCGCGGCGTAGAGCGGCTTTGCGGCATGATGCCGCTCTGGAATGAACGGATCCTCCACGAGGACCTTGTTCATGACCTTGTCCATCATTGAGACGATAACCTCCCGTATGCCGTCGGCGACTCGCTGTCTCACTTCACTGTCCATTCGACCGCCTTTTCCTGTTCACAATTAAAGTTGGGCGGTATCTTACCATTTCCTGGGCGTCACCTCAAATCGTCATGACACGATTACGAGCTGGTCCGTGCCGAGTGCCACCTCCTCACTGGCGGAGAGGCCGTCGCCGTCCGTGTCCCACATGTCGGGGGCCGTCCCGAACGCGAATAGCTCGTCGATGAGCGAAAGCCCGTCGCCGTCGCGTTCTTGGTCAGTTGCGTCATCCGCCGTGAGCGGATGGAACGCCATTGATGTGACGCTCGTTGGAAACGAGTTCGTTGACCATGGCGCATCGCCGAACGACGCGCCGACGAGGATGTCGGTGACGGGGCGCCGTACCACGACAGTCGGCAGGGCGGTCGCCCCGCGACCGCCGTTCATCCCTACACGAGTTTGCAAACTCGTGTAGGGACGGCTCGTGCAAAGGTCGGCCTGCCAGGACGAGAAGACGCGGGGGCGGTTCACGTCGTCCACGCCGGCGCGGAACGCCCAGTTCGTGAACGAGAGGTAGGTTCAGGCGGTGTCCGCGCCGAACGCCTCCCAGTCCGCGCAGACGACCGCGCCAGAGGGTGCGGAAAAGTCATGCGTCTCGTTCGTGCCGATTCGCGTCATCACGAATCCGCGTCGGAAGTCGTCGCCCGTCAGGATGCGCGTGGTGTTCGTGGAGGCGACCGGCGCGAAATCCGCCCATTCGTCCGCGTCTGGCGCGGCGAGACCGTCGCGCAGTGCAAAAACCTCCGAGCGGACGGCGGGGGATTGGGAAGCGGATTCCGTTTCGACGGATTCATGGTTCGATGCGGCGGTTGACGACAACCGCCATCCCGAATCGGCGTAGCAATCGCCATCGGATGCGCTCTGCGGCGCGACGGGGACGTCGCGCCCTACCGAATTGGTAGAACGTTCGCTCTCCGGCAAAGTGGTGTGTCCCGCTCCGCCGCCGGGCTTCACGCCGGCGAAGAGCCACAGCGAAATGAAGAACGCGCCGATGACAATGCGTCCGATTTTCGGCTGCGCCATGAAGAACGCTGCGAGATTTCGGACCGGTCGCACTCCGCGCTCGTGCATGAGCGCGGCAATCCACGCGAACGCCGCCGCACACGCAAGGGCGAGAAGAAAGGCGCCGGGGAGTCCATGACTTCTCTGAATGGGTTCGCCGCGATGCCCTCTTCGCGTCTCGCGTGTGGATTTGCTATAATCGCGCGCATGAAACATCTCGTCGTCAGCGCCGCCGGCCTTGGCCATTCGGGACTTGAAGCGGCCGGAATGCTTGAAATGGCAGGGCTGGAGTTCAGGCCCGCGAAGTCGGTCTTTCCCGCCGTGACCTGCACGGCGCAGGCGTCGTTCCGGACGGCGGCGGAGCCGCGCGTCCACGGAATGACGTCCAACGGCTTCTATTCGCGCGTCCTGCGCAGGCCGGCGTTCTGGGAGCAGTCGTCCGCGCTGGTGGCAGGCCCCCGCATATGGGACGCCGCGCGGGCGGTCGGAATGCGCGTCGGAATGTACTTCTGGCAGCAGTCCATGGGCGAAAGCGTCGATTCCGTGATATCGCCCGCGCCGATCCACAGGCACGGCGGCGGCATGGTCATGCGCAACTACGTGCAGCCGCCTGAAATGGACGAGCCGCTGAACAGGCGCTGCGGCGCGTTCCCGCTCCATCGCTACTGGGGGCCGCTCGCGTCCCCGAAGGTCGGCCGCGCGGCGCGGGACAATTTCTTCGCGCTGATGGAAATGGACGAGCCGGACGTCGCATTCCTCTATCTTCCCACGCTCGACTACGAGGCGCAGCGCCACGGCCCCGGCAGCGCGGCGGACAGGGCCGCCCTCATGGAGTTCTCCCGCCAGCTGGAGCGCGTCGCCGCATTCGCCGAGCGCCGCGGCGCCGCGCTGACGGTCTTCGGCGACTACGCCATCGCCCCCGCGGACCTGCCTCCCGCGCACCCGAACGCCGCGCTGCGCAAGGCCGGACTCTTCAGGGTCCGCCCCGTGGGCTGCCGGACGTATCCCGACTTCAACGCATCGCGCGCGTTCGCGATGTGCGACCACGAAATCGCGCACGTCTACGTCCGCGTCCCAGACGACGTCGCGAAGGTCGAACGCCTCCTGCGGGAGACCGGCGACTACGAGACCGTGGAGGTCCGCGGCGGGCAGCCCTGGGCGCACGAGAACGCCGGCGAGATCATGCTCGTCGCGAAGCGCGGCTCGTGGTGCGCGTATCCGTGGTGGACGAATCCCGGGGAGGCCCCGGACTATGCCACGCACGTCGACATACACAACAAGCCCGGATACGATCCGTGCGAACTCTTCTTCGGCGGACTTTTCCCGCCCGGCACCTGCCAGGACTCCAGTCGCGTCAAGGGCACGCACGGACGCTCGTCGACCGTGGCATGGGCGTCCACGGACGCCTCCCTGTCGGCGGACTCCACGATCGCCCTGGCCAAGGCGCTGAGCTTCGCCTGGACTCCGCCTCCGCGTCAAAGCGAAAGCAGGGCGTCCAGCGCAAGCAGATAGCCCTTCGCGCCGAATCCGCAGATCTGCCCCGCGCAAACTCCCGCCGTAAGCGACTCGTGACGGTAGCCCTCGCGCGCGTAGACGTTCGACAGATGCACCTCCACCGTTGGAATCCCGACGGCCTTGATTGCGTCGTGCAGCGCCACCGACTCGTGGGTGTACGCGGCGGGATTGATGATGATGCCGTCGTGCACTCCGCGCGCCGCGCCGATGGCGGCTACCAGCTCGCCCTCGACGTCGCTCTGGAACGCCTCGACCATAACGCCCTTCGCCGCCGCGGCGTCCTTCACCGCGGCGACGACGTCCGCCAGCGTCGTGCGCCCGTATATCTCCGGCTCCCGTGTTCCGAGAAGCCCGAGATTCGGCCCGTTCAAAACCAATACGCTCTTCATTTCCATTGCGACGTCCTGTTCCGTTTGCCCTAAAATAAAATCGCTGCCTTGAGGCAAGGCGCGCGATTATACCACGTCGGCGCGGTAAAATGGGCTGAAAAATCGCAGTGTGTCTTGTCAAAGCGAATATGCCATCATGCCATGGCATCTCAACCGTCTTGCCTCTCTGCCAGTTGGCATGATGCGCATATTTGGCGGTTATTTCATCCTTTCGCTGCCGGCGGGCGCGACCCTGTTGCCTGGAAGGAAGCGGATCCGGCCCTTGAGGCGAAGGGAGACGAGCAGGGCGTTGACCTTGGACGTCGCAAGCCCGGAGGCGTCCGCGACGCGGTCGATCGTCGCCCCCGCGTCCGGCACCGCGCGCATTACAAGCGACTCCTCGAGCGTGATCTTCGCCTCCGGCGCGGCCTGCGGCGGTCTGCCGCGCGAAGGCGCCTTCGGGCGTTCCTTCGAGGCCGATGCGGAAGGGGGGGATGCAGCGGGTGGCGGAGGGGCCGACGCGGCCCTGCCGATCGGCGAGAGCTCCTCCATTATGTCGTCCACGTTCGTCACCATCCGCGCGCCCTCGCGTATCAGGTGAAGGCATCCGGCCGAGGCCGGGGAGTCCACCCGCCCCGGAACGGCCATCACGGCGCGGCTCTGCTCAAGGGCGCGCGAACAGGTTATCATCGTGCCGCTGTGCACGGGGCATTCCACCGCCACCACGCCGCGGGAAAGGCCGGAGACGATCCGGTTGCGCTGGGGAAACGTCTGGACGTCGGGCTGGCGGCCGAACGGGAATTCGCTCGCCACCGCCCCGCCCTTTTCCACCATGCGCCTGGCCAGCTCCCGGTTTTCCTCCGGGAAGAACCTGTCCAGGGCTCCGCCAAGGACTCCGACTGTCACGCCGCCGGCCATCAGCGCGCCGCCGTGCGCCGCGGCGTCTATCCCCCGCGCAAGGCCGGAGAAGACCGTCCAGCCGCGCTCGCACAGCCCGGCCGCGAAACGCTCCGCGACCATGCGCCCGTACGCCGTCGCCCTCCGCGTTCCGACAAGCGCGACGCCCGCGCGCGAAAGCGCGGAGACGTCGCCGACGACGTACAGGGCAAGCGGCGGGGAGGCGATCTCCTTCAGCTGCGGCGGATAGTCCTCGTCCACCGCCGTGACGATGCGGACGCGCGCCTTCTCGGCGCGCCGCAGCTCCTCCTCCCAGTCGGGGACGCGCCCCGCCCAGTCGCGCTTTTCGGGATATGCCTCCCACGCGGCGACGGCGCTGCCGCCGGCCTCCGCCATCAGTCGGGCAAGCGTCGCCTCCCCGACCGTCGGCACCATGTTGAATGCAATGCGCGCTTCGCGTTCTGTCATTTTCGTACACTCCTTGCTGTGACAGGTCGATGATAGCACAGGACGCGGAGGGAATCCAAAAGGTATTTTGTGATTTTTTCGTGTACGGTCTTGCACACTCTGTGAACATTTGATAAACTTCCCATTCGTTCCACCGATGCGGTCCCTTCGTCTATCGGTTAGGACACGGGCTTTTCATGCCTGTAAGAGGAGTTCGACTCTCCTAGGGACTGCCATTTCGATGTCGTCCGTTCCGCAGTTTTGCTGCGCGGTCGTTTCTTCCATCCCCCCCCCACACACATCTCGTTGTGCGTCTGTGCGGACGTCCTGGCGGACTTGAAAAGAAGTTCTGTTTTGCATTGACTGGAACGCCCGGATGTGCGAGAATCCATGCACCATGAAAAACACCATTGCATTTTCCCTTCTGGGCCTCCTCATCGGATTCGCCGCCGTCGCGGCCGATGTGCGCGTGGGCGTGATAGGATGCGACACCTCGCACACGATTGCGTTCACGGAGCTCATGAACAAGGTCAAGGACCCCGACTGCGCGGGCTTCCGCGTCACTGTGGCGCACAAGTGGGGTTCTCCCGACATCTTCAGCTCCACGAACCGCTATCCGAAGTACATCGCCCAGCTCAAGGAGATGGGAGTCGAGATGAAGGAGACGATTCCGGAGCTTCTGGCGGTCTGCGACGTCGTGCTGCTTGAGACGTGCGACGGGCGTCCGCACTACGAGCAGGCGAAGCAGGTGTTCGCAAGCGGCAAGCCGGTCTTCATCGACAAGCCGGTTACGGCCGACCTGCCGGACGCGGTGCGCCTCGTGGACCTCGGGCGCCGGATGAACGCGAAGTGGTTCTGCTCGTCCTCCCTCCGCTACGTGAAGAACGCGCAGGCCGCGCGCGACGGGAAACTCGGCAAGATCCGCGGCGCCGACTGCTGGACGCCCACGCAGTTCGAGGAGACGCAGAGCGAGTACTTCTGGTACGCGATCCACGGCGCGGAGCCGCTTTTCACGATCATGGGCACGGGCTGCGTGGAAGTCCGCTGCACCGCCACGGAGCTCGAGCACGTCGCCGTCGGCACGTGGGCGGACGGACGCCTCGGCACGATGCGCGCCCTCGACTACCGCAGGGGCGGAGCCGGCTACGGCGGCACGATCTTCACGCTGGGCGGCGTGAAGTCCATGGGCACGTACGAGGGCTACAAGCCGCTGCTCGTCGAGATCTTGAAGTTCTTCAAGACGGGCGTCGTGCCGGTATCGCCGGAGGAGACGCTTGAGATCTACGCGTTCCTCGAGGCCGCCACGCAGTCGAGGCGGAAGGGCGGCGTCGCCGTCAAGGTCGCCGACGTGCTGTCCGCCGCCCGCGCGGAAGCCGCGAAGCGCAAGTGACGGGAGCGGGACGATGAAGGTTCTCGGAATAATCCCGTCGCGTTACGGGTCGAGCCGCTTTCCCGGCAAGCCGCTGGCCGCCATCTGCGGCCGGCCGCTCGTCGCGTGGGTCGTGGACGCGGCGAAGAGGGCGAAGTCCCTGGACGACGTGCTCGTCGCCACGGACGACGAGCGCATTGCGCGCGCGGTGGCCGACTGCGGCGGCAAGGCCGTCATGACGCCGAGCGAACTGCCGTCCGGCACCGACCGCATCGCCTGCGCCGCGGGGGATTTTGCGGACGACGACGTGCTCGTCAACATACAGGGCGACGAGCCGCTGGTCGACCCCGCCCTGATCGACGCCCTCGTCGCCCGCCTCCGCGAGCCGGGTTCGCGCTGGGACATGGCCACCGCGGTCACGCCGATAAGGAACGAGCGCGACCTGAAGGCGCGCACGGTCGTGAAGGTCGCGCTCGACCGCGACGACGGCGCGCTCTACTTTTCCCGCGCCACGATACCGGCCTGCCGCGACTCCGAGGAGGACTGGAAAACGGGCCTCTACGTCCGCCATCTCGGCGTCTACGCCTATCGCGGCGGCTTTTTGAGACGCTATATTGCAGAGAAGCCGTGCGATCTTGAGAAAACGGAGAAACTTGAGCAGCTTCGGGCGCTCTGGATGGGGGCCAGGATCGCCTGCGTCCGCACCGAGGACGACGGAGTGGGGGTGGACACCCCCGAAGACGCCGTTCGAATTGAAGGCTTGATGAAAGCCCGTGGTTTGGTATAATGTCCGACAAAAGGACACAAGACATTCGACATGAAGGTAAAGAAAATCGACGTTGACAGGGGCGTTGCGTTCGGCGACGGCTCCCTGACGTTCATCGCAGGGCCGTGCGTGATCGAAAGCCGCCGCATGGCCCTGGATCTCGCCGCGCGGCTCGTCGAGATCGCGAACGACCTTTCCGTGAACTACGTCTTCAAGGCGAGTTTCGACAAGGCGAACCGCACGAGCGTCGACGCCTTCCGCGGCCCGGGCCTCGACAGGGGTCTGGAAATCCTTGCCGAGATCCGCGAGACGTTCGAGGTGCCCGTGCTCACGGACGTCCACGAGCCGTCGCAGTGCGCCCGCGTGGCGGAGGTCTGCGACGTCCTGCAGATTCCGGCGTTCCTCGCCCGCCAGACGGACCTTGTCGTCGCGGCCGGCGAGACGGGCGCGGTGGTGAACGTCAAGAAGGGGCAGTTCATGGCCCCCGAGGACATGGTGAACGTGGTGAGGAAGATCGAATCCACGGGCAACCGCCGCATCGTCCTATGCGAACGCGGGTCGAGCTTCGGATACCGCAACCTGGTGGCGGACATGCGGTCGCTGCCGATAATGCGCGAGACCGGATATCCGGTAGTCTTCGACGCGACGCATTCCGTGCAGCGCCCCGGCGGGCTTGGCACTGGGTCCGGCGGCGACGGCAGGTTCGCCCCCGCCCTTGCGCGCGCCGCCGTCGCGACAGGCGTGGACGGCGTCTTCATGGAGACGCACGTGAACCCCGCCAAGGCCCTTTCGGACGGCGCGAACGCCATCGCGTTCAAGGAAGTGAGAAAACTCTGGGAACGGCTTCTCGCAATACATGAAATCGTCCGCTAGACATATCCTCGCCATCGTCGCGGCCCTGCTTCTCTCGCCGCCGTGTCTCATGGCGTTCTCAAGCGCCAAGTGGCTGGCGGAGCGCGGGGACGATTCTGACACCCTGCGCCTCCGCGCCGCGTACGCGGAATGCGTCAAGAAGCTGGAATCCCCCGCGCAGGACGTCACGCTGCCGCTTGAGACCTTTCCGGACGGCACGGTGAAGTCGCGTCTCACCGCCGCCCGCGCCCATATGTTCATGGACTCCCCCTTCGTCTGGGGCGAGCAGATTCGCGTCGAGCAGTACGCGCCGGACGGGAAGCTGACCGCGAGCCTGGAGGCGGAGAACTGCGTGGTGGACAGGTCCACGAAGAGCGGCTGGGTGGAAGGGCGCGCGAAGATGACGTACGGCGAGTCCTCCATCCAGGGACGCGGGATATACTTCTCACTGCCGCGCGAGTTCATCAAGATCTTTTCGGAATCCGTCATCAGGACGAAGCACGGAGACCTAAATCCCGGGAGCCTTATCAAGTGAAACGATTTCGCCTGCCAGTTCTAGCGCTTTTGGCCGTATTCGCGACCTCCACGTCTGTCGCGGCCGACCTCGACGACCTGCTGTCGCCGGACGACGTCATGCTCCGCAGACCGGCCAAGGCGAAGACCCCGGCGTCGACCATCGCCGCCCCGGCGGCGCTGTCTGCGGCGCGTCCCGCTCCCGCCCCCGCCCAGGCCGCAAGGCAGGCGGACGCCTCTGCCGCGCAGGCTGCGGAGGAGGCGCGCATCAAGGCGGAAATGGACAGGAAGGCCGCCGAGGCCATCGCCGCCCGCGAGGCCGCCGCGAAGAAGGCCGCAGACGACGC
>CAYLRN010000004.1:2247-193014 GCA_964386385.1 uncultured Lentisphaeraceae bacterium | reverse complement strand
AGGAAGGCCGCCGAGGAGACCGCCGCCCGCGAGGCCGCCGCGAAGAAGGCCGCAGACGACGCGCGGGCCAAGGCGGAGAAGGAGATGAAGGCCGCGCAGAAGGCTCTTGCAGAGGCGAATGCCGCCCGCGAGGCCGCGGCGAAAAAGGCCGCTGACGACGCGCGCGCCAGGGCGGAGCGCGACAAGAAGGCCGCAGACGAGCTTAGGGCGCTGCGCGAACAGGTCGCCGCCGAGCGCGCCGCCCGCGAAAAGGCGGAGGCCGGCAAAAAGGAGGCCGAGGCCGGGCGCAAGGCCGCCGAGGAGGCGACTGCCGCCGCGGTGGAGGCGAAGAACGAGGCAGAGGCCGCCGTCGGCGAGGTCGTGAAGAAGGTGCGCGACGAGAAGACTGCCCGCCAGCGCGCGGAGGCCGCCGCGGCCGCCGCGGAGGCGCGCGCTGTCGTGGAGAAGAAGGCCGCCGAAAAGGCGGTCGCCGCCAGGGCCGCCATGGAGAAGCGCGTGGACTATCTGATGAATCCCGACCCCGACGAACGGAAGGGGGCGCAGAAGAAGCTCGTCCCCGGCGGCAGCAACGACGTCGACGTCACTGAACTCCCCGCGAAGAAGGGCGCGGACGAGGCGAAGGCGCCGGCGCCGAAGAAGCCCCTCACCGGACGCGCCGCCGTCATCACCGCCGAGCGGACCGACTACGACCGCAAGGAGGGCGTGATCCTCTTCGACCGCAACGTGTACGTGGACGACGAGCAGTACCAGATGCACGCGGACCGCCTTTTCGTCTTCCTCGACGGCACGAACGAGCTGAAGCGTCTCGTGGCGATCGGACACGTCGCCATCACGAACGAGGAGAAGCGCGCGTCGTGTTCGCGCGCGGTCTACACGAAGTCCGTCTCCAAGATCGTCATGTATGGCGACACGGCGGCGAAGGCCTGCCTTGAGGAGGTCACGCGCCGGGGCGACAACGTCGTGCGCGGCGACAGGATCACGTTCTGGCTGAACTCCGAGCAGGTGGAGATCGAAGGCCCCGCCGTTTCGATGCCGGGCGGCGCCATGAAGGGCGGCTCCGGCAAGGACTTCCTGAACCAGCTGAAAGGGCAGTGACGCGGACATGGACGACCCCGTTATGAAAGCCATGGCCGAGATGGCCGCCGAGAAGTCCGCGGAGAACCCTGCGGAGACGCCCGCGCCCGTCGCGCCCCAGCCGGCGGAGGCCTCCGCGTCCACGCCGTCCGAGGAGTCCCATGCGTCTGTTCCCCCCGCCGAGCCGGACCTCGTCGCGAGCGGACTCGTCAAGGTGTACGGCGACCGCACGGTCGTCAACGGAATGTCCATGGAAGTCCGCTGCGGGGAGATCGTGGGGCTTCTGGGGCCGAACGGCGCCGGCAAGACGACGACGTTCTACATGATAGTCGGGCTTGTCAGGCCGAACGAGGGCACGGTTTCGTTCCGCGGGAAGGACCTCACGCGGATGCCGGTGTTCATGCGCGCGCGGCATGGTCTCGGCTACCTTGCGCAGGAGGCGTCGATCTTCCGCAAGCTGAGCGTCTGGGACAACGTGATGGCGATCCTCGAGACGCTGCCCGCTTCGCGCAAGGCCCGCAGGGCGCGCTGCGAGGAGCTTCTGGCGTCGCTGGACCTGATGAAGGTGGCCAGGCAGCCGGCGTACACGCTTTCCGGCGGCGAACGCCGCAAGCTCGAGATCGCGCGCGCCCTTGTGCGGCGGCCGTCGATCCTGATGCTGGACGAGCCTTTCGCAGGGGTCGACCCGCTTGCCGTGCACGACATCCAGGAGATAGTGCGCGATTTGCGCAGGCAGGGGCTTGGGATAATCATCACGGACCACAACGTCCGCGAGACGCTGAACGTGGTCGACAGGGCGTATCTCGTCTACAACGGCCGCCTCCTGTGCGAGGGCACGAGCGAGCGGCTTGTGAACGACGAGGACGCGCGGCGCCTCTACCTGGGCGAGGATTTCAGGATGTAGCCATTTCAAGGGCTGGGTTTAACACGAAAAGAACAAGGAGGAATGAATATGTCAATAGAAGTGACAATGCGCCACAGCGACGTGCGGATCGAGGCGCTCAAGGAATATGCGCAGAAGCGCATGGAGAAACTCCAGGTGTCCTTTCCCAAAGTCACGAAGGTCTCGATCGTGATCGACATCGACGTGAAGAAGCACATGTACATGGCCGAAGTCGTCGCCAACCGCCTTGGCGAAGTCGCCGTCGGCGCGAAGGAGTTCAGCGAGAGCGGCAAGAGCGTCGTCGACGCCGCCGCCGCCCGCGCCGAGCGCCAGCTGCTCCGGATGCGCGTCAAGGCCCGCAAGGGGCAGGTTCGCGCCGCGCGCGCCGAGTCCCCCCGCAACTGAGGGCGGCGATGCCGACGGAAGGCCGCATACAGGAAGGCGACACGCCCTTCACCCTCCGCGATTTCTGGAGGGCGGGGCGCGAACGCCTTCGCCTGGAGCTCGTCGTGGGCGGGGCCGGCCTCGACCACGAGGTCCTGGAACCCATGTCGAACCGGCCGGGGCTTGCGCTCACCGGATACTACGGCTATTTCGCCTGGCGTCGCATCCAGGTGATCGGGAAGTGCGAATGGGGCTATCTTGAAAGCCTCTCCGCCGAAGAGCGCCTTGCAAGGGTCAAGGCGCTCTTCGACCGCGGCGCGTACTGCCTCGTCTTCGCGTGCGGGATGAACGTGCCGCAGGACATGGCGGATCTCGCCGCGGCGTCCGGCGCCGTCGTGCTCCGGACGTCGATGCTCACGCGCGAGTACTTCCACCAGAGCACCTTCGTTCTCGAATGCCTCCGCGCCCCCACCGTCAAGCTCTACGCCACGACCGTCGAGGTCGCCGGGCTTGGCGTCATGATGGAGGGCGCGCCGGGGCTTGGCAAGAGCGAAACCGCCCTCGGCCTCATCAAGCGCGGCTACGCGCTCGTGGCCGACGACCTGACGAAGGTGCGCAAGGACGTGACGGCGAACGCGCTGTTCGCCTCCGCCTGCGCGGCGACGCAGGACTACATGGAGATCCGCGGGCTTGGGATAATACACGTCCCCAGCGTCTTCGGCGTCACTTCCGTGAGGTCGGAGAAGAGGCTCGACCTCGTGATCACGTTCAAGAGCATGACGGAGACGGAGGGCGAGCTGGACCGCACGGGCGGGGACCGCCTGACGCGGACAATCCTGGGCGTGGACGTGCCGCAGATGGTGATACCCGTCGCGGCCGGACGCGACCTCGTCAATTTGGTTGAGACCGCCGCGCAGAACCACAAACTGCGTTCGACGGGACATGACGCCGTGAGCGACCTCGACGCCCGCCTCTGCGAGCGCGCGTCGTCGTCGGCGCGGCAGGGCTGAAAGGAGACAGGCGATGGCAGAGCAAAAGGCAACAAGGGAAATGACGCTGCTGAACAAGTACGGACTTCACGTGCGTCCGGCGGGCCTGTTCGCGAAGATCGCTTCGCGCTTCAACGCCGACGTGGAGGTCGAAAAGGACGGAAACGTCGTCAGCGGGAAGTCCATCATGGCTCTGATGACGCTTGAGGCCGTGTGCGGCACGAAGCTCTCCGTCACCGCCTCCGGCCCGCAGGCCGTGGAGGTGCTGGACGAACTGGAAGGGCTGGTCAAGCGGAAGTTCGACATCCCCGACGAGCAGTGAGCGACGTTTCGGACAATGCCATTTCAGCCGCGCCGGCGCCCATGGAGACGCTCGCCGGCATAGCCACCTCCCGCGGCTTCGCGGCGGGGGCCGTGTTCCTCTTCCGTTCCGAGGACTTCATAACCGTCCCCGAATTCGAGATTCCGCAGGAGCGCGTCCTCTCCGAACTCGCCCGCTACCACTCCGCCCGCGAGGAGACGAAGAGGCGCATCTCCGAACTGCTCGCCCGCCTGAGAAGCCAGTCCGGCGGCGCGGAGCACAACATCTTCGAGAACCACCTTCTCTTCCTCGACGACGTCACGATGATCGCCGGCGTGGAGCGGCGCATCCGCGGCGAACGGTTGAACGCCGAGGCCGCGATCCGCCGGACGGTCGGCGAGTTCCGCGCCGTCTTCAGGCAGATGAAGGACCCGTATCTCCGTGAGCGCGTCCGCGACGTGGACGACATGGAGAAGCGCATCCTCTCCGTCCTCCTGAAGCACGAGAACCCCGCCTTCGCGCAGATCGCGTCGCCCGTCGTCCTTGTAGCCGACGACCTTACGCCCTCCGAGGCGGTAGCCCTGCCGCGGGACCTCGTCCTGGGCTTCGCCACGGACCGCGGTTCGGCCAGCTCCCACGTCGCCCTGCTTGCGCGGGCGATGGGCATCCCCGCCGTCGTCGGACTTGGCGACGTCACGTCGCGCGTCAAGCCCGGGGACAGCGTCCTGCTGGACGGCAGCGCCGGCACGGTGACGATACGTCCGGACGAGAAGACGTGCCGCGCCTTCTACGGGCTCATGCGCCGCGAGCGCGAGCTGCGCGCCCTCCTCTCCGACGGCATCTCCGCAGTCGGCCGGCTGAAGGACGGCTCGTCCGTCGCGCTCGAGGCGAACGTGCAGCCCGGCGTCCCGCTGGGCGGTCTCGCCGCGTTCGGAGCGCATGGAATCGGCCTCTACAGAAGCGAATACCTCTGGCTGGAATCGGACCACAGCCCGTCCGAGGACGAGCAGTTCGCCGTCTACGCCGAGGCGGCCGAGGCCGTGGCGGCCATCGGCGGCGGTGCGCGCGTCGTCTTCCGCGTCCTGGACATTGGCGGCGACAAGCTTCCGAACGGGCGCAAGTCGAAGGAGGCGAATCCCTTCCTCGGCAACAGGTCCCTGCGCTGGCTTCTCTCGCACCGCGAGGACTTCCACGTGCAGCTCCGCGCCATCCTCCGGGCGAGCGCCGTCGGGCCGTCCTCCATCATGTACCCGATGGTGTCCGTCGCCGAGGAGCTCCGCGAGGCCAACGCCGCGCTCCGGCGGGCGAAGGACTCCCTGTGCGCGGATGGAATCGCGTTCGACGACGCGATTCCCTGCGGCTGCATGATAGAGGTGCCCGCCGCGGCCCTGAACGCGGACCGCCTTGCGCGGGAGGTGGATTTTTTCTCGATCGGCACGAACGACCTCATACAGTACACGATGGCGGCGGACCGCGGGAACGAGTGCGTGTCGTACCTCTACCAGCCGACGAATCCGTCCGTCCTGCGCCTCGTGGACATGACGGTCCAGGCCGCCCGCCGCGCCGGCATCCCCGTCGCGGTGTGCGGCGAGACCGCATCCGACCCCGTCCTCGGCGCGCTGTGGGTCGCTTTCGGCGTCGCGTCCCTTTCCATGAGCCCGAACTACGTGCCGGTCCTCGGAAAGGTGCTCAGCGCGCTGACGCGCGCGGACCTCGACGCGCTGCGCTCCGGCGTCGTGGGCATGATGGATTCGGCCTCCGCTGCGGAGATCATGGAGTTCTGCCGCGACTTCCTTCTCGCCCGGGTGCCGAGGCTCGGCGAGATACAGGCGTTTTTCACGTCGTCCAACTAGACGAAAGCAAGACAAGAAGGGAAAGTAAAGACATGTCTTTGAAGATACTTGGAACGGGCAGCTACCTGCCGGCGAAGGTCGTGACGAACGACGACCTCTCGAAGACGTTGGACACGTCCGACGAATGGATCTTCTCGCACACGGGCGTCCACGCCCGCCACATCGCGGGCGACGACGAATGCTCGTCCACGATGGCGGTCAAGGCGGCGCAGTCCGCCATGGAGGCCGCCGGCGCGAAGCCGGAGGACATCGGTCTCATCGTCGTCGCGACGTCGACGCCGGACTACAACACCTTCCCGTCCACCGCCTGCATCGTCCAGGCCGCGCTCGGATGCACCGCCGCCGGCGCCTACGACCTCCAGGCCGCCTGCGCCGGATTCGTCTACTCCCTGGAGCAGGCCCGCTGCTGGGCGAAGGTCAACAAGGGGAAGATGGCGCTTGTCATCGGCGCCGAGACGCTTTCGCGCGTGGTGGACTGGACGGACCGCTCCAGCTGCATCCTCTTCGGCGACGGCGCCGGCGCGGTCGTGATCGGACACTCCGACGACGACGGCCCCGATGCGCATTCCATCCTCGGCGCGGACGGCACGGGCGCCCACTTCATCGCCCGCGAGGGCGGCGCCCGCCTTCCCCACCAGGTCGGCAACGTCCCGATTCCCTACCTCGAGCTCCAGGGCCACGACGTCTTCAAGTTCGCCGTCGGCTCCCTCTCGAAGATCACCAACCTCCTCTGCGAGAACGCCGGAATCGCCCCCGAGGATCTCGACCGCGTCTTCGCCCACCAGGCTAACAGCCGCATCATCGAGGCCGTTGCGCGGCGCATGAAGCTTCCGCTCGAGAAGTTCTACATGAACCTGGAGACGACTGGCAACACCTCCGCCGCCTCCATCCCCCTCGCGCTTGACGCCGCGTTCCGCGCAGGCGAGATCCGCGACGGCATGAAGTTCGTCCTCTGCGGCTTCGGCGCCGGCCTCACCTACGCCGGCACGTACATGACGTGGCCGTATCTGTAAGCGATAGCGCAAGAACCCATTTAAAAGGCACAAGGAGAAACCATGAAGAAGAAAATAGTCATAACCGGCATCGGAATGGTCACGCCCTGCGGAAACGGCAAGGACGCAACCTGGGCCAACGTCAAAGCCGGCAAGAGCGGAATCACCCGCATCACCAAGTTCGATCCCTCACGCTGCACGTGCCAGATCGCGGGCGAGGTGAAGGGCTTCGACGAATACGCCGAGTCCAATGGCTATCTGGACCGCAAGGCGTCGCGCCATCTGGCGCTCTTCTGCAAGTACGCCGTCGCCGCCGCCAAGGAGGCGTGGGCGGACGCCGGGTACACGGACGAGAACAAGCCCGACATGGACCGCGTCGCCACCCTGATCGGCAACGGCATCGGCGGCATGGACGTCAACATGGTTGGCTTCAAGACCCTGTTCGACAAGGGACCGGAGCGTTTGCTGCCCTCCTTCATCCCCTCCCTCATCCCGAACGAGGCCGCCGGCAACGTCTCCATGGCGCTCGGCGCCAAGGGCCCGGCCCAGGTCGTCGTCACCGCCTGCGCGTCGTCCACCGATGCCCTCGGCTACGCCCTCGACCTTCTCCGCGCCGGCCGCGCCGACGTGGTCGTCAGTGGCGGCACCGAGGCGACGATCGACGAGTACTGCACGGGCGGGTTCATGAAGATGCGCGCCCTCTGCACGCAGTTCAACGACAACCCCGAAAAGGGCTCGCGTCCGTTCAACTCCGACCGCTGCGGCTTCGTCATGAGCGAGGGCTCCGCGATGCTCGTCCTCGAGACGGAGGAGCACGCCAAGGCCCGCGGCGCGAAGGTCTACTGCGAACTCGCCGGCTACGGCGCCACTTCCGACGCCTACCACATCACGGCCCCGGACCCGACGGGCGACGGCGCCGTCAAGGCGATCGAGCTCGCGCTCGCCGACGCGGACGTCGAAGACCGCTCCACCGTCGACTACATCAACGCGCACGGCACCTCCACCCACTTGAACGACCAGATGGAGACGAAGGCGTTCAAGCGCGTGTGGGGCGACGGCGCGAAGGACATCAACGTCTCCTCCACGAAGTCCATGACCGGCCACCTCCTCGGAGGCACCGGCGCACTCGAGGCCGCTTTCTGCGCCCTCGCCACGAAGGAAGGCTTCATCCCGCCGACGATCAACTACGAGAAGCCCGACCTCGAAGTGGACGCCGCCGCCGGCGAAGTCCCGCTGGACCTGAACTACACGCCGAACGTCGGCGTCGCCCGCGACGTGCGCGTCGCCGTCTCGACGTCCCTCGGATTCGGCGGACACAACGGCGTGCTCGTCTTCAAGAAGTACTGAGGAGGGAATCAATGGCTCTGCCGACTTTCAAGAACGAATACCACCTCCCCGGAATCGAGCTCCTGCCGCACCGCGACCCGTTCCTCTTCGTGGACGAGCTCGTCTCGGCCGACGAGACGGGCGCCATCGCGAAGTACACGTTCACCGAGGAGAAGAACGAGTTCTTCAAGGGGCATTTCCCGTCGCACCCCGTCGTGCCGGGCGTCGTCCTCGTTGAGACGATGGCGCAGGCCGCAGGCGCCGCGCTCGTGGCGCGGAAGGTCTTCGGCGACGGAGTGCCTCTCTTCTTCCTCGGCCACGTGGACGCGGTGAAGTTCAAGCGCCAGGTCCGCCCCGGCGACACGCTGACGACTGTCGTCGAGAACACGAAGGTCAGGCCTCCGCTCGGAATCTTCGCGCTCAGGGGATACGTTGGCGACGAACTGGCCGTAGAGGCAGTCGTCAAGTGCATGCTCGGAGCGCCAAAGGCCCGCTGACGCACATGCCGGGCGGCGCACAGTGGAAGGAACGTCCCTACGACGCGGCGACCGCCGAGTCGCTGGGGGCGTTCTTCCCGTCCGCGCCAGTCGAAATCGCGACCGTTCTCGCCCGCCTTCTCGCATCGCGCGGCATAGACGCCGATTCTGCCGGGGACTTCCTCTCTCCGAAAGTCCCCTGCCTTGCCAGATGCTGCTCCGCGCTTCCGGGGCTTGACAGCGCCGTCTCCATCATCCGCAGGCACGTGGAGAAGGGCAGCCGCATCGTCGTCTTCGGCGACTACGACGTGGACGGCGTATGCGCGACGGCGATTCTCGTCAAGACCCTCCGCCACGTCGGCGCGGAAAAGGCGGAGGCGTTCATCCCCGACCGCCTGACGGAGGGATACGGCATGACCGCCGCGTCCCTGATGCGTCTCCGCCGCGAATTTCCCGACGTCGCGCTCGTCGTCACGGTGGACAACGGCATCTCCGCCGTGGACGAGGTCGCCGGACTTCGGGCGGACGGCGTCTCCGTCGTCGTCACCGACCACCATCTGCCCGACGAGACCCTGCCTGAGGCCGACGCCCTCGTCAACCCGCGCGTCGCCGCGAATCCCGGATACGAGGGGCTGTGCGGCGCCGGCGTGGCGTTTCTCGTCGCCGCCGG
Organism: uncultured Lentisphaeraceae bacterium; assembly: GCA_964386385.1. Lineage (GTDB taxonomy): Bacteria > Verrucomicrobiota > Kiritimatiellia > RFP12 > UBA1067 > RUG572. Next base: position 184,066 of record CAYLRN010000004.1, on the reverse strand, counting down.
GCTCGCCCGCGCCTTCAGGTGCGAAAGCCGCTTCTGCGGCCCGCTCCTCGTCCTGGCCGGGCTTGCCACGGTGGCGGACCTTATGCCCCTCGTCGACGTGAATCGCGCCCTGGCCACACAGGCGGTCAGGCTCTTCCGCGCCTACGCGCCTATCGGCCTCCGCGAACTCTTCTACCGCGCCGTGCGCCGCGACGAGGAGCCATGCGCCCGCCATTTCTCCCTTCTGCTGGCCCCGCGCCTGAACGCCGCCGGTAGAATGCGCTCCGCGATGGTCGCATACGACCTTCTCATGGTCGAAGAGAAGGAGCGCGAACTGGCGCGCCGCCTTGCGATGGAAGTGGACGGCCTCAACGCCGAGCGCAAGACGAAGGAGCACGAGGCCGCGGTCAGCGCCGGCGAAATGTGCGGCAATCCCGGCTCCGCCGTGGTCGTCTGCGGACGCTCCTGGCACCAGGGCGTCCTGGGAATAGTGGCGGCGCGGCTGATGGAGAACGCACATGTGCCGGTCGCCGTGGCCGTCGAGCCGGACGGCGCCGGTCCCGAGGCCGCCCCCGTGCACGGCTGCGTCCGCGCCCCGGAGGGATACAACGTCCACGACGCGCTTGCCGCCGCGAAGGACGCCCTTGTCAGGTTCGGCGGACACGCCGCCGCCGGCGGATTCACCGTCCGCCCGGGGATGTGGAAGGCGTTCGCGGAACTCTTCGGCGCGGCCTGCGCCGAGCAGAAGGCCTCCGCGCCCGACGCCGCCGCGGTCATGTTCGACGGATGGCTTGACTCCGCGCCGCCCACCGTCGAGCTCGTCGAGGAGACCGCAAGGCTGGAGCCCTTCGGAGAGGGAAATCCGGAACCCGTGTTCGGACTGCGCGGAGTGGCCTTCACCGAGGCGAAGCCGATCGGCGTCGACGGCCGCCATGCGTCGTTCCGCCTTTCCTCCCCACGCATGGGAAGTCCGGTACGCGCGGTCTGGTGGGGGCATGGGGAGAGCGTGGAGAGATTCCGCAAGGACTCCTCGCGCCGGTACGACGTCCTTTTCACTCCCATGGTCTCCGACTTCGGCGCGGAAAGGCACGTGGAGCTGCGCATCGTCGACGTGCGCCCCGCGGAATGCGCCGCGGAGGCGGACTGATTTCCTTTTCCTGCAATTCCCTTTTTCTGAAATCGCTTCGAGGTCTTCCCATGAAACAGGACACGATTCCATTGTTCATCGTCGTCAGCGCTCCTTCCGGGTGCGGCAAGTCCACGCTCGTGGACCTTCTTCTACAGGAATATCCGGATCTTTCCTATTCCGTTTCCTGCACCACTCGCGCACCGCGCGGCGAAGAGGAGAATGGCATAGACTACCATTTCCTTTCCATGGAGAGGTTCAAGGAGCTCATCGACGAAGGCGCGTTCCTTGAATATGCCGAAGTCCACGGAAACTACTACGGCACGCTGAAGAGCACGATCGAGGAGGTCATGGCCGAGGGGCATTCGATCATCCTCGACATCGACGTCGCCGGCGCCGCGAACGTCCGGCACTACGTCATGCACCATCTTCCGCCGTCCGACCCGCTTCGCAGGGGGTTCATGGACGTCTTCATCAATCCGCCGTCGCTCGACGCGCTGCGCGAACGCCTTGAAAGGCGCGGCACGGACGCTCCCGACGTGATCGAACGCCGCCTTGCGAACGCGGAAGGGGAGATGGCGCGGGCGAACGAGTACATGTATCGCGTCATGAACGACGACCTGGGACTGGCGTACCGCCGCCTCTGCGACCTGATAGACGCCCGCTCGAACCGGATGTAGCGCTTTTCCCGGTCTGCGCCCCGGGCCGCACGTGACCTGACCCTCACATGGAAACGCCGACACAGGCAACTTAACCACTTAACTCTTATCCACTTAATCTACGTGGGGGATAGGCATGTTCGGCGGAATGTGGTAGAATCCGCCTTGAAGAACTGTGCGGTTTCCATGTCGCCGGCCATGGCGCGGGCGCGTTCCGGAGCGGAATTTGGAGGTCGCGAGTGGATTGTGTTGGAAAGACAGGAGAAATAGGATGAATGCAATGAATGGCGTTTTGGCGGGAATTGCGCTGTGCGGTCTGACCCTGGCGTGCGGATGCGCGTCGGGCCCCGTCGCGTTCAAGCGGTCGTCCGTGCCGATTCCGCCGCAGGGCTACACGGTCTGCGGCGCGGACGTCGCGGAGACGAGCACCCAGGTGTGGGTGTTCGGCTTTGGCGGGACGTACACCGGGTCTCAGCAGCACATCGCCTACAAGCGCGCTCTCGCGAAGGCCGGCGGCGCCGACGGGCTGATAGGCATGTGCATCGACCAGAACATGGTTGGCGTCAATCCGATTTTCGTGAAGGTGACGACCACCATCACGGGCACTCCGATAAAGTTCAATCCGGCCGCGAAGAAGTAGGAGGCGTATGGACGTCATGCGGATTGCAGCAAAGGGAAGGCGCGTCATGACGCCTGGGCTATTGCTCTCCATTGTCCTGTCTGCCGCCGTCGGATGCGGAATCTGCGGATGCGCGTCCTTTGGAGACGGGAAGGACCCATATGCCGTTGAAATGCCGGTGGCGATTGAAAACGTCGCCGTTCCGCCGGGGAAGCCGCTGAACGCCGCGATCTTCGCGGCCGCGGCGCGGCGGAAGTGGATTCCGCAGCTGCAGTCGGACGGCACGGTCCGCTGCACGATCCTGCAGCGCGGCAACGTCGTCGTGGTCGATGTCGTGCCGACCGGCGAGCGGACGTTTTCGATTCGCCATGTGCAGAGCAGCATCCCCGTGCGCAAGTACAACCAGTGGGCGGACAACCTATCCCGCGAGATAGTCTACCGCGCCACTCTTCCTGAATGAAGCTCCGCCGCTTCCGGCGGGGCTTCAAGGGAGAAGGGCGTTTCACGCGCGCGGCGTGACGAAGCCGCTTGACCTGGCGACGACGTAGGTGCACACGTTGTCGCCGGTGACGTTGCAGCACGTCTCGAACATGTCCAGGACGGGATTGACGCCGAGGCAGAGGGCGACGACCAGCGCAACTTCGTCCGGGGGAAGTCCAAGGTTCTCCAGCACCATGAAGAGCAGGAAGACGCTGCCGCCGGGGATGCCACCCGCGCCGATGGACGCGAACATGATGGAGAGGCACAGCGTCCCTATCTCGAACACGCCGAGGGAGTGTCCGAACATGTTCGCGGCAAGTATCACGAACACGGGGAGGTGTACGCATACGCCGTCCATGTTCACCGTCGCGCCGAGCGGCAGGGAGAAGGACGACAGCGAGCGCGAGACACCCATCTCGTCCATCGCCCGGAACGAAAGCGGAAGCGTGGCTGCGGACGAGCGCGTCACGAAGGCGGAAAGCATCGGCTGGCGGAGGCGCATCATGACGCGGTAGGGGTTTTCGCGGCAGCAGAGCGCGATGACGAGAGGGTATATGACGAGAATCATCGCCATGACGCCGGCGATGACGCACAGCGCGATGCGCAGGTACGGTCCGAACAGCAGCGTCCCGTGCGCGGCGAAGTTGGCGGTGGAGAGCGCGAACACGCCGATGGGGAAGTACAGGATGACGCAGTCTATGAGCTTGAACGCCACCTTCTGCGCCCCGTCGACAGCCGCGAGAAGCGTCCTGACCGCGGCGGACGTCTCCGCGTCGACGTCCTTCCCGTCAAGGATGAACCGCGCCGCGAGGCCGAATGCTATCGCGAAGAGGATTATCGGCAGGAACTGTCCGTTCGCAAGTGCGGAAAACGGATTCTGGAAAAGCCCCTGGACGAAATCGCCGAACGACCCCGCCGCCGCGCCGCCCGCGATTTTCCGCGCGTCGTCGATGTACGCGCCCGCGGTCTGCTGCGCGGACTCCATCGTCGGATTGAGAAGGAAGGCCATCGCCACGCCGAACACGGTCGCGAACAGCGACGTGCCCGTGTACCACGCTATCACCTTCGCGCCGACGCGCCCGGACTGCTTCAGCGGCAGCGACGCCGCGCCGGCTATGAGCGAAAACAGTATCACCGGATACACCACCATCTTGAGCATCGCCACAAGCACGTTGCCGAACGGGGAGACGTACGGCAGGATTCTCTTCGTCGTCTCCGGGGAGCAGAACTCGCAAAGCGAAAGCCCCAGCGCCGTTCCCGCGATGAATCCAATCAGTATCCAGCCTATCAGTGGTATCCTTTTCACCAGTCGAATTCCTTCTTTTCGTTTCGTCGTCGGCGCACATTATACCAAATGTCGAAGGATTCGCAGGCAGGTCCATTTTCCGTTAAATCCCCCCTTGCCCGACGCCATGCGGTTTGATATACTTCTCTCCAATCGCGGGCGATTAGCTCAGTTGGTTAGAGCACTACCTTCACACGGTAGGGGTCACTGGTCCGAGTCCAGTATCGCCCACCAGTTCAAGTCTTTTCTCTGTCCCCTGCGGGCGTAGCTCAATGGCAGAGCGTCGGCCTTCCAAGCCGATGACGAGGGTTCGATTCCCTTCGCCCGCTCCACCCCCCCCCCCGCTGACGAGTTCGTCCCTTTGTGGCATGGCGTCCCATGCGTCCAATGGCGGATGCCCGGCGATGAGGGCCTGTAGTTGCGTTCTCGCAGTTTTTGTCCATTTTCGATTGATTGGCAAAAAAAAACGATATAATTGCAGTGTCTTTACTGACTCTGCCCTGTGGCGGGCAGTTTTCGCATTGGCAAATGGACAAGCAGTTAGATGGAGGACGAAGAGCAATGTCGCGAATGTCGTTTTGTATTTTGGCCGGGGCGGTCCTGTTCGGACTGCCCCACGTTGTGGCGACGCCGGTGGACGGCACGGTGTGGCAGTGCCGCAGCGTCAACTACAAGGCGTCTCCGATGTCCTGGACGGACTGCTGGAGCTGGCAGTGCGAGCGGATTGCCGGGGAAGGCGGCGTCGCGACGTTCCTTGCCGCGGGAAGCGTCAACCAGAACGTGGCGGGGCTGACGCTGCGCGGAATCGACTTCACGACGTGCGCCACGCCGTATCTCTACGGGCTTGACCTGACGCTGGCGGGCGACGACGCATTCGTCGACGGCGCGGCGTTTCAGACGAAGGGCGCGTGGTCGGTCTGTACTCCGCGAGTCGAGTTGAAGCTGAAGGGCACGGGGGGGAACACGCTCACGAAGAAGGGCGCGTCGCGCTACATTCTTATCCATCCGGTCGCGGACATCGGGACGCTGGTCCTGGCGGACGGCTTCATGACGATGACGAACGCGGCCGGGGGGACGTTCCTGACGGATGCGTCCGTCGCATTGCGCGCGGGCGTGGCGGAATGGGCGCCGCAGCTCGCCGCCGGAGAGTCCGCCGCAGCGACAATGGCGACGGGCGCGGGGGCGAAGTTCCTCTACGGCACGGGGGCGGGATGGCTGTCCGTGTCGAAGGGGTCCGGAGCGTCGGTCGCGCTGACCGTGGGGCCGCTTGAGCGCGAGGCGAACGGGACGCTCGCAATCAAGCCGATGTCCGGAATCGCCGCGCTGGGCGAGACGGAGATCGTCAGGACGACGCAGGCGCCGGAGGTCGTGAACGGAATGGTCGACGCCACGATCGTCGCCCGCGACGTCTCGTCTCCGAGCGCTCCGTACCACTTTCTCTCCTACGATGTCGAGAAGGGCTTCGTGCCGGCCAAGTATGTCGAAGGGCTGGACGGCGGGCCGAATTCGATCGCCCGCATTTCGGAGGACACCATCGTGACGAACGACGTCCACGTCTACGCGCTCGTCGTGGACAACCGCGCGCACCTTGTCATCTCCAACGGCGTGACGCTGACGGTGGGCGACGGCGTCCACGCCGCTGCGGTGATATTCAACAGCCAGACCGACGTCGGCAACGAATACGACGTCTTCGAGGGCGGCGGGCGGCTCGACTTCGGCTCGTCCGAGGGCGTCGTCTACCACGCCTCTCCGTCCCTTGGCCGCGGTCTCCGCATGCGGACTGTCGTGACGGGCGAGAAGGGCGTCTCGCTGGTGTCCGGCGACGGCGGAGTCGACGGGCGTTTCACCTTCTTCTGCATGGACCGCGCCGGCGTCGGGCGCTGGCTGGGCGAGACGCACGTCTCCGGCGCCCGCCTATGGTGGCAGAACTCCAATGCGATAACGAACCGGCAGGCAATCCATCTTCACGGCGCCGACCGCCTGTATTCCGCGCAGCTCTTTCCGGGCGGAATGTTGTTCGACCGTCCAATCCATCTTCGCGGGCGCGGCCCCCGCGCAAGCGACGACTTCGGCGCAGTCTATGCCGATGGTGGAAGTTCGGTCTTTTCCGACGTCGTCGAACTGCATGGCGAATGCGAGCTCAATCCGCGGGATTCCGGCGCCGTGCAGACCTTCAACGGTCCCCTGACGGGCGACGGCGGCCTTGTCGCCTCCTACAGGATGACCGGGACGATAAGCCTCAACGCGACGAACACGTTCGCCGGGGACTCCGTGCAGGAAGGCGGCGGCACGATCGCGATCGGCGCGAATGGCACGTTCGGGCAGGGCGCGGTGAGGCAGTTGGCTGCGAACGGCACGATCCGGCTCAACAGCGTCGGGCTTGTGGCCACGAACGCAGTCGACGCGAAGGGGACCGTGCGCTTCAATCCGGCGACGAAGGCGATGACGGGCGGCGACAGGGCGGACGGAACCGCCGCCACGGTCGCGTCGTCCGCTACGCTGCTTGGGCCGACGGCGATCGGAACGCTGGATCTGACGACCGCTGCGACGCTTGGCGTCGGGACGAACGTCGCCGCCGCCTCCGCCACGGGGGCGACGGGCGAGACGCTCGTCCGGGGCGCGGCCGGCGAATCGACGTTCACGCTTGGCGGCGCGGGCGCTTCGCAGGACTTCGCCGCGCGACTGGAGGACGGCGCGGGGCGGCTTTCATTCGTCAAGGCCGGGACGAACTCCGTGACGTTCCACGGCGCGAAGACGTACACCGGCAGGACGGTTGTGCGCGGCGGCGCGCTGCGACTGGAGCCGGACGTCCTGAAAAGCCCCGACGTCGCGTACTGGCTCGACGCCACGCGGCCGGACACGATATTCACGAACGCGGCCGGCGCGGTCACGAACTGGGTTAGCGCCAACGGGAACGGCATCGCGTTTTCCGCCGCGGACCACGAGCCGTCGTATTCCGCCACCGACATGGCGGGGATGCCCGGCGTCCTGTTCACGACGACGGACGTGGACGTGGACTACGACAGGCTTGTGGCGAACAAGGCCGTCCAGCAGCGGACCGTCTTCATCGCCACCCTGGAGCACAACAGAACCGGCAATCTGGCGGGCATCTTCGGATGCGCCTACGCCGACTACGGACAGCGCTGGCAGGGAGACGGATGGCGGACGGACGTGACGCCGTTCACGTTCATCACGGCGAAGTCGGAAATCGGCGTGAACGGCGTCCTCGGCACGGGCAGGTACGAACGCGAAGTCCCCTACGTCCTGACGATGATGCACGGCGACGACTCGGTGAAGGGCACCGGGCCGATATTCGTCCCGTGCCTTGGCGGATACAACAACAACGGCCGCTACGGCGGGTCTTTCGGCGAGGTCATCGCGTTCAACCGCATCCTTGACGAGGGCGAGCGCAAGACCGTGGAGAACTACCTTGCGAAGAAGTGGGGAGTGAACGCCGCAGGATTCCACGCGGACGTCGAGACGAAGCCTCCGCTTTCGCCGGAAACCGATCTTGAGATCGTGGCATCGGGGACGTTCGACCTTAACGGTGCGGACGTCACGGTGGCGTCGCTTTCGGGAGAGGGGCGGATCTGCAATTCCTCCGCGCCGAAGGCGCGCCTGACGGTGACCGGGGACTGCTCGTTCAGGGGCGTGGTGGACGGGAACGTCGCGCTGGTGCGCCCCGGCGCCGCGGCGTCCGACCTGTCAGTCAGCCTGGAGGGAGCCGCCACGCTTGAACTCGCCGGCGGAACGGCCGCGCTTTCGGCATACGTGCCGACGCCGCCGGCGAAGGGGCGGATATTCTGGATGGACGCCTCGAAGTCCGCAACCGTGCTGACGGACGCGGACGGCGCGGTCACGAACTGGCGCAACCGCGCCGACTGCCAGGTCGCGGACGGCTTCTTCCGCGTCTGGGGTGCGCCGACGTACGACGCGTCCGCGGCGGGGTTCAACGGCAAGCCGGCCATCCACTTCGAGACGGCGGACAACCTCGTCTCGCCGGTCTCCGTCGACACTCGTACGCTCTTTCTCGTCGCCTGCGCCGACGGGACCCAGAACGGCAACTGGGGCGTGTTCGGCTGGCACGACCACGACTACGGCTTCCGCTATACAAGCCAGACGACGCTGAACGTCGGCACCGGAAGCGGCTGGGCGTACGTCGGCGACTATCTGCGCGTGAACGGCGTCAGGCACACGTCGCTGACGACCGGCAACCTGACGGTCCCGAAGGGAAGACCGTACGTGCTCGTCTGCCGCCTTGGCGACTTCCATCAGGACTATGCGGCGTCAAGGCGGTACGGACGCAACGCGATCAACAAGTACGTCGGGAACGGCGGCGCCCGCCAGTGGGTGGCGGAGGCGATCGGCTACGACTACGCGATGGACGAAGATGAAATCCTCTCTGTGGAGAAGTATCTGCTCGACAAGTGGGTGGACAACGCCTCTTCTGAAGTTCCCGAGGAGAACGCCGCGATCGCAAACGGGACTGGCGGGCTGCTGCTCACCGGAGACGCCGTGCTGTCGGGGGACGTCGCGCTTGGCGACGGGCGGATCGTCGTGAAGGTGGACGCGGACGGAAACGTGGCGACGGTGACAATCGAGGGCCGGCTTGTGCTTGGCGCGGGCGCGACGATTGTGATAGACGACTATGAACGCGCAAGGAAGGGGACGCGCCACACGGTCCTTGCCGTGACAGGCGGCGTGGACGGAGCGTTCGCGTCGAGCAACCTGGAAGGGGGACGCTGGCGTCTGTACCGCCGCGGCGACGTCTGGTACCTGGCGTCCGCGGACGGCATGGCGATCGTCTTCCGGTAGCCCCGCCGAATGCCATCGGAACGGTTCGCGCAATTCACCGAGATCCGAACCGACAGGGTTTGGTATAATCTTGCATCATGCAACTGACACTCAATCGCGAATATGCGGTGCGCCATCTTGGCGTCGCCCTTCTTTTCATCGGCCTCTGCGGCTGGTTCGTCTACGACGGCGCGGTGTCGTATCCGCGCAAGGACGAGGCGTATTTCACGGAGACGCTTCACACCACCAGGGAGAACGCGATCGCGCGGCAGTTCCAGTTCGCCGGGCTTTCCGGCCTTGCGTCGCTCGTGATAGCGTTTCTCGTCTTCCGCAACTGGAGGTCCACGCTTTCGTGGGACGATAACGAGATGGTCGGCTCGCTCACCGGCGGCGTCCCGCTTGCGTTTTCGGACATCGCGGGGGTGAACGATTCGCAGTGGAAGAAGAAGGGCATTCTCGTCGTCCTCGCCCGCGACGGGCGGCGCGTCACGCTCGACAGCTGGCACCATGCCGGCGCGAAGGAACTTGCCGAAAAGGCACTCGCCATTGTCGCGAATTGATCTTCTGGTAGGGCGGGGCGTCCCGCCCCGCCGCATGGCAAGACGGCGCGACGAGACGTCGCGCCCCTACCGAATAGGCTCTTAAACCGCCTTTTCAACCGCAACGGCGCGATGGGACGTCGCGCCCTGCCATGCAATTTCAGATGCCTTTTCGCCCACAACGGCGGACGAGGACGTCCACCCTCCAGATGGGTGCATGGCATTTGCCAAAGCGGAGGGCATTCCGCTTTAGTCATTACCAAAGCGGAGCGCACTCCGCTTTGGCAAGGCCATGGAGGGGAAAACCATGGTATAATGGTCGGCATGAAGCGCATCTACGACAGTCTGATCGAATTCCATCTGAAGTCCTATCGCCAGGTGGCATTTCTGAGCGGGCCTCGCCAGTCGGGAAAGACGACGATTGCCAAGGCCCATGCTGAGGCCTATCTGAACTGGGACGACGACCTCGTCAGGCTCGACGTCCTTGCCGGGCAGGACAAGGTCGCCGAGCGGTGTGCGCTGGACGCGATTCGTCCGCAACCGCTTGTCGTGGCTTTCGACGAAATCCACAAGTACAGGCGATGGAAGCAGTTTCTCAAGGGCTTCTTCGACGACTATGAAGACCGCGTGAAGATTCTTGCCACCGGCTCCGCCCACATGGACGTCTACCGGCGTGGCGGAGACAGCATGATGGGGCGTTACTTCCCCTATCGTGTCCATCCGCTGACAGTCGCGGAGCTTCTTGACGTCTCGCTTCCGGACGAGGGCGTTCTGCGTCCGCCGCGACCGCTCGACGAAGATTCGTGGCAGGCCTTGTGGACGTTCGGGGGATTCCCGGAGCCGTTTCTGAAGCGGAATCGTCTGTTTTCCCGCAGATGGAATGCCATGCGACGCGAACAGCTGTTGCGCGAGGATGTCAGAGACCTGTCGCAGATAGTGCAGATCGACCAGCTGGCGGCCCTTGTGGAGATAGTCTCGAACAGGTCCGGCGAGCAGATTGTCTACTCGTCGCTTGCGAACGAGGTCAGAATCGACGAGAAGACGGTCAAATGCTGGATTGGCATTCTGAAACATCTCTACTATGGCTTTGAGGTCAGGCCCTATTTTCGGAATGTCGAAAACTCCATCAGAAAGACTCCTAAATGGTATCTGCGCGATTGGTCGCTCATTGCCGACGATGGAAAGAGGTTTGAGACGCTTGTCGCCTGCCATCTGCTGAAAGCGGTGGAATGCTGGACGGACATGGGACTGGGCGAGTTTGAACTCGGATATCTGCGCGACAAGCAGAAGCGCGAGGTGGACTTCATCGTGACGCGCGACCGGACGCCGTGGTTTCTTGTCGAGGTGAAAAAGGGGGCGGAGCGGATTTCCTCCGCGCTGCCGCATTTCCAGAAGGCCACCGGGGCGGAACACGCCTTTCAGGTCGTGTGCGACGAACCTTTCGTGGACGCGGACGCATTTTCACGAAAAGAGCCGGTCTCCGTCCCGGCGCGCGCGTTCCTTTCGCAACTTGTCTGAACGCGCGCTTGACGAGAAAAAAAAAACAGATATAATGCAGTTGTTTAAATGAAAGTGCAATTTCCACAGGAGGCCTCATGGATGGATTGAAGATGCTTGGAGTCGGCGCAATGGCGATTGCCGGCGTTGTCGCGGCGAGTGGCGAGGCTCTGCCCGTAGATGCGTGGAACGGGACGGAGATCCTGTTCTTGGAAGGACATCGCGGGCAGTCGTATCGCCTTGACGCGCCGACGAACGCTACGGCTGTCCGCTTCGACGCGCCGGCGACGCTTTCAGGCGAGACGCTGACGCTGGCCGCGCCCGCGCGCGTGGCGGGGACGGGAACGCTGCTGAACCCGCTCGCCGGCGCGGACGGACTGCGCGTGGCGACGTCCGAGGTCTCCACCGTCTTCCCGCAGGCCGAATCCGCCACGCTCTGGAAGGACGCGCGCCTAAAGGACGGCATGGTGATTACGGGCGAGATCTGCGGACGCATGATTGGTGGCGGACGGATGTGTCCGACGGAGATGTTCTTCTTCGAGAAGAACGGCGATACGGTGACGGCGCAGTTCCACTGCTACGACGACGTGAAGGCGGACGGCTCTCCAAAGTACGTCAAGGCGTTCAAGCTCCGGTTCGACCAGGTCGGCGACGACGTGACGGTCAAGGTCGTCTGGGCGCGGTACGCCGACGCGGCGTTCTATGGGACGGACCTTGAGAAGACGCACCAGGGCGTCTACGCGACGCCGTACACGTCGAGCCTGGACGATTCCGCAAAGGCGATCGGCATCACGAACCTGCGCATCGTGGACGATGTCGTGCTCTCCGGCACTTTCCCCGCCGGCCCGGTGGAGATCGCGATGAGGAACGTGACGATCCATCCGCAGCGTCCGGTGACGATCGCGAACGAGATGACGGGCTTTGTGGAAGAACTTCGCTTCGAGGGCTCGGGGGCGGACCGGGCGCAGTGGACGCATTCGGACTTCGTGACGACGGAGGAGCGCAGGATTCTCGAGGACACGTGCATCGACACGCTTTCGTTTGTCTCCGCCAGAATGTCCGGCGGATGGGTCAACAACAAGGACGGCGACGACCCCGCACTATACGGATGCTTCGTCAAGCGCTCGCCTGGGACTAACGTCGTCTACGTCCAGTACTTCGACCGGAAGAAGAACAGCGACAACGATTCCGACTACACGAAGACGGTCGTGCTGCAGTTCCGGCAGGACGGCGGCGACGTCTGGATGAAGGCGCTGGGGCGGTGCTTTTCGAACGGCGACTGGCTGAACAAGGACCAGAGCGGCGCGAAGCTGTACGACGGCGTCTCGACCGCGGCGTTCGAGGACGGCTACGGCATCCACGACGTCGTGTTCTCCTACCGCTCCGGCGCCTGGCCGATCGCCCTTGCCGGCGCCAACACGAACTCGCTGCCATGCGGGACGCGGATAGTCATGGACGGCGTCGACGTTTCCGTCACCGGGCACAACGTGCTTCCGGCGGGACACGACCTCGTGCTGACGAACGGCGCGTCCATCGTCGTTGACGCGGGCAGCGGCGATATCGCGCTCGGAAACACCTTCTCCAACACCATCTCCCTCTTCGCCGGCTCTTCCTACACGGTCAAATCCCCCTGGAACGTCGGCAACCTGACGGAGATGACGCTGGACGCCAGCACTTTCACCGCGACGTACCAGTCGAGCGAAGGGTGCTCCTGCAACTACGTCGAGCGGATGACGCTGCGCAACGGCGCCCGCACGAAGGGCTGGCCGATCCGCGTGGGCTGGTGGCAGGTGGAAAGCTTCACGCGCTCGGAGGGGACCGGACCGAACGTCATCGAGAACGGCGTGATGGCGGCGCGGCGCGATGAGGACACGGGGCTTTTGAACGAACACGTCTTCGACGTCGAGACCGACCTTCACATCCTCGGTCCGCTGAAGGACGTCCCGCGCTTCGACGGCATAGTCTGGGTCAAGAAGGGCGCGGCGCGTCTCGTCCTGGCGGGCGCCGGCGGCGACACCGATTCTCCGTTCCGCGTCGAAGCGGGCGTACTCGAACTGGCCGCGAACGGCGTCTTCGCCAACGAGACGAACGACGTGGACGTCGTGCTGGCGGGCGGCGCCCTGGACGCCGGGGCGTTCACGAACGCGCTTGGCGCTCTGACGGTCACGGCCGATTCCGCCCTGCGCGTGGCGGACGGAATGGTCGAATTCGCCGATTCGTCCGCCTCCGCGTGGACGCCCGGCGCGGGGCTGTCGGTGACCGGCGAGGAACGGCGTCTGCGTCCGGGATGCGTCCGCTTCGCGCGCGCGGACGGCGGCGCGGGGCTTTCCAACGAGCAGCTGAACGCGATCCTCTACAATGGCGAACAGCGCGTCAGCCTCGACGCGGACGGATGGCTCGTCTCGCGTCCGACCTGCACGGTCATTCTCGTTCGCTGACCGGGAAGGGCGATGCGGCAAGCCCCTGACTTTTGTGTTGACGTTGCGGGAGAAAAAAAATAAACTATCCACTCGCTGGGCGAAGTGTTTTTTCACTTTGCAATCTGTTGCGGAATTCAATCGGGAAAGGCGTAGTGGACATGGCATTCTGGAGACATTCGAAGGGCCTGCGGCGGGCGCTGGCGTCCTGCGTGGCGGCGCTTGCGGCGTGCGCGTTCGGCGCGGTGGAGATAACGGGAGTGGTCGATCTGTCCGCCGAAGACCTTTCGGCGACGGGGCTTGTGCGTGTGCACGACGACAGGCTGGACGAGGACGTCGTCCTCTGCGACGGCTGCCTTTCCGGCTCCGGCACGATCCTGAACTCCGGCGACGAGACGGTCACGCTCCTCATCAAGGAAAGCGGCTCGGCCCGCTGCAACTTCAGCGGACGCATAACGGGCAGCGTCCGCGTCGTCCTCCGCAACCCCCTCTGGCAGGCGTTCGTCTCCGACTACAGCGACTACACGGGCGGCACGTGGCTGGACGGCGGCTGGCTCTACGTTTCCTCATACGACGCGCTCGGCACGGGCGACGTCACGCTCTCCGGCAACGCCCGCCTCACCTACACCGGTTCGACCGGCGTGGACGAGGGGTATTCCGGTGCGTACAACGCCATGTTCACGAACCGCGTCGTCGTCTCCGGCTCCGGCCGCCTTGGCGCGTACGCCGACAAGTCGGTGACGGTCGCCGGCGAGGTCGTGATGACGAACGCCACGCTGATGCTCGACAACTACGGGCAGATGACGTTCACCCGTCCGTTCAAGGCGGAGAACGTCGTGGGCGGAACGCTGCGCTTGAACGACTCCCGGATGCGCGCCGCGCCCTCCGCCTTCGGCGTCACTCCCGACGCCGTGCTGCCCCTGACGATTGACTTCCGCAACAACGGCGGCAACGCCTCGTCCCTCACGCTGACGGAGCCAGGGACGGTCTGCCTTTCAAACATCGTGTTCAACTACGTGGCCGAAAATTCCCATGGCGGCGGAATCGGCGGAGGCGTCATGCCGTACGCGCCGTCGGTCGGCGCAATCGAGGACTGGCGGACGGGTGCGGTCGTGCGCGTGTTCGGCAGCCTGTCGGTTAAGTCCGGACACGCCACGAACGACGTGGCGGCCATCTCTCTTGAAAACGGCCGCGGCGTCGGGCGCGTCTCCGTGGAAAAAGGCGCGACGCTGGCGTTCACCGGCTCGCTCTCCGTGCCGGCCGGCGCCGGACTCCAGAAGACCGGCGGGGGGACGCTCGCCCTGCTGGGCGGGCTGGACGTGGATGGGACGTGCCGCGTCGAGGCGGGCGTCCTGGAACTGGGCAGGGGCGTGACCCTTCCCGAAACGGCGGTCCTCTCCTGCGGACGCGGCGCCGGCGTCGTCCTGGACGACGGGGCGGCCATCGCGTCGCCCGTCCTGGCGCGTGACGGCGGAATCGCCGCGACGGCCAACGTCTGGCTTGACATGACCGCGCTCGCCGGCTACTCCGATGGCGACGCCGTCTCCATCGTCCCCAACCTCGGCACGGCCGGCGGCGCGTTCGAACCAGCCGAACACGACGAGCGCCCCGGCCTTCCCACGTACGTCCGCAGCGGCATCAACGGCCTCCCCGCGCTCAACTTCAACGGCGGCACGTCCTGGCCGCTCGGTCTCTGCACGAAGGCGTACACGAACAAGACGACGACGATCACCGTCTTCCACGTCCTTCTCTTCAACTCGTGGACGACGTCGAAGAACAAGTGGTGCATGCCCCTCGCCTCCGGCCCGTTCGGCACGAACGACAAAACGGACCTCTGGGACACGGGCAAGGGCTTCCACTACCGCTTCAACAACGCCAGCTATCCGACGAGATTCCAGATCCGCGCGAACGGAATCAACGACGAATGGGACCTGACCGGCGCCTGGGGCGGCGTCGGACGTCCAGTCCTGTTCGCCACGCGGCGCGACGGCGCGAACGGCTACCACGTGGCCTACTCCGACGACATGGGCGCACGGACGCGGACGGTCTCGTCCTACGGTAGCGAAGCGCTCGGCATCGACTTCCTCTCGCTGGGCGCGGCCTCCTACCAGACCGGAAGGGCGATGGACACCCGCGCCTTCCCCGGCAAGATAGGCGAAATCCTTGTCTTCACGCGCGCCCTCTCCGACGAGGAGATTGCGACGGTCAACGCCTACCTTAAGGCGAAGTGGTTCGGCGTCGCGGACGACGCTGCGGCGGCCTTCGATCCCCCCGCCGGACAGGGCGTGGACGTCTCCGTCCCCGCCGGCGCAAGGGCGTTTCTCGCCCCCGGCTTCTCCGTGGCGGACGACGCCGTGACGGGACGCTGGACGAAGACGGGCAAGGGGACGCTCCGCCTGGGCGGCTCCGCCGCGCACGCCGCGTCAGTAGCGGTCGAAGAAGGCGCAGTGGAAATCGCGTCCGCGACGGCGGCGGCCGGCGCCGCGATCTGGTTCGACGCGGCAGACGCGGAGACCGTCGCGCTCAATCCGGACGGCACGGTGGCGACGGTCGCCAACAAGGGCTCCGCCGGCGGGCTTTTCGCGAAGGCCCCCGGCACGACATCCACCGCAGCGTACGTGGACGACGGCATAAACGGACTCCCCTGCGTGCAGTTCGACTGGCACAGCGGCCTCGCGCTCGACGCCTGGACGAACACTGCGTCGCGCAACGTCCACGTCTACGGCGTCTTCATGCGCACGGACACGCGGGACGACGGCGAGAACTTCAACGCCAGGGGCCGCTACGCGGGGCCGTTCTCCTTCTACCATACGTCCCTGACCGGCGAAGATTCCGCCGTGCGCGGGAACTACCACGTGGAGGAGCGCATTTCGCAGGGCGTTGACACGATAGCCCACTGGTTCGGCAACGATTCTTCCGGCATGGAGGCGCTGGGCGCGGAACTGCACTCGGGCTCGCACGTGTGGGTAGTGCCAACCCCGTGGACGACTGGCGAGGCGTATCTGCACGTCTCCCACCAGCTGCCGCACGGCATGGCGTTCGCCTACGAGACGGCGGATGACGATCCGGCGGAACTGGCGCTCTACGCCACCAACGCGCTGTCCGTCAGACTTTCGCCTTTCTTCGTCAACCGGACGATTCTTGGCGGCCGGATGCGTGACGGCGGCATGGCGAACGAGACAGCCGACTACAGCCGGATGTGGCATGGGCGCGTGGGCGAGTTCATCGTCCTCGACCATCTGCCGTCGCGGGCGGAGGACGCATCCATTCTCGCCTATCTGCGCAGGAAATGGTTCGGGAAGGGGACTGCGGCGGACGAGCCGCCGGCGTACCTGGCGGGCGCGGGCGCGCTGCGCGATTCGTCGTCCCTTGCGCTGGCGATGGCGGCGGACACGGCGCTCGTCCAGGCGGGGCCGACTGCCGCGCTCGGCTCGCTTGCGCTGGCGGATGGCGTGTCCGTCCGGCGCGAGGCCGCATCCGCGGCGGTGGACGCCTTCAGGCTCTTCGACGTCGCCGGCGTCCTGTCGCTTGCCGGCAATCTGTCGTTCTCGTGCGACCCCGCTCCCGCGCAGGACGCGCCCGCTTTCGCGTTCGGATCGCTCGAGGATTCCGCGACGTGGACGCTGGACGTCCCCGATCGTCCGCGCGCCCACTTCGCGCCCGCGGCGGACGCCTACTGGCTGCGCCTGACCGACGGCTTTTTGCTCATCCTCCGCTGATCCGTTTGACAGGCGCGAGGCTCGGATGCGCCCCCCTTTGTTTGGTAGGGCGGGGCGTCCCGCCCCGCCGCGCGGACAGGCGCTCGTGGCTTGCCATGCCGGGCGGAATATGCTAGCATGAACGCAAAAACGAGCGTTTTAAAACGTCTGTTTCGAAACGGCGCTGTTTCGGAAGGGCGGAACGGGAGAGCGAGATGAGAATGAAGACTGTTGTTTCACGCACGTTGCTTATGGCGCTGGCGACGCTTTCGGCATGGCGCTGCGCGGCCGGGGCGAATGCCGAAGAGGTCTATCGCGGCGTGGACGCCGCGGCGGGGACGGAGACGTCCGTTCCCCTGGAAAGCCTTCGCGGGCTGGACTGCGCCGCGCCGAAATGCGCGCTTGAGAATGGCGAATGGGTTTTCGACAACGGCGCTGACGCGACGCGTCCCAACGGAGCCGTGCGGCAGGTGGTTATGGACCAGTCGGTGGCGCAGCCGTTCACGATGTCGGTGGAGTCCCTCTGCGAAGTCGAGACGGGCGGATCCGATTCCGACTACTCGCTCTACCTCGACGTGACATACGCGGACGGCGGGAAGCTCTACGGACAGAAGCATCCCTTCCGCCTCAGCGCGAAGCGCGGCTGGCAGAGGGGCGTGGTGACGGTAAACCCCGACAAGCCGGTGAAAAGCGCCGCCTGCTATCTGCTGTTCCGCCGCCATGCGGGCCGCGCGCGGTTTCGCGACCTTCGCCTCAGGACGTATCCGCAGGGCGACTACGCGATGTTCGACGCCACGCCCGTGCAGGTCGTCGGGAACGTCGAGCGTCCGGCATTTCTCCTTCACGACGCCGCGGCGGACGGCGATGGGTGGACTGCCGTGCCGGACGGGGCGACGGCCAAGGGACTGCGCCTGTCCGTGACGCGCAGGGAGCAGGACGACGTGGAGTTCTTCGACGTCGCGCTGACGTCGACGTCGGACGCCGACCGCGCCGTCACGCTTGCGTACTCCGTGCCGCTGCCGGCGGGCGACCTCGTCTGGCTGGACGATCCGCGCACGGAGATTCCGATGGGCAGCGGGCAGTGCCGCAACACGATGAACCCCGGCTGCGGAGAACAGGGACTCTCCCGCTGGCCGTTCGGCGCCGTCCGAGCCGGCGGAGAGGTCCGCGCCCTCGGCTTCGACCCCGACGCCCCCGCAATCTTCCGCGTCGTCGGCAACGGACGCCTCCGCCGCCTGTTCATCGCGTTCGACCTCGGCTTCACGCGGGAAATGCCGACGGCGCGCTTCAAGTTCGTCTCGTTTCGGGCTCCGGGCGAACACGGCTTCCGCGGGGCGCTGGCCCGCTACGCGCGGATTTTCCCGGACGCCTACAAGGTCCGCATCAAGAAGCACGGCATCTGGATGGCCTTCGCGCCCATCAGCAAGGTCGAGGGCTGGGAGGACTTCGGTTTCCGCATCAAGGAGGGCGACGGCGAGACCGCCTGGGACGACGCGCACGGAATCCTGACGTTCCACTACACCGAGCCGACCAGCTGGTGGATGTCGATGAAGGCGACGAACGCCGTCACGATGGCGGACGCAATGGCGCAGGCGGACCGCCTTGCGGAGTCCGGCCATGCGTACGCGCGTGCGTGGAAGGCCTCCGCCTACCACGACGAGGAGGGGCAGATCACCGGGCGAATCTGCGACGCTCCGTGGTGCAGGGGCGCCTGCTGGAACATGAACGCGCTTCCGGGCATACCCGGCGGCGACTACCAGACGAAGCTGACCGGCGCGGCGTTCGACCGCCGCCACGCGACGGAACTGCCCGCCGGCGTCGACGGCGAGTACATCGACTCCGCCGAATGCCACCTCCCGCCGCGCCTCGACTTCCGCCGCGAGAACTTCCGCCACTCCAGGACGCCGCTCTGCTGGTCTCCGGCGACGAAACGTCCAGGCGTCACCACCGCGCTGTCCATATACGAGTACGTCCGCGCCGTGGCCGACAGAATGCACGCGCGCGGCCGGCTGATTCAGGCGAACGGCGCCCCGTACTCATGGCCGTGGCTCATTCCGTTCGTGGACATGGGCGGGCAGGAGACGAAGTGGATTCACGACGGCGAGGGAGCGTGGAATCCGCAGAGCGACCGCGACCTGCTCTACCGCATGGCCATGTCGTACGGCAAGCCCTACTGCTTCCTCCAGAACGTGAAGTTCGAGAACATGACGGACGAAATGGTGGAGAAGTACTTCCACCGCTGCCTGGCCTACGGGCTGATGTCCAGCTTCTTCTCGCCGAACGCATCGGGCGGACACTACTTTTCGCGGCCCGAGCTCTACAACCGCCACAGGCCGTTCTTCAAGAAGTACGGACCGCTCCAGCGCATGGTCTCCGAGGCCGGCTGGCGTCCGGTCGGAACGCTTCTGCGCGCGGCGGGGCCGGGCGTTTTCGTGGAGCAGTTCGGCGACGACTGCGTCACGGTCTGGAACTCGTCCGGCAGGACGGCGACGGTCGAACTGCGGCCGCTTTCGCCGCGGACGCAGGCGGACGAGCTTGTCGCCGGCGGGTCTGTCGCATTCCCCGCGACCGTATCCGTCCCGTCCGAAACCGTCCGCCTCTACCGGTTCGCCGGGAAGTGACCTCCATTCTGCGTCCCCTGCCTTTCGACCTCTTCGGAGATGTCCGGCGGCAGCTGCCACATTCCCACGTTGCCGCGGCAGGGGACGGGCGTGGGCAGCCGGCGGATGCCGGAGAGAAACCACCAGTTGGCGTAGCCCTCGTTCCAGATGCGGCATTCATGGGCGAGAGCCGGATTGTCGGGGATGCGGCCCGTCGCCTCATAGTCCATCGTCGCGACGATGCGACCAGACCACGATTCCACCTCGTCCCACGTGAGGAGACGCGCCATGACGGACGGGCTGCAATGTCCCTCAAGCCATGCGACGAGATTGTCGTATTCGGTCCTGCAGAACTTCTTCGAGACGCTCATCGCGCAGCGTCCGCTCGTCGGGACCGGCAGACGGCTGCGGTTCTCCACCCGCTTCAGTCCGGACATGATCAGCACGGCGTATGCCCCCGTACAGGTAAATGCGTTGAGAATCACCTTATCTCGTCCAGTTTCCAATATGGTCTTGCGTCATGGACAATCATTCAGCAAGTTCGCGCACGAATTCTTCAAAGCCGGCGGTGTTGAGAAAGTAGTTGCCGGGATGCCTTTTCAGACATGACAGAATGTCGTCATGCTGACATCTGATTTTGGGCTGCGTTGTGCCACTATGAAGGAGATTTGAATACTCCCCATCAAGATAGGTGACATAGTGGATGTGCACATTGGATTCCGCATAGCGGATGAAGTTGATGACTTCTGTCAATTGCTTGTCCTGCCCTCCGCCACTGCCCTTCATGCTTTTCATCTCGACAACATAGTAGTCGCCATTGATGTTGTAGTATGGGTCGATGATCGGTTCAGGATGCTCGCCCGAGTACTTGAAGAGTTCAATATTCGTCATTGCCTCGGCTCCTTGAACAATGTCTGCTGAATCATCTCACGTCCATTGCTGCGAACAGTCTTTTTGTACGCGCGTTCGACAATCGCACGGCAGGTCTGAAAATCCAGTCTGCGCCGCCTTCTCCCATTTTTCATGTTTCCCTTAAACGGGCTGAAGACAACGTCATGCGACTGGTTCCGCAGATTTCCAAGAATCGCATTGCATTCGCCTACGAAATTCTGCCTTTTGCCGTGCGGAACGTCTATTGAAACAAGCGTCAGCAGACGAGAGGAGGCCTTTATTCCCTTTTCCCAGTCGTAGTCTATGTTTTCCCTGAAGTCAAACCGTATCATGTCGTTCGGATTGGTGGTATCGACGCACCGAACCCCAAGCCACCCCGAAGGGTCGTTGAACTTCATGCCAATGGAATTGTCGGGATGGAGACGGCAGGCCTCCACGTCTTGCAATGTGCAGACATATTCTGCCCCCTTGTAGATTTCCACCTCCCTGCAATGTTTTGGACGTGAATCGAAACAGGCGACGACGACGGGCGTATCCGTATCCACGAACGGATTTTCCTCCAGTATGGTTATCGAACGCAGAAGATCCTTTTTCTTGAACGGCGAATTGATGAACGTCTCTGGAATGATTGCAACGACGTTTTCCTGCGCTTCAAGCATCCGATCTAGTGCAAGAAGATAGACGTCGTCATACTGCGTCATTGCAAAGTATTTCTTCAGTTCAGCTCCGAGTCCCTTTCGGGACGCAGAATAGTTCGAGAAGTAAGGCGGGTTGGTTACAATTACCGCCCCAGTCCTTGAAGGAATCTTCACAAGCGAGTCGTTCACTTCCCATCCGCAGAACGGGTCAATGTCCAGTCCTGCCACTTCCCGGACAGTCTCAACGGCATTGGTGACGGCAGACAAAAGGCATCCGCTGCCGGCGAACGGGTCATATGCGACATGGCATCTTGAGTTTCGGATGAACTTCACGACCTGTGGCTGAAGCCAGCAAGTTCCCTCGGTGAAATATTGTCCTAAAGACCTTTTCTTCAATGCTTCACCTTCAAGTACGTCCCTCCCGTCGCTGTCAACCGTTTTCGCCGCAACCGGCAAGACGCCAAACGCCGCGACTTCCGAGACAAACCTTCGTCTTGACATCTTCGTTTCTACAAGGCCGTTCTCCGCCGCGACATCCCACATTTCGCTGGCGAGATCCGCCTCGAATCCCATCCGCTCCATACCAGAAGACAACACTTCGCATTCTGCGAAGAGGTCGGTGAAAGCAGGTTTGTGTTGTCTGACTGTCGTCATTGTGGCGTTCGGTTGTTTTGGAATGCCATTATACCATAACTTCATTCGCGGCCCAGTACCCTTCGTAGAAGTAGGAGCGTTCCACCCCCTTGAACAGGATTTCACGGTTGTCGACGTCGTCCGTCAGCGCACCTTCAAGAAGAGTGCGGATTTCAAGGTCGTTCACGGGGCTTCGCTCCATGGCGGAAAGATACGCACCTTTGCCGATCCGTTGCCAGTCGACGACCCTTCCGAGCCTCGTGCGCAGCATCATGTCAAGCCAGATTCGCCCCGCCCGGCCGTTCCCCTCCATGAACGGATGGGCGACGTTCATCTCAACGTATTTCGCGACGATTTCGCCAAAACTTCCCTCCGGCATCCTCTCGATTACAGGCAGGATCTGCTGAAGGTACAGCGCGTTGGCGAAGCGGAACGAGCCTTTCGAGATGTTCAGCGTCCTGACTTGCCCGGCGAAGTCGTAGAGACCGCCGAACAGAGCCTTGTGTATGGCGCACAGCCCGGCGGTCGTTCCGACCTCGTAGCCGTACACCTCGCCGCTTGCGTATATGCCCTTCGCCCGCGCAAGGCTCGCCGCGTCGATCTCGTTCTGCGTAGCACCATCAGACATTGTCCGCTACCTCCTTTTCAGAATGACTTTGAGCAACTACCGCCCACACGTAGTAAGACTGGAAAGGAAGTTCGATGGACGCAAATTCCGGGAACTCCTCTTTTACTTTCTCCGGCGGCATGGGGCCTCTTATGCCTGTGTCGTGATTGACCAAGAAAACATCCGCTTGATTCGTATGCGGAAAGACAAACATCTGCACGACAAGTGGAGTCTTGCATGAAGTTGCGCTCCAAGGACAAAAACCGCTCTTGCGAATCGCATCAAGATAGCCCTTGGCATAGCCAGCCGCCACTACAACACTCTCGGACGCATTCGCCGCCTTTGCACCTGGAATTGGATGCGCCTGCACCTCTTGCCGGAGTGCGACGGACGGGTCCTGACCAAGTTCGCACGGAATGAGGTAGAATGCCGTCTTGAGGAGATTTGTCACGGCGTCATTCTCGTGGACGACACGTTTCCTTCGATTTGCCAACCCTTCGGCAGAAAGTGAACCGTCGTCGATCATTGTATCCGGATTCTCAAGAGCAAGCGAATACACGGTCTTGCCGTTGACCTTCGGATATGGCGAATAGACTTTGCCGAGTACGGCGCGGAAGTTGTCGTGCAGAAAACGCGATGCGTCTTCATCCGAGAGTTCATCGTAGGGCATCATGGCAAAGAACGAAAAACGCTCCTTGAGCAGACCGCGAATGTGCTTTCTGAACTCGTCTCTCACTTTTTCGCGCCATTCCTCTTTCAAGCCTGAATCGCTTTGTGCGTAGAGTTTGACGACATAGAGAAAATTCACGTCGTAGTGCGAAAGAATAAGCGTGTCGCGGTCGAAGAGCCGATTCTCGAAGTGTATGTTCTTGTATTCGTTCGTGCCGGAATGCAAAAACAGATTATCGTCTTCGTACTTCAAGTCCTCCGGCACGGTCGCGCTGATGAAGAAGTTTGGAATGACGTCATACCCTTCGGTCGTGTTGTCGCGCAATGATTTTACTTCGTCCAGCGCATGACGGCGTTTCTTTGTCTTTTCAGAAGCATCGTCTCCGTTCAAGAACAGGTCCAAATCGAGTTGCAGAAGATTTCTCGCGTATGTGAACTGCTTTGCTACGCTCCCGCCTCCGAGGCTGTTCCCGCGCTTGTAGTACTTGCTGTCGGCAATGTAGAATGTCTTGTCGCCGCCAGCCGTTCTGCGCGTAAGGCTCTCGTCAAGATAGAGATGGTCGATTTCCTTGCCGTCGGACAAGTCGCGAAGTCCGGCAATGCCGTCGTCCCCGATCAGGTCGTCAATCATCGACTCGAAAACAATCTCGAAATCCTTTGCGAGCAGATACTCTTCTCCGCTTGACACGACGTTCGCCTTGTGCGCCTTGTCGAAGAACGCGAAACACAGCTGCCAGAGCGTCAAGTCCCGGTCAGAGAAATACTTGTACTTGATCGCCTTCAGCCTGCGGATGCCATAGCCGCACAGATAACGCTCGAATTTCTCGCTCGTTATGAGTTCATACCCCATGTTGATCTGGACGGGGAATCCGAACTTCGTCTTGACGTAGTTGAGTATGGAATAGAATATGACAATCAATTCTTCGTCGAAATCGACTGAACGCTTCCTGCATAGCGGATTCAGATATAGCGGACGTCCCTTCTGAATGGCGGCCGGCGACTTTGCGATTGTGCGCGTCCAGTTGATCTTGTTCGCGCCGGAATGCTTCTCCTTCACCTTGAAGAGAAAGTAGTCCCGGTTGTCGCGATGGAATCTGCGCAGGGCGAGAATGACGTCAAGGAGCGTGTTGGTGACGTACTTGCGGCTGAACGCGCCCGTTTGTTTCTCCTTCTGTTCCCAGACGGCCGCCGAGCAGGGATTCCGCGCTTTGAACTGTGCGATTGCGCGGTATATCCACACGGCGAACTCGTACAGAAACGACTTCTGACCGGCCGTCAGTTTTCTGCCGTCGGGAGTCTCGCCTTCCGGGTCTATGATTTCCTCTGGGGCAAGGCCGTTCTCCATCAGCGGATCGCCCTTGACGGCGAAAACCCTGTCGCATTTTACGCCATCGACTTCTATCTGCTCAAGGAGAACCTTGGGCAGGAAGAAGACGAAATCGTTGCACTCGGAATTGCGGAAATAGCCGACGTTTTCAATCGTCACTTTCTCGTCGGTGAGCAAAAGCCGTTTCTCAGGCAGGACGTTCTTCACGACCTCCGGAGAATAGGAATAGCCCTCGATGAGAATCTTCATGCGTTGGCGGCGCCTTGCTGTTGTGCTTTGGCAAGCAGATTGGAAAGCAGTTCCTTGACTTTCGTCTCGTCCGGACTGCCGTCGGCAGGGAAGAAGTCGGCAAATGCGAACTTGCCGCCGTCGGACTTCGCAAAGCCCTTTGGCAGTTCGTAGTCCCTGAACACGTCATTGTAGAGATAGAAGAGAACCTTGTTCACGAACTTCGACGCAGAAATGATGTCGCTCATGTCGTCGTCCGGCTTTGCGAAGAAGTATCCGAGCTGTTTATCCTCGTTTTTCAAGGCGTCAAGGATGCTCTTGTTTATGGTCTTGAGAAAATCCCACCACGAGAACGCCTCGCCGTCCGCGACGATTTTCCACACAAGGCGCGGATTGTCCTCTCCGGCGTTCTTGATCGGCATGTACTTCCATTCCCAGCGGCGCTTGAACGCGCTGTCCATCGGGAAGAGGGACTGGTCGGACGTGTTCATCGTAGCCCAGATGTAGAGGTTGGGCGGAAGCATCAGCTTCTTGCCCGACCTCACTTCGGGAGGGACGCGTTCCTGCGCGTCCGCGCCGGAATTGCCGCCATCTCGCTCACCCGCTGCGGGAGGGACGCGCTCCTGCGCGTCCGCGCCGGAATTGCCGCCATCTCGCTCACCCGCTGCGGGAGGGACGCGCTCCTGCGCGTCCGCACTGCCCAATTCCTTTCCGATATACTGCGCCAAGTCGGCATCGGCGTCGATCGGATACTTCGAATAGCCGTCGTCGCCGCGGTCAAGCAGCTGGAAGACGTCGCCGAAGATCTGCGCACAGTTGCCACGATTTATCTCCTCGACGACGAGAAACTGCGGAGCAATCTCTCCATCTCCGCCCTGCGCTATCTTCCTCCACGCATTCACGTACGCCCTTGAGAACGCCTGCGGAACGAACGAATACGCGATTTTCTCCTCGCAGACCGGCTTCCCCTCGTTGTCCTTCACTTCCGCCTCGCGGCCCTCAAGGACATATGTCTTCTTCGTCCGCACCATCGTCGGCTTGTAGCATCCGACGAACGAGGCATAGTCGCTGTCCGGGTGGAACGTCGTCCGTACGGTGTCGCCATACGTCCCCACGACCTCCTCAATCCCATGGCTCTTCCCCGTCCCCGGTGCGCCGTACACGATAAGTTGATGGGGCGAATCATTTGCAGATTTTTGCGCAGATGTGATATAGGGTGTTTGTTTTGCAATTATCTCGTGCCAAACTTTGTGCAGATCTGCGTTTGTCTGATATATTTCCTTCGCTTTTGCATTTGCAACTCCAACACGCAAGTGCAATTCATCCTGATTGATCACTTCTATTTCATATACAAACCAACAAGATTCCGAGACCAACCCAAGTGATTTTCTGATTTTATCAAATTCAGATTGATTAGAGAACTCTATATTGCCATCTGCTCCAATTACTGCATTATGGGGTGAGTACTTGAGTCGTAAGCGTCCCGTATGCGATTGAGAACTATCGCGAGTGACAATAAGGATTAGCCGGCATTCTTTGACTAATTGTCCATTCACGTAAATTTTACTGAATACAGCCCCAATAATCATCCCTGCATCTGGATCAGTTCCGTTATAAGTTCGCCCGCCTTTTCCGATTCGTGCCCGAATTGATTTCAAGGGAACTGATGTATAAACCATTCCCTTTAGGATTTCATTCACCGACTCGCTGGCATTGATTTTGTACAAAGCCCCTTGTCCCAGTGAGGTTGCCCAATTTGAATTGGCACTTGAGCTTACCACTTCAAACCCAAAAGCGAAAGACGTAAGGTCGAGCTTCATCGCTATGCCTTTCTTTTTAACAACTGACAGAAAATGTGATTCAACAAAATGCCAACCAAGTTGACATCCCAGCCATTTGCCGCACGTTTTGAAAGCTGTGAATACGATTGCCCTGCAAAACTTATCTCTCCGTCCTTAAATCCCATCAGTCGGAATTGCTCTGCAACACTTAATTTTCGAACTACTTCCTGCCCATCTTTCTTAGGCATCTCAACAAGGCGCAATTTATTGTGTTCGGGAGCAAGTATCGTTATGCAAATACCATCCGACCTTATATTTCTGTTATAGAGGTCAAAGCATGAGGGTTCCTTAACCACAAAAGATGGTATGCCATATACAATCTTAAGGCGCTCAATTTGTGCATTGGACAGATATAACTCTGCGGGGGGATTTTGATCGAGATAATCTTTTAGCCGTTTCTCATATGGCCGCTTTGGCGGAGTCATTGAAAACGATTCTGGCAAGCCACCCAATTGGGCAAACATCCACAAGCGTTCTCTGTTTTGCGGAATGCCATAATCAAGTGTATTCAGGACAACGTAATGCAAGTCGCCATAGCCCATTTCCTTTAATGCGCGTTTGATGGCATCAAATGTCGGAGCAAATTTTTTTGCCGTCAGTCCTTTGACATTTTCAAGTAAGATATATTTCGGTTTCTTGACTTTACAGATCCGCAAAATGTCATGACACAACGTGCCTCGTCCATAAGTGTCATTCTCTCCTTTTTGCAATCCTACGGAAGAGAATGGCTGACATGGGAATCCTCCAGTGAAAAGATCGAAATCAGGGAGTTCTTCAGGCTCTATTTTTGTAATATCCCCCCAATTCTTAATCGGGAGACCTTTGGCATCATGAAAATTGGCGTCATAGAGTGCTGACGCAAATTTGTCAAATTCAGAATACCCTACAACCTCAAATTTAACTCCTGCACGGATAAGTCCAAAAGATGCGCCACCATATCCGGCGAAGCCCTCAAAAACACGAATCTTCTTATGTCGAGGCAATTTCATCGGGTCTACAACATTTGCACTTGTGCTTACACTACTTTGGGAAATAGATTTTTTTAACCTGTTTGCCATTTAATTCTCCCACGATTCTACGCCATAAAACTTCAAGTCGCCGCACTTTTGACTATTATCTCGTTTTCGTCAGAAACCACTTCCATGATGTCTCCGACATCGCACTTTAGCGCCTTGCAGATGCGTTCAATGACATTCGTTGCGACACATTCTCCTTTGGACATTTTTGTGAGAGTGGACGGCGCTACCCCCGAAACATGGTGCAGATCGCCCCGCGTCATATCGCGGTCAATCAATAGTTTCCACAACTTTTTATAGCTCATTGCCATGCGGGAATTCCTCTTGAATCAGATGCACGAAGATGATAGCAAACACCCACTCACTTTTCAATGGCATCTCAACAAATATTTTTGAGTTGTCAGTGTATATTGTTGTTATCGCGCATTATTGTGAGGACAGAGACAATGAGCGCAGAATCAGTGTCCGCCAATTGTTTTTCAAGCGCCATCTCATCACCTCCAGTTGAACGATTTGGACAGATACGCGAGAATCGCATAGACGACGTTCACGCTGACGGCATTCCCCGCCTGCTTGTAGAGACTGCAGTCCGCGACTTTGAACCGCTCACGCGCATTTCGTACAAACTCACGACCGAACCCCTGAAGTTCAAACGCCTCTTCTGGCAACAGCCGCCTGATGCGCTCGTCTGCGGAGTTCTCCACGCCGCCCGCGTAGCGAACCCTGCCGCGAGAGAAGACAAACCGTTCGCTGAAGTAGTTGTCCTGGCAGGCGCGGTGCATTTTTGCCATCGTTGCGCAAAGAGGCCTTGCGATGGGCAGGTCAATCTCGGACTTCGCGACGAAACCGCCCGATCCGTTTGCCAATATCGTCCGCTTCAGCTTGTCGGAAAGGAAATACTTTTCGGGGACTGTTTCAGCGAGAACGTCCAACGTGCTTTTTTGCTTCAGCAGGGAGGTGTTGCGCAGGATGCGGAAATGATCTCGCACGTTTTCTTCCGTAAAGGCGAAGCCCATGGGAGGTTTGCGACGAGTGGCGAAAATGTAGATTCTGTTTCGCGTCTGCGCAAGACCGTATTCGGCCGTGTTGAAGACGTCGGAATGGACTGTGTAGCCAATGTTCTCAAGCGTCTTTACGATGATGCGACAGGTATTCCCGCCGTCATGCGTCCGCAGATTCTTCACGTTCTCCAGGAGAAGGAAAGGCGGAAGCTTTCTTGCGATGAGTTTCGCCATCGAGAAGAAGAGCGTTCCCCTTGTGTCGTCGAATCCGCGCTGCGCCCCCATCATGCTGAACGACTGGCAGGGGAATCCTCCTGTCAGGAGCTGGAATGGGGGCAATGCGTCCATGAGGGAGTCGTCTTCGGCAAATGCTGCAATGTCTCCAATGTCAGTTTCACCAACGACGTCGAAATTCGCGCGATATGTCCTTTGGGCGGATGCGTCGATTTCCGAATGTCCGACGCACGTGAATTCGGGGCCTCCGTCTTGCGTCAGCAGACGCATGGCCTGACGAAAGCCGCCGATTCCCGAAAACAGTTCCACGTGCTTCATAGGTGTTTCATCAACCCTCTGCCGATGGCGTAGGCCAATTTGACGGGCACGGCGTTGCCGATCTGTCCATACCATGAATTCTGCGGGCCGTAGAACACAAAGTCGTCGGGGAACGTCTGAATCCGCGCCGCCTCTCGCGCCGTAAGACCGCGGGCAAACCACGGATGGATGTACATGTTGCAGTCGAACTTCATGTGCGAAGTGATGGTCTTGCACACCTTGTCCTCTTCAAGTTTGAAATACTTGTCCTTGAAGATGCCGTTTCTGCGCCCATACGGCATTATGTCGGCGATTGACGGATGAAGTGAATTGCCGCCCTGCGGAAGGCGTCTGTAGATTTCTATGTCGCGTGGATTGTTGTAGCGGTTCTTGTGGTTGTACAACTTTGAAACAGACCGGTCTCCGTTGATGAATTGATAGTACGGCGTGTTCGGATAATCGAACTGGCGTTCGAAGTATCCGACTGCATCCGACTCCTCCTCGCATTTCCCCTTTGCGGCTTTGTGTCCAAGTTCAGGAAGGCCCTCCAGCGTCTCGCGCAGGACATGGCGTTCGCCGGCGAACGACTTTATGTCCTTGAATACGACGGACGAATCAACGCCAATCCGATTTCCAATCAAGATGAATCGGACGCGGTTTTGCGGAACGCCGTAGTCCGACGCATTCAGCAGGGAGTGGGCGAACGAATACTCGTCTCCAAGCGTTGCGCGGAAATTGTCGACGATTTCGTCAATCCTCGAGGCCATTCCGCGCACGTTCTCCATAACGAAGAACAATGGATGGGTTTTGGAGAGAAATTCAAGATAGGACTTGTAGAGATGGTTGCGCGGGTCGTCGATCACGCGCTGACGGTTCGCCATTGAAAAGCCCTGGCAGGGCGGACCTCCGCAGACCATCGTCACGTTCTTCGGGATGGGGAAATCGGATATGTGCGAAACAAGGTACTTGACGTCCCCGACGAAGACCTGTTTTTCCGACAATCCCCTGTTTCTGCGGTATGTCTCCGCCGCGACGTCCCATATCTCGTTTGCGAAGACCGGCGCGAACCCCGCCTGCTCCATGCCAAGCGACATCCCTCCGCATCCCGCGAAGAGGTCGATGAAAGCCGACCGCTTCATGTGATGCCTCTTTGCATTTCGGCCTCGATTTCCGCGATACTTGGAAGGTCGCTTTCGACTTCCTTCGGCAGAACTTCCTGAAGCCTGAACTCTGATACGCCGATCGGCTGCTGCGAGGATTCAAGTGCCCATTTGACCATCGTGTTGTCTTTCGTCTTGCAAATGAGCAGCCCTATTGTTGGCTCATGTGTCGGCTTCTTGAGGATGTGGTTGACTGCAGAGACATACAGTCCCAGCTGCCCAAGGTGGTCGGCGGAAAACTCCACTGCCTTGACCTCGACCACGATATACCTGTTGAGGTTCATATGAAAGAAAAGCAAGTCGGCGAACAACTCCTTCGTACCTACCTCAAGGCGGTATTCACGCCCGACGAGCATGAAACCACGACCAAGCTCCAACAGGAACTTCTCGATGTGTGCCATCATCGCGTCCATGAGTTCCCTTTCACGATATTTTGGCGTGAGGGCGATGAAGTCGAAGCAATATGGGTCTTTTGTCATCTCCTGCGCAAGGTCGCTGTCAGTCTCAGGCAATACGGCTGCAAAGTTGGACACGGACTTGCCATGGCGAAGATGCAGCTGCGTGTCGATGAAATGCATCAAAACTGCACGACTCCAACCGCAGTTTACTATCTGATTGACGTAAAAAAGCGCAGTCTTCTGATTGGTGCGGAACTTGTCGATCAACACGATGTGATGTCGCCACGGAACGGAGAATATGAGTCGGGCTGCGTTTGGATAGACTTCTTCGAAGTTCATGACATATGTTTTGTCACCAACTTGGTGACAAATCTCGCCATCGGACTGACGAACGACATGCTTTGAATCTACGGGCGGCAATTTTCCACCAACTTGATGACAAATTGTGGTATCCGCATACAACTTGAAGAAATATCGCATATAGCGGAGATTCGTATACGAGAAGCAGTTCGCTTTAGGCATTGCGGCCCGCAAGTCAGAGCCAAGCCTTTGAATGAACCTGTTTCCCCATGGCTGATCCTTCTCCATGCGCACCATGTCACGACCAAGCTGGAAGTAGAACTTCAGCATTTCGGCATTTACGGCAACCGCCGCCTTGATCTGGCTTTGACGATAGCGTTTGGATATCGACTGAAGCCAATCAGAATACTCCTGATCGACTAACGCCCCCATGACATGGTCTCCTTTCTGCGGTACGTCTCCGCCGCGACGTCCCTTATCTCGTTGGCGAAGACAGGCGCGAACCCCGCCTGCTCCATGCCAAGCGACAGCCCTCCGCATCCCGCGAAGAGGTCGATGAAAGGTTTATGCTGTCCGTCTGCCGTCATGGTTTCAAACCGCCATTATACCACAACTCCACGCCCTCCAGCCGACCTTCTTTCTCCCATTGAAAAGTGCATCATATACTGGACCACTGCGGCCGCCGGCGGCCGGGGACGCGCGGGGCGGAGCGCAGGACGTCCACGAGGAAAAGGAGAGAGAATGAGACAGTTCAGAACGCTGCCGAAGTGCATCGCGGGAATCTTCGGCGAGGTGGGGCATTTCGCGTGCAATTCACCGTGCTGTGCATTGGATCGATACTTCGGGCCTTATAGATTCGTCGCTAAAAATCACAGTCAATCATGCAAAACTCATTGGAATATCAAGAAAAAAAAAACAATTATCCGCTTGCGCAACGGCATTGAAAACTTGTAGACTGTATGTGTCGCTTTCGTGTGCCGCGGAAGCGCCATGGACGTGTTTTTGGACTGCAACCGCGAAGAGAGGTAGACTATGAAAGGCTTTTGCGTGAAGGGCGTTCTCGCCGCCGCCCTGCTCTGTTCCGCCGCCGCAAGGGCGGACGCCCCCGACTGGAGATTGTACGCTGCGGACGATTCGGACAGTCCGCGCCCCGGCGTCGTCTGCATCTCGAACGGGACGTGGGTCGTCGCCGCCTCCATGTACATTGCGGAGGCGCACAAGCTCCGCATCGAGACGAACGGCTACGAGAACGCCTATCTCAACGGCGTGGACAACGCCGACACCCTTGACCTGCGCGGGACGGTCATGGACGCGACCGGGGGAGTCTGGACGATCACCCACATCGTCCAGTACGCCCTGGGAGCTGATTCCGTGAAGGGGACGGCGAGGGAGTTCATCGCGCCGACGACGCTCGAATGCGGACTGTGGGGATGGTTCAACGGAAGGCCGCAGGACTTGGACGGGGAGTCCATCGCCGAGCCGGTTGCGAACTACACGAACATCGTCATCGACGTGCCGGGATGGTTCCAGGAAATCGACAAGGGGCAGCTTCCGGGTACGGTCGAGACGCTCAACTGGGACCTGACGCTGCCGAAACTGGAGAACATCCACGCCGGCGCGTTGACCGAATCAAAGCACAAGGCGGAGATCGCCACGCAGACCGGCGTCTTCAAGACGAACTCGTTTCTGTCCGTGAAGACGATCGGCGCCAACGCCTTGAGCAATCGCAGGTTTTCCGGTTGCCTCAACCTTCCGCAGGTCGAGACGATCGGCAACTGGGGAGTCTCCGGAAACAGCGGCAGCGACGGGAAGACCGGCTTCACAGACATCGTGCTGTCGCCGACGGCGAAGACGCTCCGATATCTCGGAGACGGCTGTCTCGGCTGGAATGCCCGTCTTACGAACGTCGTGGTCGGCCTTGCGGCGAACAACCAGGTCTCGCACCAGATTTTCAACGGCTGTCCCAATCTGTCGCGCGTGGAGTTCACAGGTGCGCCGCCGAATTTCACGGAGAAGGCGGGCTACAGCGTGTTCAACGCGGCGGCGCGCGCGACGACGTTCATCGTGCCTGACGCGGACGAGTGGCGGGACTGGCTTCGTCCGTTCGAGGAGTCGGGCGATTTCGTCCGCCTCTCCGACGAGGACGTCCTCGCCTACCACAACGCGAACCCGGACAAGCCGGTGCGCATCGGCACGGTCTCCACGAACGTCTTTCGCTCCGCGAAGGAACAGTACGTCGCCGTCGCCTACGACATGGCCGCCGTCGACGAATGGGTGACGTACGATTCGTTCTTCGGCGACGCGGTGGAGATTGCCTTCTGCGACTTCGCGCCCGTCGACGGGAAGCTGCCGCTTGGGTCGGACTATTCGGCCACGCTCGTCGCGAAGCCGAATGCGGCGCGCGGCGGGACGTTCCTCGGCTGGTACGGAGACGTGCCGGGCGGCAAGGTAACGAACGAGACGGTGACGGTCTCGCTCGCCTATCGCGCGAACGGACGCAGACCCTGGCTCTTCGCCCGTTTCGCGCATCCGTGGACGGTGACGGTCGAAGACGACGGGAAGAACGCGATTGCGGACAACGGGCAGTTCCGCATCCAGGCGACCGTCCTCGATTCGGAAGGGCGCACGCTCCAGCTGGCCCGCTCCTCCGCCTGCTCCTTCTATGCGCCGGACAACACCGGCTGCGGGGTGTGCGACCTCGGCGGGGCGGTGGCGGACGCCTCCGGCGCCGTGTGGACGTTTTCAGAACTCGCGTGGAAGGGCAATGCGTTTGCCTCCGGCAAGGACGATTCCGTGCCGGGCGCCACCGCGCTCGTGACGCCTGGCACGCTCGGCTCCTGGCCGAACTCCCAGATCTTCCACGCGACGAGCTACCGGGCAACGTACGAGACGATCATAATCGACGAGCCGACGGCGACGGGAACGCTGTGCGGCTGGATGTTCTCAGACCAGAGGCAGCTGCGCCGGTTTATCGTCCGCGCGCCGAAGTTCGACTTCGACGCCAGTCTCGACGGCGCGTTCTACGGCTCGAAGGTCAGGGACACGGACATGGGCTGGTGGAGCCTCGACGGTCTTGCGCATTTCGGCAAGGTGGCGGCGAACATCACCGTCAACTTCGCCGGACAGAACGCAGGCAACGGCATGCACGGCGCGCTGACGCTGCCGTCCGCCTCGGTCGTCGGCACTCGGGTCTTCATGAACGGCGACGCCCTCTCCGCGCTTGCGCTCGGCACGGGCGGCAGGAAATCCCGCATGACGGCGATTGGCGACGCGGCGTTCCAGAACTGCAGGGGGCTGACGAATGTTGTCATCAACGCGGCGGCGGATCTGTCCGTGGGCGAGGACGCATTCGCGGGCGCGTCTGGGCTGAAGACGGTGACGTACCTTGGGCCCGTCGTGGACGAGGGCGCATTCGGGAAACTGCTTGCCGGCGTGGAGGCGTCGGATGCGGACAAGCCGGTGCGGGTCTACGTGTCGGCGTTTCAGGGATGGGCGGCGGCGCCGTACGTTTCGCCGGTGGACGAGTCGGAAAGAGCGCATCTGCCGAAGGGCGAGCGCGTGATCGGCGTCTACAGGGCGGGGGCTGCGGCTCCGGGCGGCAAGGCGTGGATCTGCCATCGGTCGAGTCCGTTCGACCCTGCCGGCACGATGCTGCTCTTCAGGTAGCCGGGGGTGCGCGGCGCGTTCTCGGAAATCGGCTGGTCAAGCGCTCAAGGCGGTAGGGCGCGACGTCCCGTCGCGCCGCCGAGGCAGATTGCTTTCGCTTCGGGGAGTTCTGGAGCCTTGGAGTTTTCATCTCCAGAACTCCGAAACTCCCAGTGGCGAAAGCAATGGAGTGGAGGCCCTTGTGGCGCGTGAGGACACGCGCCCTCCCGCATGGATGTGGTCTTTGCGGCGGGGCGGGACGCCCCGCCCTACCGAATGGGCGGACGAATGTCGGCGGTAAAGCGCCGGCTGGCCGGTCGGCAGGCTCTACGCCCCCTGATGCGTCGCAGTTGCCCGTTCTTTGCGATTGACTGGAAAAAAAAAATGGATATACTGTTTGCCGTATTCTTTTCGCAGAAATAGAAAGGCTGGGCAGACGCTATGTCGAGGATTCGGTTTTCACTTGCGAACGCGGGGATTCCATTCCGCGCCGGGGCGTTTTTCGCCGCGCTGGCGTGTGCCGCCATTTTTGCGGCCCATGCGGAGGGCGAGGCGACGTTGAGCGCCGACGGCGCGACGCTGACGTTCGACGTTGACGAGGCGGCATATCCCGAGGCGTCCCCCTACGACTATGGGCAGAACGTCCCCGCCGGCGTCACGTCCATTGTCAAGAAGGGCACGGGCTCCGCAACGCTGGGCGCCCGCACGAACGCGACGTTCACCGGCTCGATCTCCGTCGAGGGCGGCTTTCTCATGGGCATAAAGCCCGCATTCGGCAAGCCCGCCACGTTCACGGTGAAGGACGGCGCGGCCGCCGAATTCGTGGACGGCGCAAATGAGGCTCTTGGCATGAACTTCTTCATGGGCACGAAGTTCAACGTCGCGGGCGCGGGGCCGGACGGACACGGCTGCCTCCAGCGCCCGAACGCCTACCACCGCGGCGACGGCGGCTTCTTCAGGTCTCTCACGCTGGACGGCGACGCGACAATCAACATCGGCTCGCGCTGGGGAATCATGGACGGCACGCTGGACATGAACAACCACGTCCTTACGTTCTCGTCCGAGAAGCACAGGACGGACGGCGTTTTCACGTCCGAGTACTCGCCGATGTTCGAGTTCCGCAACGCGGTCACGGTCAGGAATCCGGGCGAAATCGTCCTTGCCTCCGGCTTCATCAACGTCGAGGGCTCCAATCCGCGTCTCCTGGACGCGCCGGACTCGAACGGCTCCGTCTCCAACATGGTCGTCCGCATGAAGGCGGGCACTCGCCTGCGCCTCTTCGGCGTCTACAGGTACGGCTGGCCGTGCCGCCTTGTCGCCGAGGAAAACGCGACGGTCCAGACCTACTATGCGCCCTATTACACGGGCAAGCCAGACGACATCCACTCGCACGTGGACGGCCCGATGGAATTCTCGTGTCCGACCCTGACGTTCGGCCAGTACAACACCGGCGAGCAGAGCGGCAACCTGTTCTTCCACGCACCCGTGACGGGGACTGGCAAGGCGACGCACGACGTGCCGGGCATTGCGGCGTTCTGCGGCGCCACGACGAACGTGATGGGCGGATGGAGCCAGGGCGGAGGCTGGACGAGCCTGCCCTATCCGCAGTCGGTCAAGACATACGGCACCGTTGGCGGAGTCACGGTCGTGCGCGACGACGCGCATCTCAACGTCACTAATGGCGCGATTGTCGTCCGCGGCGGCACGGCCGGCTGGCCTGCGCGTCTCGTCGTCTCGAACAACGCCTCGCTCGTCGAGACGCCCACGCCCGCGAAGCAGGCGGCGCGAACGCGC
Organism: uncultured Lentisphaeraceae bacterium; assembly: GCA_964386385.1. Taxonomy (GTDB): domain Bacteria; phylum Verrucomicrobiota; class Kiritimatiellia; order RFP12; family UBA1067; genus RUG572. The sequence continues at coordinate 147,694 of CAYLRN010000004.1, read as the reverse complement.
TTCACGGTGGGCGACAGGGTGAACGCCGCAGGCAAGTGGGAGTCGGGCTGGGGCGTCCTTGAGATCCACGACAGCGCAGTAGTATCCAACACGACGTCAATCGGCTATATCGGAAAGGGCGCCTGCTACCAGTTCGGCGGGTTCTTCGAGCTCTTCAACGGACCCAGCAGCGGCGGCACGGAAGGGCATATCGGCTTCAACGGCGGCGCATACGGCTACCTTGGAATCGACGGCGGGACGTTCCGCCAGAAGATGTGGCTGTATTTGGGGTACAACGCGCCCGGCTTCATCGTCCAGCGCGGCGGCACGGCCTTCCACGGATACAACGGGTCGGGCTGTCCGCTGCGCGTCGCGGGCGGAAATTGGGACGCCAGCTACGGACTTTTCGCCGTCCTTGGCGGGACGGCGACGTTCGACAACTACATTGCGATGAACTTCAACAACTACGTTCCGACGGGAAGGGGATCGACGGCGGTAGTGGCGGTGGACGGCGCGGACGCCGTGCTGGACTCCTCCAGGATGCGCATCCGCTCCGTGCCGGCGACGAACGAGACGAAGGCCGTGACGGCGCTCGTCAACGTCAGCCGCGGCGGCACGCTGAAGGCGCAGTCGATTCTCGTAGAGCAGGTGAACGGAGGCGGGACGCCGGCGTGGGAGGCGATTCGCGAACTGTCCGCAGCCGCCACGCGCTCCTACCTCAACTTCAACGGCGGCGTCCTCGTGACGACGCGCGCGGGCGAGTTCTCCAGCGTGGACGGCAAGGCGTTCGACGAGTTCCGCCTCTTCACGCGCGCGACCGTCTACGAGGGCGGCGCGACAATCGACACCGACGGCCGCGACGTCACATGGCGTCAGCCGCTTCTGAAGCCGTACGGACACGGAGTCCGCTCCGTCGCCCTGCCCGGCGAGGCGATGGCGGAGCACACGCTCATCGGCCCGACGCGCCTCTTCATCCGCTCCGGCGCCGGCGGCGCGGGCGCGTCCGCGCTAATGGACTTCGACAACACGAACCGCGTCGCGCGCGGGACGATTGTCATGTCGCCCGGATTCGGCTACGAGGCGTCTCCGACGTGTCTCGTCCACAAGGCGGACTGCGTCGACGCCAACTGCTGGACGGGCGTCGTTGAGACGGTGGACTACGACGCCGCCGGCTTCGCGCACGGCGGGCTGACGAAGCGCGGCGCTGGCGTTCTCACCCTCGCGACGACGAACACCTACGGCGGCGCGACGCGCCTTGAGGGCGGAACGCTTGCGTTCGCCCACGCAGAGGGAATGCCCGGCGGCGCGGTGGAGTTCGCCGCCGGCGCGATGGCCGCTCTTGCGGCCGGCTCTAATCCGCTTCTGACGGCGGACGTCTGGCGCGCGTCCGCCCTGCGCGTGGCGGAGGCCGACACGCTGGACAAGAACGCGGCGGAGTGGCGCAAGTGGAAGACGGTGGCGACGTTCGCTGTGCCGGTGAAGGCGCTCCCCGCCGTCGAGTACGTCGATTCCGACGGCGCGGCGACGACTGCGCCCGGCTGGCGGTTCCGCCTTGCGCCCGGCGGGAAATCGCTCTCCTTCGGCTACCAGCGCAACACGGTGATTGTCCTGCGCTGATCAAGATTGCGCGGTCAAGAAGTCAAGGCCGCGGATTTCGGGTTCGAGGCGGACGCCGGAAGTGAAGAAGACGGCATTGGCCATCAGGCGGGCGAGCGCAAGGACGTCCGACGACGTGCAGCCGTCGCCGGCGACGATGACGTTTGCGTGTTCCGACCAGACGTACGCACCGCCGACGCGGAGTGATTTCGCGCCGGCGGCCTCCAGCAGTTTTCCGGCCGGCGGGAGGGGGGCGGGTGGGTTCTTGAAGACGCTGCCGCACGTGCGCGGCGGGAACGCCTTCCGTCGAGCGAGATAGGCTTCGGCCGTGTCGACGTCGGCCGGGGGCTGCGCGGGCGGCGGTTTCAGGCGCACTTCCGTGATTACGCCCGGGATGCCGGAATGGCGGTAGGAAAAGCCGCATTTTGAGGCGGGGATCGTGCGTCCGTCGGCGACGACGGATTCAACGGCCTCGGAGATGGAATGTCCGAATGCGCCGGCGTTCATCCTGACCCAGCCGCCGATCGTGCCGGGAATGCCGGCCATGAACGCGAGTTCCGGATGGGAGGGGAGGACGGACGCTCCTGTCGGAAGGGCGGGCTTTATGAAATCCTCGTCCGTGCAGCAGTCGGAGAACCAGGTGTTCGATCCCATGCCGAGGGCGCGGAGGCCGGAAGTCGCGGCGCCGGAGGAGGATGCGGAGAGGATGCGTCCGCAGGTCTGGCCGCCCGTGCGGAAGAAGGAATGTGGCGCCAGGGGCGTGAACGTCCTGGAGGGAAGAACGGGGGTGGAGGCGAGGTCGGCCTTGATGCGCGGGGCAAGGGCGACTATGTCGCCGGCGCCCGCGAGGAGGATGAAGTCGCCTGGGGCGGCGGTCAGGAAGACATGGCGCCAGGCCTCTTCGGGAGACCGCGCGAGAAGGAGGGCGGGGGGATGGGACCAGGAGGCGGATTGGGAGCGGAATTCGGCGTAGAGGTCCGCAATGTCTCCGCCGGGGATTGGCGGCTCGAATGCGGAGTAGACGGGGAGGAGGACTATTTCGGCGGCGTCCGTGAAGGCGGAGGGGAACTGTCCGCACAGCGCTTTCGTCCGCGTGTGCCGGTGTGGCTGGAAGAGGACGCGGAGGCGTCTTGGCTTCAGCGACGCGGCCATCGCCACGGCGCAGCGGAGTTCGGCGGGGTGGTGCGCGTAGTCGGAGACGACGCGGATCCGGGCGGTCTGGGCGACGGTTTCGAAGCGGCGGTCGGGAAGTGCGGAAAGGGCCTGCGGGAGGGCTGCCGCGATGGCTGCGCGGGGGTGTCCGCGCAGCAGGGCCACTTCGATGGCTGCGCGGGCGTTCACGACGTTGTGGCGTCCTATGACGAGGCGTTCCAGTTCCGGCCAGTCGGAGGCGTCCAGTTCCCATGCCCTGACGACGCATTGGGAGCGCGCCATTGCCGTTTCGTAGCAGGCGCGGTAGGACTCGACGGTGGGGAAGTGTTCGGGATGGTCGTAGTCGATCTGCGTGACGACGAGGATGCGGGGGCGGTAGAGGGCGAGCGTTCCATCCGATTCGTCGGCCTCCACGACGAACGGCGATTCGGGCGACGGGGAGGCGGATGGTTCTTCGACGCGCCCGGCGCGGCCGGCCACGGGCATGTCGCCTGTCTCTCCGCCGATGCACCAGACGACGTCCTCGCCGAGGGCGGCGAGCAGCTTTGCGGTGAAGGTGGAGGTGGTCGTCTTTCCGTGGGTGCCGCAGACGGCGATTCCGCAGGAGGAGTTGACCATTTCGGCGAGGACTTCGCCGCGCGGGCGGATTCGGACGCCGGCGCGGCGGGCGGCCTCGAGTTCGGGGGCGTCCTTCGGCACGGCGGGGGTCACGACGAGTTCGTCGACGCCGGCGAGATGGGAGGGGGAGTGTCCGATTGCGACGTGGACGCCGGCCGTCTCCAGCCAGGCGGTCCGCCGCGAGGCGCGTCCGTCGCATCCGGAGACGTCGGCGCCGTTCATATGCGTCAAATAGGCGACGCCGGCCATGCCGACGCCGCCTATGCCCATGAAATGGACGCGCTTCATGCTATTTCAGCACTGGCGTTCCGCGTTTCACGAACTGGATGGCCATGCCGAACGGGTCGCGCAGCATCGCCATGTCGAAACCGGGCCTGTGCACCTTTTCGAGAAGCCGGGCTCCTGCGGCGACGAGGCGGTCCGCGTCCGCGTCCACGTCGTCCGAAAGGAAGGCGATGTGCATTGCGAGCGGGCTCAGGCTCTCGTAGTCGGGGACGGGCGCGTCCGGGTTGTTGTAGAACTCCAGGGCCGTCTGACCGGTGGAATCCACGATGAACGCCGGGTGGACCTGCGTGAAGCCGAGGTTGGCGACCCACCAGTCCATGAGCCTCTGCGGCTCGGCGACGTTGTATCCGACGTGTTCCAGTTTCATTGGAATGGAATCCGTTGAATCAGCCTTCGGCTTCGAGCGCGGCGTCGACCTCGTCGGTCGTCTCCATGTTCGTGTAGACGTCCTGGGTGTCCTCCAGGTCCTCGAGCATGTCGACGAACTTGTTGATCGCCTTGGCGGTGGCGACGTCGGTTACCTCGACGGTCATGTTGGGGACGAGACCGACGTTGGAGTTCTCCTCGTCGATCGCGATGCCGGCGGCCTTGATCGCGTCCTGGACGGCGACGAAGTCGTTCGGCTGGCACTTGACGGTGAAGCCGCCGTCCTCGGAGACGACGTCCTCGGCGCCCGCTTCGAGGGCGACTTCCATCACCTTGTCTTCGGTGAGGCCGTCGGCGGCGGGGATCATGACCTGGCCGAGGCGGTCGAAGTTGCGGCGGGCGCTGCCCTGCTTGGCGAGTTCGGTGCCGTTCTTCTTGAAGACGTTGGAGACTTCGGCCGCGGCGCGGTTCTTGTTGTCCGTCAGCACGTTGACGACGATGGCGATGCCGCCCTTGATGCCTTCGTACGTGGCGTCGACCAGCGCGGCCGATTCAAGTTCGCCGGTGCCCTTCTTGATGGCGCGGTCGATGTTGTCGTTCGGCATCTGGGCCGCCTTCGCCTTCGCGATGAGCGTGCGGAGCGTGGGGTTCGTGTTCGGATCTCCGCCCTTCGCCTTCACGACGATGGTGATTTCCTTGCCGAGCTTCGAGAAGATCTTGCCCTTCTTCGCGTCCGCCGCGCCTTTCGCGCGCTTGATTGTCGCCCAGTGGCTGTGACCTGACATGGTTCTACTCCTGTTTGATGAGGCTTGTCGTGTTGAACGTGTTTAAAATCAAAGGATATTCTATCAAATCCTTGAAGGTGTTGCAATGCGTCAGACGTCGATCTTGATGATTCGCCTGATGATCGTCCATCCGGCGGCGACGAGCGCGACGGTGAGACCGACGCAGGCGAGGCCCTTTGCGGACGAGAGGAACGGCTTCATGACGGCCGGCTTCATGACGGTCATGGCGGCTCCGAGGACGAGGGGCATGCACGAGACGACGATTCCCTGCATCCTTCCCTGCGCGGTGAGCGTCCTGACGCGGCGTTCTATGCGCAGGCGGCCGCGGATGGTGGCGGAGATCTTCTCGAAGACGTCCACCAGGTTGCCGCCGGTCTGGCGGGCGATGTCTATCGCCGTGCAGACGAGCGTGAGGTCGTCCGAGGCGACGCGCCTGTCCAGCGACGCCAGGGCGTCGTCGAAGCTCATTCCGATGCGCAGCTGCTGGAGGAACATGGTGAACTCCTGCGAGATCGGCTTTTCGCCCGTTTCGGCGACGCTCTCGAAGGCCTGGTTGATGGAAAAGCCGGCGCGGAGGGCGTTTGACATGGATCCGAGCGCGTCCACGAGCTGTTCGTTGAACCTGGCGCGGCGCCGGTCGCGCACGATCTTCGCGTAGCGCGCGGGAAGCGTGAAGACGAATGCGCCGGCGGCGAGTCCGAGGGCGATTCCGGCGACGGTGGACGCGGCGCTGGTGAAGCTGAAGAGCGGGATGAAGAACGCGAAGAACGCGGCAAGGGCGGCCATGCGGCCGAGGCGGGCGATCTTCGCGGGGGAGATGAAGAGGAAGACGTCGGCGAACTGGCGGCTCGTCTCCTCGCCCATCTGCGCGGCGTATGCGTTCGCGCCCTCGGTCAGGGCGTCCGTGAACATCCACGCGAAGCCGAAGAATGCCAGGCCGACGGCGCATGGCGCGGCGACGGGCAGGATGGATGCGATCGCGTCCGGCATCATTCCCCTCCCGTCGCCTCAAGATGGACTTCGCGGGCAGACGCGGGGTCGAAGATCGCGGGGTCGAGCCTCAGGCCGCGGCTCTTGAGCTGTTCGTAGAAGGTGGGGACTGCGCCCGTCGGGTGGAACTCGCCGAGAATCCTTCCGCTCTCGTCGACGCCGCTCTGCCGGAACGCGAATATGTCCTGCATGACGACGCTTTGGCCCTCAAGGCCGGTCACTTCCGAAATTGCCACCACCTTGCGCGAGCCGTCGGAAAGGCGCGATTCGTGTATGACGACGTCGACGGCGGAGGCGATCTGCTCCCGGATTGCGCGGGAGGGGAGCTCCATGCCGCTCATGAGGACCATCGTCTCGAGGCGGGAGATGACGTCGCGGGGGGAGTTCGCGTGGACGGTCGTGAGCGAGCCGTCGTGTCCGGTGTTCATGGCCTGCAGCATGTCCAGGGCCTCGCCGCCGCGGCATTCGCCGACGATGATGCGGTCCGGGCGCATTCGCAGGCAGTTCTTCACGAGGTCGCGTATCGTCACGGCGCCGCGTCCCTCGATGTTCGGCGGACGCGCCTCGAGCCGGACGACGTGCGGCTGCAGGAGCCGGAGTTCCGCCGCGTCCTCGACCGTGACGATTCGCTCGTCCGACGGGATGAAGCCTGAAAGGAGGTTGAGGAGGGTCGTCTTGCCGGAGCCGGTGCCGCCGGCGACGACGACGTTCTTGCGCAGGAGGACGCACGCCTTCATGAATTCGGCGGCGTTTCGCGTCCACGTTCCGAAGCGGATGAAGTCGTCTACCGTAAGCGTCTTCTTCCCGAACTTGCGGATCGTCAGCGTTGGGCCGGAGAGGGAGAGCGGCGGGATGATGGCGTTTACGCGGCTGCCGTCCTCCAGTCGCGCGTCGACGTACGGCTGGGATTCGTCGATGCGGCGGCCGAGCGGCGCGACGATGCGCTCGATGACGGACATCACGGCGGCGTCGTCCATGAACCGGCAGTCGGTGAGCCGGATCTTTCCGCCGCGCTCCACGTAGATGCGCCGCGGGCCGTTGACCATGATCTCCGAGACCGAGTCGTCCGCCAGAAGGTCTTCGATCGGGCCGAGGCGCAGCGCCTCGTTGAAGACGTCGCGCTCGAGCCGGGCGGCGTCTATCCCCTGCGGCAGCTTGCCGTTGCGCCTGACCTGCTCGACGATCTCGTGGATCTTCTGCGTGGCCTGGCGTTCAAGCTCGTCGCGGTCGACGCCGTCGACGGTGAGCCGCTTGAGGTCGAGGCGCGTGACGAGTTCGCGCTGCACCTGCTCCTGCGCCTGCCGGCGGATCTCCGCCATCGGGTCGGGCGCGTCCTGCGGGCCGGGGGCGTCCGCGAGCCTGTGGCGCGTGTCCGCGGCGTCAGGCGCGATGGGCGGGCATTCGGATCCCGCGACAGGCTCCATCTGCGCTTCCATGCCGGGCGCGGTCTCGCCGGCTTCGTCCCCGCAGGGCGCAACGCGGAGGATGGTGGCGCCGATCTGCACGACGGCGTCGGGGGCGAGCGTCGCCTCGCCGTCGATCGGGATTCCGTTCACGTATGTGCCGTTCGCGCTGCGGAAGTCCTTCAGCGTCGCCTGTCCGGCGTGGAGCATCAGGATCGCGTGGCGTTCGGAGACGTCGGGGAAGGGGAGGTTTATCTCGCATTTCCGGCCGCGTCCGATGAAGTGCTGTCCGTCGCGGAGGACGCGGCGGCGCGGCGTCCTGTCGCCCGGCATGATCATGTCAAGGGTGAATGCCATTTCAGCGCCTCCCGCCGATGTCTGACTGGCGTTTCACGTTCAGGGCCTCGATCTCCTCGCGGATCTTCGCGAAGTCGACCTGTGGAAGCTCCTGCTCGTACGACGTGTCGTTCCTGTTGCGGAGGGCGAGGGCGAGGCGTCCCTTCATCTGCTCGGCGAAGACGAGCATCTCCGCCTCGCGGGGCGTCACCTCGAGCGTGACGGCGGTGTACGAACCGGCGCCGAAGGAGTCGGCGCGGTAGACGGACGACTTGGCGGTCTCCTTTCCGGTGGCCAGCACGAGGACGTTCTGGAGCATCGTGCAGGTCACGAGCTGCTGGACCGTCTTGCCGTCGGGCCCGTTCGTCGGGAACGAGAAGGTCCCGATCACGTCGACGTGGTCGTTCGGCTTGACCATGCCGCTGACGGCCGCGGCTCCGGATACGTTTACGGAAAGCGCGCGCATCTTCCTGCGGATGTCGCCCGCGAGACCGCCGGCGGAGGGGTTGCCGCCCTCGACGTCGGCCCAGAAGACGAGTTCGCCCTTGCGGTGGCCGGAGACGATCTTCCGCCCGATGACGTCCATGGCGTTCGCCTCGGTGAGCGCCTGCCCGCGCAGGCCGCTCGCCGGCACCTTGCGCGTGCCGAGGTCGGCTTTCGCAAGCGCGGAACCTCCCGGCAGGTCGCGTCCGTAGCACAGCACCTCCATCGTCCCGTGCCGGTTCGTGAAGTCCTGCTTCAGCTTTCTGTACTCGGCGTCCTTCGAGGAAAGGTACGCGCGGGTGAGAACGGCCGCGAGAAGGCCGGCCGCGATTGAAATTGCAAGCACGATTTTCTGTTTCATTTGGCGTCCATTATATCAAATGGCGGCGGCATCCAGAAGACGCGCTCAATTGACTTTCTCGGCGAATTGTGGAATACTACCTCCATCTTGCCGGGGCGCTGTGCCCGGAGATGGCGAGCAAGGAGAACGACATGGCAAAATACCTCGATCCAAAAGCGGACGTCACCTTCAAGAAGGTCTTCGGCGAGCACAGGAACCTCGTCATGAGCCTCCTCAACGCCCTGCTCCCCCTTGAGGACGGCAGGCAGATCGAGGCGGTCGAATATCTGCCGCACGAGCTCGTCCCGGAGACGCCGCTCGGCAAGAACTCGATCGTCGACGTGCGCTGCGAGGAGACCGGCGGGCGCAAGTTCATCGTCGAGATGCAGATGGAGTGGTTCCCCGACTTCAGGCAGAGGGTCCTCTTCAGCTCCGCGAAGGCGTACGTCAGGCAGCTGCCGAAGGGCGACGACTACAATCTGCTCCAGCCCGTCTACGCGCTGTGCCTCGTCAACGAGACGTTCGAGCCGGACATGGAGGAGTACTACCACTACTACCACTTCGTCCACGACCTCCACTCCGACAGGGTGCTCGACGGTCTGCACCTCGTGTTCGTGGAGCTTCCGAAGTTCAGGGCGAAGAACCTGGCCGAGAAGAAGATGCAGGCGCTGTGGCTCCGGTTCCTGACGGAGATCGGCCGGGACGGCGCGGACGAGGTGTCGCAGGACCTTCTCGACAACCCGCAGACGGGCCAGGCGCTGGAGCTCGTCAGGGAGTCCGGGATGAACGACGCGGAAAGGGCCGCCTACGAGGGCTTCTGGGACCGCGTCAGCATCGAGACGACGAAGAAGAACTACTACGCCGCGAAGGACGCGAAGTTCAGCGCGGCGGAGGCGAAGTTCAAGGAGACGGAGGCGAAGTTGAACGCGACGATGGCGGAACTGGACGCGAAGAAGTCGGAGCTGGACGCGAAGAAGTCGGAGCTGGACGCGAAGAAGTCGGAGCTGGACGCAACCGCGGCCGAGCGCGACGAGGCGGTTGAAAAGCTGCGGCAGACCGTCCGGAACCTGAAGGCCATGAATCTTGCCGACGAGCAGATTGCGGCGGCGACCGGCCTTGCCGTCGACCGAATAGCCGCGATCTGAAAAATGGGGACGGCGGCATTGGAAAGCGACTTGCAACGACTGCGGATGAAAGGAACGTCATGAGGAAACTGCCGGCTGGGATTTGCGCGCTTGCCATAATTGGCGGCGCATGGGCGCAGACGCCGTCGCTTGCGGGCGACTGGCTTGTGAGGGCGGACGGCGCAGAGGTCGCCATCGCCCCCGAACCCCTTGTGAAGGTCGAAGGCGAGCGCATGGACGCGCTTCCCGCGAAGCCGGAGGGCGGATGGCGCGCGGGCGGATGGATGCGCGGTAGGCGTCTCAGGGCTCTGGTGGCGTACGAGTGCTCCGTCGCTGGGGCGCTGTCCGCCGATTCGGTCGTGGTGAGGAACGCGGCCGGGGATGTGATGGAGGCCGGACGCGACTACGAGCTGGAGGCGACGTGGGGCGCCGTGGCGCGACTGGAGGGCGGACGAATCGGACCTGCGGACGCGGTGTTCGTCGACTACGCCTACCGTCCGCAGCGCCTGGACCGGCTGGTGCGGACCGCCGTCGGCGCAGTGGCGCTGCGCAAGGGCGCCGCGAAGGCCTCGAACCCCGTCCTGCCCGCGCTTGAGCCCGGCGACGTCCCCCTGGCGACGGTGTGGGTCGACGGGCGGACGGAAGCGCTCTCGCCGCGCAACTTCTACCCGGTCCTCGAGCGGGCGTTTCCCGAAACTCCCGCCGCCGGACCATCCGCGGCGGAACTGCAGCTGCCGAAGACGCATGGAAAACTCGTGCGCGGCGAGCCGGTCAGGGTGCTTGCCTGGGGCGACAGCGTGACGAACGGCGGCTATCTGCCGGAGGAAGGCCGCTGGCAGAGCCAGTTCGTCCGCCGTCTGCGCGCGCGCTTCCCGAAAAGCGCCGTCACGCTCGTGAGCAACGGATGGGGCGGACGCAGCTCGGCTTCCTTCCTCAGCGAGAAGGACGCGCCGCCCGGACACCGCCACAACTACGCGGAGACGGTGCTCGGTGCGAACGCAGACCTCGTCGTGCTTGAATTCGTCAACGACAGCTGGCTTTCCGACTACGGACGGATGTCCGCGCAGTACGACCGCATCCTCTCCGACCTGCGCGGCCGCGGCGCCGAGCTCTGCGTCCTGACGCCGCACTACGTCCGCGCCGACTGGATGGGCCTTGCCGACCCGACTGCGACGACCGAAGACCCGCGCCCCTACGTGAAGAACCTGCGCAGATGGTGCGCGGAGCGGAACGTCGCCATCGCCGACGCCTCCCTGCGCTGGGGCCGTCTCGCGCGCCAGGGGCTGCCGTACCAGACGCTCCTCGTGAACGAGATCAACCACCCCAACGCGCTTGGGATGTCCTTTTTCGCGGACGCCCTCATGGCCCTCTTCCGCGCCGGCGCGGCGCCCGCACCCGCGAAACGCTGACCGGCGCAGCGTGGCCGTCTCATGGGGTTCGTGAAAATATGATATAATGCCCCTTCAATGAATTTCAAAGGGAACAGCAATGTCTGAAGAACAGAACGCCACGCAGGAAACGCCGTCGAACTACAACGCCTCCAACATCCAGGTGCTGGAGGGCATGGAGGCCGTGCGCAAGCGGCCCGCCATGTACATCGGCGACACGGGCGAGCGCGGCTACCACCATCTCGTCTACGAGGTCGTGGACAACTCGATCGACGAGGCCCTGGCCGGATACTGCTCCCTTGTGGACGTGCAGATAAACCCGGACGGGTCGCTGTCCGTGACGGACAACGGCCGCGGCATTCCGGTGGACATGCACCCCACGCAGCATCGCCCCGCGATCGAGGTCGTGCTGACCGTCCTCCACGCGGGCGGCAAGTTCGACGGGTCGAACTACAAGGTCTCCGGCGGCCTCCACGGCGTCGGCGTCTCCTGCGTGAACGCGCTTTCCGACTGGATGAAGGTCGAGGTCAGGCGTGGCGGGAAGATCCACCGGATCGAGTTCTCTCGCGGCCACGTCACTAAGCCGCTCGAGGTCGTGGGCGAATGCGGCGAGGAGACCGGCACGAAGGTGACGTTCTTCCCCGACCACTCCATATTCACCTGCCATGCGTTCAAGTGGGAGATCCTCTGCAACCGCCTCCGCGAACTCGCCTTCCTCAACAAGGGCGTCAAGATCCACTTCAAGGACAACGAGGGCGAGGGCCACCACGAGGAGACGTTCCACTACGAGGGCGGCATCGACGAGTTCACGCAGTACCTGAACGTGAACAAGACGACTATCACGCCCGTCATCCACTTCGAGGGCGAGGCGCAGGGCCTGACGGGGACCGTCCAGGCAGAGGTGTCGATGCAGTACACGGACACGTATTCCACGATCGAGCAGACGTACTGCAACAACATCCACACTATCGAGGGCGGCACCCACCTCTCCGGCTTCCGTGCCGCGCTCACGCGGACCGTCAACAAGTACGGACGCGACAAGGGCGGCATCAAGGAGAAGGACGTCGTGACCGGCGACGACATGCGCGAAGGCCTCACAGTCATCGTCTCCGTCAAGGTGCCGCAGCCGCAGTTCGAGGGGCAGACGAAGACGAAGCTCGGCAACGGCGAGGTGCAGGGCATCGTCGATTCCATCGTGAGCGACAGGCTGATGACCTTCTTCGAGGAGAACCCGAAGATCGCCGACGTCGTCGTCCAGAAGATCATGATGGCCTGCCGCGCCCGCGAGGCCGCGCGCAAGGCGAAGGAGACCGTGCGCAAGGGAGTGATGGACGGACTTTCCCTCCCGGGCAAACTGCGCGACTGCTCCGAGCGCGACCCGGCGAAGACGGAACTCTTCCTCGTCGAGGGAGACTCCGCAGGCGGCTCCGCCCAGGTCGGCCGCGACCGCCGCATCCAGGCGATCCTCCCCCTGCGCGGCAAGGTGCTCAACGTCGAGAAGGCGCGTGTCGACCGGATGCTCGCCAACACCGAGATCCGTACGCTCATCACCGCCATAGGCTGCGGCTTCGCCGAGGCGTGGGACGTCTCCAAGGCCCGCTACCACAAGATCGTCATCATGACCGATGCCGACGTCGACGGCGCCCACATCCGCACGCTTCTGCTCACGTTCTTCTACCGCAAGATGCCGGAGCTGATCGAGAAGGGATACGTCTACCTCGCGCAGCCTCCGCTCTACAAGGTCGAGCGCAAGAAGAAGATCGAATACGTCCTGACCGACGCCGAGATGACGTCGAAGCTGCTCTTCCTCGGCCTTGACGACATGACGGTGCGCCGCATGAACGGCGAGCCGTTCGACAACGCCTCCGCCCGCCGCCTCCTCGAACTGCTCGCCGAGATCGAGGGCGCCGCCCAGACGATCGAGCGCCGCGGGATATCCGTCAAGGACCTGCTGGACAACCGCGGCGCGGACGGAACGGTCCCGCGCTACGTGCTCGTGCGCGGCGCCGGCGATTCCGCCCGGGTCGAGTACGCCGCCGACGAGGAGGCGTTCAAGGCGCGCGTCGCGCAGCTTCAGGAGGAGATGCAGACGGCGATAGACCTTGAGGCCACGCAGGTCGAGGCCTACCACCCCACCGACCAGATGGAGTTCCGCTGGCTTGAGATCTACCGTTCGGCCCTTCTGCGCAAGCAGATGGAGTCGCTCCGCGCGATGGGCTACTCCACCGCCGACTACCTCGGAGAGGGCGGCGACGTCGCGGTCCTCGAGGAGGACGGCACGTCGCAGGCGGTGAAGTCGCTTCCCGACCTCCTTGAGGCCGTCCGCGCCCGCGGGCGCAAGGGCATGAGCATCTACCGCTTCAAGGGTCTTGGCGAAATGGATGCGAAGGAGCTCTTCGACACGACGATGAATCCCGACAAGCGGCACATGCTGCGCGTGAGGCTGTCCGACGCCGTCAAGGCGGACCAGATCTTCACGCTCCTGATGGGCGACGAGGTGGAGCCGCGCCGCAAGTTCATCGAGGACAACGCGCTCAACGTCCGCAACCTGGACTTCTAGTGGAAGGACGGCGCGGCGATGAAATGGCGGCTCTACAATCTCCTCTTCGCGATAGTCTACGCGCTTGCGCTTCCGGCGTTCCTCTTCAGGATGTTAAGGCGCGGCGGATACAGGGCTAGGATGGGCGACCGGTTCGGACGCTATCCGTCGGACGTCGAATTCCCGGAGGGCGCGGTATGGATCCACGCCGTCAGCGTCGGCGAGGTGTTCGTCGCCGGACAGATGATGGCGGCCCTGCGCGAACGCGCCCCCGAGACGAGGTTCGTCCTCTCCACGACGTCGTCCACCGGATGGGCGCAGGCCGAAAAGCTCGTCGCCCCGGGCGACGTTCTCGTCTACAATCCGCTTGACTTCACGGGATGCGTGAGGCGCGCGCTGGACAGGGTGCGACCGCGCGCCGCGATCATCACCGAGAGCGAGATCTGGCCGAACTTCATACGCGCCCTCAAGGCCCGCCGGATTCCCGTCTTCCTGATAAACGCCCGCGTCTCCGACAGAAGCGCCCCGCGCTACCGTCGGCTGCGCTGGTTCTTCGGCGACGTCCTGCGCTCGTTCACTCGCATCTTCGCGCAGTCGAAGATGGACGCGGACAGGCTTGTCGCGGCCGGCGCCGACCCCGCCGCGCTGGAGACGACCGGCTCGTTCAAGTTCGACGTCGCGCGTCGCGACGAGGCGAAGGAGAGGGAACTGCGCGGATGGATCGGCCCCGGCGACGTCCTTCTCGGCGCAAGCACGTGGCCGGGCGAGGACATCGTGATGCTGGAGGCGTACCGTGCGCTTCTCCGCTCGCGCCCCGACGTCAAGCTCGTCATCGCGCCGCGCCATTTCGAGAAGGCCGACGCCGTTGAGGCCAACATAAGAAAGGCCGGGTTCTGCTGCGTGCGCCGCTCGTGCGACCTGGTGGCGATGCCGTCCGACGACCCGAACGTCTATCTCTGCGACACGACCGGCGAGCTGATGGGGCTCTACGGCATCTCCTCCGTCGCCTTCGTCGGAAAGTCGATCTGCGAGCACGGAGCCCAGAACATGATCGAGCCGTGCCTATGCGGCGTCGCGACGGTCGTGGGACCGCACGTCGAGAACTTCCGCCCCGTGATGAGCGACCTGCTGGCGATGAACGCCGTCGTGCAGGTGGACGGCGCGGCCGCGCTCTGCGAAGAGGTCGTCCGGCTCTTCAACGACGCGCGCGGGCGCAGGGAGCTGGGCGAGCGGGCCGTCAAGGCCGTCCTTTCGCGCCGCGGCGTGGTGGGGCGCTGCGCGGATAAGATGCTTTCGCTGATGGCGCCGCCGGCGGCGGTGGACGTCTCCGCCAGGGCGCGCTCCGACGTTCGGTCGAAGTCGCGTCTCCGCCGCTTCCTTCCCGTCCTTGTCCTGCTCCTCGCCTACGCGGCGTCGTGCCCGTACGTCGTGCCGCGCATCGACCATGCGTGGGAGTACCTGCAGATGGACGCCGGCCGCCGCTACTCCACCTTTGTCGGACTTTCCGCCGCGACGGCGCTCTATCCGTGGTCTGCCCCCGCCGCGCGCGAGGCGTTCCGCAATCTGCGACGGCGCGAAGTCCCGGGCGTCGACGAGTTCGGCGTATCGCGCTTCGAGGCCACCGAGAAGCTGAAGGCGCTTCTGCCGAAGGCGTTCGAGGGGCGCGCCACGATGGCGTTCGACGCCAGGATGGCGACGCTTGCCGACTTCCGCTCCGTCCACGAGCTGATGTGCGAGACGCACGGAGGCTACTGGCTCTGGTGCATCGGCCGATGGGACTACCTCTTCGTCGCGCGCAGCGGCGGAGGGAAGTCGCCGGACGTCGTCGATTCCGCGAAGTTCATCGAAAGGTTCTCCAGTCTGTTCGACGACTTCGTCGCGGCGGGGGTCTATGCGCCAGCGGACCTGTTCGCCTCCTTCGTCGGGGACGACTCCGCCATCGCGCCCGCGCTTGAGAACGTCTCCGCGATTGACCGCTTCCTCTCCGCCGTCCTTCCTCTCCGCCTCGCGTTCAGGCCCGTCCCGTCCGGCGGCAGGGCGCCGGTCGTCGCGTCGCAGATCACGCCGTACGGACTTCCCACGCTCGACTGGTTCGTGCGCGGCGAAACGGACGCCAGGGTGTACCTCAGGTTCCTTGAACGGGTCGACGCCGTGCAGGGCGCCCGGCGCGGCATCCTGCTTGGCTTCGACGCGGCCGACGCCGGAGCTGCGACGAACGCCGTGACGGCGTGGGCATCCGCGGCGAAGACGAATCCGCGCGACCCGCTTCTCCTCAACGTCGTCGACTCGATGGACCTCGAGGGGCGCCGCTTCCTGAAGATCGGGAACGTCAACGGCGCCATCCGGTGCTACGAGAACCGTCTGCTCATAAGGCCGAACGACGTCGCGGCGGTGCACAACTTCGGCGTGTGCCTGAAGAAGTCCGGCCACCACGACGTCGCCGCGCGCGTCTTCGCCCGCGCCGTGGAGATGGACCCGAAGACGGACGCCCATCGCCTGGAGCTCGTCGAGACATGCGCCGCGAGCGGACACGAGGACATCGCCTGCCGCCAGCTGGACGTCCTGATGAAGCGCCATCCCGACGACCCCGCGCTGATGATGCGCGCCGCCCGCCTCCTCTGCCTCCGCTCCAACAAGGTGCGCGACGACGCCCGCGCGATCTCCCTCGCCGAGGGCGCCGTGCAGATCACCGGATGGAAGGACCGCGCTTTCGTCCAGGCGCTTGCCGACGTCTACATCGAGACCGGCCGCGTCGTCCTCGGCATGGGCCTTAAGAAACGCATGAAGGAAATGAGGTTCGAGAAATGAAGAAAACGTTCTCCCCGCTCTGGCTGCCTGTCCTCACGCTGGCCCTTCTTTCTGGATGCTTCACCCTGCACCGTTCGGAGACGGAGCCCGTCTCCATGACGCGCGCGCCGGAGGGGCGCGACGTCAAGGTGGCGGTGACCGGGTTTGCCGCGACGCTCACGGAGTACGTCCCCGTCTACACGCACACGACGGGCTACGTCGACCGCGGCCCGTACCGCGGCAGACGCGGAAGGTGGCACGACGTGGGAGGACGCTACGAGACGGTGACGACGGAGACCCTTCTGCCGAAGATCGGCCCGACCGACGCCTTCCTCCGCCAGGCGCAGTCGCTTCTCGAGGAGAACGGCTTTATCGTCAAGGCGCCGGAGACGAAGTTCACCGTGGACGTCGCGTTCGACGGTCCGTTCATGACGTCCGGGCAGAAGACCGCCGAATGGGCGTGGATGCTCTGCTCCGTCCTCTCGGCGGAGTACTCCGTGCAGAACTGGACGGCCAAGCTTAAGGTCTACGACAACAAGACCGGCCGCGTCCTCTTCAGCCGCGACTACGCGGAGAAGTTCGAGGACGTCGTCTGGTCGCCGCTCTTCTTCGTCGGCCTCGCCGGCTACGACGAGAACACGTACGGCTTCATGCAGAAGAGCTGCCTCTCCGCCCTCACCGGCAGGGCGATGGCGGACGCGACGGCGTTCCTCGCCGCCAACGCCGGGTGACCGCCGCCACTCCCCTCCGGCGCCGTCCGGCGCACCGCATTTTACGTTAATCTTACCGTTGCCTAACAAGCGGCGCATATGCGATAATCCGCACACTGTACGGATTTTAGAATTTCCAAGCCATTAGGAAGGAACAACGAACATGAGCGGAAACGTCGAGACGATGCCCCCGGAACTCCGGGCTTTCATCGAGGAGTGGAAGGACAAGCCCGGAAACCTCATCATGGTGCTCCATCGCGTCCAGCAGACGTACGGGTACATCCCGCGCGCGATTGCGATCGAGACGGGGAAGATTCTCGACGTGCCGCTGGCCAAGATCTACGGCGTGATCACGTTCTACAACTTCTTCCGCCTCCAGAAGATGGGCAAGTACAACATCCAGGTCTGCATGGGCACCGCCTGCTACCTCCGCGGCGGCGAAGACCTCATCATGGCATTCGAGAAGCAGCTCGGCGTCGGCGTGAACGCGA
This sequence comes from uncultured Lentisphaeraceae bacterium, assembly GCA_964386385.1. Classification (GTDB taxonomy): domain Bacteria; phylum Verrucomicrobiota; class Kiritimatiellia; order RFP12; family UBA1067; genus RUG572. The sequence goes on along the minus strand of CAYLRN010000004.1, from coordinate 130,322 downwards.
CGACGGAGGACGGCCTCTTCTCGGTCGAGGCGGTGCGCTGCCTCGGATGCTGCGGACTGGCGCCCGTCGCGGTCGTGAACGGAGAGGTGCACGGCAAGCTCACCACGAAGAACGTGGCGGACATCATCAAGCGCTACCGTGAAATCGGCTGGGCGGACGAACAGAAGTGATTTGGGAATTGAAGAAGGAGTGAGTCATGGCGAAGTTGACGCTTGAAGACCTCCGCAAGATGCGGGGTGAGAGGCAGAAGGCCATGGAGCTGCGCGACAGCTCCAACAAGGACGTGCAGGTGATCGTGGGCATGGGCACGTGCGGCATCGCCGCCGGCGCGAAGGACGCGTTCGCGACGCTCGTGGACACGCTGAGCGAAAAGGGGCTTACGAACGTCCTCGTCCGGCAGACCGGCTGCATGGGGCTCTGCCATTCCGAGCCGACCGTCGAGGTCGTCGTCCCGGACATGCCGTCCGTCATCTACGGCCACGTGGACGCCGCGACGGCGAAGGAGATCGTCGAGAAGCACATCGTCGGCCACGCGCTGATCGACGCGAAGATCTGCGACCGCCCGTCGGTCGACATCATCAAGGAAGGGAAGTGACACGCCATGGCCTATCAGTCATACATTCTCGTCTGCGGCGGCACGGCGTGCTGTTCCGGCGGCGGAACGAAGATCATCGAGGAGTTCAACCGCCAGCTCAAGGAGCAGGGGCTTGACAAGACGGTGCAGGTCGTCACGACCGGCTGCCTCGGCTTCTGCGAGCAGGGCCCGATTGTCAAGATTCTCCCGCAGGGTACCTTCTACGTGAAGGTTACGGCGGAGGACGTGAAGGAAATCGTCTCAGAGCACCTGGTCAAGGGCCGTGTCGTGCAGCGTCTCTGCTACGACCCGGAGCAGGCGAAGAAACTCGTCGCCGAGGCGAACATCCCATTCTACCAGAAGCAGTACCGCATCGTCCTGCGCAACTGCGGCGTGATCGACCCGGAGAAGATCGAGGACTACATCGCCCGCGACGGCTACAAGGCGATCGAGAAGGTCCTCTTCGAGATGACGCCGGAGCAGGTCGTCGAGGAGATGGTCAAGTCCGGCCTCCGCGGCCGCGGAGGGGCAGGCTTCCCGACCGGAATCAAGTGGCGCTTCGCCCAACAGCAGCCAAAGGGGCAGAAGTACATGGTCTGCAACGCCGACGAGGGCGACCCCGGCGCGTACATGGACCGCTCCACGCTCGAGGGCGATCCCCACTCCATCCTCGAGGCCATGACGATCGCCGGCTACGCGATCGGCGCCTCCAAGGGCTTCATCTACATCCGCGCCGAATACCCGCTCGCCATCCACCGCCTCCAGGTGGCCATCGCCCAGGCGCATGACCTAGGGCTTCTCGGCGACGACATCCTCGGCTCCGGCTTCTCGTTCGACGTCGAGCTCCGCTTCGGCGCCGGCGCGTTCGTCTGCGGCGAGGAGACCGCCCTCCTCCAGTCCATCGAGGGCCACCGCGGAATGCCGCGTCCGCGCCCGCCGTTCCCCGCCGTGAAGGGACTCTGGGGCTGCCCGACGGTCATCAACAACGTCGAGACGCTTGCGAACATCCCAGTCATCATCAACAAGGGCGCTGACTGGTTCAACAAGATCGGCACGGCCACCACCAAGGGCACGAAGGTCTTCGCGCTCACGGGCAAGGTCAACAACTCCGGCCTCATCGAAGTGCCGATGGGCACCACCCTCCGCGAAATCATCTTCGACATCGGCGGCGGCATCCGCGGCGGCCACCAGTTCAAGGCGGCCCAGACCGGCGGCCCCTCCGGCGGCATCATCCCGCCGCAGTTCCTTGACACGCCGATCGACTACGAGTCCCTCGCGCAGATCGGCTCGATCATGGGCTCAGGCGGCCTCATCGTCATGGACGAGACCGACTGCGTGGTCGACATCGCCAAGTTCTACCTCGACTTCACCGTCGACGAGAGCTGCGGCAAGTGCGCCCCCTGCCGCATCGGCGGACGCAAGCTTCTCAACTACCTCAACAAGATCACCGAGGGCCGCGGCGAGGAGCAGGACATCGAGGACATGCAGAAGATATGCGACGCGATGAACAAGGCCTCCCTCTGCGGCCTTGGGCAGACCGCCTCGAACCCCGTGCGCTCCACGCTCAAGTACTTCATGGACGAGTACATGGAGCACATCCACGACAAGAAGTGCCGTTCGGGCAAGTGCAAGAAGCTCGTGACGTACACGATCGAGGCCGCCAAGTGCAAGGGCTGCACGATGTGCGCGCGCAAGTGCCCCGTCGGCGCCATCGCCGGCACCCTGCGCCAGCCGCACGTCATCGACCCCAAGAAGTGCATCAAGTGCGGCGCCTGCGAGGCGACGTGCAAGTTCCACGCGATTTCCCACGCCTGATCCCGTGAAGAAAGGAATTTGACAACATGGAAACTCCTGAAATGATTTCCCTGGAAATCAACGGCGTCGCGGTCAGCGTGCCGAAGGGCTCGAACCTTCTCGTCGCGGCAAAGGCCGCGAACGTGAAGATTCCCACGCTCTGCTACCATCCGGACCTCAAGGCCGGCGCCAGCTGCGGCCTCTGCGTCGTGCGCCAGCTCGTGCCGAGCCGCACGGAGCCCGGCAAGTTCGTGCCCAGCCCGAAGATGCTCCGCGCCTGCTGCACCGAGGCCATGCCGGGAATGAAGATCGTCACCCACGACCCCGACATCGTCCAGGTCCGCCGCACCGTCCTCGAACTCATCCTCGCCAACCACCCGCAGGACTGCCTCCAGTGCCCGCGCTCCGGCTCGTGCGAGCTCCAGAACATCGCCGCCGACTTCGGCATCCGCGAGATTCCGTTCCCCCGCGAGACGACAAGCCTCCCCTGCGACAAGTCCACGACGTCGATTGTCCTCAATCCCGACAAGTGCATCAAGTGCGGCCGCTGCGCGGAAGTCTGCCAGCACATGCAGAACACCTGGGCGCTGGAGTTCATCGGCCGCGGCGAGAAGACCGTCATGCAGCCCGCGGCCGGCGTCTCCCTCGCCGATTCGCCCTGCATCAAGTGCGGACAGTGCTCCGCCCACTGCCCCGTCGGCGCGATCTACGAGAAGGACGAGACGAGCAAGGTCGCCAAGGCCATCCTCGACCCGGCGAAGACCTGCCTCGTGCAGATTGCCCCGGCCGTCCGCGTCGCCCTCGGCGAGGAGTTCGGCATGAAGCCCGGCGAACTCGCCACCGGCAAGATCTACGCCGCCCTCCGCCGCCTCGGATTCGACAAGGTGTTCGACACGAACTTCTCCGCCGACGTCACGATTATGGAAGAGGGCACGGAGTTCATCCGCCGCTTCACGAAGGGCGGCGCAATGCCCCTCTTCACGAGCTGCTGCCCCGCCTGGACGGACTGGATGGAGAAGTACGCCCCCGACTTCACGGAGAACTTCTCCTCCGCCAAGTCCCCCCAGCAGATGCTGTCCGCGCTCGCCAAGAGCTACTGGGCGGAGAGGAATGGCGTCGATCCGCGTGACGTCCACATGACCTCGATCATGCCCTGCACCGCAAAGAAGTTCGAGATCCAGCGCGACGCCCACCAGAAGTCGTCCGGAGACCAGGACACCGACGTCGTCCTTACCACCCGCGAACTCGCCCGCATGATCAAGGCCGCCGGCATCGACTTCGCGTCCCTGCCCGACGAGAAGGCCGACGAGCTCCTCGGCGCCTACACCGGCGCCGGCACGATCTTCGGCGTCACCGGCGGCGTCATGGAGGCCGCCCTCCGCACCGCCTACTGCCTGATCACCGGCGATGCGAAGCCGCCGTCGATCGAGTTCATGGACGTGCGCGGCATGGACGGCGTAAAGACCGCCACGATCGACATCAAGGGCACTCCCGTGAACGTCGCCGTCATCCACCAGATGGCGAACGCCGAGAAGGTGCTGGACGAGATCCGCGAGGACCGCAAGGCCGGCCGCAAGCCGCGCTACGACTTCATCGAGGTCATGGCCTGCCGCGGCGGCTGCATCGGCGGCGGCGGACAGCCCTGCCTTGCGACTGACGAAATCCGCGCCCTCCGCACGAAGGGCCTCTACACGGACGACGAGCGCTGCGAACTCCGCATGAGCCACCTGAACCCCGAAGTCCAGATGCTCTACAAGGACTTCCTGGGCGAGCCAGGCTCCGAAAAGGCCGAGCATCTGCTCCACACGAAGTACGAGAAGCGCGACCTCTACAAGTTCGAGGCCTGAGGCCCGCATCCAAAGGAAACTCGCCGTTTCCGCGAAATCCCGGAATCGCCCTTTGGCGGTTCCGGGATTTTCGTCAGGCCGGACGGCAGTACAGACAGGAGGGCGCGTGTCCTCACGCGCCGTCGTCTTCTCCATTTTCAGGGCATCCTGGAACTTCGCGGATGCGATACTGGCAGTTCGGCATCTGGCAGACGCGACAGCCGGAGGGCGAATGGGGAGAGGCGCATTTCGTCGCCGCCGGGTCGGCGCCGATTATCGCGCTGACCGACTTCGACGGAATCATGAGAAGGGAGTCCGTGAGGACGACGCCGATGCGGCGCTGGCTGTCCAGAATCTCCAGAAGAGGCCTTTGCGTCGCGAGTGGAAGGTCTCCGTAGCCGGGCGAGAAGCGGGTGCGCAGACTTTCGCCGGCCACGGCGGGTTCTTCGCGCAGACGCGATTCGCATTCGTCGCAGTACGCCTCGATCGCGGACGTCGCAGCCGCCTGCGCCATCAGGGCGTCCGCTGCGCTCGTCTGCGAATGGCGGCGGAGAAGGGCGTCAACTTCCGCTCCCAGCGTCGCGCAGAACAGGAATGCGTGCGGACACCCCCGCAGCGTCCTGGCGAGCGAGCGGGACTTCACCGTCAGCGGCCCGATTCGCACTTCGCCCTCTTCCTCCCCGAACGACGTCTTCTCAAGCCGCCAGAACGACCTTGGGCGCGCGGCGGAGAGGACTTCGCGCTCCACCCGCGAAAGGCGCTCTTCGAGTTCCGGCGTCGGAGAGCATCCGCCCATGCGCATGTAGCGAAGCGTCTCCGCCCGGTCGAGTTTCAGCCGGCATGGCATTGTCGTGCCTTTCGGCTATGCGATGGAAGGGCGGCGGTGGACGATCGACGCCAGGTTGCGCATGATGCGCTCCGCCACCTCCGGCTTGTTCATCGTGTAGAGATGCACGTGGTCGACTCCGTTCGCGAAGAGGTCGATGATCTGCTCCGAGGCATAGGCGACGCCGGCGTCGAGCATTGCCGCCGGGCTGTCGCCGAACTTGTCGACGATCGCCTTGAAGCGCATTGGAAGGTACGTGCCGGAGAGCTGGCAGATGCGCGCGATCTGGCGACCGTTCGTGACGGGCATTATGCCGGCGAGGACGGGGACGGACACTCCGGCCTCGCGCACCTTGTAGAGGTAGCGGTAGAAGACGTTGTTGTCGAAGAACATCTGCGTTGTGAGGAAGTCGATTCCGGCGTCGACCTTCGCCTTGAGGCGGGCGATGTCGTCGTCGAAGTGTTCGCACGACGGATGCCGCTCCGGGTAGCAGGCGCCGCCAAGGCAGAATCCGTGCGGCTTCAGGGTCTTCACGAGGTCGATGGCGTAGGCGAAGTCGGAAGGAAGGGGGGGAGTCGTCTCCGGCGGCCTGTCGCCGCGCAGGCAGAGGACGTTTTCGACGCCGGCGGACTTGAGGCCGGCGATTCGCTCGTCGATCTGCGCGCGCGTGGATGAGATGCACGTCAGGTGTGCCAGCGCGGTGGTGCGGCATTCGTCCTGGACGAACGACGCGACGGCGGCGGTGTTGGCGTTCGCTCCGCCGCCAGCGCCGTAGGTTACGGAAATGAACGACGGGCGGCATTCGGCGAGGCGCGACACGACATCCCTGATGGGCGCGAACGGCGCGTCCTTCTTCGGCGGGAACACCTCGAACGAAATGCCCGGCCTGTCGCGCTCCAGTATCTCCTTTATCTTCATTGCCTGAAAGTCTTTCTGCTTCTGCGTGGGAACAAGGCGAAAATTATACCACAGGTCTGCGTTCCACGCGGCTGCCGAGCGAACAGATGATGTCGTAGGCATGGGTGCCCTTGAGGCGCGCCCAGTCGTCGGGAGTGATCTGGAAACGGCCTTCTCCGCCGAGGCAGACAACCTCGTCGCCGGGACTGACGTCCGGGGCGAGGGTCGCGTCCACGGTGGTGTAGTCCATGGAAATGCGTCCGATGACGGGGCATGGCCGGCCGTTGATGAGAACGTGTCCGCGGTTTGTCAGCGCAAGCGGGAGGCCGTCGGCGTAGCCGGCGGAAATCGTAGCCACCCGCGTCGGCCGGGCGAGACACCACGTCCGCCCATAGCCGAGCGTCGTCCCGGCGGGGAGGTCACGCACCTGGGCGACGCGGGTCTTGAGCGTCAGCACGTTCCGCACGTCGAGCGCGCGGCGCCCGTTCGGGTCGAACGATCCGTGCAGGTTGATGCCCGTACGCACCATGTTGAACGGCGGCTGCGCGGCGCGCGGGAAGTTGTTTATCGCGTCCGACGCGGCGACGTGCACCTTCTTGAACGTGATGCCGTCGCCGGCGAGGTCGCGCAGCAGCGCGACGAAGGTGTCGATCTGTCCGTCGGTGAACGGGCTGGACGGCTCGTACGCCATCGGGCAGTGCGAGAATATCCCTTCGCAGTCGAGGTTGGGGAGCGCCTTGACGGCGCGGACGACGCGCGGCGCGTCTGCGGCCGGGATGCCGAGACGCCCCATGCCGGTGTCCAGCTTGACGTGGACTTTCGCCTTTCTGCCGAACTTCCCTGCGGTGCGGTCGATCGCCTTCGCCGTTTCGAGGTCCATCACCGGCAGGACGACGCCGGCCTCGACCATTGCGTCGATCTCGTCCGGCAGAATGGAGGAGAGAATCTGCACGGGCTTGCCCATTCCGGCAAGCCGCAGGGCTTCGAACGGCTCGGCGACGCCGAAGCCGGCGCAGTCCGTCTCCGCCAGCGCCTTCGCGTACGGCAGGACGCCAAGCCCGTAGGCGTTTGCCTTAAGCACGCACAGAACGACCGCCGGCTTCGCGGCGGCGGCGATCTTGAGATAGTTCCGCCTGAGTTCGGCAAGGTCTATCTCCACCCATACACGTCTCTTCAAGTTCATTGCGGCGGTATTCTAGCACTCGTCCGCCTAACGCGCAAGTGCAAGGCTCCGGCAATCGGCTTTCGCCGAGTTCTGCCGATGAAACGGCATGGCGGCAGGGCGGGGCGTCCCGCCCCGCCGCGTCTTCCCACTACTGCCTCAACGCCTTCAGCCGGTCGTGGAAGATGTCGAGATATCGTTCCTTTGCCTTTTGGGAAAGGCGCGAGGCGGACACCTCCGCCTCGACCTTTTTGGACTTTTCAAAGAACAGCGCAATCAGCGCGCGCACTTCGTCCGCGTCCACGCCGTAGTGGCTGCCGAGTTCGATGAAATCGGCTGAAGAGTAGAATCCCAGTTCCTCGTATCGCGGCGTGAAACGTCCGTCCGCGAAGAACTCCAGACCGGTCGTGGACGGGTCTCCTGGAAAATGCAGATACGTGTTCAAAAGGTCGTAGGCCGGCGCAAGCACGTAGTCACCCTGTGGACTTTCGTAAAGGGAGAAGTTCTTCAGATGTGCGTCCGCGTTTCCGAACGCATAGTTGAACATGACGATCTTGAAGACCTTTGGGTTGTCCACGGCGGCGGACGGACAGAACGCGCGCATGAGCGAGGCTAGCTCTTCGTATGACGAATCGTACTTGTAGTTTTCGCCATGCGTCTCGCGCGTTCTGTCAGAGAGCTGGCAGAAATCCTCCTGGCGGATGGGCGTTCCGTTTCGCCTGTCGAAACGCCAGGTGAGATATGCGAGTTCGCCGTCGCTGAACCTCACCAGTTCGTTTTCCGCAGTTCTGATGCCGAAATGCCGCGATGCAATCTTCATCGTGAGATTTTCGTTCACGGGGATGTCGAATGGGAAGAGGGCCGCCGTGTTGCGCGGGGCGGGCTTGAGAATCGCGTCGCCGCCATGCGACACTACCTCGTACCCTCCGCGCACACGCTTCATCTGCACCTTCTCCTGTACGCCGGAAATAGACAGGCGGCTGGTGGCGCTGGAGATGTTCGGCAGACGGAGGTCGGCGTATCTGAAGTCAAGGTTTGACACAGACCGCTCCAATCGCGCCGTAGGCGCTTGTTTCGAGAAGGCGCGTGAAGTCGTCGCGTTCGTCGATCCTAAGTTCGCGGCACTGCCTCTCTTTCTGGAAGCCCTCGGCAAGAAGCCCCGCGAAGAACGAGAACAGATGGGGAGAGCGATATGGCCTGTCCGTCTTCGGCAGCGTCAGCGACACCGCTGGCAGGTCTGTCGTGGCGAGGTAGGCGGCGTTGTATACGAATTCGTAGCCGTCAGCGTCGCGCCGAAGCGTTCCGGCCGGGATGTCGCGGTAGTAGACGGTCCCCTCGTTCCTCATACGCCCACCGTCACTTTCAGCCCCAGCGTCCGCGTGACCTTCAGGAGGACGTCGAGCGTGACGTTGCCGTTCGCCGTCTCGAGATTGGAAATCGTGTGGCACGACACGCCGGAAAGCTTCGCAAGCCGCGCCTGCGAAATGTCCAGCACGTCGCGCCGTTCGACCAGATATCTGCCAATCGCTTCCTTGTTCATTGTGATGAACAGTATGCCATTTTTTCGACCGCCGGGCAAGCCAAAAACGCCATTCTGTTCATCATGATGAACAAGGCGAAATGCCGTGCGGCAACCGTGCATTCGCGGTCAGATGATTACGATGTCGTCTGCGGACAGCGTTTCGCCCATGTTGCCGAGGCGGCGGACGTGGCGGCGGTCGGCGGCGTCGATCCGGTAGCAGACGGCGCAGTCCTCCCGAAGGTCGACGGTCTGTCCGATCTTCGTCCAAAGCGCCGCCATGTCCGTGTTCGGCAGATCGCACTCGAAGACGCTGCGTTCCACGCGGACGCCGTAGTCCTCGCAGATCTTCGCCACGCGGCGCAGACGCTTCGGGTCGGCGATGTCGTAGGCGACAAGGTAGAGCATGGACTGGATTTTCCTTCTTTCGCGTTTTCCGCTACGCGGCGCGGAAGAACGCGAGCGGCATGGCGGTTTCAAGCGATTCGAGATGGCGGCAGACCGTGCGGTCGATGCCTGTGCGGACGGAAATCTGGACTCCGTCACACGTCTGCGTCCGGCGCATCTGCTCGTCGAACGCGCGGAAGACGATCCGCCGCCCCGCCTCGTTCAGATGGACGCCGCCCTCTTCGCGCCATTCGAAATGCTCGTCAGGCCTGACGCGGCGGTGGTTGAGCAGGTCGAGGACGAGGCGGTCTGCCATGACGGGGCGGTACGGCTCCATCAGGTCGAGCGCGAGGGCGGGCGAGCGGTTGTGTCCGCGGTGGAAGAACCCCGCCGCGACGTCCAGCCCGTGAGCGCGCACTGCCGCGACGAACTCGTTCATGAGCAGGACGTAGACGAATGATAGAAGGGCGTTTGCGGCGTTTCTGGGCGGACGGCGGGAGCGCGCGACGAATGGGCAGTCCGCCGGGAAGAACTGCGCGAGGGATGCGAAGTAGGCCACCGCCGCGGCACCCTCGACGCCGCGAACGGCGTCCACCGATTCCGCGCGCGCCACCTCCGATGAGATTGCCGTCAATTTGCGGAAATCGGCGTCACCCGTCGCGGAGAGACCGCGGTTGGAGAAAAGCCGCTGTAGCGAACGGCGGGAGTTGGCAAGCTTGTCCGCAACCGTGCGCCGGCAGGCCGCAAGGCAGAAACGCCAATCGGATATCCGCTCGTACTGGAGCCGCCGGCGGTCGGCGTGGAAGCCGCCGTCGCCGTCCATCAGGCCGCGCCAGCGTCCGCCCGCCGTCACGAAGCTGCACGGGACGTTGCGGTCCATCAGCGCGGCGAGGACGGGGAACGTCACGGCCGGCTCGCCGCAGACGATCACGCGGTCGACGTTCACCAGCGGAACGCGCCGGAGCGAACCGTCCACGTGGTCGTGGATCAGCAGATGCTCGCCCTCCAGTTTTACGCTCGCCGACTTCCTGTTCAAGACCAATGTTCCCATTCGACGTCTCCAGTTTGGCTGTTGCGCGTCCATTGTCTCAAATAATGCGCCGTTCAGGGAGATTGCGGATGTCCGCGGACAACCGAAAATCAGGCCACTGGCCGCCTAGGTGCCAACGATTACGGTCATTCGGTAGGGCGGGGCGTCTCGTCCCGCCGCCAACCTCACCGCACCCTCTCGACGTCGGCGTCGACGAGCTGGCGCGTCTCCGGGTCGAACGCGAGACCGACCGCCCATACGGGGAGTCCCTGCGCGAGGTACGGCTTCGCGTACCCCCGCTTGCGGATCTGCCCCAGGGCCTCCGCCGCCGTCCCGCCCACCTTCAGCTCGAAGACGTACGTGCCGCACGGGTGCGTCGCGACGAGGTCGCTTCGCCCCTCCGTCTGCGCCGCCTCCGGGTCGTACCGGAAGCCCTGGGCCGCAAGGAGCATGCACAGCGGCCGGGCGTAGGACGCCTCGTGCTTGCGCTCGAAGCGCTCGCGCGGGCCGTACGGCAGCTTCGCGTACAGGGCCTTCAGCCCCTCGAAGAACGAGTCCCACCGTCCCGCGCGGAGTTTGCCGCCGAGCGACGCCGACCACTGCGCATCCCGCCCCGCGAACGCCCCTGCGAGGAGCGCGGCGAGGTCCTGGCGCACCTCCTCGTCCGGCACGCGCAGCGTGTAGAGTCCGTAGGAGTAGTCGCTGATCGTCAGGTATCCCGTCTGGTAGAGAAGCCCCACCGGCTGGATGTGCGCGAGGTCTGCGACGTCGAAGTCCGCGTCCACGGCCTCGACCGTGCTGTCGGGATCGACCGAGAGCGCGCCCTCCCGCCTGATGTAGTTCATCAGCGTCGAGGCGCGGCCCGTGGAAGTCCATGTCGCCGTCAGGCGCGGCGCTGGCGAGACGAGCGTGAGCGCGATCGAGACGGGGTTGTAGACCGTAATCGGGTCGTCGATCGCGAAGCGGTAGCCGTTGTACCAGCGCCTCAGCTCTGCGCGGAACGCCGCGTTGTCGAGACCCATGCGCACGGCCTTCGCGCGCATGGGTCCGGCGAAGTTCGCGTCGAGCTCCTCCTCCGTGTAGCCGTATAGAGCGGCGTAGTCCGTCTCGAAGGAGATGTCGTTCAGGCTCGACAGGGCGGAGAAGACCGATAGCTTCGTGAACTTGGAGACGCCCGTGACGTAGAGGAAGCGGATCTTCCCGGAGTTGTCCTTGAACTGCGCGTAGATCGTCGCGAGCCGCGCGCGGATCTTCTCCGCGAGCGCGACGTCGGCTAGCGACTTCGCGACCGGGTCGTCGTACTCGTCGATCAGGATCGCCGTGCCCACCCCGTCGCGCGCGTGGAGGAAGTCAATCGCGCGGGCGAGGTTCGTAGAGGGAAGCGCACCGTCCTCGTAGGCGTAGCCGGCCTGGGCCAGTGCGTCGCGGACGGAGTCCGCGAGCGTGCGCTCGAACGCCTCGAGGCCGGAGGCGTCGACGCCGCCCCAGTTGAAGTGGATGACGGCGTGCGGGCGCCAGTCGTAGTCCGTCGCCGCAATCGCGAGGCCGTCGAAGAACTCCCGGTGCCCGAGGAATATCGACTTCAGGGTCGTCACGCTCAGCGACTTCCCGAACCGCCTCGGCCGGGCGCAGAAGAAGAACGTGCGGCTCGGGTCGGTGATGAGCCGGTGCAGGAGGGCGGTCTTGTCCACGTAGAGCTGCCCCCTCTTGCGCATGGCCTCGAAGTCGGCGATGTCTGTGGCGATCGGTTTCATGCGGGCATTATAGCAAATATTCCGGAGGAGCGTCCTTCGGGGAAGTCCGTGCCGGGGAATGTGGGCGGATGTTGAGAATGGGGGGCTACCGTCGAAAAAGGTCGACGATTGGGCGGTCAAGTGGTTATTGTATAGTCGGCAGTTCATTCAATGCCCATTCCGCCCAGTTCGCAGCCATATCGAATTCGCATGGCTGTATCCGCGCCAAATCGTGTTCCGTTGCATAGGTGGTCAGATTCGCGTTTCTCCCTTCAGGCGTCAGGCTTGCACGGATGCGTTCCAATGCTCTCCGCAGAACGTCGTGTTGTCGTGCATCTATTTCGCGCAATGCGCGGCTCGCGCCGCTTACGTTGTAAAGGCAGAACAACATGCGGTCGTCCTGCGCCTGCATTTGGATTGGCAGCAGCCGACTATCAAGCGACAGGCGACTGGACGCCTCCACTCGTAGCGCGATGCGGAGCAGATTAATGGCGGCATCGCCATTCTCCTCCAGCCATCTCATCGGAATCGCGCAGATCCAGACAGCGGACTTCGCCTCACACGCCAGCGCCACCGACGAAAGCAAATCCTCTTTCTCCTCATCGCCGGCCTTTGTTGGCTCTATCAAACCCGTCTTCTTGTTGATGGAATGTCTTACGGGATTGATGGCAATGCAGGAAACCGAATCCTCTCCGTCAAAGAGGCGGAAAGCCACCATTTCAGACTTTTCGGGGAATTCAAGCCTCGGGAGAAGCAGATGCGTTTCGGTCTCGGCATATTTCTGCATGCCCGATGACGTCGCCGCGTCCTCAGGCTCACTACAAGAACGAAATCCTTCGGGACGGATGTAGCGCTTGACGAATTCCGGCAAGGCACCTCGTACCTCTTTTTCTGGATTCTCCACAAATGCCATGTTGTCCGCACATTCGTCTTTCTTCGCGTTGGACTTTTCAATCGCCTTGCCGCAAATCGGGCACGTCATTCCTGCCGTCCAAGTCGGCGCCGTGAAACGCCCTTGGCATTTCTGGCAGTTTACCAGGAAGAGCGGCTTGAACAGTCCTTCGTTCATGTAGACATTGCACGACAATGCGTCAACACGATATTTTTCATGTGCAATCGTCATCCAACTTCCGGGCGTGAACTCGGACAGTCCAAGGAAAATGTCGCGTTGGATGTCGTGTTCTCCTGCGTGGAAAGTCATCACGTCAACCGGAAAGCCATAGGCCGGTAGAATGCGTATGTGTATCAGATGGGCGATGAACTGTTCTTTGTATATGTCGAGAAACTGATGGCGCATTGCGAACACCATGCCGTTTCGCATTTTTTCGGGCAGTTCAGCGCCGATTGCGCCGGAGTCGATCTCTTTGATGGTTTTGATGATTCCGCCGAGGTGTCCGTTTAGTTCGCTAGAGGCGCGATTCAGTTCTGCTTGGAGTTCGTCGACCAGTTCAGGCAACGCCATCTCCGCGCATGAAGTCCCGTCGACGATACCATGGAAGCGGCTTACGAATGCCGCGTCTTCACGTGCCATTCGATGAAGTGAAGCGGACAACCCGCGACAGCGCGGCTCGTCCCCCATCATCCGCAAATGGACCTCGGCACGCCGCAGTTCGTTTTGTTGTGGGCGATAGCCGCGATCGTCATCCGACATGTTGGCAAGACGCTCTTGCGCCACTTTCCGATACTCTTCCATGTTGCGGCGTTCGGCGAGAAAGTTGCCCGCCGATTCCCACGAGGCGAGCGGTGTTGCGCTCTGCGACACTGCGGCGACGAAGGGATCGCCGTCTGTTGGTGTAGTTGCCATATGGGTGAGCGTCCTAAAATGTTCGGACAGAAGAAACTGAAAGACGTGCCGTCTTACCTGCAGGCACGACGTTGCGGTCTTGACATCCGCCACGGCGTACGGAGTCGATCGATTGAAGACGGACATCGAGTCCTTGAGCGTAGCCTCGTCGATAAGGCCATTTCCAAGAAACGTCAAAATGAACGCCGAATAGTCGCCGCGACGTCCGGCTCGTCCCGCCCGCTGGACGTAGTTGGCCTTTTCAGGCGGAAGATTGCCGAGAAGGACGGCGCTCAGTCCGCCGATGTCCACGCCGACCTCCATCGTCGGCGTGCAGGAGAGGATGTTGATTTCATGCGCCTTGAAGCGTTTTTCAATTTCTCCAAGGCTCGCATTGTCAAGGACGGCGGAATGTTCAGGCACTCGCAGACCGCCCCACTCGTCGACAACCGGATGCCATTCGCCGTCGCCATCTCTTTCATAAAGAATCCTGTCGCGAATCTCCGACATCGTCGAACTGCGCACAATGTCATCGGTGACGTCATGGAACTGCTCGTCGCTCGGTGTCACATCAACAGGAAAGACCTCCGTCTTGTTGTCCGTACAGTTGGCATAGACGCGGTCGGATGCCACCGCCGAGAACGAAAGCGCGGCAGGGTTGACGGCGACGCCGCGCAGCCTCTTCGCCCCCTCCTTGTCGCCTTTGACCTTTCGCGTCAGGAAGACTTGTCCGGCGGGCGGTTCGTCATTTTCGTCCAGTTCGTCCAAGTCTGGACAAGCCGCCGCAATCCACCTTATCAAGGCGTCGGCAACCTTGCGTTTCGCCTCATTCTTGCCATCCGTCGGAATCTTGAAATGACTTGTGAAGAATTCATCGTAGGCATGGTGCATCAGCATTTCGGCGGTTACGAACATTCCGTCGCCGCGTCCGCCCTTCCCCACCATCGTCGACACGGCCGGCCCAAGCGCATTGCGCAAAACGTTCTCATCCCGCTTGATCGCAGACCATCGGCGTTTTTCCTTCGCGGACAAATCGCCGAATTTTCGTCCACGCTTCACCGTTTCCAGTTCATGCAGCATTCGGTCGAGCGGCGCAAAATACACCTTGTGGCTCTGGCGCAGCCTGCGGACGAATGCGGGGAGTATCTCATGTTCCCACAGTTTCCGTTGTTCTTCAGGCGATGATGCGAGAATGAAGTTCCGCACGACAGTCCATTCCGAAAGGGGATACGCCTCTCGTCCAAGCGGCGTGGAATTTACGGCAATCGCCCCCATGCCCTCCAAGGAGCGTTCCCCCGACTGCTTGCAGGCAATGGCTCTGAACACGAGCGAGGGAAGCTGCAGACGACGCTTCCGTTCATTCAAATCGCATTCGCTGTCATTTGCCCGATACGATGCCTGTGGGAGGCTGAACTGCGCAATAACTTCGGCGTCTTCGCCAAGCCTGCGGACAATTCGATTGAATTGTACTGCCCGCCCCTGCGTCTTCAGCAAGGCATGGACATAGGACTGTGCAAGGCGTTCCTGATGGACGTTCTGCAACGTGACGGCCATCTTCGCCGCCTTGCTGCGTCCGTCGGAAAAGAAGAGCATCTGTCGTCCGTTCCACGGCAGATGTCGAAGATTCTCGATGCCTGAGGGATCTGGCAAATGCGGAAACAGAAGTTCGGCAAACATCGTGGAGCGCAGTGAAAACGGCACGAAACCCAATGGGAACATCATGTTCGTGGAAGGATAATGCGTTGTCCGATTTCCGTCATCCTCTTCTACATAGTCATTGTCCGTAACATTGCCGGCGTCCGCATGTCCGGCGAATTCGGCAATCCGTTTTCCGTCCGATGAATACCAGGACTGCTTCCCCAGGTCTTCCTTTTTTTCCATCACCTGCCGAATGTCCACGAGGGCGCCATCATCCGTCGCCTTCAGCGCGACGACGAGCGGGCCTTCGTTGCATTCAACCAAACGCCAACCAGGCGGAAGCGGAGCGTTTGCGCCGCATTCGCCAATTGTCTCGGCGGCAACGGGTTCAACGCGGTAGCGGACGAATCGTCCGATTTCCCCTGGATGCGCAAGGCGCAGGCAAATAGAAAACTTGTCCTCGTCCTCTATTCTCGTGTCCGGTCCGAAAAGGAGGAACTCGAACTGGAAACGCGGCGGACGGCATCGGCGAACGACCGTGCCATTGAAGAAGATGTCACGGCGGAGATTGTTCGTGGAGAAGACAGTCAGTCCGTTGCGTTCGCCGAAGGAAACGCTTCGCTGTAGATTCCCTATCGGCGTGTCGGCGGTAAACGACAGGTCGGAGTAGACCGCGTTTGGGGAATCAACGAATGCATGGATCTTGTACGGAAGAAAATCACGCCCCGCATCGTCCTTTGTCCTCGGCGGGATTTGCGACAGAATCGTCAGGTCGCGGTTTGACAGCTGCAGAAAACCTGAAGGAGCGTTTAGGATGCGCATCTTCAAATCAAGCGCACTCGCCTCGTCGGCCGAAGTCGCACCCGTCCAAGTGACGGTTGACGATGGCGGTCGGGTTCTGTCGCCTGCGATCGCCATGATGTTCTTCGTGCCGTCCGAACGGAGAACAGGCACGCCGAAGAGCGCTGCTGCGGCTCGTTCCAGGGTTTCCGTCGAATTGTCGCCGATGGTCGCGCTCGTCGCGTAGAAGCGAATGTCGTCGTGCGTCTTTCCGAAACGCACCAGCGCTCGCCGAATGAGCATCGTGACGTCGTTTCCCACGTCTCCCGAATAGAGATGTGCCTCGTCGAGTACTATCGCCTGAAGAAGCCCCCCCTCGAAGAGCGCGTTGTCCGCACGCCGCAGCAGCATATACTCCATCATCGAATAGTTGGTTATGAGGATGTGTGGAGGGCGTCTGCGGATTTCACGCCTGTCATCTTCTTTCGTCTGCCCCGTGTACATGCCGACTGTGATGCCATCAGGGCTTTTTTCAAGCAGTTTCCGAATGCGCGCGAACTGGTCGTTGACGAGCGCGTTCATCGGATATATGAGCAGGATGCGGACTCCGGGCCACGTCAGCGATGCCTTTGTCTCGGAGAAGAGCAGATTGTTCAGCATTGAATAGAGAAAGCACTCCGTCTTTCCTGAACCCGTGCCGGATGCGACGACGACATGGCGTTCTCGGCTCGCCTCGATGGCGGCGAGTTGGTGCCTGTAGAGCGACGCGCCGTCCTTCAACAGGAACCCCGACACGTAGCGCGTCATTGCCGGGTGCAGAACTCCGGCGGCGACGAGCGACTGGATCGACCGTCCCGAAGACGGATATGGGAAGAGCGGTTCGACTACGGGACGGGCGAAGAGCGCGGTCTTCGGGTCGTCGGACGTCCAGATGCGCTTCAAGTACGGGCGCGTTCGCCGAAATTCGGATATACGCCCAAGGCGCGGTCGAGCACGAACTGAATGTATTTTCTGCGAACGTCCTCATAGGCGTGGACGGCGTTGAATTCGGCATTCACTTTCTTTGCATCTCCTCTTTCATGCGGTCAAGTTCTGACCACTTCTTCGCCGATGACTTTCGTGCAAGTTTGCATTGGAACCAGGCCTCGTTCTCAATGCCGTCCAGCAACCCCATGCGAGGGTCCTTGCGATCAGGCAGGAGATTGACGTGGGCGTCCACGCTTTCGAGAAAAACGAAAACGTTCCGCAAGCCCTGCGCCTCTCCCAGTGTCGGATTAAGCCGCCAATTGTGAAGACGCAGCCCCATTGTCTCAATGAATTTTTCGATGTCGTCGTCGGAAAGGTAGCAATTCTCACCCCATGTGTTTCCGCGAACCTCCCTGAAACCGTCCTCGTAGCCGTCGTAAAAGAGGCTTGGCGAATCGATAAAACCGTCAAAGGCCGGCTCGAAAAACTTCCAGCTGAAACATCCAAGATTGCCTTGCGGAAATTCTGCATGGACGCTGCGGTAGATCGTACCAGACTTCCATGCGATTTCTTCAACGCACAATTCGCCTCGTGCAACCTTCATCCAGGCTGAATAGAGTTTGGCTATGGCGTTTCGAGCCCTGTCGCCTAAAGGAGTTTTGGGGATTCTGTTCTGCAGTTCGCGCAGACTTGTTCCGCGTCGATATGCGCGGCGAACTGCTTCCGCCAGCTGCGGATAGGAGAACACGTGGTTTCTCGTGAACATGAAATACCCCATTGGAGAGGTGTGTCCGATGGCCTTTCGCACTTTCCTCCAAAGCGAAGACTTCAACGCAACAGGCAGTTTGTCAAGATGGCTTGCGCGCGACAGATATTTCCGTATCAAGCGGTCGCTTTGCGGTTTCAAATGAGGGTAGCCGATTAGCAGCCGACTCCACAGTCCACGATACGGCTCGGCCGCCACCTCGTCTGAAAGGATTTTCGCAAAATGCGCTCCCGCCATGAACGCATAGCCGCTTGGACGCCGGTCTGCGCTGCGACGTGGTATCTTGTTCCAGTAGGCATTGAGATATGTGAAGACGTTCAGTTCCGACACTGCGTCCTTCATGCGGTCGAGGAAGCCGGCGACATAGTTCTGCGTGGCGGAGTCCCTCGACGTCATGGCGCGAAGGATCGCATCGCCGTCCTCGCCAATCAGACCATCCCTGCCTGCGAATGCGGCACGAAGACCATATGGGTCGTTTCCGATTTCCGTCGTCTTCTCCGCCGGCGCATTCAGGAAGAAGCCGGAACTCAGCACATCGTAGCCGTGGCGTTCCCCGAAGTAGGTCTTTCGGTGGACGACGAAACAGATCAGCCCACGTCCTCAATCGATGTCTCGCCTAAAGAAGCCGGGGATGCGAATCGTCTCGCGGCAGCGTCCAGTCGCTTCGTCTTCAACATGTAGATACGTCTCCTTCGGCCCGGATTCGACGACAATGGGGGATTCGTCTTGGCGATGCGCCGGAAAGAACGCAAGATGCTTCTGCCGGTTGCGGTCTGAAAACGCAATCCAGTATGTCAGTACAAGGTCATCCGTTTCAACTTCATGTCTCCATGCCACGCTGTGTGGATTCTCTCCTGCGTCCGCGACGTTTGTGCGCTGCGGATCGTAGAGATGGAACTTGTAGAATGAAAGTTCCGGCCCGCGTCTTCCCTCATGCCTTACGCAGATGGCGAAATGGTCGCTGTCCGTTTTCTGCAGAGCCTCGTCCGCAAGCAGCTTGCCACCGGTGAATCTGCGTTCGTCAAGGGTGACAAGCGTCGTATTTCCCCGCGCCACGAAAACATTGTCCGCATCTGATTCCGTTGCGATGCTGCACTTCAGCCGCTCGAAGTCGCTCCGCGCAAGTTCGCGCGCGTACGATGCGCCGGGACGTTCACGCGGAATCGGAATTGCCGTGTCCGCGCACTCGAAATATACGCCCGTCCGGCTAATTGGAAGCGAGAGGGTGAATCCGTGGCACTGGATCTCGATCCGCCTGGTGCGCGGCAGTATGTCGACTGGAAGCCGTTCGTCGCCAACCACGGCTATCCGCCTCGCGTCCGCCTCCAGGTCAAGCGGACGTTCAAATGCCCGTATGTCCAGTTTCTCCGTAAAAGTGACAGCGCGCCTGAACAGCGGCGTATCGTTCACGCGAACTTCAAGGCTTCCCTTCTTCCACAGGATTTCGTTCGGGATGGTTTGGTCTGCATCGCCGGAAAGAGGCATTGGCATCCTGCGCAAACTGCCGCCATCATCGAACAGATACCATGCGGAGAGGTTTTCTCCTGCTGCACGGCAAACGTCCGTGAACGGATTGCGCGAACGCTCGAAGAACAGTCGCCCTGGATGTCGGAAATGGCGGCATCGATCGTCCATGTTCAAGTAGTCGTCGGCGACTGTCCGGACTTCGTAGACATCCTCTCCGACGATCAGCTCGTCCGCCGCGCCGGGAATAGTCAGAACGCCGTTTTCGGAAATCGGAAGAGGCGACCTTTCGCCCCCGCACATGACGGCGACGTTCAAGTCGCCTCCGGTCAACGGGAGAATCTGGCAGCGTGTTCCGGCGGAGAGTTTCTGTCGCGTGGAAACGATGCCGGCGTCAGAGCCATTTGCGTCAAGTTCATATCCACACGCCATCCTTGCCGAATCTCGCAGACGCAGAAGCAGATGCGTTCGTTCCTGGTCAAGGCAGACCTGCGGAATCACTTCGACCTGCGGCTTGTCTGTCCCAGGCTCGAACCGCGTGATGGAACGGACGATGTGCCGTCCCCTGCAGGGGACTCCAGATCCGTATTCGCGATGCCTGTCCCATGACAGGACATGGTCGCCTTTTGACGTACGATGGTATATGGCATGGGCGAACGGCGGCACAGAACTGTCAGACGCCTCCCGAAACGCGAACACAACCGTGTCCGCCCCCTCCGCGAAATGGCCATTCTGCGGCAGAGAGAACACCGGGCGTCCTTTGCCATCCAATGCGATGTGTGGACGAGTTTCAAGATCCTACAGCGAACCGCCATCGGACGCCGCGCACATTTCGTCTATGATGCGCTGGGCGACGGATCTTTTGAGCGGCGCCAGTTCCTGCACGTCCTCCACGGAGAACGGCGCGTTGTAGCGTCGGTAGAGGCGCGCCAAAGACTGGAAGAACGAGACGACGTCCTCCCGCGACAATTCCTCCTCGGACGAATCGCCTGTCCGCTGAAAACGATTGATGTCGTGTTCCAGCAACCGAAGGATGGTGTCGTGTTCGGCAATCTTTTCCCATGAGGACTTGCCGACGGCACGGGCGATTGTCCGGGCGAACTTTACGTACATCCAGCCGGAATAGTAGAGAATTGTACGGACATACTGGACATGCCGGTTGTTGTCAACGCGCAGCCGTATGCCAATCTCGTCAAGGCCTTCGCGCAGTCTGTCGTTTCCGTAGAACCTATCGTAGGCGAAATCGAAATTGCGTTCGGAGATGCGGGCGGCTGCCTGTTTACCAGTTTCGCCATCGCGCGGCTCGAAGAAATGGACGAGTCCCATGAAGCGCATCGCCCATGTTCGTTGCGGGATGCGGAGGCAATCCGCCATTCGCTCCCGCCAAAGGGCGGTACGCCGCGACCTGCTCGGCGCAGCAGACGTCCATTGGGACGCCCATCAGCTTGTGCTTCATTCCTTTTCCTTTCTTTTTAAAAGCCATTTCACGACGAGCCACGCCGCGTACAGCATGGCGAGCATCAGCAGAAGCGCGCTCCACGGCTCCCCCGTCACATGCAAGGTGACCCACAGGTGGGCGCGAATCGCCAGCGCCCACGCAACCGACGTGACAATTGCCGCCGCCCCGAGGCACGATATGCATCCAATTGCCTTGCCTATCACTTCGCTAGCCTCCCCCCTTTCGAGACACGCCATGCCGCGACTCCGAACGCCACCACGATCGAAGCCATGAACACCGCGGCCGCCGAACACGTACCAAATACTACCCTCATTCTTTTCCTCCGTTCACATCGATCAACACTACAACATTCGCTATCAAAATCCGAGGAGTCTCAATAGCCTTTCGGCTTCATCAACAATTGCAATCAGAGGGGCAGCGGACAAGCGACGAAGAACCAAGGCGACGAGTCTCAATAGCCTTTCGGCTTCATCAACAATTGCAATTGCCCCAGAGCCGCCCCAGTGCCGCCCCAGTGCCGCCCGTCTCAATAGCCTTTCGGCTTCATCAACAATTGCAATACCTCAACGACTGCGGGAAGGTACGCGAACTTGACCGGAGTCTCAATAGCCTTTCGGCTTCATCAACAATTGCAATCCGGACTTGCAGGAATGCCTTGCGCCGCATCGCACCGCGACGTCTCAATAGCCTTTCGGCTTCATCAACAATTGCAATGCCGTGGAAACCACGAGGAGGCGACGCCCGCCTGACGCGGGGTCTCAATAGCCTTTCGGCTTCATCAACAATTGCAAGTCACATGGCAGGAGGGGGAAGAGTCGTACGGGACCTTGTCTCAATAGCCTTTCGGCTTCATCAACAATTGCAACCATTGCGGCGGTGGTGTTCCTGGCGCCGCTTGTTGCGTCTCAATAGCCTTTCGGCTTCATCAACAATTGCAATGTACCATATTTTCGGCCTTGAAGTAAAGGGGCAAATGGGCGTTTTTGACGGCTGACGGCTTGAAGCGCGAGGCTGAAAAGGCGAATTGCGAAATTCGCAGGGAAATCCAATCTTTTCCAGATTATCCTTTGACGGCTGACGGCAGTTTTCGGGGGGTTTTCGTCAGCCGTCGACCTTACCGCACCCTATCGACGTCGGCGTCGACGAGCTGCGCGTCTCCAGGTCGAACGCGAGGCCGACCGCCCATACGGGGAGACCCTGCGCGAGGTACGGCTTCGCGTACCCCCGCTCGCGAATCAGCCCCAGGGCCTCCGCCGCCGTCCCGCCCACCTTCAGCTCGAAGACGTACGTGCCGCACGGGTACGTCGCGACGAGGTTCCTTCGGGGAAGTCCGTGCTGATGAGTCATCCGAAAACCTTCGCGAAATCCTCCTTGAGGGTCGTTAGGTCGCTGAAAACCTTTACATTGCGGTATTTGGCTCGGTCTTTGTCTTCCTTGCGCACTTCGCGCGCCGACACGAGAATGCCAGTTGCGCGAAGCCCCAGTTCGCTTGAAAGTTCTGCCAGTTTGTAGACGGCGGAGTCCCCTATGTCTACATGGGCGTTTTTCTTGCTCGGTTTCATGTTTCGCGTCTTGCACTCGACGATATAGCATGTGTTCTTGTGAAGCACGACCGCGTCGAATTCGTTTTCAATCGACGAAAGTCCCGTGCTTTCGCGCCTGACCTTGACATTCATCAACGCGCGCTTCTTGTTGAACCCGAATTCCTTCAGCAGCGTGAAGACATAGTGTTCCAGCCAAATTCCATTGCAAAATCTTCGCGCATCTGGCGAGACGAATTCCTTTTTGCCGTTGCGATTTGAACGAATCAGTTCGTGAGCCGACAACATTTCAACAAGGTCTGCCCATTTGGGCAATCTGAATTCTTGTTCCCGTGGGTTGAACAGCAGCTCCCGATTGCGCTCGGCGTCGCTTGCGAGACAGTTCAATCCGCCGAGCGCTGAGGCATACTCACGAACGTTCTGTGCAATCTCGTCGCAGAAATAGCGCCATTTTTCGTTTTCAAGTTGCGATTTAAAATCGCCACCCACCATTGCCATTCCCATCAAGCCAAAGAACTGCGCCAATGTCGGCGAGTTTCTGAGTTGAACCGATGGTCTTGGTTTTTTGCCGTCGGCAATCCAGGACGCGGTGTCCGATTGAATGTCAAGATAGAAGACAGGGCGTTGCTCGCTGCGGAAGAGTTCCTGGGCGGCGATTGCCATAGGCTTCGTGCCGCCTGTGATGTTTAACGTGCTTTCCGTCAGGAGTTCCTCATGCTCGCCTGCCCATTCTAGAAGGCGATTCTGAACGGCGGCTATGTCTGATTCCCTGTCGCCAATCAGGATGTCGTCTAGAACTTCAACCTGCTGTTTTCTGATTTCGCGCTTGAGCCATTCGGCTTTTGTCCTCATTTTGTCGGAAACGACGAGCGTCACCGATTTGGGCTTCAGTTCGTCGTTCAGAATCGGTATGAAATTCGGTATTGGCTGATCTGATACAAGAAGCACTTGATTCTTCATTTCACGTTCTCCCATGTTTCATTCTCTTTCGCCTCGGATGCGGCGGCACATTGCAGCGACGTGGTCGTTCATTCTGTGGCATGTGTTCCAGTCGAAGTGCGCGTTGCACGGCAGTGCGCTCAAAAGCATCATGCGGCCGGCGGCAAGTTCGCGCGAATCGGCGAGCGACGGGTCGTAGCGCGGCGGAAGTCCGCCAAGAGCCGTTGTCATGGAATCAGATCCGCCACGCTTTTGCAGGAGCAGGCAGTGTCCGAATAGAAGATGGCCGCAAGATAGCCCTCCTTCACCCTGGTTGGGCGCAGCTTCAGCGCCGAAGCTATGCGCTTGTTGCCAATGGAATAGCCCAGCGCGGATTCCCGTTTCCCGCTCAGGTCGTTGTCGCGGCGAATCGCGCGCAAATAGCGCCCAAGCTCCTCTTGCGCCTTTTTTGCGGAAGTGAGCGTCTCGTCGGAGACGACCGCCACCTTTCCCGCCTTTCGCGGAAACGCATTCGCCCAGTCTATGAATTCGGCTTTCGACAAAAGCGCATCCGGTTCGGCAAATGCGCCGCAGCCGCGTGTTTCGCGAAGCCCCAGAGCGCCAAGGCGGATGAAGCAGTCAACGGCTTTCCAGAACTTCGCGGAGAGATCGGCGGCAAGCCCGCTCTCCGTGACATGGATTGCGAAGCGCGTCCCCGTCGCGAAGTAGGCCTGAAGTCCGATGCGAATCCCCTTGGGCTCGCCCGAAACGGTGGCGAAGTGGTAAAGGTAGTCGAAGTCGGACATCGTGGCGGGCTTCTTGAACTCCTCGTGCACGGGTTTCGGCATCTCCGTCCGCACGACGACCTTGCTCTTCCTTGCGCCGCCATGGACGCCGCCGAAGGCCACCGCCTCCTCGTCCTTCGTTCCGCCCAAAACGCGGAACCACCAGCGCAGGGCGCCGCGCACTGACGGTGCGCGCAGTTCGGCTTTTGACTGGTCCGCGCCCGTCAGAAACGCTGGCGTGATGAACTCTAGATTGTATGTCTTCGTCATGGCATCTTCCCCTCCGGCGTCGTCTTGGCGAATGCGCAAATGGAATCCACAGCCCTGCGGACATCGGACATATGCTGCTTCTTCTTGATGTCCTTGAAGTTCCTGGTCTTGAGGTATGTCCAGAGCGGGTGGGTACGCAGTACGGACACGACCGTCGCCTTGGTCACCTCGTCCAGTTTCTGAAACTCGCGGATGAAGCGTCCTGTCGCGCACTGGACGTCCGTTTTGCCGTCCCATTCGCGGCGAACCTTCTCCTTTGGCGAAAGCTCCGGTTCGCGCTTCTTCTGCCTGTTGAACTCGGTCTTGTCCAGTTCGTCCATGTCGTCCGAGCGCCTTTCAAGCGAACGGAGGAGCGCGGAGAATTCGGGCGCTTTCTCGTCCATGCCCGCCAGCGACATGACAAGGCAATGCAATTCCGACTGCTCGGCTTTCTTCCGCCGTGCATCGGCGGCGGCGCGTTCCTGCGCTTCGCGCTTTCCGTTCCATTCGGCGTCGTCGGTGTCAGTGCCGACGGAGAACCATCCGTAGCCGGCGGAGGTCTTCGCGCCTATGCCGTTTTCGGTCAGGGCTGCCTTGAGCCAGCGTTTCGCGTCGGCAAGCGCGGCGGCGACGTGCGGCGCGACGGGGACGTCGCGCCCTGCCGATTGGGTAGAAGAATCGCCTTCTGGTAGGGCGGGGCGCCATGCCGATTCCGCAGAACACGCGCCCGTCGGTAGGGCGGGGCGTCTCGCCCCGCCGCCGAGACCGGCACGGCTGACAGGCGCGATTGTGAAGACGAACGTCGCGCCCGCTTCCACCGCCGGGAAGAACTGCGGATTCGGCTGTTCGTCGTCAGTTGCGCCAGGCTGGCCACCTGCGTAGTATTTCGGGTGATGGCAGTTCACGATGTCCGTGACAAGCGGGGCTTTGCCGTTTTCCGGTTCGGCCGCGAAGAACGACACCGCGCCGCAGCGGCGCTCGTCGCATCCGCGTTCTGCCAGATGCCTGTCCAGTCCGTTGTCCGTTGTCGGGTAGCCGAAGACGACGGCGATGCGGCGGGCGACGTCGGCCTTTTTGCCCTCGTCTGTTTCCGTATTCCATTCGCACCACGCCGCATGGCGGGCGACGCCTTTCACGGCGCTGCCGGGAACGTACGGATAGCCGAAATGAGGGTGGAGGCAGAGGCCGGCGTTTTCCAGGATTCCGCCCGCCTGGTTGACGATGAGACGGCTCTTCAGCGTCGCGGGGAACTGGACCGCCCCCGCCGGCAGCGGCATCGGACGCGCCAGCCTCGACTGACACTTCACCACCGCGTCGATCTCCTCCCGCTTGGAGTTGCCGCCGATTCGGACGAACTTCTCAAGCCGCAGCGAGCGCGATTCGCAATGCGGAAACCTGTCGCCGCCAAGAAGGTTGCATACCTCCGCCAAGGCCGTCGGACGAGGAACGCATCGTCCGCCATTGGATGGCCTTGGAGAACTACCTGCTGCTGCCACTGTGATTTTCATTGGCCTCTTCCTTCCCCGGCTTCGCGAAGCGCCGCAGATAGTTCAGGTACGCCATCGCCTCGGACGTCACGGCGCGGAGCGTGTCGGCGTCCGCTGCGCAGAGCGCGTCCATGAACGCGGCAGGCTCGGCGGCGGCGATTCCGCAGTCGACCTTTGCCGCGTGCAGATAGTCGATGATTGCCTTGAAGACGGAGAGATGTCCGGGGTTGTCCTCCATTGCGAACGCAAGCGCGCCGAGAAAGCCGTTGGAGACGATCATCGCCGGCACTTTCTTCGCTACGGCGCGGCCGCCCTCCTTGCTCGTGCCGATCTTGTCGCGCCACGCATAGGCGTGCTGGGCGCGGAGCTGTTCAAGATTGCGAAGCCCCTCGTTTCCACCGGAAACATTCATTGAATCGCCTCCCATCACTTCACCTCCTTCAGCGCGACCGTGCACCAGCCGAGACCCGTAGTGACGTCCGCGCCGATCTGGACGAGATTCCTTTCCTTGGCGAGGCCCGTCGCCAGTTTGTCAAGAGGATCGGCGTCCTGCGCATTCATGACGCTGTAGAAGAGAGTTTCGCTCGGCACGTTCTCCTGGCTGAAGAGAGCTCCATTTTCGACGACGCCCGTCTCGTCGTCGATGCGGTTGTGCTGCGCGATTTCGCAGGCGTTCTCGGCGAAATGCCGGAAGAGTTCGTCGGAGACGACGGCGAGATGCGCGGCGACTTCGTTCTGCCACACGGAGTCGTCGGAGAGATTCTTGAACTCATCGGCGAGAGCCGCATTCAGCGTCTTCTCCGCCGCGAGCGGGTACTCCTCGAAAATGACATTGTTCTCCTTCAGGCAGAGTGCGCTGTCCTGCGCCACGACGGCGGAGGTCGTGTCCCTGAACTTCGGCACGGAAAACGATGCGCCCGCGTCGCGCCTGAAGCGGTTGAGGACGAGCGGGCAGGTCAGCCACGCGAACGCGCCTTTTGCGGAGCGGACGGGAAAAGCGAGAAGTTTTCCCTCGCCGATGAGCAGCTTGCCGGCGGACGGATTATTCGTGTCCGTCTCGCCGAAGAGCATGACACCCTCGGCAGAACGGACAATCACCACTTTCCTTCCTCCTGCGTCCTTCGGGTCGAGCCTCTCCTCGTTCCACAGGTCGGCGAGGACGCCCTTGATGGCGGAGCCGGGGATGACCGGGAAGCGCGTGTGGCGTTCGCGGGCGACCGGCTGGTCGACCGCGCCGACGGAAGATCCGCATCCCACGTGGAGCGGCGTGCGGGTGAAGATGGTCATGAGTTTCGTCTGCATGGTAGATTCCCTTTTTGACATCGCAAATCAGCTGTTCTGTTCCGCCTTGAACGGCTCAGGCGCGGACACGTACGAGCACACGCCAAGCCCAAAGCCCTTTTCACCAAGGTCGGAAAGAGGCTTCAGATGAAGCGCATCCACAAGTTTCTTCGCCTCCTCGGCCGTGTCGCAGGCGAAGACGTAGGACGACCCCGCCGGGACGGCGAGTTCCGTCGGCTTTTCGCGCTCCTGCGAATCGTATCCCGAAAAGGCCACAGCCTTCCCGACACACGCCGCAATCAGACGCGCCGTCTCGAATGGACGCATCTCGGTCTTCATCCGCGCCCGATACGCCGCGCGTGATTCCCCTGGGCGGCGCAGAACCTTTTCCGCCGGAAGCATCACCTTGCCGGTGCGCATTCCGTCCGCCGTCTCCTCAAGCCAGTTGGGATACCACCCCTTCGCGAAGAGGGCCGGCGAGAGAAGCGTCCAGCGCACAAACTTCGTCGGCGCATTCTGCGGCAGTCTGGACAGCTGTGCGTCAAGGTCGCCCGCCGCATCGAAGCGCACAAGACCGCCCTGCCCGCCGAAACGCACCCAGTTTCCGTTCAACTCCGCAGCGCGTTCCGTCTCTACGGCGCAGAGCAGTTTTACGTCCTTGCCGAGACGGAGGTATTCCGCCGCGTAGCGACCGCTCTCCGTCTTCCCCTCTACGCGCTTCGAAGCTCCTGTCTCCGCGTCAAGCGTCGTGCCGATGCGCGGTTCGCGCAGAAATAGGGAACTGTCGTCATCCCGCGGCGTGTCCGCCTCCTCGCCTTCAAGGTAGCGCTCGTAGTCCACGGTCGAAATCCACTTCGGATAGGACTTCTTTTCGATGACGCGGTCGGCGAAGCCCGCCGTGAGCGGCGCGGGGGCGTCCGTGGCGCCGAGCGCATTGTTGAACTCGACAAGTTTCATGTCCCAGTCAAGCGGCGTCGGCAGATACAACGTACCGTTCCGAAGCGGAAACGGTCCCGTCACGCGCAGATCCGAAACCTTGCCGTACCATGCGCCTTCGGGCGCAAGGGAATCGCGTACAAGTTCATGGATTACGGCGCTGAAAAGCCGGTCGGGGCGCGGCCAGTTCGCGCCGTGTCCGACGTTGAACACGTCGTCCGTCCGCGACTTGTCGACATCCATCGGCCGGGCGTCGCGGAAGAACAGCACGTCGCGCGGAGTCAGTTCGTATGTCGTCTTTCCCATTTCCCTTCTCTCCTTATCCACGCGGGCGGTCGATGAACGCCTCGCAGAGGAACAGCCCAAGATAGTCTTTGGGGTGCGTTTTTACGCACTCCTCGTCAAGATAGTCCCTAAACAGTTCTTCCGACAGAACGTCCTTTGCGCCCTCTGTCTGCTCAAGGACGTGAAGCGTCTCCGCATGGACGACGTCCTTCATGTTCTCATCCAGTTCCTTGCATGATTCAAGGCAGTAGGGGGCGAGGAAGCCCGCAAGCTTGTATGCGAAACGCGAAAGGGAATCCTTGCCGCTTGCACTTGTCAGTTTCTCGTAGATCTCGAACGCCTTCGAATCCCACTTGCATCCCCAATGCAGGATTTCGCCGGAACGCTTCAGGATGGAAACCGCAAGCGCGTCGCGTCCATAGTCGCGCTTGGCTCGGCTTTCCGCGGAGTGCGCCTCGTGGACGAGGTCCTGCAACGGCGCCTTCGACGAGCCGATGGCAATGCCGACGGACGCCGTAATGCCGTCGGCTTTCACTGTGTCCTTGAACTGCTTCGCCAGTTCCTTCGCAATGGGGACCGCTCGTGTTGCCTTCACGACCGCAAGGACGTCGTCGCCGCCGGCGTAGATGAGCTGGCCGTCTTCCTTTTGAATGGAAACTGACCGGGCGAATGCCGCCAGCTTCTCGCTGAAGTCGCGATGCTCCTCTTGCGTCTTGAAGCCCGAAAGCGCGCGGCCCATGTGGTCGCCGTCCAGCGCGAGGACGGCAACGTAGTCGCCCAGCCTGGAGGCCTCGTTCTTGTTCGCATTCGTCCAGCGGGCCTTCTTGATGAGATTCATCGCGCCGCGTCCGCTGTTGCGGTTGGGAGACCTGCCATCCGGCACGTCCAATGCGCACTCCTTTCCGGACAGAAAATCCTTCACGCGGCCCGTCGTTTCCTCATGCCAGGCGTCGAACGCGCGCACGTTGCGTCGAAGGGCCATCAGCTTGCCGATCGTCCTGTAGTCCGCGCCCATGTCGTCGCTCGGACTCTTCAGGACGGCCCATGTCGTCTGGAGGAACGCCTCCACCTGACGCATGAAGGCTTTGCGCAGACTTTCTGCAAGACCCGTCTTCGGGAATGCATCCTCGGCCATTCGCCGAAGTTCCTCCCGCGCCGCCTCGGCGGCCGCGCGCGCCAGTTCCTCGCCGCGTCCCTGCGGCACGAAGACGAGAAAGCGGTTGGGAATCCCCGCAAGTTCGTCCTTCTTGACGGCGGGGAACACGGCCTCGGTCTCGTAGCCGGGAATTGTCCGCAGCGCCGCCGCCGTGACTTCCGACAGCATCTCCGAGCCGGCGCGGAGGTCTCCAGGCGTTTCGGCCTGTGCGATGAACTCCTGCACGGGGCCGATCTGAAACAGCAGCAGTTCCTTGTACTTGTCCATCTGCGTTTTTTCTCCTTATTGCACAGCCCAGAGAAGACGAGTGCATGCGGCATTCGCCACGGCGGATGCACAAGTGGCGGCTGATGCGACTGCGCAACGGGAGGGACGCGCTCCTGCGCGTCCGTCGTTCTCGTCCCGGTCGCGCAGGAGCGCGCCCCTCCCAATTCCACGCCATCCGTTTGCTGCCACAGATTCCATACTCATTGTCTCTGTCAATAAAAGGGGTTGCGTCTTCTTTGCCATGCGCCGCACATTGTAGCGCAGTTCAGACCTGTTCCTTCGCATACGGACATCCGCAGACGTCCGTGAAGCGGTTGCGGTTCTTCCAGTGAACGCGGGAAAGCGGGAAGACGACGGGGCGGCTGCGCATCGGCACGAGGCTTTCCGCGTCCGCGAACCCAGCCTCCTTCAGCTTTTTGCGGAGTTCGGACATCACCTTCGTCAGGTCTTGCGTATATTCCCGGCTAGAGAAACGTCCGCGATCCTCCCTGAACGACGAAAGCCAGTCGCAGTCCGCTCCGCCTTTTCCGGCGTGCAGGCCGCAGAGGCGTTCGTGCAGGTCCTTCGCGGCGCAGCCGGACGCGAGAAGGACTAGCGCCGCGAAGCACGGTCGGCTCATGGACACATGGCGGCCGTTCACCGTCGCCGTGCCGTTCCAGACGTCGATGGCGATTTCGGTCGGCACGACGGCGGCCGGCGCCACGGACTGCACCTTCGACACGAGCGTCTCGTAGGACGGCGGAATCGTCTTGAACTTCTCCTGGTACCATCCGCGCATCCGGACATACGGCACCTCGAAGAGTTCGATCTTAGCCGCCGCCCCCGCCAGTTCGCAGGGAGGATTGGCGGATGTCCGGTGCAAGACGCCATTTTCGGGGAAGTAGAAGGGCGGATCGAGACGTCCCTCGAATTCGGGAGGAAGGAGGACGTGGTAGACCCTGTCGTCAGCCCGCCCAAGCAGCGTCATGCAGGAGAGGAGCAGCGCGCTCATCGTCTTGCGCCCGCCCGCGATCGACGTGAGCACGACGAAGTCCGGGCTTTCCGTGTACTGGCGCAGCTGCGCGAGCATGAAGTCGGCGGCCCGTAGGTTCTCGTCGCCGGAGCGCAGGTCGGCAAGCGGATTCCTCCGCGCGTCAGGGAAGACGCGGATGGAGGTCTCTCCGAACGCGAGTTTTCCGTCCACCGGCAGCCCCTCTTCCTTGAGCGCGGAGACGAGGCGCGACCATACGGACGGCTCGCCCGCCATCACTTCGCGCTCAAGCCTCTGCCGGCCGGTCTGCGTAGTCAACACGACGATCTCGTCCGGCACCACCGGTGGCGTCTGGTGGGCAAGCCCCCAGACCGTCTCCGTCAGCACCGCCGGCGTCGTCCCTACGCCCGCGACGAGCGCGACCTTCCGCTCCGCCGCAGTCATGTCTCAACAACCTTTCCACACATTCTCCGCTCTCCGTTTTCATGCGTTGCCACGGCGGAAGGGCGGGACAGGGAAAAGCCCGTCAATGCGCCATGAAACACGGCATATATTTTTGCATTTTTTTTTTCTCCGATGTCAATGGGCGAAATGTGGAAAATCGCAAAGTGGCGCAGCGTTCTCCAGGGCCACTGCGGTAGGGCGGTCGTCCTTGACCGCCGCCGCATTTCGGTCGCGCAGGAGCGCGCCCCTCCCGATTCAACGCCATTCGTTTTCTACACAGATTCCACTCCCATTGTCTCTTGTCTGCGCAATGACTTCCAACTGCGAGGCCTTGATGCCGTTCTGCGGAATGAAACTGCAATTCAGCAATGCCGTTCCTTTGCAGAATCACATCATGTTTCTGTGCCGTTCCGCAAGCGGCCGTCACGAAAATGAGACTTTGAAAGATCGGTTTTGTCACGAAATGCGAGGTTCAAAACGGCCTATTTGTCACGAAACGTGAGGTTCAAAACGGCCTATTTGTCACGAAACGTGAGGTTCGAAACGGTCGATTTGTCACGAGAATGGGACTTCGGAAGGGCGATTCCGTCACGAAAATGGGCTTTGCTGCGGCGGGGCGGACGCAAGGGCGGCGGAACGAGATTGAGAACTTTTGCGTTTTTGAAAAAGTTCTCAATCTCGTCTTCTGTGGTGACTGTCAAGAATTCCGTCTGCGGTTCACGAGCGTGGACACGACGCTCACAAGCGTCACGCCTGCAACAGTGACGCCGATCTTCGTCGCTCCAAGTTTTGCGCAGTACGCAGCCACGGCAAACGCCGCCACCGTAAGAAAGAATGAAAGAAACTGCCCGATTCGCGTTTCCGTTCGTGCGCTCGACACGTCGTCATGGGCCGCCTGCGCCGCAAGAAGCATCGCCTTGTGACGGACTTCCGCCTCCTTCTCCGCCATCGCCAGTATGCGTTCCGCCGCACCCGCATGAATGCGCTCATAGTGTTCCATGTCTTCTGGCGGGGGAATTGGACCCGAAACCGCATGCGCAACAAGCTGCGCATACGGCGTAGTCTCCTTTCGCATCTCCTCGCTCATATCGTCTGCTCCGTGCGCTCGCGTCTGAAAGCCGACGACATCACCGCTCCAACAGCAAGCCAATCAGAGTGGATTGCCCGGGCGTCGAGTTCCATCGCTTCCGTTTCAGTTGGAATTCTTGGAGGTGGAACGGGAGGAGTGGTTTGATAGAGCGCAGAGAGGTCATTCGCCATGCCGAGATTGGCGAACGCGCGACACAACGCCCTTATTGCGTTTCTCATGATGTCATATCTTTTTTTCATGACGTAAAACGCATACACTCTATCAAACCCATTCAGATACGGCAAGGCGTTTCTGCAGGAACGAACATTCGCGCGTCAGCGCAGGATGAGGACCGTGCAGCCGGGCTTGAGGTTCACCAGCACGAGGCGGCCGTCGGACACGTCAAGCCTGAAGCCGTTTTCATATGGCTCTCCGTTCAGATCCGCCGACAGCATCGCCGCAAGCTCCGCTTCGCTTCTGCTTTCAAGCCCCAGCGCTGGGCCGAGGTCCCACTTTGCCTTGACCGGCTTCGCGTTCATCGAGACGTGGATCCGGGCGTTCGCCAGCGTGTCCGCGTACGCGCCTTCGCCCCACGTCGCGGCCCTGAGCGTCTGGCCGCCCTCGACAGACACGTTCCACGTGCCGGTGAGCCTGTAGGGGCCAGTGAGCGTTCCCGTTCCGGAGAGCGTTCCCGCGATTTCCGCGGGGCCGTTCGCGGAGGCGTTCGCGAGCGTGGAGCCCTCGCCCACGAACAGCTCGCCGCCGATGAACCCGAACGGATGCGCCGTCATGTAGACGCTGCGCTCGTCGAACGGGACTTTCGTCGCGTCGCATGGACGCTTGACGTAGAGGGCCGCGCCATAGCCGTCCACCGCACTCCATGAAATGCCGCCGACCTTGTCGCACACCGTCACGCGGAAGGAGTGCCAGCCGGCCGTCACTTCGGCAGTCGACGAGGCCGCCTTGTTGTAGGTGCCGTTCGCGAATACCGTCCTGCCGTCGATTGCCACGTGGATGCGGTCGTCGTACACGCCGTCGAACGCCCACGTGCCGGACTCCTCCGGCTCGACGTAGAGCCAGCCGCCGAAGGAGTGGACTGCCGTGAAGCCGAGAGGCCACGTCGTGCTGTGGATTGCCTGCATGGAGTTCGTCACCATCGTGAACTCGTACGTGCAGTCGGGCCAGCCATTGAGCTGGGCGAGGTCGGTGAGGCCGTCGCGGTACGTCCAGCGGACCGAGCGCGTCGGCCGCATCTTCATGTTCGCCCCGTTGACGGGCAGATAGTCTGCGGCGGCCGTGGACGTCGTCGCGCCCTTGTGGAAGCCGACGGCCATGCCGCGGTCGTAGAACGCCTTCGGCTCCGTCGCGCTGACAGCGGGGCCGGCGCCGCCGGCGGCGTCCTGGCACGTCATGGAGAGGACGTGCCATCCCTTGGCGAGGTCTACCGAACCGACGCCGACGTTGTTCCACGCCGAGTTGTACGCAACGCGCCGGCCGTCGACGTAGACGTCGCCGCGGTCGTCGTACGTCGCCGCGAACGTCCATGTCCCCGCCTCGTCCACGTAGAACTCCGCCTCCTCCCGGTAGGCCGTGTAGGTGGGCGACTTCAGTTCTAGAAAGAGCTTCTGCGCGTCCTTCGCGAAGAGGGACGGGATGACGGATGCTGCGGAATGGAATGCGCCCGCCGTGAACGGATTGACGCCGTAGTCGGCCTTGGCGTTGCACAGGACGGCGAGAGCCACGTAGTTCGTGCGCGGACCGATGTCGATTGTCGCGGACGCGCCGTTGGTGAGGGCGAGGCCAGAGGCGAACGCCGCCGCCGTCTTGAGCGTCGCCGTGCCGGTGTTCGCAACAGTCCAGCGACCCTCAACGCCGCCCTGCGCGCCGGAGCAGTCGGAGACGAAGCTGCCGTCGCCGGCGATCTCGACCGCGGAATTGCCTTGGAGGGCGGAGCGGAACGTGGTCGTCTTCCCGTTCGTCGCAAGCGTGAAGGCGTTTGTGCCGGCGATGTCGCCCCACGTTTCGAACATGCCGTACTGGAAGTTGTCCGTCGACCAGTCCGCCGCGCTCACGAGCGTGCCGCCGCCGAGCCAGATCTGCGGGAGCATCGGATAGGCGCGCTCCGTCGTGAAGTCGCCGGCGAGCTCGAAGAGTCCGCCGCCCATGCCGAAGACCTCGTAGCCCATGCCGTCGAACAGGTTCGCCATGGGCTTCATGTTGTACTGGCTGTGCGCGCGAAGGGCGACGCCAGGCGCCTTGACCGTGCCGCCGTTCACGAGGAACTCGGCGTTGCGCGCGTCGTAGCCGACGCGGAGCGGGACTGCCGCGGAGGCGTCGAGCGTCCCGCCCTCCACGACCAGCCTGTGCGTGTTGTTCGTCTCGCCGCTCCAGTAGCCGAGCGTGACGTCGCCGCCGCTCTTCATCGTGACGGACGCGCCGTCGGCGATTGTGAGCGTGGCGTTCGCGGGGAAGTTCGCGAACGTGCCGAGCGCGATCTGAGCAAGGGAATCCGCCGTGAAGCCCCTGCCGAGCGTGGCGAAGCCGGCATGGCGCGTGTCCGCCGAAGTCGTCGCGCCGAGGCCGAGGCAGATCCTGAAGTTGTCCCCGGAAAGCGTCGTGTCCTCGACCGTGACTACGGGGGATTTGGACGCGCCGCCCGTGTAGCCGGGCACGAAGTTCACGGCGGCGGACCCCGACGACGTCAGGGCGTAGCCGCCGTAGACGGAATTGGACGACGTCAGGGCGTAGCCGCCGTAGACGGAATTGGACGACGGCGCGAAGCAGAGCGATCCGCTCGCCATCGCGACTTTCTTCGGCCACTTTCTGCCGCTGCCGGCCTCCGTCATGTCGCCGTAGACGACGCGCGCTCCCGTGATTGACAGCTCGTCCTGCTCGACGTCGCCTGCGAACTGGTGGAAGCCTGCTGCCGCGTTCAGGACGCCGCCGCCCTGGATTCCGCCCGCGTACGTTGCCGTGGCGGAGCCCGTCAGCGTCAGCTCCGCGCCGTCCTCGACGACGACCGGGGCGGAGATCTTCGCCGTTCCGCTGCCGGCGGCGATTCGCGGCTTCGCGCCGTCCTCGCCCGCCTTGGCGAAAATCGGCGTCTCGAACGCGCGGCTCGTGGCCCAGAACTGGAGGACGGAGCCTACGACGTCCACGCCGTCCTTCGCCGCGACCGCGCTCGCGCCCTCGACGCTGAGCGTCGTGCCGCCGGAGACGGCCAGTTTGCCGACGTCGACGTCCGTGTCGACCATGGCGACGTACCCGCCACCTGGGCCGTTGACGGTCAGCGCGTGGTTCGTGCCGACGACCTGCGGACGTCCGGCGTTGTGTCCGTCCGAATATACGCGCATGTCCCAGCGCGTGGCGCCGGAGATCGTCGCGTCGCCCGCCAGCTCTATCGTGTGGATGCGCGCCGCGGTGGAACCGTCCTTGCCCAGGTTGTTGATCGCGCCAAGTCCGTTGAAGCCCTTGCCCGCGATGCGGAACTTCTTGTTGTACGTCGTGAGAATGGCGTCGGCCGTGTTCGTCGTCGCGTTGATGTCGAACGTGCCGCCGTCGCGGACCTCCACGTACGCGCCGCCGTCGCCAAGCAGCTCGGCGTTCGCGGCGCCGACGCGCAGGAGGCCGTTCGTGACGACGACCGTCTGGCCGTCAAGCGGCGCGGAGAGCGTGACCTCGGCGCCGCCCCTGATGGTGAAGGGGGCGGTCCCGGATATCTTTCCGCCCGCGACGGAGTAGGCCTTGTCCGCGTCGAACGTCACGGCGCCGGCCGTGACGCCGCCCTCGGCCACGTCAACCCGGCCGTCGCCCGCGTCCGTGCCGTCGAAAAACGCATCGTCGTATGCGGTAAAGACCGCCGCGGCTCCGTTCGCCGTCCAGTTCGCGGCAGCGGCGTCCCAGGCCGCCGATTCCGCGCCGGTCCAGACGAGCCCGCGCGCCGCCGCCGTGGAGGACGTCCGTACGCTCAAGACGAGGCTTCCATCCTGCACGGACAGTTCGCCCTCCGCGCCTTCCGGCATTGCAAGGCTGAACTTCGCAAGGTCCGCGCCGGAAATGCCGGCGCCCGAGACGAGCGTCGCAGTCGTCCCCGCCGTCGGGGCGATGCCGTCGATGCGGACGAGGACGGCCGTCGCGGACGATAGGGAGCCTGCCGGCAGGGAGAGCGCGCCGGTCTGCGCGGGCGCCGCGCCGAACGCGAGCGTCGCCGCGCCGGCGAACGAGGCCGACCGCAGTGCGGCCGTTCTGCCCGCCGCGACCCTGACGCCGGCGCCGTCCGAAATCTCCACCGCCGCGTCAAGCTCCGTCGAGGCGGTGAAGGCGAGCGTTCCCTCCCTGACCGCCAGCGTCCCCGTCAGTCCGGGGTAGGAGACGGCCGCGAGCGCGAGTTCGCCCGCGCCGGTCTTCGTCAGCGTTCCCGACGCGACGGGCGCTCCCTCCAGCGTGATCCGCGCCGGCGCTCCGCCGGGCGTCGCCGCGCG
This sequence comes from uncultured Lentisphaeraceae bacterium, assembly GCA_964386385.1. Classification (GTDB taxonomy): domain Bacteria; phylum Verrucomicrobiota; class Kiritimatiellia; order RFP12; family UBA1067; genus RUG572. The sequence continues at coordinate 93,849 of CAYLRN010000004.1, read as the reverse complement.
CAGCGTGGTGCCGGTGAAGACCGGGGAGCCGCCGACCGTGAAGTCGCCGGTCCACGCGCCCAGTTCGATCGCGCCGATTGGCGTGGAAGCGCCATAAAAGCCGCCGGGGCCGACGTTCAGCGCGGAGACGGAGATCTTCTCCGCCATGCCGGCGGCCTTCATCTTCCGGACGTTGACGACGCCCGTGCCGGCGGAGGAGACGAGCCGGCAGTTGGAGGCCGCGAACGTGAGCGTTCCATTGACGGTGAACTCTCCGTCAACGTAGTAGTGGAGTCCGTAGCTGTTGCGGTGCAGCGCGTCGCCGGCGCAGACGAGCGATGCGCCGGATTCGACGTGGAGCCGGGAGTTGTAGCCGCGCGAGCTGTCCCAGTCGAGGCCGCCGACCTGCGAGGCGCCGCCCCTGAAGACGAGATAGCCGTCGTTGCCGTTCGGCTGGACGTTGCCGCCGAACGTGAAGCTGCCGTCCAGCAGGATCACGTCGCCGCGCTGGCCGCCCGTGTGATCCTCCAGCCCCCCGCCGAACGCCGCCGTCCCCGCGCTCCGCAGCGTGTACGTCACCTGTACGGACGAGTCGGACTTCCCGGAGAGGTCCTTGCTGAAGCCGCTCGTCGCGTAGACGCGTGGCGAGACGACCGTCGGATTGCCCTTGAGCGAGAGGCCGCCGCGAAAGACGCAGTTTCCGTTCAGCGTGGCGGAGACGTTCGTGCCGACCGGGGCGAAGAGCGAGCCGCCGGCGACGTCGGAAAGCGAGAGACCGCCGCCGAGAAGGGGAGTCAGCGGCCCCGACGCGGCCAGCGGCGCGGAAACGGTCTGCGCCGCGGCGCTCTCGTTGCGGACGTTGCCGGAGATGGCGATCGGGCCGCCGGAGACCGTGTAGACGCCGGCCGTATCGGTGAAGACGACGTTGGCGTGGCGGGCGTTCGCGGCCGCGACATGGACTCCGCCGGCGGCGTCGGAAAGGACGAGGTCGGCGACAGGCGCGGCGACGTCCTCCTCCGCCAGCTCCTCGCAGTCGTCGCCCGCCACGAGCGGCGTGGAAGTGGAGGAGCCGAAGACGCGGCGGGAGACGGTGTCGTAGAAGACGCCCTCGCCCTTGTAGATGCGCGGGACGAGGTTCATGACCGGCTCGCCGCATTCGGAGACGGAGAAGGAGTAGATGCGGACCTTGCCGTAGTTCTGGAACTGCGTCCCGTCGGTGTCGCAGACCGTTGCCATGAGCGTCATCGGAAGACTGCAGGCGCGCGTGCGCGTCGTCCCGATCGTCTGCACGATGTTCGTGGAGTCGCTGCAGAGGCTGGCGACGTTGTTCGGGCTGTCCAGCGTCGCCGTCCAGCGGTCGGTCGAGGCCTTCATCTCGTTGTTCGCGCTGAACGGCGTCCAGTTGCCGTTGCCGTCGCAGAAAGCCCACGAGTAGCCGCCGCCGCCGTTGATGTAGAGGGAGCAGGAGAGCGTGGTGGCGTTGTCCTTGTCTACGCCGAATACGCGCTGCTGCACGGGCGAGGCGGACGTGAATGCGAAGTCGCAGACGATCTTCGTGCCGGGGCTGACGTGGAAGTCCGTCACGACGGCCTGCGCGCCCGTCCCCTCGACGTACGGCTCGCCCGCGGCGGCAAGGGCCGCGCACGCGGCGCAGAACAGGAAAACGCGCCCCGCCAGGCGCGTCCCCGCTTCAAGCGGAAAAACGTTCTTTGTCAACATACGGCGTCTCCTGAAAACAAATGTCCCGTGAATGCAAAAATGCAACGACACATATTATATCTATATTTTTCCCCCAGTCAATCCACCGAAAGGGGAGGCCTGTGGAAAAGGGAGGGTCGCGCTCCTGCGCGACCGTCGCACCGCGGTCTTGTCTCATCATGGGCGCACGCAAAGCGTTTCCGGCAGGGCGGGGCATCCCGCCCCGCCGCCGCACCCGGCGGAACGGCGCGACGGGACGTCGCGCCCTACCGATGGGCAGACGAATGGTGTTGCTGAGGCGCCGAACGGCGAATCGGTAGGGCGGGGCGTCCCGCCCCGCCGTTGCGAACGGCAATGCGGTTCATATGCGCATGGCAATGCGTTTCCGGCAGGGCGGGGCGTCCCGCCCCGCCGCCGCAGGAGGTTGATGTCGCAAAAGGCCTGCAAATGCGATTGCGCAGAAAAAAAAAATGGATATAATTGTTGCGTTCTGCGAATTGGAGCGCGGATGACAATGAAAGGATGGCGGAATGAAAGTTGCGGTTGCAGGATGTGCGTTTGGCGTGGCGGCTGGCCTCGCCCTTGGAACGGCGCGGGCGGAGACGGTCTGGGCGCCGGATCTCGTCGTGCCGCGTGGCGAAGCGGTCGTGCTCGGATCGGAATGCGCCGGGAGGACGAACACGAGCATGACGGTGCACGGCGACCTGACGGTCTGCCTCGGCAGCCGCTATTCGCATCTCTTTCTCTTCAATCTCGACGACGACGGAAATGCGACCAGCGCCGACGTCCCCGTCTCCGTCGGCCCTGACGCGGGCGACGACTCCACGCTTGAGGTGCAGAAGTCGGAACTGAAGAGTTTCTTCAGCAACGGACACGGCCTTGTCGGCGACATGTCGTTTGGCGAGAGGGGCGGAAACGGACGTCTCTGGCTCCACGCCACGGACGCCGTCGGCGACGCGGGCGCCGGCGTCCTCATGCGGCAGGTCCGCCTTGCGGAAAAGGCGCAGACGGACGCCGCCGTCTTCGACGTCGTCCGCATCGGCTCGCGCAGCGAGCTCTCCGTCCACGAACTGCGCAACGAGAACGCCAAGCCCATGCGCGTGACGTTCGAGAACAGGGAGGGCGACGTCGGCAATGCCGGAACGCTCACCCTCTTCGCAAGCCGGGCGGTGGCGCGCCTTCCGGCGGCGGGCGGCGATCTGGTCTTCGCCGGCGGCGCGAATGCGCCGGTCAGGATCCAGGGATGGTATGGCTGGGGATGGAGCCTCTTCGTCGCGAACACGGCGCCGAAGGGGTGCGTCCGCTTCGAAGGCGACTGCGACGTCCGTCTGGAGCCGGGACGCCATGCCGCCGCCACGCTCAACACGACGAACGTCGTCTGGGACCACGCGGGCGACCTGGTGATAGGGCCGTTCACGAAGCCGGACAAGGACATGGCATTTGCCGTCGAAGAGGCGGACGTCCTGCCGCACGGCCCGCAGACGGGGAACGTCGTCGCGCGCACGTGGCCGGACGCGGACTTCGCGCTGACGCTGAAACTGAAGAAGACGTCGCAGATGCTGAACGGACTGGACCTCGGGGAGGGCGTCTTGCTGGAGGCGCCCGCCGGCACGACGCTGACGTTCGGCGAGGGAGACGCTGACGGCGTTCTCGCCGGCGCCGTCACGAACGCGGAGATTTCCTGCGTCAAGACCGGCGCGGGGACGCTTACGCTCTCGAACGCGACGGTCCGTGCGCTCTCCGTGACGGGCGGTGGTGTCGACTTCCGCGCCGGCACGGCAAACCGCGTGAAGACGTTCGCCGTGACGAACGCAACAGTCCGCATTGCGCCAAATGCGACGCTTGAGGTCGAGAACTGGCTGCTTGGGCCGAACGCGGACGTGGCGGTGGTGATTCCGGCGTCCGCGCAGACGAACGAGATGGCGGCGGTCTACGCGACGGCGCCGGACGTCCCACTCGTGAAGGAGGGCGTGGGGCTTGTGACTTGCGCGACGGTGGCGGACGCGAAGGGGACGCCCATTCACGTGAAGGGCGGTGTCCTGCGGATGGGCGGATGCGTCTGCACGAACGACTGGTGGCGCTTCGTCGTGAGGAAGGCGATGGTGGACTCCCGCCATTTCACGGATGCGTCCGTGCCGGAGTTCTCCCGCGACGTCACGCTCATGCTTGGGTCGATCGGAATGTTCTCGCCGGACGGTCTGCAGTGCATGGGCGCCGCGACCGGCGCGGAGGACGGCACGGCGGCGGCCGACCTCGCGGAGGGCTTCGTCTCGTCCGCGAAGCCCGTGATGAAGTGGAGCTTCAATATCTACAAAGCGCTCTACCCGGGCGCGCAGGGACGCCCGATCCTCGGCGGCGGCACGGCGGATGCCGGGGTGGTGACGTTCGTCAGGGTCAACAGGGACGGCTGGAAGGTGAACTGCTACGACCTGCCGGCGACGAACCAGGCTTCGGCGCACATCACCGACTGGTCGAGCGGCGTCCTCTTCACGAACTCCGTCATACGCCCCGACGTCCCGGAGACGTGGGAGACCGTGGCGTGGCGCGTGAAGAAGTCCTGGAAGGACAACGCGCCGGCGTCCTACGCCTTGCGCCGCTGCGTGAACGCGGACGGCGCGGACAAGCCGCACGCGACGGACTGGACGCTCGAGTCCAGTCCGAACGGCGTGGACTGGGAGGTCATGGACGTCCGCTCCAACCAGACGTTTACCACGACCACCGAAGGCCCGCGGCTGAGCGCGCAGTTCAACTACACCTACAACGCGCACGTCCCCTACCTCTTCTCCGCGAAGAACGCGGAGTGGAAGTTCACCACGTACGGGGCCGTGCAGGTGGACGCGGGCGCCGTCCTGGACATGGACGAGCTGCGGGAGGAGAACGTCGCCTTCAACGCGCTCAAGGTCGACTTCGGGCGTGGCGCGGGCGCGATCACGAAGTTCGTCCCCGCGCCGAACGGCGTCCTGCATCTCGTGAACGCGCCCGTAGACGCGGCGGGACGTCTCCGCGCGAGCGTCGACACCGGCCTTGAACTGCGGACGGTTGCGGGCGAGGAGAATTTGAAGACGTGGACGGTCGTGGTGAACGGCGTCCGGTCGACGGCGAGCCGCGTGTCCGTCCGCGACGGCCGGCTTGCCGTGGACACCGCCCACGGCACGATGGTGATCCTCCGCTAGGCGGATCGCCCTCCCCGCCAGCGCCGCAGTTGTGCTATAATCAAGTCCATGAAAAACAGCATCATGGCCATCTGCGGCGTTCTGTGCCTGTCCGCCGCGTTTTCCCGCGCGGCGGGGCGCGACGACGCCCGCGTCAGGGCGTGGGAGGAGCGCGACCGCGCGGCGGTCCTGCGCTGGTTCGAGGACAACCAGTTCGGCCGGACGCCGATCGGGCGTCCGGCGGACGAGACGATCGGCGAGCGCAGCGTGTCGTTCGCGGGCGGGAAGATCCGCATCGACGTAACGCTCGCCCTTCCGGCGGGCGCGTCGAAGGACCGCCCCGTTCCCGTCTTCGTCTTCGGCGACCATACCTGCGCGTCGAAGCCGCCATACGCGCCCACGGTATACGACGGCATTCCGACGAACGCGATCACGGCGCGCGGCTACGCCTACGTGACGTGGAACTTCAACAACGTCTGCCCGAACGCCGCGCTCTACTCGAAGGACCTCGCCCGATGGGCGGACGGCGTGATCGCCTGGCAGGCGACCGGCGATCCGGCATCGCGTGACGTAGAGCGCACGGCGACGGGCTGGGGCACGATCGGAGCCTGGGCCTGGGGCTTCAGCCGCGTCATGGACTGGATCGAGACGCGCCCGGAACTGGACGCCAGGCGCGTCGCCGTCATCGGCCATTCGCGCGGCGGCAAGACCGCGCTCTGGGCGGCGGCGCAGGACACGCGTTTCGCGATGGGCATTTCCAACAACTCCGGCTGCGGCGGCGCGAAGCTCAACAACTACGACTGCCCGAAGAGCGAGCACATCGGCCAGATCCTCCACAACTTCCCCAACTGGTTCTGCCCGAACTACGCGAAGTGGATCGGCCGTGACGCGGAGATAGAGCGCGACTCGGACGACCTTCTCCGCCTCATCGCGCCGCGCCTCTGCTACGTCGCAAGCGCATCGGAAGACCCCTGGGCGGGACCGCCCGCCGAGAAGGAGGCGTGGACGCGCGCGCACGACGTCTGGGAGGCCTACGGCTGCCCGGAGCGCATGGGATACCATCTTCGCGAAGGCAGGCACAAGCTGACCCCATACGACTGGGAGAAGTACATGGACTTCGCGGACAGGCACATGAAATAGAATCTCCCACCTGAAGTGGAGAAGCAGAAAAAGGAAGGGACATGATGAAGCGAACGATTCTTTCAACTGCGGCCCTGGCGGGCTTCGGCCTCTTCGCCGCGAACGTGGTGGCCCCGTACGGCGACGTCACGCTGAAGGGCCCGATGGGCGAGCGCCTCCGGACGATGCTGGACAACCATCTTCTGGCGACGGACACGGAATACATCACCGCGCCGTTCCTGGAGAAGACGGAACGCCGGAACTGGTGGCAGACCGAATTCTGGGGCAAGTACATGCACGCCGCAGTGCCGTTCTGGACGTACACGCAGAACGCGCAGCTGAAGAGGCAGATCGACGCGGGTCTCGCCAACATCCTCAAGAGCCAGGAACCCAGCGGCTACATCGGCAACTACCCCGACGAGCTTCGCTGCGGCGAGGGCTGGGACGTCTGGGGCATGAAGTACACGATCATGGGACTTCTGCACTACTACGACGGACAGCCTGAGACGGCGCAGGGCAAAAAGGCCCTTGAGGCCGCGCGTCGCGTGTGCGACTACGTGATCTCCCAGCTCGGCCCCGGCGGCGCCCGCGGCCGCCGGCTCTACCAGACGGGCAACTGGTGCGGATTCGCCAGCTCGTCCATTCTGGAGCCCGTCATGTGGCTCTACAACCGCACGAAGGACAAAAAGTACCTCGACTTCGCCACGTATCTCGTCAAGGACATGACCGAGGCCGAGGACGGCCCGCGCCTTCTCGACCTCGCGCTCAAGGGCATTTCCGTTGCGGACCGCAACGGCTACGGGAACAAGGCCGACACGCACGGCGGCTACGTGATGAAGCACAACCGCTGGAAGGCCTACGAGATGATGAGCTGCTACCAGGGCCTGATCGAGTACTCGCAGGCCACCGGGCGCAAGGACCTCCTCGACGCGGCCATCGCCACCTGCGACCAGATCATCCGCGACGAGATCAACGTCGCCGGCGGCAGCGCGGCGTCCGAGGCCTGGTTCCACGGCGCGAAGAAGCAGCACCTCCCCTACACGCGCCTCCAGGAGACGTGCGTCGTCACCACGTGGATGCGCTTCGTGGAGACGCTCCTGACGATCACCGGCAATCCGAAGTACGCGGACGAGCTTGAAAAGGCGTTCTACAACATCTACCTCGCCTCCCTCAACCGCCAGGGCGACGAGTTCGCCGCCTACACGCCGCTCAACGGCTACCGCTACCGCGGCCACCACCACTGCTACATGCACACGAACTGCTGCAACGCGAACGGCCCCCGCGGCTTCCTCGCGTTCCTCCGCGCCCTCTTCCAGGCAAGCGGGGACACGGCGATCATGAACTTCTACGCCTCCGGCAAGCAGAAGATCAGGCTTCCGAAGAGCGGCAGGGAGGTCGTCTTCGAGTCCTACGCGGTCTATCCGAAGACCGGCTACGTGCGCCTGACGAACCACACGGTCGAGAAGGGACCGTTCACGCTCGCGCTGCGCATTCCCGCATGGAGCCGCAACACGTCGGTCAAGGTCAACGGACAGCCCGTCAAGGACGTCAGGCCCGGCACGTACTGCAACCTCTCCCGCGAATGGACGATCGGCGACGTGGTCGACGTCTATTTCGACATGGCCGTCCAGGTCCACACGCTCGACCACTACGTGGCGTTCTCCCGCGGCCCGATCGCGCTTGCGCGCGACACGCGCTTCAACGACGGCCCGATCGACGAGGTCTTCCGCAGCGGCGCCGTGCGTCCCGAAAATCCGCCAGCGTTCACGCCGGCCCGCAGCCCGAGCGAGGACATCTGGATGGCGTTCACCGCATCCCTCCCCGTCGGCTCGCACCACGAGAACCCGGAAGGGCACACGTTCCCGACGATCCACTTCTGCGACTACGCCTCCGCCGCGAACCTCTGGGAGCCCGGCAACGCCTGCCGCACCTGGTTCCCCGTCGAGTACGGCCCGCACGAGAAGATCCCGGGCGAGAAGTGAGATGGACGGCATTGGCAAGGCGTTCCACTGCCTGACGTGCGGCGCCTGCTGCCGGATAAAGAACGGAATCGTCCGCGTGTCCGATGCGGAGATCGCGCGCATAGCCGCGCATCTCCGCATGGACGAGGCGAAGTTCATCGAAAGCGAAACGGAACTCGCCCCCGACAGGCGCGGACTGATTCTCAAGAGCCGCCCGGACGGCGCGTGCGTCTATCTCTCGGAGGACAACCTCTGCCTGATAAACCCGGTCAAGCCCGACAAGTGCCGCACCTTCCCGTTTGAGTGGACCAACCTCGATTCCCATTCCGTCTGTCCCGCCCTTCGGGGATTAAGTGGTTAAGTAGTTAAGTGGTTAAGTGCGTGAGTGGTCAAGCGCCTAAATGAGAGACAGCAACTTAACTACTTAGTGTCTGCCCAACAAAGGGCGTCTTGCGGCGCGTTCATGCGCCATCCTCTGGAATCTCGATGAAATGCCACGAGGTGGAGTCGTCCGCCTCCCCCGCGCCGCGACGCGAACAGCCGCCTGTAGCGCTCCTCTTTGAATTGCTGGGCAGACACTAAATAGTCCAATGACACCTTCCCGGGTACAGGATCGAATAGATTGCCGTCATCAAGAACACGATCTGGCTGAGGCGTTCGCTTGAATCCGTGCGCGATTTCTATTGCGTGGCATCGAGCCGGAACAAGCCTCCGCCAGACGAAAGAATGCCGTATCTGCCGGGCGCTTTGAACGACTGGCCATTGGATGGCACATGCCCGGGACGGAAAGGAACGCCCTAAAAACAGATTTCGGCAGAATACGTCATCACACGCTTCTTGAAGCGATTTCCCAATCGTGCGCTTATGGCAGAGAACGCAACATATCTGCACTCTAAAGCCACTCTATTGCATGGTAGTGATTATCGATCTTGCAATCAGAGGCATACTTGTTCCGCAAGACTAGTGCGACGAACCTGCGGGCGAACTCCTGAAGCGCATAGGGGAGCGTCGTGCCTCTCGTGGACGAAAGGGAGGGCGCGTGTCCTCGCGCACCGCCGAATCCGTCATCTTCCGCGCTTCCGATAGGCCCGCCTATGGGACCGTAAACGGCAAGACGAAGTGCACGCAGGATGAAATCCCGTTTGAACTGCCGAAAGGCTGGGCGTGGGCAAGGTTGGGAAATCTCGTTCAAATTATTGCTAGAGCATCATATCAGAAGAATGATGTGACACATGAAGGTGTGCGAATACTTCGTGGAGGTAATATCAAAGAAGACGCAAACGTTTACCTTTACGATGATGATGTGTTCCTTCCGAACGTATATGCTGACGCTACAATGGCAGTCTCAAAGGGTGATGTTGTTGTTGTGGCCTCAACGGGCAGCAGTGCGGTGATTGGACGGCCGGCAATTGTGCGCCAGGATATGCCCAGCGTACAGATCGGTGCTTTTTTGAGAATTGTGCGGGCTGTATCGGAAGAGGTAACTGGATGGCTGCCACTTGTTTTTTTAGGAGACTATTACCGCAAGCACATACGCGAAAAATCCAAAGGTACAAACATAAGGAATCTGAAAGCCGAATACTTGAACGAATTGATCGTACCTCTTCCCCCCCCTCGCCGAGTAGAGGCGGATTGCGGCGAAGGTCGAAGAACTGTTTGCCCTGCTTGACAAACTGAAATAACGGTTTCAGGCATAATCAGATTGGCATGAGCGGCACATTCCACCCCTACACGAGTTTGCAAACTCGTGTAGGGGTGGAATGAGATTCCCCTCTTAAAATACGGGCAAGTGGCACGAATGTAAAAATAGACAGGCAATCCGCAAGTCTCGGTCGTTCACGCTCCGCGAATATCGCAAGCATTGGCGCGCCGTCGCCTTTGGCGTGACATGACGTGAACGCCTCGTAATGCGCCTGTCGGCAAGTTTGTCCTTGAGACTGTCGACTTCGATGATTTCTCCGCGCATGGCTGCGGGAATCACAAGCCTGCGTTTCGTCCGACCGTCGAGCGGCTTTCCTGTCGTCTGCGGAATCATCCACAGTTTGCCGTCGCGCCGAGCGCCTTCGCCCTATCTGTTTGCGCAGAGAACATGTACACGCCGAGCGGAGGTCCGCTGTCGCTTGGCGGTTTCTTCGCACGATTCGTATATTATTACCATTTCGTTCTTGTCCGTATGTGATATCACATTTGCGGAATGATAGCGGCGGGATTTTCACGCCAATTGCGAAGGACATCGTTCCGCAAACTTCACCACGTCACAACCCTATCGACGATTGAGCGTTGCTCCGTGCTTGTGCGTCGGAGGTAGATTCTCGTCGTCTCTATGCTTTCATGTCCCATGAGGTCTGCAAGCAGTGATATGTCGTTGAACCTTTCAAGGAAGTTCTTGGCAAACCGGTGGCGGAATGAGTGTGGACAGACAACCGCAGGATTCAATTTGTACTTGATTGCCAGTTTCTTCAGCTGCGCGGCGATTCCTCTTGCCGTGATGCGTTCGCCGCTTCGGTTGACGAAGATGAAGCCTGTCGTTTGATTGCGCGAAGAGAGCCAAGACAACGACTCTTCAACAAGTTTCTGAGGGATGTAGATGCGGCGCATCTTGCCACCCTTGGAGTAGAGGTCGACATGTCCCAGGACGACGTGTTCCACCTTCAACTGGAGAAGTTCGCTGATGCGCGCACCCGTCGCCGCAAGGAAGCGAACGACGAAGTACCAGTACCGTTCCGACGGATTGTCCAGCCGCCGCTTGAAGTACGCGTAGTCGGCGTCACTGATGACATTCTCGAGGAACGGCTTCTGCTGTATGCGCACGAGCGGAATCTTGAGTTCGGGCTTGCCGATGCTTCCGGCGTAGCAGTTGAGCGCAAGCAGTCGTACGTTGACCGTCTTCGGCTTGAAGTGTTCAAGCAGATACGCCTTGTGCGGGCCAAGCGTTTGCCTGTCGATCTTCGCGTGAAGCGCGGCGAACTGCCGCAATGCATAGAGATACGAGGCGATTGTGTTGTCCGACTTGTTTGTCCTCCGCAGGAATGCGTCGAATCCTTCAAGGTCTATCATGGCAGTTCCCTTTCGCAAGGTCAGCCATGATAGCGAAACTAAGTGTCATGAGGCCTTCTGTCCTGCAGACGATTCTGCATATTTTGGCAACACCATCCCTACACGAGTTTGCAAACTCGTGCAGGGATGGTATAATCACCGCCATGAAACGCACCCCGACAAAATTGAACGCGCTGTCGCCGACCTTGTGGAAAACGTGCCGTGTCGTAGCAAACCCCGTGCGGCTTCGCATCCTGCGGATCTTGATGAAGGAGAAGTCGTTGACGGTCATGGGTATGGTGCGCCAGACGGCGATGCGCAAGGGAACGATAAGTCTCTATCTCAAGGAACTGCAGGCTCGCGGACTGATCCATGCAAGGCGAAAGTCCGTCAACGTGTTCTACGAGTTCAAGTCCGACCCCATTGTCCCACAGGCCGGCAGGGTGATGGAAATCGTCATGGGGATGTTTCAGGAAGGCAGAAGCGACGAAGAGGTCATTGCGCTCTTTTCGGCGCTGCGGACGTCGAATGCCGTCAAAATGATGAAGTATCTGCTGAAGACCGGCGGATGGGTCGATTGCGAGGAGATTGGCCGACAGCTCCGAATATCCGCCAGAACAGTCCTGAAGCATCGCCGAACGCTTTGCCGCAATGGTTTTGCGGAAGTTGAAACGCCCATCCGCCACGGCCTTCCTGCGAGAACGAGAGCCGTCCCGCATCCTTCAAAAGCAGTCCTAGGACTTTCCGAACTCTGTCTCTCCTGAACGATTTCATCCCTACACGAGTTTGCAAACTCGTGTAGGGATGAACATGTCTCACAGTCAAATGTGACAGCGGCTAAAATCGGCTTTTCAGATTGTCCAACAGGGCTTTCACCCCCTCGACCTTCGCCACAATCCGCTTCTGCTCGGCAAGGGGTGGGAGGGGGATGGACGTCGCCCTCATGTCATTCGTCCCAATACGCGGCATCTTCACGCCATAGCCCCTTGAAGCCGTGTATTCCAGAAAGTACGGCGACATCAGGACAAGGCGGACATATTCCGCGCTGATGCCGCCGTGCAATTCCACGGGAACGATTTCGGACGTACATACGCCGTCCATGTCGGCGACAAGAACCTTGTTCAGGTATGTGCGGAGCTTGCTGTAAAGCAACGTTCCTTTTGTGAACGTATGTCTGCTGCTTTCCGATTGCCTTTCCGCTGCGGTCTTGCGCACGACAAGCCGTCCAGAGTCTTTCTCTATGTCTTCCAGGTCAGGCGACCATGTATTTGAATCAATGTCGATGACGCCTACGCTCGAACATTGCCCATAGTTTGACACATCCCCCAGGCGCACCCATTTCCAACCCGGCGGGATGGGGAACGGAGCGTCGGCGGTCGCGCAGGAGCGCGACCCTCCCTCCGGCGTCGCATAGGCGGGCCTATCGGAAGCGCGGAGGAAAGTGGCTTCGGCCTTGCTCACCTTCAGTTTCCCTGCCTTTACGAGCGCCTGTCGCTCGGCGGCGACGCGCTTCAGCAGTTCGACCGTAGGCTCGTCGGACGGGTCTTGCGGGACGAGCTTTCCGCGAATGGCAAGGTCGAGAATCTTCCTTTCAATCCGCCGCGCCGTCGCTTCCAGCCCGTCCGCCGCCACGCCAGCCCTGTCGGCGTATGCAGTTAGTTTCGGCCTTCGCCACAATGCGCCTCTGCTCGGCGAGGGGGGGAATTGGAATGAGTGCCGCTCGCGCGTCTGACTTGCCGAGGCGAGGCATCTTGACGCCATAATCCTTACTTGCCGTGTATGAAAGAAAGTATGGCGACATCAAGATTATTCGCATGAACGTAGGTAATATTCCTCCTTCAAAGGAAATTGGGATTATTTCAGATGTGCAAACTCCGTCCATGTCGGCAATGAGTACCTTGTTCAAATAGGTGCGCAATTTGCTGTACAACAACATTCCTTTTCTAAAACCGTGTTTTGAGCTTGTCGATGGCTTGGCCTGTACAAGTTTGCGAACAAGTAGTTTTCCAGTTCCTTTTTCAATGTCTTCAAGAGCGAGCGACCATGTGTTGGCAGAGACTTCGCCTGCAGACACGCCTTGGCATTTCCCATAATTGGAAATCTCGCCCAACCTTGCCCACGCCCAGCCTTTCGGCAGTTCAAACGGGATTTCATCCTGTATGCACTTCGTCTTGCCGTTTACGGTCTCATAGGGCATCCCATCGGAACCGACGACGATTTCGGAAGGATTATTGTCCTTCTTTATCTTCTTGGCCTTGACGAGTTCCGCCTTCTCCGCCTTGATACGTTCAAGGAGAACGCGCGCTGGCTCGTCAGCGGAATCTTGCGGCACGAGCTTGCCGCGAATGGCGAGGTCGAGAATCTTCGCCTTGATTTTCTCGACGGTGGTCATTCACCGACCTCCGCAAGGGCTGCATCAAGTCCATTGATGGCTGCAGCATACGCCTCTCGGTGCGATTTGAGTTCGTCAATGAGTTCGGAAAGCGAGACGTCCTCCACGGAATCCGACTTCTCCTTGATCCACTTGAAGTCGAGATTTGTCGCTTCGCGCTTGACGATCTCGTCGTATGAAAACTTGCGCCAGCGTCCGTCCGGGTTAGATTCGCTCCAGGTCTCATGCCTCTTGTGGCGGTTTTCCGGATTGTAGCATTTGACGAAATCTGCAAGATCCTCTTCTCGCATCGGATTCGGCTTGAATGTATGGTGGATGTTCGTGCGATAGTCGTAAACCCACACTTCCTTTGTCTGGACGTTCTTTGAGGCAGGACGGGCATCGAAGAAGAGGACATTTGCCCTTACGCCCTGCGCGTAGAAGATTCCAGTCGGGAGGCGGAGAATGGTATGGAGATCCATCGTGTCCATAAGCTTCCTGCGGATCGTTTCCCCCGCGCCTTTCTCGAACAGGACATTATCCGGCAAGACGACTGCCGCCCGCCCGTCCGTGCGCAGCAGGGTCCGGATGTGCTGCACGAAGTTCAACTGCTTGTTCGAGGTCACGCACCAGAAGTCCTGGCGGTTGTAGATTTGTTTCTCCTTGCTCTCCTCGCCTTCCTCGTTGATGACGGTCTGGGCGGTTTTCTTGCCGAACGGAGGATTCGTCGCGACGATCTTCACAAGGGTTGACGGCGAGGACACGAGCGCGTCCTTGAGTTCAATGGGGACCGCTCCGTCGAGAGTGCCCATGTTGTGCAGATACATGTTCATCAGGCAAAGGCGGCGCGTGGTGGGCACGATCTCGTTTCCGGAGAAAGTCTCGTCGCGCAGAAACTTCTTCTGGTGAACGTTCATTGTGTCCGCGAAGCGTTCGAGGATGTATTCGTATGCCTTGAGGAAGAATCCACCCGTTCCGCGGGCGGGGTCGCAGATCGTCTCGCCCGGCTGTGGACGGACACACTGCATGATTGCCGACATGAGGGCGCGGGCGGTGAAGTACTGTCCAGCGTCGCTTTTCTTGTCTTCGGCGGTCTTGGCAAGAAGCTCCTCGTAGATGTCGCCTTTAAGGTCGGTGTTCATTCCGCTCCAAGTCTCGCGCCCGATGATCATGTCTATCACCCCTGCAAGACGAGCCGGAGTGCCGATATGGTTCTTCGCCTGAAGGAACATCTGTCCAAGCATGCCTGGCTCGCTGCCGAGGACGGCGAGAAGTTTCTCGTAGCAGTCTTTCAGTTCGGTTCCGGTTTTTGACTTAAGAATCTGCCAGTTCCACTCGTTCACAAGAAACTGATTCAGAACCCCGGTGAACGGCTTTGTGGCCTCGTTTTGAAGTCTCTCTTCGGTCTTTGCCTTCGCTTCGTCGTCGGACAGGTTGGGGTCTGCAATCTTCTCCGCTGTCGCAGCGGAGCTGACGTTGTCGGGGTCGAATGCGCAGTGGAGGTCTTTGGCCACGGATTTAAGGTCTTTGCCGCCCGTCAGCTGCGCAATCTTCGCCTGTTCGTCATTCGTCAACACATTTCCGAGTTTTACAAGGCATCTCGCAAGCGACGACCCCTCGTCGGCGGTCAGTTGTGAAAGCGCGGCCTTTTGCAGAAGTTCCTTGAGCGAGACGCCCGGCTTCTTCTCGAAATCGCCTGATATGACTTTCATCGACGACGTCACGCCGATCGCATCGACAAGGATGTAGTGCTGTTTGCCGTCTTTGGCGTCCGGCGTGACCCTCTTGAGCGCCTCAACGTCAATGGTACGCGTTCCGCGTCCCTTCATCTGCTCGAAATAGTTTGCGCTGCGAACGTCGCGCATGAAGACAAGGTATTCGAGCGGCTTCATGTCCGTGCCCGTCGCAATCATGTCGACGGTGACGGCGATGCGG
The DNA here is from genome assembly GCA_964386385.1 of uncultured Lentisphaeraceae bacterium. GTDB lineage: Bacteria > Verrucomicrobiota > Kiritimatiellia > RFP12 > UBA1067 > RUG572. Next base: position 78,598 of record CAYLRN010000004.1, on the reverse strand, counting down.
GGATAGTAGTCGTTCCTGAACTGCGACAGTATGCTCTTTGGATTTTCGTCGCCCTGATACGTGACCTTCTTGCAGAAATCGTTGCCCTCGCCGAACACTTCGCGCACGATGTCGACAATGTCGTTTGCGTGCGAATCGTCCTTGGCGAAAATGAGGGTCTTTGGCACATGTCTGCCGGATCTGCGAGGGAAGAGTTTGGAGTACAAGACATTTTGGAACTCCAAGATGACTGTGCGAATCTGGCTCTTGTTTACGACTTTCCTGTCGAGGTCCTTGCCTGTGTATGGAAGATCGTCGTCGAGCGTCTCCCATTTCTCGGCGCGGGTCATCTTGTCGCGAGTGCGTACTTGCTGCTCGCACGATATCGTCTCGCCGTTATGGGACCCAACTTAACCACTTAATCTTCAATGTTGCCAAACGGCAATGTTCGGGCAACTTTGCCGCCATGTGCGTGTGGCATAATGCGCGGCATGAAAAAACGTCTTGGAAGATGCCTCATTGCCGTCGTCGCGCTCGTCTCCGTCGCCGGGATCGCGCTGGCGGCGTTTCATCTGTCTGACGCCGCCGCTCCACGTTCGTACGTTGTCGACGGCATTGTCGTGCACGACGTGCCCGGCGTGGAGAACATGCGCGATATTGGCGGATGGACCGGGCTTGACGGGCGAAAGGTCCGCATGGGGCGCGTCTTCCGCTCTGGAGCCCTCAACCGCAGCTACCGCCGCTGGTATCGGGGCGACAGGACTCTGCCCGAACGTTCGCGGCTCCATCTCGTGGACGTCCTCGGCGTCAGGACGGACGTCGACCTGCGCAACGACAGGGAATGCGAGGGGATGGAAGGGTCGCCGCTTGGCGGATCCGTCGCGTGGCGGCATATCCCGTCGCAGGCGTACGTCGGCCTCGTGTCGCGCAGGGGACGCGCCGCGTTCGCGGAATTGTTTCGCGTCTTCCTCGACGAGACGGCGTATCCTATTCTCTTCCACTGCCAGCGCGGACGCGATCGCGCCGGAACCGTCGCCGTCGTGCTCGGGGCCTTGCTTGGCGTGTGCGAAGACGACCTTCGCCGCGACTACGAGTTCAGCGAACGCTCAAGGGGCAACGATTCATTCGACTTCGGACGCTTCGACGACCTGATGCAGGTCTTCGCGCCCTATCCAGGCGCAACGCTGCGGGAAAAGGCGGAGGGCTACGTCAAGTCGCTGGGCTTCAGCTCCGCCGACGTCGAGCGCTTCCGCTCGCTCATGCTGGAGCCCTCCGCCGATTCGCCCAGCCCCAGGAAGGCGCTTCGCCCAGTTGGCGATTCTGGCGCGGAAAACCGCCGCCGGCAGTGAATCAGGCCATTGCCTAGCAGTCGACCGGCTCATTCCCGTCCGTCTGCGACGACGGAGGAAGGGGTCTGGCAGACTGCGCGCCCGTGCCGGAGGCGCAGCTGTCCGCAGGCTGCGGCGACGTCCTTTCCGCGGCTGCGGCGCAGCATCGTCTGGATTCGCGCTTTCATCAGCACGTCGAGGAACGCCATCATCGTGCTTTCCTCCGGCGTGTGGAGGTCCGGGCGGTGGTCGACCGGCGAAAGTGGGATCAGGTTGACCTTGCACGACGGAAGGCGCTTCAGAAGGCGCACAAGTTCCTCCGCGCACGCGCGCGAATCGTTGAGACCCTTCACGAGCGTGTACTCGAACGTTATCACCCGCCCCGTCGAAAGCGTGTAGCTGCGGCACGTCTCTATAAGTTCGTCTACCGGCCAGCGTCTGTTGACCGGCATGAGGTGGGAGCGCAGTTCGTCGTTCGGCGCATGGAGCGACACAGACAACTCGAACTGCAGCCCTTCGGCGGCGAGTTTCCCGAATCCCGGCACGACGCCGCACGTGGAAAGCGTTATGTGCCGGGCTCCGAGGTTCGGGCCGCGTCCGGCGTTGATGATGCGCAGCGCCCTCATCGTCTCGTCGTAGTTCATGAACGGCTCGCCCATCCCCATCACGACGAGGTTCGTCAGGCAGAGGCCGGATCCCTGCCGCCTGTTCTCCGGCGTCGCGTAGAGGGACTGCGCGCAGAGGACTTCGCCCACGATCTCGTCCGCCGTAAGCGAGCGCACGAGGCCGCGGCTGCCGCTTGCGCAGAACGCGCATCCCATGGCGCATCCGACCTGGGTCGATATGCACTGCGTAAGGCGTCCCTGCGCGGGGATGACGACCGTCTCGACGGACTGCCCGTCCGCCATCTCAAGCAGCAGCTTCGCAGTCCCGTCCTCCGCCCTGTCCTCCGCCGCGACCTTCGGCGGACGAAGCGGGAACTCCGTCTTGAGCGTTTCGCGCAGGTCCTTTGGAAGGGTGGTTGCGTCGTCCCAGTCCATGATGTAGTCGCGGTAGAGGCACTGGAGTATCTGGTCTGCGCGGAAGGGGCGGAGTCCGCGTTCCTTCAGGAGCGGTTTCCATTCGTCGGGATGTACTGACCATGCGGGCGTCATCTTGTCGAAGTCCTTTCAAATCTGCCGGTTCATTTCCGGCCGCGTTTTTCAAGGCATTGCGGACAGTCGGCGGCGGCCTTTTTCGCCGCGGCCGGGTCGACGGGGCGCCGGCGTTCGAGAATCCGCCGCCAGGCGTTGTCGCGCACGTCGCGGATGTCGTCCCGCAGACGGCCGTCGGCGTCCGGCGACAGGCGCACGACGTGCGTGGCGTGTCCGAACACGTTCTTCGCGTAGAGACCCGTGACCTGCGGCTCGTCCTTCTGCCGCCAGACGTCGCGCACCTTCCACGTGCCGAGAAGCCCGGCCTTTTCGAGGTCGAATCCGATTTCCATCGGCACGAGGCCGGCGTTGAGGAGGCCGACCGCGACGGAGCCGTCGGCAAGCGGACGCGCCCAGACCTCCCCTACGCCGTCCGCCGCGACTTTCGCCGCCCCCGCTCCGAGCGGATCCTGGTCGATGGCGAGGATTTCGTCGTTCACGAGAAGGGAGAGCGTGAAGTCGTCCATTTTTTCAAGGTCGCATCCGATTGTCAGCGGCGCGGCCATGAGGCACCACATCGATATCTGCGTGTACTGCTCGTTCGGCGTGAGGCGGGAGCCTGCGTACTTGTTCCACGCCATCTTTCCGACGCAGAGCATGTCGGGGTCGTTCCAGGAGCCGGGGCCGGACCAGTGCCAGAGGTTCGCCTGCGCCCTGACGCTGCCGTAGACGCTGCCCCAGTTGTCGAAGACGTCGCCGGTCGTGCGCCAGCACTGTCCGCCGGCGGTCGCCCCCCACGACGGGACGTTCTCGCTGCCGTACTGGCAGAGGGAGAAGACGATGTCGCGGTTCTGGGTCCGAAGCGCGCTGCCCATCAGGAGGTACGGGAGGCGGGCGCGCTCAAGGCCGACGCCCTGTGCGACGCTTCCGTAGCTGCACCAGTCGTATTTCAGGAAGTCGAAGCCCCATTCCGCGTACGTCCGCGCGTCGAGGAGCTCGTGCATCCAGCTGCCGGTGCATCCGCCGCAGGTGGTGGGGCCTGGCGAGGAGTAGAGGCCGACGCGAAGGCCGCGCGCGTGGACGTATTCCGCGAGGGCGGGCATGGACGGGAAGCGCGCGTTGACGCCGATTGTCCCGTCCTCGTTCCTGGGCGGGCCCATGAGCGTCTTGTCCTCCTTCTCTCCGGGTCTGTTCTGCCAGAAGTCGTCCACGTTCACGTAGCTCCAGCCGTGGTCCGCAAGTCCGCTTGCCACCATCGCGTCCGCGGCGGCCTTGACCTTCTTCGCCGTCACGGCGCCCGCGAATGCGTTCCAGCTGCTCCAGCCCATCGGCGGCGTGAGGGCGATCTTCTCGCCCACGACGAGGCGGACGGTGCGCTCCGCCCTGCCGTGCGCGTTTTCCGCGACGATGCGGAGGGCGTGTTCGCCGGGCGTCGCGACGGCGCCGTTGACGCTCTGCCTTTTCGCGTCGTAGTAGGCGCCTGGCGGGATGCCGGCGACGTCGATCTTCATCGGACGCGCGCCGCTGACGGGGACGCGGTAGAGGATCGGGCTGCCGGGGCGGACGCCGACGACGGCGGGTCCGTTGATCCGCGGGGCGGACGGGACGGGCGGAGTGAGAATGCCGAGCTGCTCCGTGACGTCGGCGGCGCTTGCGAGGCCGGTCCCGTCCTTGAACGCGAAGAAGGCGTTCGCCCAGTCGGCGTGGTCGCTGTCGTTTCCGTCGCCAGCGTCCGTCACCTCCAGCATCACGACCCGGACGTCGGTGAGGTCCACGTTGAAGTGGTGGGTGCGCTTTCTGCGCTTCAGGACGCCGGAGGATTCGGCGAGGCGTCCGTCCGTCCACACGTTGAAGACGACCGACGCCTTTCGACGGTCCTTCATCTCGTCGTCGATTCCGACGTCCGCCTCGAAGCGCAGGGCGTTTCCGCCGACCGGCACTTCAAGGGCGCTGTAGGCGTGGACTCCGAGCCCGCGCTCGTACGTCCTGCCACCGAGCTGCAGAAGCCCGCCGTCCACCGAACGCCCGACGAGCGGACGCCCGTAGCCGCACGACATGGCGGAGCGGTCGACGTCCTCAAGCCACACGATCCGTTCGGCGAAGGCGGAGGTTGAAACAATGGCCGCCGCCGCAATGAGGCAGTGCGCTCTCATAGCGCCAGGACCCTTTCGGCGAACTCCGCCAGGTCCGGCCACCTTCCGGCCGCGCTGGAATCCAGCCCTGTCGGCTGCGCGTTGACGATGAAGACCTTTCCGCCGGCCTTCAGGGTGTGGTCCGGAAGCGTGTTTGCAGGATAGACAGTGAGCGAAGTCCCCAGGACGAGCAGGACGTCCGCCCCGGCCATGAGTTCGACGCTCCTCATGTACGCGCCCTCCGGCAGGGATTCGCCGAAGAACGTGATGTCCGGCTTGAACGGCCCGCCGCATCTGCATCGCGGTACGAATCCGGGGGCGTCGCCGGCCGCCCTGATCGCCTCGCATATTTCCTCGAACGTCTTCTCCGCGCCGCAGAAGCGGCAGTGGTGGAAGCGCGGCGAGCCGTGGATTTCGTGGACGCGGGACGAGCCGGCCTTCTGGTGGAGCATGTCGATGTTCTGCGTGGAGATTCCGTCGAGGCGTCCCAGTTCCTCCAGGTGTTTGAGCGCGAAGTGGACGGGGCCTGGCCTGAATCTCTCAAGGCCGTAGACAAGTTCGCGGCATCCCCCGTAGTAGAGCGAGGGGTCGCGGTCGAAGAAGTCGACGTCGAACATCCTTTCGGCGCCGGGCTTGCCGTAGAGGCCCTGCGGGCCGCGGAAGTCGGGGATGCCGCAGAGAGTGCTCACGCCGGCCCCTGTCAGGGCGGCGACGTGCCTGGCGTTCATGATTGCGTCTATGAGCTTGTCCATGGTCATGGTCTCCTGCTATTTGGCGCCGGCGTCCTTCCCTGCGGAGTCACAGCACTTCGCGACGGGGCAGCCGGCGCAGTTGGGATTGCGCGGGAAGCACCTGGTCTGTCCGAACGAGACGAAATGCGAGTTCCAGGTCTTCCAGTGGCGGACGGGAAGGATCGAGCGGAGCGCCATTTCCGTTTCGAGCGGCGTCTTCGTCCGGATCAGCCCCATGCGGTTCATTATGCGGTGGACGTGGACGTCGACGCATATCGCGGGGAGGCCGAATCCGACGGTGACGGTGAGGTTCGCGGTCTTGCGCCCGACGCCCGGCAGTTCGCACAGTTCCTCCACCGTCTTCGGGAGGACGCCGTTGAACCTCTCGCGCAGGACGCCCGGGAGGGCGTGGAGGTGGCGCGCCTTGTCGCGGTAGAAGCCGACGGGATAGATGAGCGATTCGAGGTCTGGAAGTGGAATGCGCTCCAGCGCGTCCGGCGTCGCCCTGCCGCCCATGGCGGCGAAGAGGCGGCGTACCGCGCCGGCGGTGCAGGCGTCCTTCGTGCGGGCGGAGAGGATTGTGCCTACTAGGACGCAGAACGGGTCGCGCGTCTGCGCCTCGATGAGCTCGATTATCGGCGAGTCGTGCGCCAGGAACTCCCTTCGGAGGATCCTGTCCACCGCCGGCACGTCGGCGACTGTCATTGGCGCGGCCTGAAATCGCGGACGAGCGGCTCGACGTGGTGCCAGAAGCGCTCTGCGATCAGCTCCATGCCGAGGTCGCCGGGGTGGTTGTAGCGTCCGTGCGCGTCCTTGCGGGCGCGGACGTCCGTCATGTCCACGAAGACGTCGCCGTGCCTCTTCGCGACGGCCTCCTTCTCCGCGTCGAGTTTCGGGCGGACGTAGAAGCCCTGCGAGACGAGAAAGCGCGCCTTGCCGTCCGGGTCCAGGTACACGCGGAACGATTCAAGCGCGTCGCCGAACGAGCGGGCGGGCGCGGGGGACATCGTCCCCGCGTCGTATTCGCGCGGGACGTTCGCGCCGAAGAACATCACGACGACGTCCGGACGGAACTCGCGCGCCCACTTGAAGTTCGCCTCGCACGACCAGCCGGGCTTGAAGAAGGAGCGCTCGAACGTGCCGGCCACCTGGAGGAGACAGCACTGCGCGTCTGGGCTTGCCGCCGCGATCTTCCTCTGGAGGCGGTGCACGTAGTCCAGGTCGCGCGCGCTCGCCGCCATGCCCCAGTTGTTCGTCCATCCGATCGACGGGCGCGGCCCGTGCAGGGTGATCGAGTTGCCGACGAAGAGCACGCGCGGCCCCTTCTTCGCCGGGTCGAACGCCTTGCTGTCCTTCGCGTTCTGCCCGATGGCCGGGACGGGGTTTGCCTGGAAGTCGTCGTCCGCGGCGGCGCCGCAGAGCGCAAGCGCGGCGACGGCGACTGCTGCGATTTTTCTCATTTTCTCGTTCTCCTTGTCGTGTGCGTTCACTTGCCCTTCACGCCGCGCTGGCGCAGGACTTCGTAGAGGCAGATCGCGGCGGCGACGCCGGCGTTGAGCGATTCGATCCGTCCGACCATCGGCAGCACTGCGACGAAGTCGCACGTCTCGCGGACGAGGCGCGACACCCCGGCGCCCTCCGCGCCGACGACAAGCCCCGTGCGGCCCTTGAAGTCGACGTCCGTGTAAGCCCGCGCGTCCTTGCCCCAGTCAAGCCCCGTGAACCACGTGCCGGACTCCTGGAGGCGCTTCATCGCGCGCACGACGTTGACGACGCGCGCCACCTTCAGGTACTCGCTCGCGCCGGCCGACGCGCGCACGACGGCGGGGGTGACGCCCGCGCCGCGGTCCTCCGGGATGACGACGCCCGTCGCGCCGGCGGCGCAGGCGCTGCGGAGGATCGAGCCGACGTTCTGCGGGTCCTCGAGATGGTCCAGCACCACGACAAGCGCGTTCTCGTCCGCCTCCACCTCCTCCACTATCTCCTCGAAGGGAACGTACGGATAGGAGTCCGCCTTCGCCGCGACGCCCTGGTGGTTTCCGCCGCGCGCAAGCGCGTCCAGGCGCTTCCGGTCTTCGGAATGGACGACGACGCCCATTTCGCGCGCGACCTTCCTGAACCAGGCGATCTCGTCCGCCTCGCCCTTTTCGGGCGGCGGCAGGATCATCTCGCGGATCTTGCGCCTCTCCGCCTGCAGCACTTCAAGAACGGGCTTGCGCCCGTATATCCATTCTCCGCCGGAAAGGATCTCCCGGGGACCTCTGTGTCGGTTGGTTGCCATGCGGACAATTATCGCACAACCGCCGCGCATAGGCAAGTGGCACGGCTGCGAATAGGCGAACGTCCGCGTTTTTTGCTATAATCGGCGCATGAACATGAAACAGACTCTTCTGCTGGCCCTTGGGGCGGCTTTCGGCGCCGGCTGCGTGCCGGAATGCGGAATCGAACAGGTCGCGCGCTCGGACAACCCGCGCGCGGTCGTGCGCGCGTGGGCGGACAGGCGAATCGCCGAGATCCGCGCAACGCCGAACGGCGACGTCCCCGCGGACGCGCCGAAGTACTACCTCTCCGAAAAGTCCGGTGACGACGCTGCCGACGGGCGGACGCCGCAGACGGCGTGGAAGACCTCCGCGCGCCTCGGCCGCGAAACGCTCGCCCCCGGCTCCGTCGTCCTCTTCGAGCGCGGCGGCGTCTACCGCGGTACCGTCCCCGTCAGGAGCGGCGTTACGTACACCGCGTACGGGAAGGGCCCCAAGCCCTGCGTATACGGCTCGCCCGCGAACGGCGCCGACCCGTCCAAGTGGGTGCAGACCGACAATCCGCGCGTCTGGGCCTACCAGATGGACACGCGCGACGTGGGAACGCTCGTCTTCGACGACGGCGCCGCGTGCGCCGTCAAGATCGTCATCCGCACCGACAGGAAGACCGGAAAGAAGTTCAACAAGTTCACCGGCCGTCCGTTCAACTCCTACCGCGACCTCGACACGGACCTCCACTTCTGGCACGACTACTACAAGGGCGGCACCGGCAAGGTCTACCTCTACAGCGAGACGAACCCCGGCTCGCGCTTCAAGTCGATCGAGTTCAACGTCAAGTGCCACGGCTTCGGCGTGGGCGGCGCCTGCGACGTGGCGATCGACAACTTCACCGTCAAGTACGTCGGCGTCCACGGCGTCGGCGCCGGCACGTGCCGCAACCTCAAGGTCTCCAACTGCGAGTTCGCGTGGATCGGCGGATCTATCCAGGCCGAGGGGATCTTCGGACGCGACTACCCGACGCGCCTGGGGAACGCCGTCGAGATCTACGGCGCCTGCGACGGATATGTCGTCACCAACTGCTGCTTCTCCCAGATCTACGACGCGGGCGTCACGCACCAGTTCAACATCCCCGAATCGAAGGGCATGGAGCGCTGCGACGAGAAGAACGTCCGCTACGTGGACAACGTGTTCGAGAAGTGCAACTACTCGATCGAGTACTTCCTCACGGCGAAGAACGGCAACCCCAGCCGCATGGAGAACCTGCTCTTCGACCGCAACGTCATGATCGACGCCGGGCGCGGATTCTGCGAGCAGAGGCCCGACCGGAACGAGGGCGCCCACATCAAGGCGTGGTACCACGGCGACCGCAACCGCGCGAAGAACTACGTCGTGCGCGAAAACGTCTTCTGCGAATCGGGCGACATGCTCGTCCAGATCTGCAGCGGGCTGAAGAACGAGGACGGCTCGTCCTCCATGCCCACCATGACGGACAACCTGTTCATCGGCCGCGCCGGCGACCAGTTCGGCACGATCTCCGAGACGACGGCCAGGCGCGAGACGTACGGCCCCGCCACGCAGGCCTACGTGGACGCGTTCGGCACGGGCAACCGCTGCCTGGTCCTCGAGAAAAAGTAGCCCGGCGTCGGGACTTGATTTCGGCGGCGCCAAATGGTATACTGTCCGCCAAATCTACCGGCGTCCCAAGAGCCGGAAAACGAAAGGCAGGTGAAAAAGGCATGTCGATCCAGCTCAAGCTGAAGAAAAACGAGTCCGTCGAACGCGGCTTGAAGCGTCTGAAGAAGATCCTCGACAAGGAGGGCATCATCAAGACGCTTCGCGATCAGCGGTACTTCGAGAAGCCGTGCGTCAAGGCGCGGAAGAAATCCGCCCGTGCGCGCATTCGGAATCGCTCCCGTCGTCGTTCGCAGGAATTCTGATTCCGAAAAGGCCAGCATGCCTTAGCATGAGGAGGCCGCGGCGTCTGCGCCGCGGCCTCTTTGCGTTTTTTCCTCTGCGGAGAGCGCATGGAGGACGCGGATGGGATTTTCTGCTATAATGCTTCCCGCGTGACGGACGCCGGGCCTTCGGCGTCCCGCATCGCATGGAACGAAAGGAACTGATAGATGGAATGCAGAATTCTTGTTGGGGCGTTGGCGATGGCCGCCGGCGCGTGCATGGCCGGCGTTCATCCGGACACGTCTGCGGACGGATGGCGCAATCTGCTCGGCGACGTCGGCACGCCGCTTGAGAACGTGGCCAGCTTTAAGGCCGGCGCCTGGTCGCGCACCGCCGACGGCGGAATGTTCTCCACCGTGGACAGCGCCCTCTGGTTCAAGGGCGAATACGAGAACTTCATTCTCGACCTCGAATACAAGCTCGACCCCGCCGCGAACTCCGGCGTGATCGTCTACTGCTCCGACGTCGCCAACTGGATTCCCAACTCCGTCGAGATCCAGCTCCTCGACGACAACGCCGACAAGTGGAAGAAGGACGCGCCGCGCCTGAAGAACGGAAGCGTCTACGGACACGTCGGCCCGGAGAAGAGCTCCGTCAAGCCCGCCGGCGAGTGGAACCGCATGACGATATGGGCGCAGGGCAAGCGCATCAAGGTCGCCGTCAACGACGAGATAACCGTCGACACGAGCCTGGCCAGGTTCACGAGCGCGAAGAAGAACCCCGACGGCACCCCCATCCCGCCGTGGCTCTCCCGTCCCCTCGCCGAACTCCCCACGAAGGGCGCGATCGGCCTTCAGGGAATGCACGGCGGCGCGAAGCCGTACTTCCGCAACGTCAAGATCAACGAACTCGACAAGCGGTAGCTTCCGGTCCCGCCGAGAATGAGAATCGTCGAATGCAGCGACGCCGCGGTCCGCGAGACTGCGGCGCTTCTCAATGCGGGCGGCGTGGCCGTGATACCGACGGACACCGTCTACGGCCTCGCCGCCCATCCCGCCTTCCCCGCCGCCGTCGACCGTCTCTACACGATCAAGGGACGGGAGGCGAAGAAGCCGATAGCCCTCCTGGCTTCCGATTCCGCCGCCGCCGCCGCCTTTCTCGGCAGTCCCCTGCCGTCGGCCGCGCAGCGCCTTGCGGACGAGTTCTGGCCCGGCGCCCTCACGCTCGTCCTCCCGGCCGCCGGCGGCGCGTACGAGGGCCTCCGCGTGCCTGACCACGAATGGACGCGAAAACTGCTCGCCGCCTGCGGCGGAACTCTGCGCGTGACGAGCGCGAACCTCAGCGGAGGCCGGCCCGCCGTTGACGCGGCCGAGGCGCTTGCGGACGTCGGCCTCTCGGCGGACGTGGTGGTGGACGACGGTCCCTCTCCGGGCGGCGTCGCCTCCGCCGTCGTGAAGGTCGATCCCGGCGGCCGCGTCTCCGTCCTCCGCCCCGGCGGCGTCAGGCTGCCGGTCTCCTGAACGCCGGCAGGGCCGCCCGCCCGCCGTCTCGTGACGTCGCTTTCGCGCCTTTTCACGTTTGCGCCGCAGACCGCCTCCTGCCGTTTTCGCCTCTGTGAGGGTCAAAGACCGTAATGGCGCATCAACGCAGCGAAGCGGTCTTGCCCGGTCCTGCAGATGTCGAGGAGATATTCCCTGACCTTCGGCCATTCGTGGAGTCCGCGATAGTAGAACCTCTTGAGCGAGTCGTCGATGATGAACGGAAGAATGTCGGCGCGGAGGCATTCCTTGAACATGAGCAGCCGTCCGATGCGTCCGTTTCCATCCTGGAACGGATGTATTGTCTCGAAGCGGACGTGGAAGTCGAGGATTCGTTCAAAGGACGGCGGCGCGGATTCATACCATGCGAGAAGGGCTTTCATCTCGTCGTGGACGTCTTCAGGACGTGTCGTTTCGACGTCGTTCACGGAATTCACGAGACGCTTGTAGTCGCCCGTCGCAAACCATGGCTTTCTGCCATCCGAAGTGCCGTTTTTCAATTGGAGATGGAGGCGTTTGACATATGGTTCCGTGAGGCGGTCGGTGAAGGTGGAAATGATCGTGTCGATGCAGCGGAAATGGTTCGCCGTTTCAACGATGTCGTTGACCGGCAGGTCGTCCGCCACGGCGCCGATCGTCGACGTTTCGAATATCCAGCGCGTCTGCTCATGTGTAAGCCGTCCCCCCTCAATGTGGTTGGAGTTGTAGGTGAGGTCGACCTGCACCTGGTGGTAGAGACGTCCCCTTACGCGCGATTTCATCTCAAGCCTTAGAATTTGGCCGACGCTTTTGGGCAAGACCCGAAGACGGTTCTTGCGAGGCGGCTTTTCGGCTTCGTCCGGAATGCGCCACTCGCCTTTTTCAAGGACAGCTCCGCCGATGCGCCCCAATGAACAGTAGTTTCGGACGCTTCGTTCTGATATCTGCCATTTTTCGGCGCATTCTTTGACGGACAGTAGACGCATGTCGCTTCCCCTTTAAAAATGGATGGACGGCACCGGCAAAGTCTACCATTTAATCGGCAAAATAACAACGGTATGTTTCGGCGTTCCGCCCATTTTATTTTGCCGAATCGCAGACGCATGGCGCGGCGAGGCGTCGTCCCCATGCGAGGGGAAATCTGCTTCGCCATCTGGTAGGGCGGGGCGTCCCGCCCCGCCGCATTCGCTTTCAACGGGAGGGACGCGCTCCCGCGCGTCCGCCGTTCCTGCCATGGTCGCGCAGGAGCGCGCCCCTCCCCGAAATGCATGGACTCGCAAAAAAAACTTTTGTACATACCTGCGTGAAAACATCGGTTTTCGGCTATGAATTTGAAGAAAAAAAAAAGCAAATTATTTGTCAACGGAGGTGTTGACGAGGAAAAAAAAAAAACGATATCATTTGCGCCCGAATGCTCAAAGAAGGCAGATTCGTAAAACAAGGAACTGGACGTATGAAATCGCAATTACGAGGTAGTAAAGTGTGCGCCGCGCTGCGGCGCGCGCAGAAGTGGGTGGTTGCCGCGCTTGGCGCGGCGGCGTTCTTTGCAGCCGGCACGGCATCGGCCGCGTCGGTCGCAAAGGTGGGCGATGCGGAATACGAGACGCTTGAGGCGGCGATTGCGGCCACCGCAAAGGGCGACACGGTGACGTTGGTCGATGGCGTTTCGCTCGGTTCGCTCGTCAAGATTACGGACGACCTTACCCTTGACCTCAACGGACATGACCTCAACGCGACATGCGGCTTTCCGCTCTGGATTCTGTCGGGCGACGTGACCTTTACGGGCAAAGGGACGATTTCCGCCAGTGGCGAGAACGTCGGCGTGACGCAGTGCGTCGTATTCCTTGGAGATACAATGGAAAACGAGTCCGGCATCTCGCTCAAGGTCGGCGCGGACGTCTCCATCAAGACGGACAGGTGCAACGGCATCGTGGCCAACGGCAAGAACAAGGGCGGCATTTCGCTTGATGTCTTCGGCACGGTTGAGATTGCCTCGCCCGTGGAGGCGGCGGGCGCGATTTCCGGTGTCGGCTCTGCCGAAGTCCCATTTAACGTCACACTTGAGAACGGCTCCAGGACGGTGGCGAAGAACTCCGAGGGAGTCTATTTCCCAGGACTTGGCACGTTGACAATCAAGGAGGGATCTTATGTCTCCGGCGTCACGGGCGTTGAAGTCCGTGCAGGCACGCTCAATGTCGAGGGTGGTACGATTGTCGCGACTGCGGCTGAACTCACGGCGAAGGCCTTTGATAACGGACCTTCGGTCATAGGCGCCGCCGTTGCAGTCTCGCAGCACACGACGAACCGCAGGATCGACGTCACGATTTCCGGCGGTACGCTTAAAGGCGTCGCGGCGGTCTACGTCACTGACGAGCAGGACGAAGTTGCGGGTGATGGAGTCTCCGTCTCGGTTGCCGGCGGCGTAATCGACGGCGATGTCGTGCGCACGTCTTCGGCGTCCTACGTAGGCGCGATCGTTCCTGCCGATTCCGCGGCGAGTTTCACCACGGATTCGGTGGACGGCCTTGCGGACGGCTACCTGTTGTCCAAGAACGACGACGGCACGTACGGCGTGAAGAAGCATGTCGTCGCGAAGGTCGGCGATGCGGAGTACAACGACCTCGCGGACGCGCTCAAGGCCGCGCTCGCGGCGAACGACGGCGTCCCCGTGGAGATCGTCGACGACGTCACGTTCGCCGACGGCGGCACGTGGACGCCCGTACCGTTCAGCAACGGCGAAACGCTCGTCGTCCACGGCAACGGCAAGACGATATCCAATATGCAGGGAAGCCTGCTCGGCTCGCATGACCTGTCGGTCAACAAGTGGAACGGCAGCCTGACGGTCACGGACCTGAAGTTCGTCAACCCGAAGGATTCCTATACGTCGGACGGCAAGTCCGGTGCGGCAGTGGTCCTCCCCGCCGCCTACGGCATTGACGTCACGCTCGACGGCGTCGTCATCGAGGGCGCGGACGTCCGCGCCGGAACGGACAGCTACGTCGCGGGCTTCATCGCATGGTGCAACGGCGTGTCCGCCGGCGGCAAGAAGACGGTGACGCTCCGCAACTGCGCCATCCGCAACTCCACGCTCGTCAGCTGCGGATCGGTCGGCGGACTGGTGGCGTTCACGACGGCGACCCCTGACGAAGCTGTGGCGCTCGTCGTCGAGAACTGCGAGGTGACCGGCAACACGATCGTCGGCACGGAGATCGAGGATGGAAAGCCCCGCACGGACATCGTCGGCGCGGTCGTGGGAACGATCGGCGCGGGCGGAGCTTCGGTGTCCGCCACCATGACGGACAACTCCGTCTACGGCAGCGCGAGCGCGTATGACGCGGAGACGCTGACGAAGGACGCGGAAGTGACGACAATCTACGGACGCAATGCCTCCGGCGGCACGCTCACCGTCACTGGCGGCACGTACGACAACCGTCCGTTCGCCGAGGACGCCTCCTGGGCGACTGTCGCGGAAGGCTGTGCTCTCGCGGGCAGCGATGCGGATGGCTGGAAGGTCGAATACTTCATCAAGGCGAACGGCGTCGGATATGCGTCGCTTGAAGCGGCGTTCGCGGCGGCGGAGCCGGACGCCGACGGCGTCGTGACGTACGAGATCGGCGGCAAGGCGATGGTCGACGGCGAGGGCTGGGTGCAGATCCTGAAGTCTGGCCTCGCGGGCGTGAAGCTGGTGAAGTTCGTCGGAACGTCCGAAAACGCGGAAATCTGCCTGACGAAGCGGGTTGCGCTTCTTGCGGAGCAGTCGTACGACGTGGACGTCGAGTTCACCGACCTCACGCTCACGAAGCCGAATCTCTCCGGCTGGGTGCAGGACATCAACTTCGGCGCGAGCAACTTCACGACGTGGCTGCGCAACGTGAACGCGGCGGAGAACTCCGTCACCTACATGCGCTGCACGTTCCCGAACGGAACCGGCAACAACCAGTACGGAAAGACGTTCTACAACGACTGCACGTTCTGCAACGAGACGTCCGGCGGCAACAACGGCTACAACCTCTGGGTGCACGGCGGCGAGGCCGAGGTGAACGGCGGAACGTTCACCGGCAAGCGCGGCGTGAAGCTCTATTCGGTGGGCAAGGACGAAACGCCCGCCGTGACGATCAAGGGCGCGACCTTCGACGGCCTTACGGAGAAGGCGGCGGTGCTCGTCTCGAAGAACTCGTACAGCGACAACTCCGGCGTCGTCACGCTTGAGGACGTCACTGTGAAGAACTGCGCGAAGGGCCTCATCACCCGCGACATCATCGACGACGAGGCGACGGTCTCCGCGAACGGCACGGGAATCCGCGGCACGTTCACGATCGCCTCGACCGGCGACGCGGCGGCGGCCAGGAACGAGTTCAACCTCACGGGCGGCACGTTCACGGCGGCGGTCGATGCGGACTACTGCGCGAAGGGCTACGAAGTGACGGCGAACGGCGACGGCACGTACGGCGTGCAGATGCACGTCGTCGCGAAGGTCGGCGAGACGGAGTACAACGACCTCGCGGCGGCGCTCAAGGCCGCGCTCGCGGCGAACGACGGCATCCCCGTGGAGATCGTAGACGACATCACGTTCACCGACGGCGACACGTGGGAGGCAATCGAACTCACCGCCGACAAGACGCTCGTCGTAAACGGCAACGGCAAGACGGTCACGGGACTGCCGGGAATGCTGTTCACCAATCCGAAGAACGAGGCGAAGGGCACGGTTCTCGCGATGAGGAATCTGACGTTCAAGGACGCGAATGTCGTCGGCGCGGGAGAGAAGACGGCTCTTGTTCTCGACAATGCGTTCTGGCTGAAGTCCGTCACGCTTGACGGCGTCGTCATCGACGGCGCGAAGGTCCGCAGTCCGCTGGACGCGACGGCCGACTGCTTCACGTCCGCGTTCATCTCCATCTGCTACACGGGCGAGGTCGTCATGAAGGACTGCTCGCTGCTGAATTCGACGATCGTCGGCGCAGGCGCTACGGCCGGACTTGTCGCGTACGCCGCTTCCGACGGCGGACTGAAGATGACCGTCGAGAACGCGGTGCTGCGCAACAACGTCATCGTCTGCACGGAGATAAAGAACGGCGCGCCCCGCAGGGACATTGTCGGCTCTGTCTTCGCGACGGCCAACGCGCCCGGCACGACGGTGTCCGCAACCGTGGACGGAAACATGGCCTACGGCAGCAGAAGCGCCGTGGGCGACGAAGAGTGGACGGTTGACACGGACATGGTCACGACGATCTACGGACGCAACACTGGCGGCGGTACGCTCACCATTACGGGCGGCGAGTACGACAGCGCCCCGTTCGCGGAGGCGGATGCCTCGTGGGCGAAGGTTGCGGAATGGTCGAAGCTCGTCGAGCAGGACGGCGTGTACAAGGTCGTTGACGCCCCTGTCACGCTCGGCAGTGTCGCGGCGCGTCAGCGCTATCCGTGGAACGGCCTCGTGGACGTCACGTTCGAGTTGAAGTCGAACAAGTCCGTGCGCCTCTTCATCGTGGCCGAGTACGCCAGCGGCACGGAGACGGTGCGCCTTCCGATGACGACGGCGAAGCTGGTCAACGAGGACGGAACGCAGAGCGAGGTGAACGTGTCCGACGGCTCGTTCACGATGGCCGCGCAGGAGACCGCGAAGACTGTCCACGTGGTCTGGGATTCGACCGCCGCCGTGCCCGCCCGCCAGTCCGGCGTGACGTTCAGGGTGTACGCGAAGTGATCGGGGACGCGGAGATCAGCCGATGAAACCGATGAATGCATTGCGGCGCGTCTGCGCGCTCGCGGGCGTTCTCCTCGCCGGAGGCCTTCTGGCCGACGGCGTGGAGGGCGCGCTGGCCGAGGCTTCGACCGCCGCCGGCGTCGTACTGGACAACGCCGCGACGAAAACCGCGCTCGATTCCGAGTCGCTCGTCCTGCCGGCTGCCTGGGGCGGAAACGCCGCTGCGCCCACCCTGAAGGTCGCGGGCGTTGGGAGCGACATCGCGCTTCCGGCGGGCGGCGAATCCTACGACTGGGAGACGGGTCCGCTTCTGCCCGGCACGTACGCGCTCACGCTTACGGCGGGAGACGAGACGTACACCGCCACCTTCCTCGTCGCGGCCGCAGCCGTCGCCGAGTGGGGGACGCTTGCGATTGACAACGGAACGACTTCCGAGTCGGGCAAGACCTACGTCGCCGACGGCGAGAGCGAGACGCTCGTGCTGCCGGCTGCGTGGGGCGAGACGGTCGAGAGCGAAGTCACCGTCACCGTGTCCGGTGTGAACGGTTCCGTCTCGGCCGGCGAAATTTCGTCCGATGCGGAGACGCTGGACTGGGCGACGGACCCGCTCATGCCCGGCGCCTACGACGTCACGCTCGCGTGGAACGGACAGACCTATACGGCCTCGTACCTCGTGACCGCGCTTGCGGAAGTGGCACTGCCCGGAGATGGGGCGGCGACGATCGACAACGCGATGGATGCGAACGGCGTCCGGCAGATGGGGGCGGCCTCTACTACGTTCAACGTCATCTGGCCGGGTCTGACGGAATCCGTGACGATTTCGCGTGACGGCAAGGACCAGAACGCCGTTCCGACGGCGGACGGCTCATGGAACTGGAACACGAACGGCCTTGTGCGCGGCACGTACACGTTCACCCACGTGTCCGGCGGCGCGACGGAGACGGCGAAGTTCCATCTCGATTCCGACCTGCTCGGAGTGCTGTTCGGCGACGACGCCGTTCTGCCGGTGTCGGCGGAGTGGTACGCGGCGAACGTGTCCGAGGACATTCCCGACGAGACTGCGGATGCGTCCGACAACCTGAAGACGCCCGCGAAGAACGGCCATCCCTACTGGCAGAACTACGTGCTGGGGTGGAACCCCGCAGATCCGTCCGCAGCGCTGCTGGCGAAGGTCGTGAAGGTCGACGCGGAGACCGGCGCGGCGTCGGTGGGCGTGACCGGGATGAACCCGCCGCAGACGACGTTCGGCGACCTTGCGCTGAAGTACCGTCTGTACAGGGCGGATTCGGAGACGGCGGCGTTCACGGCGGTGGGCGATCCGCAGGACGAGGCGGAGTTCACGGACGAGGCGGCCGATGCGCGGCAGCGCTTCTACCGTCCGGCGGCCGTGCTGGAGAGAAAGTGAGTGTGACGGCATGAAGATGTTATCGAAAATCATGTGCGGCGGCCTCCTCTGCGCCATCGCGGCTCTTTCAGCCGCAGGGGCGGGAGAGGACGCGATGTTCTTCTCGTTCTTCACCGTTCCAGAAGACCATTACGCGGACGGCGCTGTCGTGATGGACGGCGAGTGGTACGCGCTCACGTGGCAGAGGCGCGGATGGACGTTCGACGGCTTCACCGTCGACGGCACTCCCGTTTCGCCCGAAAGCTGCGAAGTCCTCTGGTGCAGGGCGGCGGCGAAGGACGGCTATCTCGAAGAGAGGGCGTTCACGTTCGACGAGCGCAGTCACAAGTCGTTCGAGGAGGGCGGGCGTTTTGCGCTCTATCTCCTCGACACGCGGAGATTCGCCGCGCCGACGGTCTCGTACGACGAGGCGGGGAACGTCGCGTCCGTGACGACGAACGCCACGCTTGCGGGCTCGCTGTCCGTGCAGGGCTTCGCCGAAGTGGCTGGCTTCATCGCGTCCAACGGCAATCCGTTCGGAGGCACGAGCGCTGGCAAGCCGTTTCTGCTGAGCACGCTTGACGACGAGGTCGTTGAGAACCCGGTCGTGACCGGCATCCGCGTGGAGGACGACTACGTCGTGCTGACCGTTTCGTCGACTGCCGACAATGTCGTGTACAACGCGGCGGCGGGCGAGACGCCGGAGGCGGCGGTTGCGTCCTCCGGCGCGGCGGCGCAGTCGCCTGTGAGCGGAACGTCCGCTGCGGGCGGGACGATCGAACTGCGCATTCCTCGCGACAGGCAGGCGACAGGCCGGTTCTTCAGGGTCATCCGCAATCCGATGAAATGAGGGAGTTGTTCGAAATGAAGAGACTGCATCTTTCACGCGGCGTTTTCCCGCTCTTCGCCGGAATATGCCTCTCCGTCCTCTCCGCTCCCGTGGTGGAGATGGATTCGGAGAACGTGGTTGGCGTCACGCGCATGGCGGGCGTGTCCGGAATGACTCCGCTCGGCGTCGTCTATTCCGGGTATGGGAAGACGGACTCGCCGATTCGCGTTGCCGACCTTGTCTGCCCCGCGACGCTGACCGCAGAGGACCGCGTGTGGGTCTACGATTCGAAGGCGCAGAAGTACGTGTCGTTCAAGTACGTGAACGGCGCGTGGGCGGGCGTTCTCGGCGCGGACGATACGCGCCCCGATCCGGAGACGACTGCGGTCGACATGGGGCGCGGCGTCTGGCTGAACCGGGCTGCCGACGCGGCCGACAGGCCGGTCTATGTCCACGGGCAGGTCCCGGCGGCGGGGGTCTCCGTGACGATCGCCGGCGCGACGGAGGACGAAAACGGCGCGAAGTACGCGACTTCGACGCTGATCTCGCGTCCCTTCCCCGCGACTGGCGACTGGGACCTGAACGGCGGCTCGGACGTCGACTGGTCGACGGTTGCGCTGAAGGGCGACGAGATTCGCACGTTCAAGGCGGACGGCGAACTGGACAAGGTCTACGAGTGGAATCCGTCCACGAAGAAATGGCGCTACCGTTCGGGCGGCGCGTGGAGCGAGGCGTGTACTGTCGCTCGCGGCATGGCCTGCTGGTACGTGCGCGCCGCGGGGAACGCTGTTTCGGCGACGCTGACATTCAAGGCGCCGGCGTTCGGAACGTCCAACTGAAAAGGGGGCTAGGAAAATGATGAAACGCATGATGTTCATTGTGGCGCTGCTGTGCGCGTGCGCCGCGCAGGCCGAATGGCTGTACTGGACGGTCGACTTCACGGAGGGGACTCCGTGGTCGGTGGACGCCGAGGAGCCACAGATGGCGTGGGTCTCCTACCGCGAGGGCGGCGCGTCTTCGACGACGCCCACGACTGCGATAAAGAACACGCTCATAACGGACGACGGTTCGGCGTTCAGCGGCGTGGGGAACATGGGATGGACGGATGGCACGTGGACGTTTCGCACAGACCTGTCGCAGTTGCCGGAGGGCGTCCTTTCGGCGCTTTCGGGCGGTTCGTCGTCCTATTACTTCTATATCGAGCTCGGCAACGCATCGTATGAGGCGTCGTGGACGACGACGGGGCTGAGCTACAGCGACCTTGGAGTGCAGAAGTCGCTGGGACCGATATCCGGCATCGGGACGGGCTACATCAACTCGTGGGTGACGACGGCGGGGTCGTTCTCCGCCGTGCCGGAGCCGACGTCGGGACTTCTCGTCCTCGTTGGCGCGGGGCTGCTTGCGCTGCGCCGCAGGAAGAACGCCTGACGGCGTGGGGAGGGGGCTGTCCGATGACTGATGTGACGAAGAGTCGCGAATGGCCGCTTGCGGCGCTGCTGGCCTTGCTGGCGGTGGGTGCGGCGGCTCTGCTGGCCTATCCGGGGCTTCATCCGGCCGTGTGGCGCCCGTTTGCGGAGGCGGCGTTTCTGCGTCCTGCGGGCAGTCTCTTCCCGGGCGTGTGGCGCGGGCTGATGTCCGCCGTCTGCCATTTCGGCGGCGTCGAGTTCGCCATGTGGGCGGCGCGTGGACTGGGGTTTGCCGTGCTTGGCGGCGTGGCGGCGACGTTCCATCTGCTCTGCATGGACGCGCTGACGGTGTTCGTCTGCGACTACGAGCGGCATCGCCGCCGGCGGCTTGCGGTGAAGCGCATGGCGTCCGCGCTGGCGACCATCGCGCTCGTCGCGTCCGAGCCGGTATGGCGCGGTGCGCAGTCGTTCGCTCCGGACTTCCTGATGTTCTTCATGCTGCTCTTCGCGCTGCGGCTCTTCGTGAAGTTCCATCTCGCCGAGGCGGACGGTGCGCTCTACGCGGGCGCGCTGCTGACTGGCGTTCTCTGCGCGGAGACGCCGTGGGCGATTTTCGTACTGGCGGTCGGGTTCACGCTGTACGGACTTGTCGTGCGCGATCTGGTGCTCTGCTCTCCGACGATGGCGATGCGAACGTGCATGGGCGTCGTGACGTGGAAGGTCTCGTTCATCGTGCTGGCGGGCTTCATCGCGGCCACATGCCTGAACGTGGCGTTGCTGTCGTGGCACGACGGGTTCACGGCGGGCGGATTCGCCCCCGACCGTCTCGTCGTCGACGCGGCGCGCGACTATCTTCGGCAGTGGACGGACGCCGCCGGGACGCTCGGATGGATTTCCGCGTTCGTCATGCTCGTCCTCCCTGCCGTCCTGCTGGCGTTCATGATGCGCGGCGCTACGGACGAGGAGGTCTACCTTCCGTACCGCACGGGGTTCTGCTTCTTTGCGGGCGCGCTCGTCGCTCTTTCCCAGCTGTCTGTCGTCTCGCCGCTATGGATATGGTCGTGGGGGGAGCGTCCGCTTGTCTCGTCCGACCTCTTCCAGATGCTCCTCTCGGGCGTTGCGGCGTTCATCCTTCTGATGTCGCTTGCAGTGCTGGGCGTATATGCGTTCTGCCGCAGCCACGTCTGGCGTCCGATCGTCGCGACGCGGGACATTGCGGAGAACGGCAACTACGAAGAGGATGTCGAATCCCGTTCGCCTGCGTGGACGATTCGCGGACGCTACCGCCGCGCGGTCTTCTGGACGCTCGTCGCAGTCGCGGGACTTCTCGCCGCGCTCGTCGGCGACCGGGGCGCTGCCGCCGTGCGCGAGAAGATGCGCATTCTGGGAAAATATGCCGACGCGGTGCTTGCGGACGCGGAAGGGTGCGAGTACCTGTTCACGGACGGACGTTTCGACGATGCCTTTCGCCTCCTCTGCGCGGCGCGGGGGCGGACGCTGTGGCCGTTCTCGTTCATGGCGGGAATGAGTCCGCTTGAATTGAGCCTCGTCAAGAGCCATGTCCCGGACGGCGAAAACGCTCTGGCGGCGCGTCAGGGCGCGCCGACCCTGCTGCGCACCTGGGTGCGCGACCGGCCGGAGCTCCTTGCCAGGAGCGGAGTGCAGCTTGGCTTCGAGGTCTGGCAGTACGACCAGAAGCCGCTGCCGCCGTGCTGGGGGACGCTTGCGCGCGTTTCGGACGACGAGGCGAAGATGGCGGAGTCGATTGCGCGCGCTCGCGCGCTTGGCGAAGGGATTCTCGCCTGCTATGCGACGCATGGGGACCGTCCGAGCGCAGACCGCCTGGTGGATGACCTGCTTCAGACAGCCCAGTGGCGTCTGGCGCGCATGGCGCGGACGCGGGCGGACCGCCTGGACGTCATGGGCCGGGCCGATGCGGCCAAGGCGGAAATCGCCTGGTCCGACGGCCTCGACCGGAAGAACGGCGCAATCCGGAACATCCAGCGGGCGCTGCGCGAAGTCCAGCTCTCCACGCTCCGCCGCGTGGCGCCGCGGGAGGCCCTGCATCTTGCGCTCGTGCGCGCGGACTTCGCGAGCGCCAGGTTCTACGCCGAGCAGATCGTCTCCGCGGCGCCGAACAACCCTGAGGCGAATTTCGCACTGGCCATGAGCTATGTCATGCAGGGGCATTACGCACAGGCCGAAGAGCGCTTTATACGATGCCTTGAACTGCAGCCGGACGACGCGGCAATCCTCAACAACCTGGCGATGTGCCGAATGGCGCTGGGACGCCTTGACGAGGCGCGCGCGACGGCGGAAAAGGCGCGGACGCTTGCGCCCGGCTCCGCGGCCGTCAAGCGCACCTTGGCGGAGATTTCCGAGGCCGAGGACGCGCGCCGTACGAACGGAACGCCGCGGGCGGTCGCGCCGCCCGCCACGCCCAATGCGTTCCCGCCCCTCCCATACGCCAAATGGTGATCCAGCGGTAGCGCGTCCCTCCCATGGGGACTCCACATCAGGTAGGGCGGGGCGTCTCGCCCCGCCGCCGATACGGAACGGCGCGACAGGACATCGCGCCCTGCCGGTGAAACTCCCTCTCTCCATCTCTGCGGGTGGCAAAGTTCCCCTCCCTTAAGCCATTGCCTCGCAGCTGATTTGTTCAAGAGCATGCAATCGGGTCCCGCGGAAGACGTAGACGATCTGGTGCAGGGTCGTGCCGCGCGCGAGGGACGGGACGGAGCGGTCGGCGCGGTATCTCGCAAGCTGCGCCCTCGCCTCCGCGACCAGGCCGGCCATGTCCTCGTCCGAAGCCTCCGCCTTCGCGTACTTCAGTTCGATCAGGTAGCTGTGCGAGGCGTCGCCGTAGTGGACGCGCTCGGGAAACAGGCGGAAGTCGCAGAAGCCGCGCGCAAGTTCCATTTCCGGCGCGAGGAGATAGAACTTGAGGTGTCCGAACTCCGCCTGCATGTAGCCCTGCACGCGGATCTCGCCCTGGAGGCCGCCGCGAACCGGCGTTGTCTCGGCGTAGTCCCGCGCGAGGCGCGTGAGGAACGGCTCGTATTTGCCGTCGTAGGCGAACGCGGATGCGAGATGCGACCACTCGATCCAGTCCGGCGTCCGCGTCCTGTGGTAGGAATCGCGGAGATAGTCGAAGAGCTGGCGGCGGACGCAGACGTTGGGTATTCTGAACACCGTGCTGCCCTTGCGCCTGCTCTGCATGGACACGATTCCGTAGTAGTGGAAGAGCGAGTGGAAGTTCGCGAGGTCGGAGATTTTGTCCGCCGGAAAGCTCTCCACGAGGTCGAAGGAGATTTCGCCCGTCGCCGCCAGCTGCTCCGTGACTGGCAGCACGCCCATGCTTTCCTCCATGTCGTCGTTGGCATTTTCGGAGGCGTTCTTTCCCGCGCCGCCGTTGGCTTCCGCAGTGGCATATGCGTCTGCCATCGTGCCACCTTTGCCATCAGCGTTTTGCATTGCGTCCGCGCAGTGGCCTTGCCGCCGCTGGATCTCGGCGATTATCTTCAGCTTTTCGTAGTCGGTCCTGATGTTGGCGTCCACCATGTTCTCCGGCGGCCGGCCCTTGGCGACGAGCGACTTCAGGTAGTATAGCGCCATGTCGCTGTTGAACACGCACTCCTTCCCGATGCAGGCCGTCGCGAAGCAGTAGCCGTCGTACCACGGCTTGATCGACCGCACGATCTCGGCGGGGTCTCCTTCCGTGAAACGGCCAGTGCCCTTGAAGTCTGAGTACATCTTCACGACCTCCTCCTCGGAGAAGCCGGCCATCGCGTTGAAGTCCTCGTCCTGCGTGAGGTTGGCGGCGATGTTGAAGCCGCTCGTGAGGTCGTCCATCGTGACGGGCGATACGCCCGTCATGAATATGCGCGAGCAGGCCTCCTTGAACCTCTTGAACCAGCCGCGGTAGAACCCGGCGCCGTGCGTGACGGCGCGGTAGTCCCTGTTCGCCTCGCTGCGCAGCATCGTGTTCGTGAAGTTGTCGTATTCGTCGATTATCAGGTAGATCTGCGCCCCGCGCTCCTTTGCGGTCTGCGAGAGGTAGGCGAATTTCGCCTCCGGAGGAAGCGCGGCGAAATCAGGACGTCTCTCCTGCGGATAGCATGAGGGATACCGGTCGAAGAAGAGGTCGAGGCAGACGCCCATGTAGTCATCGAACGCCTGCTCGAGGGTTCGCTCGGAACTGGCGGCGACCAGCGAAAAGTCAAGCGCAAGCACAAGATATCTGTTCGCGTTCTCGGTGGGGGTCTCGCCGATGTCAAGCCCGCCGAACAGTTTCCTGAAGTTGCCCTTTTCGTTGACGTCGTAGTAGCGGCGGAGCGTCTCGACGAAGAGGGACTTGCCCATGCGCCTGGGGCGCGCGAAGAAGACGAAGCTGTCGCGCTCCTCCATCCGCCGGACGTACGCCGTCTTGTCGACGTAGCAGTAGCCCTCTTCGCGGATGCGCTTGAAGTCCTTGATGCCGTACGGTATTTTCAGTCGACGTTCCATGCGGGCCATTCTACCATCCTCGTTCTCCCGCGTCAATATTTGCGGGGAGATCGCCAGGCGGCGCGACCGCCGTCGTGGCGGTTCTTCGCTCTGCCATTGTGCCGCTTCATCGGTAGGGCGGGGCGTCCCGCCCCGCCGCATCCTACCTCGTTTCGGTCGCGCAGGAGCGCGCCCCCTCCCAGGCTTGTAATCACTCAACGTCGTCCACAGGCCGTGAGATCACGGCGCGGACGAATTTTTGGCATTTAAAAAACACCGTCTTGACACTGCGAAAAAAAAAAACTATTATGAGGCTGTTTTCATTAAACCCCCACTGGGACCAAGGATGTTGAAAGGAAAGGAATTGAATGTGAGGCCTGGTTTTGGATTGCCATTCGCGATGTCTGCGCTGGCATTGCTTGTTTCGGGATGTTCAATCTTCATGTCCGCGCGCCTTCCGCTTGCGCGTCCTCCAGATGGCATTGTCCCCGGCAAGACGCAGCGGGAAATCGATGAAATCTATGGGCATCCCGTCGCGGTTGGCATGAGCGCCGATGGGAAAGAGTACGTTGAGCAGATTCAGTTTGTCGACGGCATTCGCATGAGATGGAAGATACTTCGTGTCGTGGCGCATTGCCTGTGCGACGACCTGACGCTTTTCCTGTGGGAGTTCATAGGAACTCCAATCGAGATGATGAACGCCGACTATCCCGAATACGTCTACTATGTGGTCTATGACGAGCATGACAGGGTCGTCCGCTCTGTTGCGCAGGATTCCCCCGAAGGAAAGAGGCTTGCCGCATTACCGTGGTCGTCTCCTCGACTGCCGCCGCAGCCCACCAACAGAAAGGCGACGGTTTCCCGGATTCCGGTCGCCGAACGTTCCTCCACCGGAGTTGAAAGATGAAAGACAATCCATTTTGCATTGCGGCCGTCTGTGCGGCGATCATGCTGAGTTCAGGCTGCATTTCCACGATTGCCCCTAAATTCACCATGTCTTCTGCGGCTTCCGGAGATGGCAGGACTCCAAAGAGCATCGCGTACAGTTTTCGCCGGACAAGCCGGTGTTCCACGAGCGCAGACTTTGACAAGGACGTCTACGACGCCACGGAATTGAAGGGAGCATGGGTTGGACCACAGGACGAAAGCGTGGCGATTTCGCAGTTCAGAAGGGCGTTTTCACACAGAACTACGGAGATTCGCCGTTTTGCCAATGAGGCGAATCGCGAATACGACATCCGCATGGACATCATGCAGCAGAATTCATGGAACGGCCTGAGCCTTTTCGCCGCGGCGCTTTCCGGTTTCACGTGGACGATTGTCCCATGCTGGGGGGATGACGTCTATACGCTTTACGTCGAGGCGTCCGACAGGAAGGGGTTGAAGAGGACGTATCGGCTGTCAAGCGCCCTGACAACCATTACATGGGCGCCGTTTGTTCTTGTCATGCCGGTCACGGGTCTGCCGGCGACTCATGCAAACGAGATGACGGAAGAGCATTGGGCTGAGCTCCTTCGGCGAATGGAGCGTGACGGCTTCTTTGACGAATGACGGAAAAGGGAAGGGCGTTTAGGGTAAAGGAAAGCGCGGCATACGCCGAAATCACGGCCAACCGCATCGGAAAGGACGGCATTGTCCGTGAAGGTGTCGATTGCCGGCAAGACGTACTCGTTCAGCGCGAAGGGATGGGACGAGACGGTGCGCCCTACCGATGCGCAGACGGATGCGGCGGTCGTGGGGCGACCGCCCTACCGGATCTCGAACGTCGCGTCAACCATCCGCAACTTAACCGCTTAACCCTTAATCACTTAACCTCCACGGTAGGGCGGGGCGTCCCGCCCCGCCGCCGCCGATGAAAATGTGTTTTATGGGCGCGTGGCAAGGCGGTTCCGGGAGGCGTTCGTCCTCATGCGCCGCTGAGGACGAACGGCGCGACGGGACGTCGCGCCCTGCCGGGGACAGCCATTCAGTTGCCCTTTCAAGCGCAACGGCGCGTGAGGATACGCGCCATCCCGTGTGGCATTTGCGGCGGACGCGCAGGAGCGCGTCCCTCCCATGTGTCGATGGCGACATGGTTTATCGGTGCGTGACGGGGCGTTCTCGGGAGGGCGTGTGTCCTCACGCGCCGCCGAGGGCGGAACGGCGCGACGGGACGTCGCGCCCTACCGGAACTTAATCCTTACTCACTTAACCACTTAATGCTATAATGGAGGCATGGAACGGCGACGGCAGACTGCAAACGGAAACGAATGACGGAGGTTGCGAACATGGACGGACGACATCCTGGGATAGGGCCGGCGACTGGCCGGCGCGGTTTTCTGATGGGCGCGGTCGCGCTTGGCGCGGCGGCCGCGGGCGGAGCGCAGGCAAGGCCGGCGGGAGGAAAGGCGATTGCCGGCTTTGACGAGGTCAACGTCGGGAAACTGGATCAGACGCCGTGGAAGCCGTTCTCGGACCGCAGGGTCCGCGTGGGCATCGCGGGCGAGGGAGTCTGCTCGTTTGGCTCTGCGTTCGGCTTTCAGAACCATCCAAACGTGGAGGTGGTCGCCTGCACGGACCTGATTCCCGAAAACCGGCGGCGGCTGCAGGAGCGCGTGAAGGCGCCGCGCGCGTACGGGTCGTGCGAGGAGATGATCGAAAAGGAGAGGGGGCTTGAGGCGGTCTACATTGCAACTGACGCGCCAAGCCACGTGCGTCTGGCCATTCTCGCGCTGCGCCGCGGACTCCACGTCTGCTCGGCCGTGCCCGCGCTCCTGGGGCGGGAGCAGCTGCAGTTCATCCCCGACCTTCTGGAGGCGGTGAAGAAGAGCGGGAAGGTCTACCAGATGAACGAGACGACGGCGTTTCGTCCGCAGTGCTTTGAAATGCGCGCCATATTCGATGCGGGCGGATTCGGCGAACTCGCCTACACGGAAGGCGAGTACTGGCACTACACCGCCCCGGGCGCCGCCGGCGTCGGGTCGTTCAACGGCTGGCGGCAGGGTCTTCCGCCGCAGTACTATCCCACCCACTCCAACGGCTTCTACACGTGCGTGACGCACAGGCGCTTCACCGAGGTGACGTGCATCGGAAAGCCGAGCGACAGGCCGCTGTACACGCCGAAGGGCAACCGCTACGGCAACCCATATGCGTCCGAAGTCGCGTTCTTCAAGTGCGAGGACGGAAGCGCGGCCAGGATGGGCGTCTTCTGGGACATGCCAGGCATGGGCGGCGAGGTCGGACGCTGCTGGGGGCGGAAGGGCAACTACCGCAACGACCGTTACGTGGGCGACAACGCGCTCGTCGCAGGCGTGGCGCGCTGCAAGCCGCAGCTGCCGCCGGGAATGCCCGCCGGGGCGCATGGCGGTTCGCACGGATATCTGACCGACGACTTCATCCGCGCCATCCTGCTGGGCCGGAAGCCGTGCGTCGACGTGGTGACCGCCCTGAACACGACGGTGTCCGGCGTCTACGCCCACCTTTCCGCCATGAAGGGCGGTGAGACGCTGAAGATCCCGGCCTTTGGTTAAGTCGTCAAGTGGGCAAGTGCGCCGGGATGTCCGGAAAATCCGGAAACGCCGGGGGCGGGCGAATCGGCGGCGCTACTTCGTCCAGCCGGCTGCGCGGGCGGATTCAAGGCGGCGCCATGAGCGATGGCGGCCGACCTCCTTCGCGGGAGTGCCGGCGGGGAGCCTGGCGACGACGGGGGAGGAGTCGGACGGCGCGAGGCGAAGTTCGATTGCGGCGTTCGCTCTGCCGTCCGTCTCCGCCGCGCCGCCGCCGGTTGGCGGCGCGGCGTCTCCGTCGCGTTCCGCGGCGACGACCACGGAGACGTTGTTCGTCGTCGCGGCCGCGCCGGAGACGAATTCAAGCGTCTGCGGGCGCGTCCGGACGACCTCGTAGCGTTTTGTCCGGACGTTGTAGAAGTAGAGGGCGACGGCGGCGGTGTTGGTGGCCTCGGTGGTGCGCGGGACAAGAATCTGCGTCCAGGCGGCGTGGCGCGGCCCGTATTCCGTCTGCTTCACGTCGTATGCCTTGAATTCGCGCGAAAGGCCTTCGACGATCGGGACGGAATTCGACGGGAAGTATCCGTCGTGGTCGAGGCGGTACGTGGCGGTGACGATGTCGCCGACGTGGACGCGGGAGGCGGAGAGGGTCTGCGTCAGGCGGAAGTCGGCGCCGACGGCGCCGGAGAACGCGGGGGGACGTCCCTTTTCGGGGAGGGGGTTTACCTTGACCCTGAACGGCGGCGCCTTCACGTCCGTTTCGTTTTTCGTGGTGAACGACATGCCGCCGGTCTGCATTCGCGTCGACGAGGCGCATCTCAGGGAAAGTGCGACGTCGCCGTCGCGCGTGGCCGTGAACCGCGCGGGGATGCGGAGGCGCTTGACGACCTTGCCGTCGGCCTGCCTGCCGTCGGCCAGGTTCTCGATCGGCGAATAGACCGCCTCCGTCTCCGCTTTCGGAAGGCCGCTTATGTCGGCGATTTCGATGCCGTGCCCCCTGTCCATTGCCAGTTCGACGATTATGGCGCAGGGCTGTCCGACCACGACCTCCGTCGGTTCGATGCGCGCGGAGGCGGCGATCGCCGGGCGGTTTGCCATAAGGCGAAACGCCGTGGCGGCGTCGAACGGAGGCGCGTCCGCAGACGCGGCGGCGGCGAAAAGGGCGGCGAGCGCGGCGGCGGCGGCCCGCGTCAGCGGAAGTTCAGCGATTGGCATTGGCAAGTTCTCCCTTCTGCACGGCGTCCTCGGCGAGCGAAACGGCGGCGGACGTCCCGGCGGCGATGAACGCCGTCAGGCACAGCGCCATCAGCCAGCGCCGCGCGCCGCATTTCGGCAGGAGCGCGAACGCCCATAGAAGCGCCCATGCTCCGGCGGCGGCCAGGAGGCGCGTGTCGAGCGAAAGACGGTAGTGCGGCGCGAGGAAGACGCGGACGGGCGGAAGTTCCGCGCGCGGGTCGTTCCTCAGCCTGGCCGTCGCAGCGCGGATTCCGCGCCGGATGGACGGCGATTCGCCGCTTCTGCGCTCGGCGCACTCGAACGCCGCGCGGGATGCGCGGAAGTCGCCCGCGAAGAACGCGCAGGCGCCGAGGTCGGCGAAGAGGGCCGCGGAGCCTGCGCCCTTTTCGACGCACTCGGAGTAGGCCTTGGCGGCCTTTGCGAAGTCCTCCTGCGAGGCGGCCCTGATGGCGAGCGACATTGCGCGGCGGTACGTGAAGTCCGCGTCGCCTGACTGCGGAGCGGGGGCGGCGAAGTTCGGCAGGGCCAGCGCGGCGAGAAGGACGCCGACAACCGCCTTTGGCGCGGAGAACGCAGTCCGTTCAAGTTCCGCCAGGGCGTTCGCGACGGCGTTCGTTTCGTCCGCGGTGAAGTCGCCGGCCATCAGCCGGCGGGCGTCGGCGGCGGTTACGGCGGCGCCGTTCACGCCGTAGCGGACTTCGAAGAAGCGGCGCATGGCGGCGGCCTTCTTCGCGGCGTCGCGTCCGGCCAGCGTTCGCGCCAGACGCGAATACGCGGAATCCCTGCGGCGGACTGCGGCGCGGGCCGCGATCTTGCGGCGCGCGGCCGGCGCGAGCCGGACGGCGAGGAAGAGGATCGGAGCGAGGATGAAGACTGCGAGCGAGAGGCGGGCGCGGGGGAGAAGGGGCGCCGGGCGCCATGCGTCGGCGTCGAGGACAAGGCCGTCCGGCGTCGGGAACGCGCCGTCTTCGTCCGCCGCGTCGTCGAGTTCCCCAAGCGAGGCCTGCGCGCCGGCCTTGATCTGGACGGGGATGGGGTCGGTCATGGAGGTCTTGTACGAGCGCGTGGCAAGGTCGTACCAGGCGACGGGAAGGGCGGGGAATTCCACGGTGCCGGGCCTTATGGCGCGGACGCGCCAGGTGAACCGGCGGGACTGCGCGAGCGTCTCGGTCCTGGCGGACGCCTCGTCGGCGCGGAACGGGGAGCCGGCGGGAATCGCGGCGAGGGACGGCGGGCGGACGCGGGAGAGGTCCGAGGGGCCGGACACGTCGACGGTGAGCGTCAGCGGGTCGCCGGCGGTGCAGAGGCTGGCGTCCAGCGTGGCGCGTACGGAGAAGTTGGACGCCACCGCCCCGCAGAACGCGGCGGGGCGGCCCTTTGCGGGCGGCTCGGAGACGACGAGGCGCAGCGGATTCGTCCGCAGGACGACCTCCTTCATCTCCGCCCGGTTCGCAGGTCGCCCGAAGCGGTCGTGTCCGCGCTTCACGCCGGCGACGTACGGGACGCGGACCGTCGCGGGCTCAAGGTCCACCACTCCCGCAGCCGCTCCGCGCCATGGCGCAAGCGTCGCGGAGAAGTGCCACGCCTCCTCGCCGCCGACCTTTTCGCGCGAGACGTCGAATGCGAAGAGCTGGCGTTTCGGGCCGAGCATTCCGCCGCCGAAGAAGTCGTCGTCGAGCATCTCGAACGGGTCGTCGAATGCGGAGAACGGGCTGTCGGAGACGTAGTCGTTCACGGCGAACGCGGGCGCGTCGCGTCGGCGCCGGCGTTCGCCCGCGGCGCCGGAGAAGAGCCGCCCCTGCGCCCGCCCCTCGACGTCCAGCGCGGGGGAAGTCCATTCAAGGTCGAGGAACGCCGCTCGCACGTGCGGGGCGCGTTTCGGGATTACGGGCGACTGCCTTTCGTATGGCGGCTCAAGGACCGGGACGTACAGGTGCAGCGCCACGGACGTCGATTCCGTCACCACGAGGTTCGTGGACGTCGCGGTCAGTTCGACCCGCGGCTCGAAGCCGTGCGCCGCGGACGCCGCGGCAAGGGCCGCGTGAAGGAGGAGTTTTGCAGGGAAGTTCCGCATTGCCACGCCGGAGGTCTCCTTTTCGCTACTGAATGACGAGGACGGACACGTTGCGATGCGCCATGCCGGCGGGCGTCTCGTTCGCCGCGTTTCCAATCGGGGAGTTCGTCGACACTCCGCCTGCGATGCTGTCCAGGCGCGAAAGGGCCCTCGCCAGGCGTTCCTCGCGCTGGCGCTGCTGGCGACCCTCCATTATCGCGAAGCCGACGAGAAGGCCGCCGGTGAAGCAAAGCGACGAAAGGAGGACGAGGGAGGCCGCCACGAGGGCGGGGCGGCGCGTCCTCCGGGCGAGCTTCGCCTCCGCCGCGGCGTTCGCGCGGGCGGCGGCGAGGCGTTCGCGTTCGACGGCGATCGCCT
Source organism: uncultured Lentisphaeraceae bacterium (assembly GCA_964386385.1). GTDB lineage: Bacteria > Verrucomicrobiota > Kiritimatiellia > RFP12 > UBA1067 > RUG572. The sequence continues at coordinate 46,664 of CAYLRN010000004.1, read as the reverse complement.
CGCGCTCCAGGCGCAGGCGCTCCTTGGCGAGTTCAAGCGTTGTCTCTTCGGCGTTGTCCATGGGGGCGGAATTATATCGCATTTCCGCCGTCGCTTGCAAGCGGTGAAGCGGCGCGTCTGAAAGTGCATCATATGCTGTACTTTTCCCAACTTTCCCGGTTGCCCGCGGGGGTGGCGGCAGTTTCCGTTCTGTGCTATACTAGAGCCGATTTCTTAAAACGGGCGTTTGCCCACCAACAAGGAGAAGCGATGAGCAAGGCTACCTACGAAGCCGCGAAGGAGAAGTACGCCAGTATCGGCGTCGACACGGAGAAGGCCATTGAGGCGCTTTCCAAGATTCCGATTTCGATGCACTGCTGGCAGGGCGACGACGTCGGCGGGTTCGAGAACGACCTCGGCGCCACCGGCGGAATCCAGACGACGGGCAACTACCCAGGCAAGGCCCGCACCCCGGAGGAGCTGATGGCCGACATCGACAAGGCGCTCTCCCTCATCCCCGGCAGACATCGCATCAACCTCCACGCCTGCTACGCCATCTTCGAGGACGGCAAGAAGGTCGACCGCGACAAGCTTGAGCCGAAGCACTTCGCCAAGTGGGTCGAATTCGCCAAGGCGCGCGGCCTCGGCATCGACTTCAACCCGACGTTCTTCTCGCATCCTCTCGCCCAGGGGCTCACCCTCTCGCACGAGGACGCGAAGGTCCGCAACTTCTGGATCCGCCACGGCGTCCAGTGCCTCAAGATCGCCGAGTACTTCGCCAAGGAGCTGAAGTCCCCCTGCACGGTCAACTTCTGGGTGCCGGATGGCTTCAAGGACGACCCGACGGACCGCCTCGGTCCGCGCAAGCGCCTGAAGGACTCCTACGACAAGATCTTCAAGCACAAGTACAACAAGAAACTCGTCGTTCCGACAATCGAGTCCAAGCTCTTCGGCATCGGCGTGGAGAGCTGCACGGCCGGTTCGCACGAGTTCTACATGGGCTACGCGCTCAAGAACAACCTGCTCTGCCTGCTCGACATGGGCCATTTCCACCTGTCCGAGTCGGTGTCGGACAAGATCTCCTCGCTCCTCCTCTTCTCCGGCAAGGTGGCGTTCCACGTGTCGCGCCCGGTGCGCTGGGACTCCGACCACGTGATCCGCTACGACGATTCCGTCCGCGCCGCCGCGCACGAGATGGTGCGCCTCGGACTTGGCAACTTCATCATCGCGCTTGACTACTTCGACGCCTCGATCAACCGCATTGCGGCGTGGGTGCTTGGAATGCGCAACATGCAGAAGGCGCTCCTCGAGGCCCTCCTTGAGCCGACGGACACGCTCAGGCAGCTCCAGAACGACCACGACTACACGATGCAGCTCGTCCTCCAGGAAGAGCTCAAGACGTATCCGTTCGAGGCCGTGTGGGATGAGTTCTGCGCCCGCGCGAAGCTGCCCTCCAACCAGGACTGGATGGCCGACGTGCTCAAGTACGAGCAGGACGTGCTTCTCAAACGCGCGTAGCGCCTGAAGACCGGAATCTGAAAACCAAAGGGAGAATGCATGAAGAGAATGTCTTTGATAGCCGCCGGCGTCGTCGCGCTCGCAGTCGCGACGGGCGCGTGCTGCACGGGCGGCGGAAAATGCCGCGACAAGGTCGTCGGGCTGAAGGTCGACTCGATGGTCGCGCCGGCCAACGTGGGCGCGGCGCCGGCGTTCAGCTGGCGCATGTGCTCGAAGCGGCAGGGCGCGGCGCAGACCGCCTACCGCCTCAAGGTGTACGAGGGCTGCTGCGGGAAAAGGGAAGTGTGGGACTCCGGCGAAGTCGCCTGCGACAAGTCCGTCGGAGTCCGCTACGCGGGCCCTGCGCTGAAGAGCGCCACCAGGTATCTGTGGTCCGTCGCCGTGAAGGACGAGAAGGGCGTCTGGCTTGAGCCCGCGAAGTGCATCTTCGAGACCGGTCTCTTCAAGGCCGGCGACTGGGACGGCTCCGTCTGGATCTCCGCGGCCGACGCCGTCGTGCGCGACAACGCCAAGGCCGGAAACAAGCAGGAGGCCGAGGACGGCACGGCGTGCTTCGTCAAGACCGTCCCCAACGGCGGAGAGGTCAAGGAGGCGTTCTGGACCGTCGCCGGCCTCGGCGCGTTCGAGGCCTACGTGAACGGAAGCCCCGTCGCGCGCAAGGCCTGCAAGGGCGGCAAGTGCGCCGCCGGCGCGCCCGACTTCCTGAAGCCCGGCTTCACGCACAACCTGAAGACGAAGTACTCCTTCACCTACGACGTCACCCACATGATGAAGACCGGCGCCGCCGACGCGAACGTGTTCTCCGCCCAGGTCTCCTCCGGCTGGTGGCGCGACAAGATCGTGAACTTCATCGGCAAGAAGTCCGCGTTCCGCGCACAGCTCGTCATCCGCTACGCGGACGGCAAGGAGAGGCGCGTGGGCACGGACACCTCGTGGATGGCCGCCACGACCGGCCCCGTAGTCCGCGCCGCGATCTTCGACGGCGAGGACTACGACGCCCGCGTCAAGACGTGCTGGATGAAGACCGGCAAGGTCGAGGCTCCGTTCAAGGCCTCCGAGGTCAACACCGAGTTCAAGGGCGAACTCCTCCCCTGCAGCGGCGCGCAGATCCGCCTCCGCTGCGACCTCGCCCTCAAGCCGCATGAGACGTACGTGTGGAGCGGCGTCGAGGGCGCGGACAAGGACAGCTTCGGCAAGGTGAAGAAGGTGCGCTCGTACAAGTGCGGCGAGGAAGTGACGCTCGACAAGGGCGAGACGCTCGTCGTCGACTTCGCCCAGAACGCCGCCGCCGTCCCGTGCTTCACGTTCTCCGCGACCGCCGGCACGTGCCTTACCGTCAAGCCCGCCGAAATGCTCAACGACGCCAACGGCGCGAAGAAGCGCGGCAACGACGGACCGGAGGGCTCCGTCTACCGCCAGAACCTCCGCGCCGCGCGCGCCGTCGCGAACTACACGTTCGCCGGTACGGGCGACGAGAAGTACCGCCCCGCGTTTTCGTTCTTCGGCTACCGCTACATCTCCGTCACGGCCACCGGCCGCGTGACGTTCAAGAAGATCGCGTCCATCCCCGTGACGTCCATCCTCGCGGAGAACGAGACCGGAACGCTCGAGACCGGCGTCGCCGACGTCAACAAGCTCGTCTCCAACGTCAGGTGGGGACAGTACTCCAACTACCTCTCCGTGCCGACCGACTGCCCGCAGCGCAACGAGCGCCTGGGCTGGACCGCCGACACGCAGGTGTTCACGGAGGCCGCCACCTACAACGCCGACGTCTATGCGTTCTTCATCAAGTGGATGCGCGACATGCGCGACAGCCGCGACAAGTACGGCACTTTCCCGGGCGTCGCGCCGAACGCGCAGTACGGAAACGAAGGCCACCGCCTCGGCTGGGCCGACGCCGGCGTGATCGTCCCCTACACTGTCTGGAAGCAGTTCGGCGACCGCCGCATCCTCGAGGAGAACTGGGACGCGATGGACGGCTTCGTCTCCTACCTCGGAAAGTCTAAGTACCGCAGCGGCCCGGAGAACGGCAACTACCAGTGGGCCGACTGGCTCAGCTACGAGAAGCTCGAGTCCTGCGGCGGCGGCGCGTTCGAGCCCAATCCGAACGGCAAGGGCCGCCGCCCGAAGGCCGACGCCCTCACGTACTGGAACTACCTTGGCGGCTGCTACTGGCTCTGGGACTCCCGCATGATGGTCACGATGGCCAAGGCCCTTGGCAAGGAGGACGGCGTCAAGAAGTACGAGAAGATGTCCGCCGACGCCCTCGCCTACCTGCGCAAGGAGTTCGTCGCCAAGGACGGAATGCTCCTGCCCGTCTTCCGCGACATGCAGACGCCCGCGCTCTTCGCGATCAAGCTCGGCCTCCTCTCGGACGCCAAGGCCGTCGCGCAGACGAAGACCGCGCTCCTGAAGAACTTCAAGGACCACGGCGACTGCCTCCAGACCGGCTTCCTCGGCACGTCCATCCTCATGGACACGCTCACCTACGATGTCGGCTCCCCGGAAATGGCCTACACCCTCCTCCTCCAGCACAAGAACCCCTCGTGGCTCTATTCGGTGGACCAGGGCGCGACGACGATCTGGGAGCGCTGGAACTCCTACGTGAAGGCCACCGGCTTCGGCCCCGTCGGCATGAACTCCTTCAACCACTACGCCTACGGCGCGGTGCTCTCGTGGATGTACGGTACGATGGCCGGCATCCAGGAGGACGTCGCCCGTCCCGGATTCAAGCACATCGTGCTCGCCCCGATTCCCGACAGGCGCGTGGGCAAGGTGAACGCCGAGTTCAAGTCGCCCTACGGTCCGGTCAGGAGCGCGTGGAACTACGGCGCGGACGGCAAGTGGACGTGGACGTTCACGGTTCCCGCGAACACGACCGCCACCGTCAAGGTCCCCGGCGAGGCCGCGAAGGAATACGCCGCCGGCACTTACACGGTCGTGAAGCAGCAGTAGCATGAGATTCGTCAACCCCTGGATGCTGTGCCTCGTGGCGCTGGTGCCGGTCGCCGGCCTCTTCTGGGCGTTTCTCCGCGCTCGCGCGGAAAGACGCCTGGGGACGCTCGTCGCGCCGGCCCTGCGGGCGCGTCTCATGCCGCGCAGTCCGCGTCTCTTCAACGTCCAGGCGGCCCTTCTGCTGGCCGGGATGACGCTGGCGGTCTTCGCCGCCGCCCGGCCGCAGTGGGGCCATTCGTCCGACCGCTTCAGGTCCCGCAGCCGGAATGTCGTCGTCGCGCTCGACGTCTCAAGGTCGATGCTCGCCGCCGACGTCCGCCCGAACAGGCTTGAGCGCGCGAAGGCGGACGTCGCCGACCTCATCGATTCCCTCGACGGCGACAGATGCGCGCTCGTGGCGTTCCGCCGCACCGGCGTTCTGCTGTGTCCGCTCACCACCGACCATGCGTTCCTGCGCAGCGCCCTCGAGGGAATCGCCCCCGACTCCGCACCGCGCGGCGAGACTGACCTCGGTGGCGCCATTTCCACCTCCCTTGACGCGCTCGACCCGGCGGCGGACGACCACAACGCGATCATCCTCATCTCCGACGGCGGCGACCTGCGCGGCAAGGTCGTCGAAAGCGCCCAGCTCGCGAAGAAGCGCGGCGTCCCCGTCTTCACCGTCGGCATCGGCGACCCGGCGAAGCCCTCCACCATTCCCGACTCCTCCGGAACGGGCGTCCAGACGTTCAAGGGCAGTCCGGTCGAGACTAAGCTCGACGAAAAGGCCCTCGTGGCGATCGCCGAGCTCTCCGGCGGGCGCTACGTCCCCCTCGCCACCGCCGGCACCGCCGAGACTACCCTTGGCGCCATCTACAGCAAGTTCCTGCGCCAGGTGGCCGCGAAGGAAATGGCGGAGGCCGAGGAACTTCGCGCCACGGAGCGTTTCGAGTGGTTTCTCGTTCCCGGGCTTGCGCTGATGCTCGCGGCGGCCTGCCTTTCACGCGGACGCTTCGCCGGCCGCACCCGGCGGCTCGCCGCCGCGACGGCATGACGGCATGTGCGCAATGCTCCGCCTCTCGCACATCGCCTCTTTCCTTTCGCGCCGCGCATTGCGCGTCCTCGCGGTCCTTGCCGCCGCAGTTTCCGTTTCCGCGTCCGCGCAGACGGACGATGACGTCCCGCAGCCTCCCCGCCGCCATCCGTCGGAAATGCCCAAGGTCGCCACTTCCGCCGACGGCGCCATATCCGTTGTGGCGGCGGACATCCCGGGCGACCCGATGGGCGTCCGCCTCCCGATCCTCCAGTTCGCGACGCGAACCGTCCGCTCGCTCGAAAGGGCGTACAAGCTTGAAATGCCGAAGGGGCGTTCGACGGCGATTGCGATCCATGCGCTCGACGGGACTACGAACGACGTCCGCGTGCTCTCGCGCTGGATGGCAAAGAGCCGTATGACGCGCATCTGGCTTCCCTCCCCCGGATTTTCAGATCTGGACGCCCTGCGCTTCCACATTTCAAAGGCCTGGCTCCGCGCCTGGCTGGACCGCCGTCGCGCCCCGGGCGTCCCCGAACGCCTCCTGCCGGACTGGGTTGTCGCCGGCGCGCTTCGCGCCGCGGACTCCGCGCAGGCGCATGACGACGTCCGCGCCACGCTGGAGCTCTGGAGCGATGCGCGAATGCCGTATTTTCCGCAGACATGCCGCTACCTTCAGGCGACGGAGGGGACTTCCGCCGTTCTCGCCGGCTACGTCGTCGGCTGGATGAGGGAGAGAAAGATCTTCAGACCCGCCCTTGAACGCCTACTCGACGGTCGGCAGTGGGATGCGGACTGGCTTTTGACGGAACTGACCGGCGAGACGGAGTCCGTGAAGCAAGACCGGGCGTCCGACGAGCGCCTCGCCCGTCTCACCCGCTCCGTCCTCTCGCCCGGACGCGCAAGCGACTGGGATCTCAAGGTTTTCACCTCTCGTCTCTTGCTTTATCCTCCCGAGTTTGATAAAAGTATAGGCACTAACCGCACGTCCTGCACCTTCGGCGAGGCGGCTGCCCTGGCGGCGGAGAGCGAGACCGTCAGGCAGGCCGCGTGGCAGAAGGCGCGGGAGATGCCATTCTGCTCCATAGGCCGCGGGGAAAGCCTCGCCGCGGCCGCGTCCGCGTATCGGACGTTCCTGCTGGGGGTGGTGCGCGGGGAGAAGCCGGAAACGCTTCGTCCTCTGTTGGACGAGGCGGACCGCATGATGGAAAAGACGCTGAATGAAAACGGAAAAGACGATAACCGGAGACGTTGACCCGGACGTCCTCGACTACACGGTCGGGGACGATCCCGTTCTGGACATGGACCTTGTCCGCTGGGACTGCCTTGGCACGGCGGCCCATGTCACCATGCTTTCGGAAATGCCCGTCCGTCCGCCCGTCGTCACGAAGGACGAGGCGGCGCGCGTGCGAAAGGCTCTGGCGGAAGTGGCGGCGGACAGGTCGTTCGCCATCCGCGAGCAGGACCAGGACGTGCACATGGCCGTGGAGACGCGCCTGACGGAAATGCTGGGCGACCTCGGAAAGAAGATCCACACGGGCCGCAGCCGCAACGACCAGGTGGCCGTGGACGTGCGCCTTCACGTGAAGGACCAGATTCTCGCGCTGGAGGGGGAAGTGGCCGCCCTCGCCTCCGCGCTCGTCGCGTTCGGCCGGGCGCACGACAGGGTCCCGCTTGTCGGCCGCACGCATCTCCAGCCCGCCATGCCGAGTTCCGTCGGCGTCTGGGCGTCCGGCCACGCGGAGATGGTTCTCGACCAGACGTTCAACCTCGAGGCCGCCTACAGGCTCAACGACCTCTGCCCGCTCGGCAGCGCCGCCGGCTACGGCGTCCCTCTGCCGCTCGACCGCAATCGGACGAGCGACCTCCTCGGATTCGCCCGTCCGATCCACAACGTCTTCGGCGCGTCGATGGCGCGCGGCGAGGACGAGGCCGCGCTTCTTTCCGCGCTTGCGCAGCTCATGGCCGTCCTCTCCCGCCTCGCCGAGGACATGATTCTCTTCTCGATGCCGGAGTTCGGCTACTTCAGGCTTCCCCGCGCCTACTGCACGGGCAGTTCGATCATGCCGCAGAAGTACAACCCCGACGTCCTCGAGCTCGTGCGCTCCAAGACGGCGCAGGTTCTCGGCTTCGCGACGGCCTCCCTCTCGCTTCTCCACGCGATGCCCGGCGGCTACAACCGCGACCTCCAGGACTGCAAGGGGCTCTACATGAAGGGGCTGGCCGTCACGCGTACCACCCTGCGCATCATGGCGAAGGTCGTCGGCGGAATGACGGTTGACGAGCGGGCCCTGCGCGCGGGCTTCATCCCCGGCGTATTCGCGACGGACGTCGCGCTCCGGAAGGTCGCGGCGGGGACGCCGTGGCGCGAGGCGTACCATCAGGTCCGCGACAACCTGGAGGCGCTGTCGTCCGAAGACCCGGACGCCGCGGTGGCCGCGAAGTCCCATGCCGGCACGACGGCCGGGCTGGACTGGGGAATCTACGATTCGCGCATTTCAGAGCTTGCCCGCTCCGTAGAGGAGCGGAAATCCGATTTCGAGTCTCACATGAAGGAGTTGCTTGGATGAACGACGGTGGCATCACTCTGGCCCAGGCCTGGGCCTACGGCGGTTTTCTGATGTGGGTCCTGGCCGGCATTTCGGTCCTGGCCTTGGCGATTGTCCTGTATCTGCTCTTCGCCCAGCGGCGCGGCGCCCTCGCCCCGCGCGCGCTCGTGAGCGACGTGTTCGCGAAGCTCCAGGGCGGCGACGCGAAGGAGGCGCGCCGTCTGTGCGAACGCCGCCCATGCGCGTTCTCCGCGATGGTCGTGGCGGCCATCGACGCGGCGCACAATGCGTCCGAGGGCGCTCCCCTTACGGTCGTGGAGTCCGCGGTCGAGACGGCGGGGTCGCACGCCGCCGAACGGCTGCAGGCATCCGTCGACTGGCTTGCGGACCTTGCCGCGATAGCTCCGCTCGTCGGGCTTCTCGGCACGGTGCTCGGCATGTTCCAGGCGTTCGGCAGCATCGCCGGCGACCTCGCCGCCAACGTCCGCCCCGCCGTCCTCGCCCAGGGCGTCTCCCAGGCGATCATCACCACGGTGTTCGGCCTAGTCATAGCAATCCCATGCCTCGGCTTCCATGCGTTCCTCCGCCGGCGCACCATGAAGCGCATTGCCGGACTTGAGACGCTGGGCGTGGCTCTTTCGCAGGTGTTCGCATGAAGTTTTCGCGCAAGCGCAGAGGCGGCGCCGCGGCGCTGCAGCTGACGTCCGTGATGGACGTCATCTTCCTGCTTCTCTGCTTCTTCATCACGTCCAGCGTCTTTTCGCAGTGGGAGACGGAGGTCTCCATCGCCCTGCCCACCGCGAAGTCCGCCACCGTCCCTGGCCGGATGCCGGGCGAGATCATCCTGAACCTCAACGAGAAGGGCGACGTCTCCATCAACGGGCGCGTCCTCTCGCTTGCGGAGGTCACGGAGCGGCTCAAGCGCATAGCCGCCGTCTACCCCGGCCAGCCGGTCGTCATACGCGCCGACAAGTCCGTCCAGTACGACAGGCTGATGGGGCTGATCGACGCCTGCCGCACGGCGGACGTCTGGAATTTCTCGCTTGCGACGAAGGACGACGACAGTCCGAAGCAGGAGGCCGCAAAGGCCAAGTAGCCCAATCGACACAAAAGAAGAAGGAATCACAATCCATGAAGGCCAACTTCCTGATACTGTCCGCGATGGCGCTTCTCTGCGCGCCGCCCGTCCATGCCGCGGATTCGCACTGGAACGGCGGCAGGACCGTGCCGATGCACCGTCTTGCGCCTCTCGACGCCGACGGCGACAAGGTTTCGCCCTTCGGACGCCTCCCGCGCCCGGTCTCGCAGGCGAAGACGTGCGGACAGTGCCACGAGGTGGCGTCCATGCAGGGTGGGTCCCACTTCCGCACCGGTCTTGACACGAACGACGCGCCTTCCTCCGTCGCCACCGAGCCGTGGTTCCTGTCGGACGAGAAGTCCGGCACCGCCATCCCCCTCTCCCTGCACGGGCAGGAGGGCGCGCTCTCCCCGCGCGACGTCGGCCTTTCATGCTGGCAGTGGGTCAAGGAGTTCGGACGCCATTTCCCCGGCGGCGGAATCGCCTGCGACTCCCGCGCCATGGAGGAGGTCGCTGGCGAGCGCCAGCGCTGGTTCGTGACGGGCGCCCTCGGCCTCAATTGCCTCGCCTGCCACCAGCAGGGCGGATACGACCCGAGCGAATGGGCGCGGCAGGTCCTGCGCGAGAACTGGCAGGGCGCCGCCACGGCCGCCGCGGGCATCGGCCTCGTCGAGGGCATGAACGAGCGCCTTGACGCCACGTGGGACGCGGCGCTGCAGCCGGAGAACCCCGACGACCATCTCTTCCGCGTTCCGGAGAACACGACGTACGACCGGGCGCAGTTCGACAAGAAGAACCGCTGCCTCTTCCGCGTCGGCAGGCCGCAGAACGAGAACTGCCTCGGCTGCCACGCCGTTTCGCAGAAGGGCATGGCGAGCCACGCGATTGCCGGCGACGTGCATCTCCAGCGCGGCATGAAGTGCGTGGACTGCCACCAGAACGGCATGGACCACCGCGTCGCCACCAAGTCCTGCGCGTCGTGCCACGTGGACGCCAAGGGCGCCGGCCCAAGGCCCGTCCACGCCGGCATCCCGCTCGTCCATTTCCAGAAGCTCTCCTGCACCGTCTGCCACGCCGGCGTCACCGCGAACGGCGTCCGCGCGCAGGTGCGCAGCGCCCGCGCCAACCGCATCGGCGTCTACGGCCGCGCCCAGTGGGCGACCGACGTGCCGAACGTCGTCGAGCCGGTCTTCGTGACGAACGCCGCCGGCGTCGTCGAGGCCCGACGCATGACGTGGCCGAGTTTCTTCTGCGAAGTCGCGACGAACGGCACGGCCGTTCCGCTTGCGCCGGCCGCCGTCCGCGGCCTCAAGACCCTCGCCACGACGAATGCGTTTTCAAGGGCGGTCGTCGCCGCCGCGCTTGGCGAGCTGAAGGCCGGGAACGCCGGGAAGTCGTTCGCATTCGTCGGACACGGACGTCGCTGGACGCTTGACGGCTCGAACCTCGTTTCCGCCGTCACTGCCGAGGCGAAGCCCGTCTCCTGGCCGTTCGGACACGACGTCCGCCCCGCCCGCCAGGCCCGCGGCGCCGCGCCCGTCAAGTGCGCCGACTGCCACGCCGGCGATTCCGACTTCTTCTTCGGGAAGATCGTGCCGGCCGGCCCGATGGCCGACGCCGGCGTGGAGGCTGTCGAGCAGTCCGGGTTCCTCGGCGTCAGCGCTCCGTACCACGCCGTCCTCGGCACGACGTTCGCGCTCCGCCCCGTTTTCAAGGTGTTCCTCTGGACCGTCTTCGGACTGATGTGCCTCTTCGCCGCGGCCGCGGCCGCCATCGCGCTCGTCAAGCTAAGTCAGAAGATAACCGAGTCCACTGCGGAGTTCGCGTGGGGTCTCTTCAAGTGGCTCGTCGACCTCGGATTCGTCTGCAGCCTCGTCTACCAGCTGCTCTCTGGCTTCATCGGATGGCGGATCGGCGGAATGTCCGGCTGGGCGCTCGTCCTCCACATGGTTGCGGGCGGAGTGTTCGCCGCGTGTGCCCTGCTGATGCTCTTCTTCCGCACTTCGGAGCGCACGAAGACGGCCACCTCCGGCGTCCTCTGGGCTCTCTGGACGGTCTTCGCCGCGGCGGTCGTCTTCACGTCAGTGATGCCGATGATGACGGTGTTCGGTTCGCACGGACAGGAAATCCTGCTCTGGAGCCACCGCTGCACGTCGGCCTGCCTCGCCGTCGTCAGCGCCGTCCTCTGTCGCCAGCGCCTTAGGACGCTTCGCGGCGTTCCCCGGAAGAAGTAGCGAATGACTTTCAGCCACAAGGCCATGGACACCGAATTCTCGGTGTCCTTCGGGCCGAAGGAGGACAAGGACCTCTGCGCGGCCGCTTCGGCGGCCATGTTCGACCGGCTGGACGCGATGGAGATTCTGCTCAGCCGGTTCAACGATTCGAGCGACGTGGCGGTGATCCGCGCGCTCGCCCCCGGCGAGGTGGCCGTAGTCGCTCCGGAGACCATGGCCGCCATCATGGCGTCCGTCCGCGTCTGCGCCGCCACCGGCGGCGCGTTCGACCCGACGGTCGCCCCCGTGATGGACCGCATCCGCCGTCGCGGCGCATCATGGGAGACGATTTCCGGCGAGGAACGCGCCGACGCTTTCGCGCGCTGCGGAATGCGGCGGCTCGTCCTGGACGTCGACAACCTCCGCGTCTCCGTCGAGCGGGACGCCTTCGGGCGCGACACGCCGCTTGAACTCGACTTCGGCGGAGTGGGGAAGGGGGTTGCGCTGGACGAATGCGCGCAGGTCCTGAGGTCGGAGCAGTTCGAGATAGGCTCGTGCCTTCTCGACGCCGGCACTTCCACGCTCCTCGCCTGGGGCGACATGGACGAACCGGGCGGCGGATGGCCTCTCGGAATTGGCGGCGTTTGGAAGGGGCGGACGAAGCAGGACGTCGTTCTGCGCCTTTCGGACGGCGCGGCGCTTTCCGGAAGCGGCTTCGAGATCCAGGGGCGGCACGTCGTCGACGTCCGCCGCCGCTGCGCGGCCGCGCGCTGGGGTCAGACGTGGGCGTGGAGCGGACGTTCCGCAGCGATCGCCGACGCGCTCTCCACGGCGGCCCTCGCCCTTGATTCGCGTGAAATCTCCGCCGCCTGCGAGGCCCTCGACGCCCGCGTCCTCACGGCGCGCGACCAGCCAGCCATGATGGACCGCTTCCGCGACCCGCTGAAATGGCATCCGCGCCTTCGTTGACCACTTAATCTCCCCGGAGGTCATGTCAAGCGCAATGCGTTTTGATATAATCCTTCCAAATGGAAACGATACAGAAAGAGAACGTGCCGTCGGCGTCGCCGGAGGCGGTCGGCGGGAACTTTCGCAAGGCCGCCATGGTCGGCGTCGTCGGGCGCACGAACGCGGGCAAGTCGACGATAGTCAATCGTCTTGTGGGCGAGAAGGTGTCCATCGTCAGTCCTGTGGAGCAGACGACGCGCAACACGATTCGCGGGATAGTCGAGGACCCTCGCGGCCAGCTTGTCCTTCTGGACACTCCCGGCCTCCACAAGGCGGTGGGGCATCTCGGAAAGCTTCTCAACGGCATGGCGCGCGCCACTTCCGCCGGCGTGGACGTCCTGCTCGTGGTGTTCGACGCGGCGCACGAGCCGCAGATGGAGGACGAAGGCTGGATGCGCAGGGTCGCGAAGGAGCGTCCGGAGAAGGTCGTCTTCGCGCTGAACAAGTGCGACGGCCGGCCGTTCTACGAGACGATGTTCCGCGACTTGTGGGACGAAATCGCGCGCGGCGTCGCCGAGGGTGGGGCGGTCCCCGAACCGAAGTGGGTGAAGTCGTGCGGGGTGCGTCCGAACGGATGCGACGAGCTGATGGACGCCCTCTTCGACTTCGCCGAGCCGGGGCCGGCCCTTTTCCCGGAGGACGTCGTGACCGACTATCCGCGCAAGCTCGCCATTGCGGACGTCGTGCGCGAGAAGATGCTCCGCTATCTGCGCGACGAGATTCCGCACGAGGTTGGCGTCGCCGTCGTGGGGCTCTACGAGAACGACGGCGGGAAGCGTTGGGACGTGGAAGTGACGATCTACGTGAACCGCTCGTCCCAGAAGGGCATTGTGCTAGGGCGCGGCGCGTCGAACATCAAGGCCGTCCGCCGCAGCGCGGAACCGGAGCTTTCGGAAATGTTCGGCGTGGACGTGCGCCTTGAGCTGTGGATCAAGGTGTCGCCGGACTGGATGAAGAACAGCCGGCTCTTGGCCGAGATGGGCTATCTGGGTTCGGAGCGATGAAGTTCGCCGCATTTCCCGTGCTTGCCGCGCTGTCAGCCGCGGCGTTCGCGCAGCCGTCCGACATGGCGGTCGCCCGCAGCGCCCTTGGCGACGGGCTGACGCCGGTCGTCGTGCGCCACGCCGCCGCCGCGGAGAAGTCCGCGGCGGACGCCGCCGTGCGCGACGAGGCGCGTCTCGTCAGGCTGGAGGCCCTGGCGCGCGCGGGGCGGCATGGGGAGATGCTCGGGCTTCTTGACGAATGGAACGACTCCGGCGGCGACGTCTTCCGCTACTGGCGGGCGTGGGCGCTTGCGCAGACCGGAGAACGCGCGCGGGCGCGCGAGATCCTGCGGCGTCCGTTCGGCGACGCGGGGATTCGGACGCTGGCCTGCCGGCTTGCGGCTCGCCTGGCCGTCCGCGAGGGCGACCGCGACGAGGCGGAGCGCTCGTTCCGCATGGCGGCGGAGCTGCTGAAGGGCGACGCCGCGGGCAGGGCGGAGAATGCCGTGGAATGGGCTCGGGCGCTGCTGGCGGCCGGCGCCGCGGACGGGGCGTGGGAAGTCCTGAAGTCCGAGGGCGCCGTCGACGCGGCCGGGGCGGCGGGCGACGCGGCGCGCCTTCTGGGCGCGGACCTGCGCGCGGCCCTTGGCGACGCGGCCGGCGCGGAGGCGCTTCTGCGGCGCATCGTCTCGGAGGGGGCGGCGGCCGCAGAGGGCGAATTCGTCGCCGCGTCGTGTTCGCTTTTCGATTCGCTCTGGCGCGCGGGGGCGACGAACGACGCCATGTCCGTCGTCTCGGGCGCGGTCGCGCGCGCCACGCGGCCGGAGCTTGTGCGCCGCGCCGGCTTCGCGCAGGGCTTCGCGATGCTCTCGACGCCTGAGCTGCGCCGGCAGGGGTTCACGAACGTCGTCGCTCTCGTTCGCCGCTTCCCGGACGCCGCGGAATCGCGCGCCGCGCAGAGGCGGCTTGCGGAGACGCTTCTCGCGGCCGGCGACGGCGAAGGCGCGATACGCGAATACGGCGTCCTTCTCGAATCATATCCCGCTCTCGCCCGCGATTCCGAGGTCCTCGAGGCGCGCGGCTGGGCGTATCTTGCGGCCGGGCGTCGCGCCGAGGCCGCTGGCGCGTTCGCGAGGGCGGCGCAGTTCGCGGAGACGAACGCGCTCGTGCGTTCGCGCTGCCGTTTCAAGCAGGGCGACGCGCTTCTCGCAGACGGACGCCACCGCGAGGCGGCGGACGCCTATTCGCGGGTGGACGCGCCGGAGCTCGCCCTGCGCGCGCGCTATCAGAAGGGCGACGCGCTGATGCGCGCCGGCATGGCGGAAGAGGCGGCGGCGGAGTTCAGGGCAGTCATGCTGGAGGGCGGTGAGCATGGCATGAAGGCCGGCCTCCGCCTGGCCGCGCACGAGTCGGCCGCAGGGCGGCCTGAAAGCGCGATCGAACTCTACGACGGTCTCCTCGGCGGCGGGAAGTCCTCGGACGCGGCGCTGCTGGACGACGACGGCGAGGTGTCCGCCGTCAAGACGAACGCCGTCGCCGCCGTCGCGGCGATTTCCGGCCAGACGCGCGCCGCCATCCTCTTCGGTCGCGGCCGGGCCTACTATCTCGCCTACCGCTGGTCGGAGGCGGAGGCTGACTTCGCCGAGGTCGCGAAGCTCCAGCCCGGCCGTCTCGGCGAAATGAAGTTCCTCTCCGCGCTCTGCCGCTACGGCGCCGGGCGCGACGGCGAGGCCGTCGCCACCGTGCGCGGGCTTCTCGCCTCCACGCCGGAGTCGCATCTGCGCGCGGACCTCGTCTTCTGGCTTGCGAAGTACGACGCCGCGCACAAGGCGCCCGCCGCCGCGTTTGCCGGCTTCTCCGCCTGCGCGACGAACCGGTTCCTCTCGTCCTCGCGCCGCATGGAGGCGCATCTCTACGCGATTAGGTGCGCCCGCGCGACGGGAGACTATCCGAAGGCGCTGGAACTGGTGAAGACGTTCATGCAGCGTCCGGAAGTCCCCGCGGCCGAGGCGCGTCCGACGCCGGAGACTCCGCTTCTCGCCGAGACGCTGCTCCTTCAGGGCGCCCTGCTCAAGGAGCTCGCCCGCTTCGCCGAGGCGGTGCTGGTGCTCGACCGGGCGAAGCGGCTTCCGGCGGGGGACGACTTCCGCCGCCGGGCGTCCGTCCAGCGCGCCGACTGCCTTCTCGCCATGGGAGCGGACGACGACGCGCGCTACCGCAACGCGATCGAGGAGTACCGCTCCGTCGTGCAGGACTCCGGCCTTTCCCCGTCCCTGCGCCTTTCGGTCGCCTACAAGATCGGCCTTGCCCTTGAAAAGCTGCGCCGCTCGGAGGAGGCGGTCGACCAGTTCTACACGAACGTCGTCATGGCCTACGAGGACGGCGTGGCGAACCGCGTCTGGTTCGACGGCGACGCCGTGACGTCCTACGCCCGCGCGGTGATGAAGCTTGCGGACTACTATGAATCGCGGGGTGAGGACGTGCAGGCGCGCCGCGTCCTCGAACATCTCGCCAATTCGCATCTGCCGTCTGCGGACGAGGCGCGCCGCCGCGTCGAACGGCTTGAGAGGAAAGGCAATATCCAATGAACTCATGGACTTTGGCCGGAGGCCCGGTATTCTGGGCTTTGGCGCTTCTCGGCGCGGCGTCGGTGTTCGTCTTCGTCGCCCGGCTTCTAGACCTGCGCCGCGCGCAGATCGACTACGCCGACTTCCTGCGCGGCGTCGAGAACCTTCTCGACGGTGGGAAGGCGGACGAGGCCCTTGCGATATGCGACGAGACCGCGGCGCCGGTCGCCTGCATTGCCGGCGCGGCTATCCGCCATCGCGGCGGTTCGGCGCGCGTTCTCCGCGAGACGGTCGACACGACGGGCCGCGCCCAGGTGGCGCGACTGGAGCGGCGACTCGCGATGCTCGCCATCGTTGCGCAGGCGGCCCCGCTTCTCGGAGTGCTGGGGACGGTGCTTGGCATGGCGCGTCTGGTGGTGTCGCTCAACGCGGCGCCGCTCGTCGTCCGCGCCGACCTGCTCGGCGCCGCCGCGCAGTCCCTCACGTCCGCCGCGGCGGGCCTCGTCGTCGCGGTGTCCGTCCAGACGATGTACGGCATGCTGCACGTCCGCCTTGACCGCCTTGTCGTGGACCTCGAGGCCGCCGCCAGCGAAATCCTCGCAATGCTCGCCGCGAAGCGGGAGGTCGCCTCGTGAGCGGCGGCGAGTGGAACTGGCGGCCCGCCCGGCAGGACGGCATCTGGCGCCACGGCTGCGGATGGGCGAGGCCGCTCTGCGCCGCGGCGCCGTGGGCGATGCTTGCGCTCCTCTTCGTCATGTTCACGATGATCGAGGGCCGGTTGGTGGCGGCGCCGGGCGTCCTCTTCGACCTTCCGCCAGTCGTCGGCGACGTCTCGGAGACACCTGGCTTCGCCGCATTCGCAATGCCCGCCGCGCAGGAAGGCGGACGCGCTGCGGAGACGCTTGTCCTCTTCGACGACTCCCGCTATTCCCTTTCGGAGCCGGGCGAGGTGGACGCCCTGCGCTTCCATCTCGCCGAACGCGCCGCGGCGGAGGGCAATTCGACGCTACTGCTGCTTGCGGACAGGCGGCTCTCGGCGGGCGACGTCATGCGCCTTGTCGGAATCGCCCGCGAATCGGGCGTCGAATGCGTGCAGGTTGCGGAGAAGCGCGAGTGAAGGTGAAGTTCAGAAACGCCTGGCCGGTGGCGACGGTGGTCTCACTTTCCGCCATCCTTGCGATGCAGATTCCGCGCAAGGCGCTTTTCTTCGTCCCCATGCGCTTCGACCCGCCGCGTCCGTGCGCCGCGTTCGTGGAGATATCGCCGGAAGTGTACGGACAGCTCGTCGACAAGGTGCGGATGTCCTGGCAGCAGCGCCCGAAGATGACGGGCATGGGGCTTGAAAGCCGCGTGGGCGGGTTCACCCCGGACGACCCGCCGCCGGAGCCGGAGTACCTTCCGTTCCACGGCTCGCCGCCGTCCGCCCCGTTCGACGCTGCGCAGTCCGTGCCGCCCGCCACGCAGTCTCCGCTCATGCCGCCGTCCCTCGCCACGACGCGCGACGCCCCCCTGCCCGCGCCTGGAAAGGACGAAAGGCCGCGACTCGATTTCGCGCTCATGGCGTGGCCGGACGCATCGCCCTCCGCCGCGGCCGACGCCCTTGGGCCGGTCGAGGCCGGGCTTGCGCGGGCGGAGGCCTGCGATTTCCCGAATGGCGGAAAGACGATTTCAAAGCAGAACTGAAAAAAGGAGATGGACGACATGGCGAAGAAATGCAAGTGCGATGGTGAATGCGAATGCGGGTGCGACGCCGGCTTCCAGCCGCCGCTCAAGGCCCTTGACTTCCTGCGGTCGCAGGCCCATGGAAGCGGGCAGACGATTGGCGTGGCGTGGGAGCGCGAGGACGGCAACGTCTACCGCTACGACGTCGAAGTGCCAAGGCGCATCCACCCCGTCGCAATGCCGGGCGTGATGCATCTCGTGGAGCGCGTGGCGAAGTTCGTCCTCTGGAGCGCCGGCGGATGGAAGCTGCATCTGTCAGGGCCGGACGAAATAGTCGCGCCGATCGCCAAGGCCTACTCGAAGAAGGGCGCGCGCGCGTTCGACTACGCCTTCTTCAACGACCTCTACGGCCGTCCGGTCGAGACGTCCATCGTCCCGCTCCGCAAGATGCCGGAGACGCATGAACGCGAAGTGGTGGTGAAGAACAACGTCAACGGCTGCCGCATCGGCTTCGACCTTGGCGCGAGCGACTTCAAGATCTCCGCCCTGAAGCGCGGCAAGGTCGTCTTCTCGAAGGAGTTTCCCTGGGACCCCCGCAACCAGGCGGACCCGGAGTACCATTTCCAGAAACTCAACGCTGGCCTCCACGAGGCGGCGGAGGCCCTTGGCGGGAAGGTCGACGCCATCGGCGGCTCCACGGCCGGCACGCTCGTCGGAAAGCGCCTCGGCCCCGCGTCCCTCATCCGCGCCGTCCTTGAAAAGGCTCCGGAGAAGAAGGACGCCGCGCGCAGTCTCTTCAGCCGCGTGGAAGAGGAGTGGAAGTGTCCGTTCGAGGTGTTCAACGACGGCGACGTCACGGCCCTCGCCGGCGCGATCGCGACGAAGCGCAGCGGAATCCTCGGCATTGCCATGGGCTCCTCCGAGGCGGTGGGCTACATAAACCCGAAGGGCGCCCTCACCGGGCGCATCAGCGAACTCGCATTCGCCCCCGTGGACCTGAATCCGAACGCTCCGAGGGACGAGTGGTCCGGCGACGCCGGCGTCGGCGCGATGTATTTCTCCCAGCAGGCCGTCGACCATCTCGCCCGCAGCTTCGGCATGAAGTTCCCGAAGGCGATGAAGCTGCCGGAACGCCTGAAGGCCGTGCAGGCGGCGATGGAGAGGCACGAGGAGCTTGCCCTCAAGGTCTACCTCATGATCGGACGCTATCTGGCCAACTCCGCCGCCTGGTATCACGAGTTCTACGACTACTCGAACCTGATGGTTCTCGGCCGCGTGACGTCCGGCTTCGGCGGAGACATACTGCTCAACACGGCGAAGATGGGCCTTGATGCCGTCGACCCGTGTTTGGCGGAGAAGATCGACATATTCATGCCGGACGAAAAGGCGCGCCGTCTGGGGCAGTCCGTCGCCGCCGCGCAGATTCCCGAATTGCGCAAGTAGGGATTCGGAAGCCCCGTGTCCGCATTGCCGTCCATTCGCGGCGGGAGGCCGTCCGCCGGGCTTGTGCGCGAACTCGAAAGGCGCGCGGGCCTGACGGTCGCGCGCGTCGTGCGCGAACTTCCGCTTGACCTGCGCCGCCTCGCGGAGGACGTGCCCGTCCGCTGCGAATGGAAAATGGCCGGCCACTGGCTCGACGAGGGCGTCCCGGAGGACTCGATGGGACTCTTCAGCGGCCCCGCCCTGGGCGACCCCGTCGACCCGGACTGCCTGGAATCGCCGTGCATCACCTTCTTCCTTGCCGAGCTGTGGGACTATTCGGAGGAGGACTATGGAATCTTCGACGACGAGGTGCGCACCACGTACCTCCACGAGTTCGGCCATTATCTTGGACTTGACGAGGACGAGGTCGAGGCGCGCGGCCTCGCGTGAACTTTTCTCATTTTAAGCATATGACATCCCGCCGATTTGTGCTACAATACCGCGCCATATGAAAAACAGAAAGTTTTTGGTGGCTGCGGCCTGCGTTATCGCCGCAGCGGGTGTTTTTGCCGGCACGGTGCCTGAAGCCGTGGCGGCCGGGAAGCAGGCGGGCGCGGACGCGCTTCCGCTTACGGAGAGAATGACCCTCCTTGCCTTGCAGATAGGCCTCATTCTCTTCGCCGCGAAGCTGGGCGGAATGCTCGCCTCGCTTGCGAAACTTCCGAGCGTCCTTGGCGAACTGGGCGCTGGCATTCTGATCGGTCCGTGGGCCCTGGGCGGCATCGGGTTCGGCTCCGGGCTTTTCCAGTACGGCCTCTTCCGCGGCGGAATCCTCGAAGTCGCAAAGGCCGCCGGCTCTTCGCCGTTCGCCGTCTCGCCGGAGCTGTACGGAATATGCACGATCGCCTCCGTGGTGCTGCTGTTCCTCTCCGGCATCGAGACTGACCTCAAGATGTTCCTCCGCTTCGCGTTTGCGGGATCGCTCGTGGGCATCGGCGGAGTCATCTTCTCCTTCTTCTTCGGCAATCTCTGCGCGGTCTACGCGGTGAGCATGTTCCCGGACCTCCTGGGCAACATCGCCTGCCTGGCGAAGCTCCATGCGTTCGTCCAGAACGGCGAGCTGATGAAGGCCATACTCGACCCGACGGCGCTCTTCATGGGCATCATGTCCACGGCCACGTCCGTCGGCATCACCGCGCGCATCCTCTCCGAACGCCGCAAGATGGACTCGGCCGAGGGCGTGACGATCATGGCCGGAGCCGTGATCGACGACGTGCTTGGCATCATCGTCCTGGCGATCGGCATGGGCATCATCGGGGCGCAGACCGCAGGGGCCGCTTCCGGCGCGGCCAAGGCGGGCATTCCGTGGGGCAGCATCGGCATGACGGCCCTGCAGGCCATCGGCGTGTGGCTCGGCGGAACGCTGATCGGACTTGTCCTTGCGCGGCGCATCTCCTGGCTGCTCAAGTTCTTCAAGACCCCCGTCGCGATCGGAACGCTGGCGTTCGGCCTTTCGCTCGTGATTGCCGGCCTCTTCGAGGCGCTGGGTCTGACGCTCATCATCGGCGCGTACGTGATGGGCCTTGCGCTCAGCCGCACGGACCTCAAGCACATGATCGAGGAGAACCTGCAGAGCGTGTACACGTTCCTCGTGCCGGTCTTCTTCTGCGTGATGGGCATGATGGTGGACATGAGCGCCCTCTGCTCCAAGCCGGTCCTCGTCTTCGGCGGCCTCTACACCATGCTGGCCGTTCTGGCGAAGGTCATCGGTTGCGCTCTTCCGTCCTTCCTCTGCGGGTTCAACGTGAAAGGAGCTTTCCGCATCGGCGCGGGCATGATTCCCCGCGGCGAGGTGGCGCTCATCATCGCCGGCATCGGCCTCTCCAACGGCTACCTCACCCAGGAGGCGTTCGGCATCGGCATTCTCATGACGCTCGTCACCACGGTCGTCGCGCCGCCGTGCCTGATGGGACTCTTCAACGTGAAGGGCGACGGCGTCCGCGGCGTCCGCAAGAGCAACACGCAGGATTCCCGCGCATTCTCCATGCAGCTGGCGAACGTCGCCATCGCGCAGCTCATGCGCGACCACCTTGTCACGGCCTTCCAGAAGGAGGGCTTCTACACCTATCTTCTCAACTCGTCCGAGGACATCTGGGCGATTCAGATGGATGAAATCGAAATCTCCATGCGCCGCGACATGGACACGATCCGCTTCGAGTGCACTCCGGAGGAGGAGTCGATCGTCATGGCCGCGTGGCGCGAGGTCGTCGGCGAAATCCGCGACATCGCCAAGTCCATCGAGTCGCCGATTCGCCGCGACGACATGAAGGCGATGCTCAAGCAGGAGGAGGCGCTCGCCGCCGTCGCCGGCGGCGGAGTCAGCCGCTACGTGCAGTCCTTCACGATGCTGCCCGCGTTCAAGGCGTCCTCCAAGAAGGAGGCGATCGACAGGATGGTCGAGGCAATCGCCAAGGCGAACCCAGAGCGCGTCTTCGACGTCGAGGCCGTCAGGGCGGCGGTCTTCTCCCGCGAGGAGTCCATGCCGACGGGGATGGACCACGGCATTGCCCTGCCGCACGGCCGCACGGACGCCGTTTCCGGCATCGTCGGCGCGGTCGCGCTTGTTGCGGATTCCTCCGCAGTCTCCAGTTCCGTCGCGGACTACGACACGCTCGACCATTCGCCCGTCCGGATTATCGTCCTCGCCATTGCGCCTGAGACCGCGCAGTCGCCGTATCTCCAGGTCATGGCCTTCATGAGCCGCGCTTTGAGGTCCGCCAATGGCTACGAGCGGCTTCTCGAGTGCAAGACGGAAGAGGAAATGCGCCAGTTCTTCCGCGCAAAGAAGTGAGGTGCGATTCGCCGTCCCATTGCGGGAAACGCCGCCGAGGTGGTCTTTCGACCCCCTCGGCGGCGTTTTCGCGTTCTGACGCTCCGACACCCGAAAGTCTCCATGTCGCCCTTGACGCAGAAAAAAAAACAATATAATTGTCTGCACAATCGTTACAAGGCATTCTACCAAGGAGACGGCGAATGAAAAGAGCGGGATTGATTGCGGTTTGCGCGCTGGGCGCGGCGTGTCTCGCAGCGCGGGCGGATGTGAGGCGCGTGACGGAAGACACGACGGTCACCGACGCCAACCTGGCGGAGTTCACGGGGGCGTCCGGCATCGACGTCGCATCCGGCGCGACGCTCACGTTCTCGCCGTCTTCCGCCGTCAGGCTCGCCGTCCCGCTTTCGGGCGCGGGCCGCTTCTTCGCCCTCGACGCCGGGAATCTGACGCTCGCGGGCGACAACTCGGCGTTCACCGGCCTTTTCGTCTTCACGAACACCGCCGTTACGGTCTGCCACGCCGCCGCGCTGGGCAGGGTCAATCCCGTCCACTTCGCGGGCACGGCGAACAACGGCACGAACAAGCGGCTCGTCTTCGCCACGAGCGGCGTCTTCTCGAACCCCATCGTCTTCGGCGCGGCCGATAATCCCTCTGGCGAGCACCACATGATTGTCAACAACGGCTGCTGCGTCACGAACACCGGTTTGCTCATGTTGGACGCCTACTGCCGGCTTGACGCCGGCTCCACCGGATACGTCGCGTGGGGCGGCGGCGTGACGAACCTCGTCCACCACTGGGTCCTGAACGGGAAGACGGAGTTCTTCGGCGACGACCCGATCGAAATGTCCGGCAAGATATTCTACTTCGACGCCGGCACGATGCGTCTGGGCTCGTCCGGGCTGACGAACGCAGTCAGCTTCATCGTCGCCAAGGGAACGCTCGTCTTCGAGGCCGCCAACCTGCTGTCCGAAAGCCAGCGTCTCCAGATGGGCATCGGCTACGGACCGCAGTCCGTCATAGACCTCAACTGCTTCGACCAGCGCTGCGGCGAGTTTTGGCATCAGTGCTACCTTGACGGACAGAGGTACGCGAACGTCGGGGCGCAGACCATTCGCAGCGCCGCGCCCGCGACTTTCACGATCCTCGGCGCGGTGACCGGAAGCACGACGTACGAGGGATTCGTGGACGGCGCGGCGTCGCTGGCGCTTGTGGGCGCGACGGCGCGTCTGACGATCGACGGCGGCGCGACGGGCTACGGTCCCGCGACGGCAGGCGGCACGACGACGGGGACGCTGACCGTCTTGAACGGCGCCTCGCTCACGCTTGGCGCGAACGTCGACTTCCCGAATCTCGGCGGGCTCGTCGCCTCCAATTCATCCGCGCTCGTCGTCAACACCTCGCGCCTCAACCCTGCGAAGGGCTTTGCGCTGACGCTGGCGGACGAGGCGAAGCTGGCCGTCGGCGACGGCGTGGAGCTGGTTCTCTCCTCCGCCACGATTGACGGCGCGTCGCTTGAGCCTGGCGTCTACATGGCGGACTCTCCGGAACTGAACGGACACGTCTCCGGCACCGGAAAGTTCGTCGTCCGCGCCCGCGAAGGGGCGACTTTCCTGTGGGTGGGCGGCGCCGACGGCAACGCGCTCGCGTCCGCCGCGAACTGGGCGGGCGGCGTCGCGCCGTCGTTCGACGGCTCGGAGCGCCTCGTCTTCGGCGCCGGGGCCGATACGGCGGTCGTCTCCGGTCTTGTGGACGTCTACGCCATAGACGTCGCCACGAACGCGCCGTTCACGCTCGCCGCGGCGGACGCGAACGCGAAGATCCGTCTCCGTGCCGGCGGCCTTGCAATCACGAACACCGCCGCTGAGGGGACTGTCGCCCATTCGATCGCCTGTCCGATAGAGATTGTGGAACTGCCGCAGACGTGGCTCGTCGCGACAAACGCCTTGTTCGAGAACAACGCCCCGATTTCCGGCGGGGAGTCGCCGTTTGGCCTCACCATCCGGTCGTTCGACCGCACGAACTTCAGGGCGGACAACTCCGGCCTTCTGGCCACGCTCCTTCTCACGAACTGCAACACGACTGCGGGACAGCCGCACGTCCACAACCCCAAGGGCCTCGGCGCCGCGTCGCGCCCAACGCGCTTCGAACTCTGCTGGCCGCGGATGCGCATTCCCGCCAACACCGTCTGGACGAACGAGACTCCGCTGGACATACACCGCGGGTCTACTGACCCCTGGGGCTATTTCGGCGACGCCCTCTCCGGCTCCCTGCTCGTCCAGAAGGGCGAAGTCCGCGCCGTCGGCCCGGCGTCGGACGGCGCCGATTCGCAGATCAACCTCGCCGTCGAGTGGCGCGGCGGAATGACGACGGAGAACGGACAGTCCTTCGGCATTCGCTTCCACGGCCAGCGGCAGACGGTGCTGGACGCGCCCGTCCGCACGACGGGACGGATCTTCTTCGACTACGGCGGCACGGTGACGATCGCCACCACGAACAACTCATGGCACACGATCAACCCCTACAAGAACACCATAAAATGCGGCTGCGCCTATGCGCTGGCGACGAACGGCACGTTCGCCTTCGCCGAGAACAATCCGGTCTACCTGACGGTGAGCAATTCCGTTCTCGACCTGAACGGATACGACCAGCGGGTCGTCCGCCTCTACCGCACGTGGTGGCCGTGGACGAAGGCGAACGCGCCGTACCTCACCGCCTACGGCCGCGTCACGAGCGAGAAGCCGGCGACGCTTACGATTTCGACGGACGAGAAATGCGAAGACTGGATTCCGCTCGCCTTCGAGGGAGCCGCGTCCCTGCGCTTCGACGCGGCTGGAACGCTTGCGTTCACCAACAAGCTGTCCACGACCACGGGCTCGCTGGAAGTCATGCGCGGGACAGTCGGTTTTCTCGCCGGGTCCGGCTGGACGTCGTCGTCGAACGTCGTCATCAGCGGCGGAACGATTTCCGTCGCGGCCGGCGCGGGCGCCACGGCGTTCGGGACGGACGGGAAGTCGATAGTCAATCTCCTCCGGGACGCCGGCGCGCTCGACGTCGCGGAAGGGGAGCAGCCCGCCGTCCGGACTCTTGGCTTCACCAAGCCCAGCGGACGCATCGGATATTTCAGGCCGGGCGTCTACGGCGGCCCGAACGCGGGCCTTGCCGCCGTCTGGACGCTTGACTGGATGACGGGCAAGGGAACTTTGCGCGTCCTCCGAAACGGCTCCGACGGCACGCTTCTCCTCTTCCGCTAGCAGCCGCTTGGGCGATTAAGCGGTTAAGGGGGGTAAGTTTCGGGAGGGTCGCGCTCCTGCGCGACCGAGACAAGAATAGCGGACGCGCAGGAGCGCGTCCCTCCCGATCTTTACCCTTGCATTTTGCCGAATAAAGGCTATAATCATGTCTGCAAAAGGACGGAACTATGGTAAAGAACAAGTATCTTGACGATTTCATGGCGGCGTTCCCATTCGAGGGGCTGACCTACGACGACGTTACGCTCGTGACGCAGTATGCCGATTTTCTTCCGGACGACGCTTCTCTGGAGACGCAGCTGACGAGCCGCCAGAAGATGAACATTCCGTTTGTCTCCGCCGCGATGGACACGGTGACCGAGTCCGCGATGGCGATTGCGATGGCGCTTGCGGGCGGCATCGGGGTGATCCACAAGAACCTCGAGAACGACGAGCAGGCCGCGCAGGTGGCGAAGGTGAAGAACTACATGAACGGCATGATCGCGAGGCCGGTCTGCTTCCATGCGAACGACGACATCAGCTTCCTGCGCTCCGAGAAGCGCCGTCTGGGCCTCAAGTTCAACGGCTTCCCGGTCTTGGACGACGAGGAGCGCCTGGTCGGCATGATCACGTCGGCCGACATGCGCTACGCTCCGCTTGACGCAGCGAAGCTTGCCGACGTCATGCAGAAGGAGATGGTGACGGCGAAGCCGGGGACGACGCTCAAGAAGGCCTACGAGATCATGCGGGCGAACAAGATCGGCAAGCTCCCGCTCGTCGACAAGGCGGGCCGGCTCGTCGGCCTCTACTCCTTCACGGACGTCCAGGAGATCGTCGAGAACAAGAACTCGATGATCAACCGCGACGACAAGTTCCGCCTTCGCGTCTCCGCGTCCGTCTCCGGCGGGAAGGGCGACTACGCGCGCATGGAGAAGCTGGCGGACGCCGGCGTGGACGTGGTGGTGGTCGATTCCGCCCATGGCCACACGAAGGGCATCATGGACATGACGTCGTGGATCGTGAAGCACTATCCTGAGGTGGACGTCATCGCCGGCAACATCGCGACCGGCGAGGCCGCCCTGGCCCTCGCAAGGGCCGGCGCCCATGCCGTGAAGGTCGGCATCGGCCCCGGGTCGATCTGCACGACGCGCGTCGTCTGCGGCGTCGGCATCCCGCAGCTCACGGCGGTCTACAACGCGGCGAAGGCCCTGCGCGGGTCCGGCGTCCCCGTCATCGCCGACGGCGGCATCAAGCTTTCCGGCGACGTGCCGAAGGCCATCGTCGCCGGCGCATCCTCCGTGATGCTCGGCTCCGTCCTCGCCGGCACGGAGGAGTCGCCGGGCGAGAAGATCTACGCGAACGGACGCCAGTACGTCGCCTATCGCGGCATGGGCTCCATGGCCGCGTTGAAGAACGGCAAGGGTTCGCGCGCCCGCTACTTTCAGGACAACGAGGCCGAGGAGGACCTCGTTCCGCAGGGAATCGAGGGCATGGTCCCGTACTCCGGCCGCGTGCACGCCATCATGACCCAGTTCTGCGGCGGTCTTCGCGCCTCCCTCGGCTACTGCGGCGCGCCCACGATCCCGGAGCTCCAGCAGCGCGGAAAGTTCTACCGCGTCACGGCCGCCGGCCAGCGCGAGGCGCGTCCGCACGACATAACGATTACCAAGGAAGCGCCCAACTACAGGGCGTAGCCCCGGCGCGGCGACTGCGTGAAGGTGCTTCTGCATACGTGCTGCGGGCCGTGCGCCAGCGCGTGCGACCTGCGGCTTGCGGAGGAGGGTCACGACGTGACCCTCTTCTTTTCCAACTGCAACGTCGACGCACGGGAGGAGTTCGACCGCCGCCTTGCACAGGCCGTGAAACTCGGCAAGGTCGACGGCGTTGCCGTCGTGGCCGATTCCTACGACCATGCCGACTGGCTTGAGAACGTGGCGCGGGGATTCGAGTCGGAGCCGGAGAAGGGCGCCCGGTGCGAACGCTGTTTCCGCTACAGCCTTGCCCGCGCGGCGGCGTACGCGGCGGAGCACGGGTTTGACGCCTTCACCACGTCCCTGACCGTCTCTCCACACAAGCCGACGCCGATGGTGTTCGCGGCGGGGCGTGACGCGGCGTGGATCGCCTCCACCGCTCCGTGCGGCGGGACTTCCGCGTCCGCTCCGAAGTTCCTGGAGATGGACTTCAAGAAGAGGGACGGCTTTCTGCTCTCCACAAGGCGTTCCAGGGAACTGGGACTGTACCGTCAGGACTACTGCGGATGCGAGTTTTCGAAGAGGCGCGCGTCAAAGGCCGGCGAGCGGTAGCCATGCGAGGCAGCCGCATTGCGCCGATTCTGTCCGCCGCAGCGTTCCTCATTGCGGCGTCCGCCGCCTTCGAGGCGTCCGGCTTCCATTGGCCGGAGGCGAGGCGCGATGGGCGCGTTCCCTTCCAGAAGCGCGGCGAGGCATCCGACGCGCATCGCAGGACGGGTGGCTTCAGCCTTTCGTCCGGCTCCACGAACGCATGGGACGTTCCGCTTTTCAGCCTTTTTTCGAATAGGCGCCGCGACACCGCGCGCGGCGAGGACGGCGCATTTGCGGCGGCGAAGGACAAGCTCGCGATCGTCGTCGCGGGCGACAGGACCGGTACCGGCTTCCTTCTGCGGGATGGCGGCCGCGTCTTCCTCATGACAAACGCGCACGTCGTCCGCGACGCGCCGTCCGTGGAGGCTACGCGCCTTGACGGCGTTCCGCTCAGGCTCGGCGACCTTGAAGTCGCGTACAACCGCGACCTCGCGCGCTTCGAGGTGGATGCGGACCTGCCCGCTTTCGCGCCCGAGGCTTCCACTCCCGACATCGGCGCTCCGATAGTCGTCCTCGGCAACAGCGACGGCCGCGGGGTGGTCACGGAGATTCGCGGCCGGGTGCTCGGCGTCGGGCCGCAGGAAATAGAGGTCGACGCCGGGTTCGTCGCCGGCAAC
The DNA here is from genome assembly GCA_964386385.1 of uncultured Lentisphaeraceae bacterium. GTDB lineage: Bacteria > Verrucomicrobiota > Kiritimatiellia > RFP12 > UBA1067 > RUG572. The sequence continues at coordinate 18,699 of CAYLRN010000004.1, read as the reverse complement.
AGCGGCAGCCCCGTCCTCAACCGCGCCGGAAGGGTGCTTGCCATCGCAAGCTACCTCCGCGACTGCCGCGACGATTCCGACTGGTCGAAGACCGGCACGCGCTTCAACGGAATCCGGCGCTTCGCCGTGCGTCCGCACGGGCTTCTCTGGCGTCGCCTTCCGGCGCCGCCCTGATCGCGCCCTTTCCGCCGCCCGCGCAATCGGCCCGAACGCGGAAAGCAATGGACGAATCGCCGCCTTTTGATATACTATGTCCACGTTTACCGCTTGCACGGCTGTGGCAGAACGAGATTCGGACATGAATTCAACACTAGAGAAGATAGTCGCAAACCCGGGCACGTATTCGTGCCTGGTCGATTCACTTGGCGAATGCAAGATACCTTCGCCGATACGCCATCACGATTTCATCCGGGAGGGCGAGCGCGTCCTTCTCACCGAGCACGTACCCCTGCGCGACTGGCTGCAGAAGAAACTCGGGCACGAGCCCACGTTCGAGCGCGCCGGCCCGCACGAGAAGATCTACCACGACCCCAGCTGGACGCGCGTGGGCATCCTCACCGCGGGCGGCATCTGCCCCGGCCTCAACAACGTCATCAAGGGCCTCGTCGAGATCCTGTCCTTCGACTACGGCATCAAGACGATATACGGCATCCGCTTCGGCTACGCCGGCCTGAACCCGCGCTTCGGCTATCCTCCGCTCATGCTCAACCCCGACGTCGTGGACACGATCCACGAAGTCGGCGGCACGATCCTCGGCTCTTCGCGCGGGCAGCAGCCGACGGAGGAGATCGTGGACACCCTCGTGCGCATGAACATAAACGTCCTCTTCTGCATCGGCGGCGACGGGTCGCTGCGCTGCGCCCGCGATGTCGCGGAGGAGTGCAAGAGGCGCGGCCTCTTCATCTCCGTCATCGGCGTCCCGAAGACGATCGACAACGACCTGCAGTTCGTAGGCACGAGCTTCGGCTTCGAGACCGCCGTCGCGAAGGCGACGGAGGTGATCCGCAGCGCCCACATCGAGGCGCGCGGCACGTTCAACGGCATCGGCCTCGTGAAGCTGATGGGGCGCGATTCGGGCTTCATCGCCGCCAGCGCCGCCATGTCCAACCCCGTCGTGAACTTCTGCCTCATCCCGGAGGTGGAGTTCGAGATGGACGGCCCCCGCGGTCTTCTCGCAGCTCTTGAGCGGCGTTTCGCAAGCGGGAAGACGCACACCGTCGTCGTCGTCGCCGAGGGCGCCGGGCAGAAGCTGATAGAGGGAATAGAGGAGCGCGACGCCAGCGGCAACATCCTCAAGAAGGACATCGGCGAGTTCATCAAGCGCCGCGTGGTGAAGCACTTCAAGGAGAAGGGCGTAGTCTCAAGCGTCAAGTACTTCGACCCCAGCTACATGATCCGCAGCGTCCCCGCGCGCGGGACGGACGCGATTCGCTGCTACATGCTCGCCCGCAACGCCGTCCACGCCGCCATGTCCGGCCGCACCAACTGCGTCGTCGGCAGCGTGGGCGAATGGTTCACTCTCGTGCCGATCGGCCTGGCCACCATCGAACGGCAGAAGGTGCAGGTGAACGGCGACCTCTGGCGCAGCGTGATAGACGCCACCGGCCAGGAGTTCTACTTCGCGTCGGACGACGAAGCCGCCCGCGGCGGCATGATGGCCCCGTGACGGCATGGAACCCGGCGACATGGAACTTGACGACTACGAACTGATCGATTCGGGCGACGGACGCAAGTTCGAGCGATTCGGCGGCGTCTCGCTCGTCCGCCCCTGCTCGCAGGCCCTGTGGCGTCCGAACAGCCCCTCCGCATGGAGCGGCGCGACTGCCACCTTCGACCGCGAGGACGGCAACCGCTGGCACGGCCGCAACGGCCTCCCGGAATCATGGACGATCCGCACCGCCGGAATCCGCTTCTACCTCCGCGGCACGGACTTCGGGCATCTGGGCATCTTCCCGGAGCAGCGCGCGCAGTGGAAGTGGATTCGCGAGACCGCGGCCGCCGCGAAGGCCGATCGCGGATGCGTCCGGGTCCTCAACCTCTTCGCCTATTCCGGCGGAAGCACTCTCGCCGCCGCGCAGGGCGGCGCGGAGGTCTGCCACCTCGACGCCGCGCGCGGAATGGTGCAGTGGGCGCGCGAGAACGCCGGGCTCAACGGCCTTGCGGAAACGCCGATCCGATGGATAGTGGACGACGCGGCGGCGTTCATGCGCCGCGAGATCCGGCGCGGCCGCAGGTACGACGCCGTGATTCTCGACCCGCCGACGTTCGGCCGCGGCGCGAACGGCGAGACGTACAAGATCGAGCGCGACCTTCAGGACACGCTTTCGCTCGTGCGTTCGCTCCTTTCCGACTCCCCGCTCTTCGTCCTCTTCTCCTCCCACACCCCCGGTCTCTCCTGCCGGGTGGCGGAAAACGTCGTCTCTCAGGCGTTCGGTCCCGGCCGCGTGGAGAGCGGCGAGATGCTTCTTGAGCCGCGCCTCGGCGCCGCGGACGCGCGTCCGTGTCCGTCCGGCGTCTACTGCAGGGGGATCTTCTGATGGAGGCGAACGGCTTCATTAAGCGAATCACCCTCCGCCTCTGCCTGTTCGTGGCCGCGATCGCGGCCATGCTCTTCGGCTTCAGGGGAATGTTCTTTCGCGTTGCGGACGCCTTCACGATTCCGCAGGAGGACATGTCGTTCGGCTGGTTCGTGCCGCTCTTCTCGCTGTACGTCCTTTGGACGGAGCGCCGCAGGCTGAAGGACGCCGTCGGCAGTCCGTCCGTCTTCGGCGTTCTCGCATCCATCCCGTTCGCCGCACTTGCGATTCTCGGAACGCGCGGCGTCCAGATGCGCTTCGAGCAGATTGCCTTCATCGGCCTCTGCGTCACCCTGCCGTGGGCGTTCTTCGGACGCGCCGTCGCGCGGCTCTGCGTCTTCCCCGCGGCCTATCTCGCATTCACGATCCCCCTCGCCACGTTCCTCGACGTGGTGACGATACATCTCCGGCTTCTTGCAAGCGGCACTGCCCTTGCCGTCATCAACGGCTTCGGCGTCGAGGCCGTGCGGCAGGGCACCGCCATCGTCGCCGGCGGCGCGCATCCGTTCTCCATCGACGTGGCCGAGCCCTGCTCCGGTCTCCGCTCACTTTTCGCCCTCATGGCCCTCACCGCCGCGTATGCGTGGTTCCACCAGCCGACGTTCTGGCGTCGTGCCGCGCTTTTCGCCTGCTCGATTCCGCTTGCGGTGCTCGGCAACGTCGTGCGCATCCTGACGATATGCCTCGTCGCCGCTGGCGCGGATCCGGCGTTCGCGACCGGGTTCTACCACGACTATTCCGGCTTCGTCGTGTTCTTCGTGGCAATCGTCTGCATGCTCGGCTGCGGCGAGTTGATCTCCCGCTTCTGCGATCGTCGCGGAAAGGCGGATGGCGTCTCCCCGCGGACGGAGGCGGATGACGCCTGTCCGTCCAAGGCCTCCGCCGTGCCCGCCCTGCGGCCCGCGCGCCTTTCGTTCGTCCCGGCCGTCGCTCTCGCGCTCGTCTGCGCGCTGGCGGCCGTCCAGCGGTTCTCTCCGCCTGCGGTCCTTGCGGAGCCTCCCCATGTCGCGCTTCCGGAGACGATTCCAGGCTGCCGGGCGGACGGCGTGAGGTACTGTTCCGACGAGAACTGCACCGGGTTCTTCCATCTTTCCAAGCTGAAGGGGAGCGTCTGCACGGAATGCGGTTCCGAACTCATGGAGGTGTCGCCCGGCGAGAAGGGGATGCTGCCGAAGGACACCGTCATCGTGAAGCGGAGCTACGTCAACGCGGCTGGGGTGGACTTCCTCGTGTCCGCAATCGTCGGCGGCTCTTCGAAAAGCTCCATCCACCGTCCGGAGCTCTGCCTCCCGGCGCAGGGGTTTCTCATGTCGAATCCGCACAACGTGGAGATCGCAGGCTGGCCGTTCCACGTCGTGCAGATCGCGCGCGGAAGCGGCCGGCCGAATCTCCTGGCGTACACGTTCTTCAACCAGGCCGGCGTCAGGACCGCCTCGCATTCGCGCCGCATCCTTGTGGACACGACGGACCGCACCGTCTTCAACCGCATCGACCGCTGGGTGATGGTAACGGTGAACGCGATGTCCCCGCAGGGTTTCGTTCTCGACGACGCGGCGCGGCGCGGAATGCTGGACGACGTGGTTTCCGCCGTCATGCGTGAAATGGAGACCGCGCCGTGACGTTCTTCTTCGACAGTCTCCTCCGCTTCATTTCGCAGGTCGCGCCGTATCTCGTCCTGCTTGTCTGCGCGCTGTCGTTCTCCCTGCTCCTCACGCCCGTCGTGAGGGGATTCGCCAGGCGGATCGGAATGGTCGACATGCCGTCCGCCCGCCGCATAAATCGCACCCCGATCCCGCGCGGCGGCGGCATTGCGGTCTACGTCTCCGTCTGCCTTTCCCTCTGCCTCGGATGGCTTTTCTTCGGCGGCGTCATGCGCGACCCGCAGGCGATCGCCCCCGCGACGCTCTTCCGCGTCATGGCGCTTTCCGGCGCGACGTGCCTTGTCGGCTTCCTTGACGACAGGCATTCGATGCCGCCCGTCGCCAAGCTCATATGCCAGGTCGCCGTCGCGCTCGGCGCCCATTTCTGGGCTGGAGCCGGCTTCAGCGCACTCTTCCCCTCGATTCCGCCCGCGCTCGACTGCGCGGTCGCGACGTTTTGGATCGTCGGGGCGATGAACGCCTTCAACCTGATAGACGGACTTGACGGACTTGCCGCCGGGCTTGCCTGCATCGCCGCGTTCGGCATGGCGGGCGCGTTGTTCTTCGTCGGGCAGGTGGAGGCCGCGCTCGCGTTCTTCGCGTTCGTCGGCGCCTGCCTTGGATTCCTGCGCTACAACTTCAGCCCCGCGTCCGTCTTCCTCGGCGACGCCGGGTCGATGTTCCTGGGGTTCTTCCTTTCCGTCCTCGCCCTACTGGCGAACACCTCGCATTCATTCCTCGTCGGCGTCGGCGTTCCCATTCTCGCGATGGGCGTTCCGATCTTCGACACCGCGCTCGCCATCCTGCGTCGTTCGATCCGCGCCGTCCTAAAGAGGGGGGACGCGGAGGACGTCGGCAGCTCGCGCGTCATGCAGGCGGACACCGACCACCTCCACCACCGCATTCTGCGCCATCTCATGTCGCAGCGCAAGGCGGCGTTCGCGCTCTACGGCATGGCCGCGTTCTTCGTTCTCATCGGGCTTGGCGGAATCGCGCTTCGCGGCCGCGCCGTCTCCCTCTACATTGTCGGCTTCATGGTTGCCGTCACGATAATCTTCCGCGACATGAGGCGCATAGAGCTCTGGGACATGGGGCGGCTGCTCAACGCCGTGGCCCGCGATTCCAGCGTATCGACGCGCCGCCGCTTCCACGTCCTGAAAGTGCCACTGCTCATCGTCTTCGACTGCGCCGTCCTCTTCGGCGCATGGCTCGTTTCGTCGCTTCTGCTCTCCGAGACTGTCGCGGTGGCGTCCATGCGCCGCTGGGTGCCGCTGTTCGTGGTGTCCATATTCCTCTCCCTCGTCGCCTTTCGCTCCTACATCACCGTCTGGTCGCGCGCGGTGCTCTCCAACTACGCCAGACTTGCCGCCGCGGTCGTCTTCGGAGTCGGGATGGCGGTGGCCGTGGCAAAGGCCCTCGACCTGGGGCATTTGCGCATATTCGCGTTTTCGATAGTCTTCGCGTTCATCTCGTTCCTCGGCTTCGTTCTTGTCAGGACGGTGCGTCCGCTCGTGCGAGACCTGTTCTACTCCATCGACTGCGGGCGGCTTCTGGACAGTTCGGACGCGAAGCGCATCGTGGTCTACGGCGCCGGCCTCCGCTACGTCGCATTCCGCCGCGAACTCGTCCGCTCCACCTCCAGGAACACCCGCGTCATCGTGGGCATCATCGACGACGACATTCTCCTGCGCGGGCAGTACGTCGGCGGAATCCGGATATGCGGAACGCTGGAGCAGTCGCATTCCATTCTCAAGTCCCTCAAGGCCGACGCCGTCGTCATCGCCTGCCAGCTGACGTCCGCCCGTCTTGAGGTGGCGAAGAAGATGTTCGCCGCCTGCGGCGTTCCGGTCACCATGTGGCATTGCGAGGAGGTAGGCCTATGAACCAGTTTCCAGCTCCGGGCGTCTGTCTTCTGCGCTGGAAGGGCGATGTCCTTGAAGTGTCCCTGACGCTCGACGCGCCCACTGCCGGCCGTGCCGCACTGCGCACCAACGTCGGCGCCGCGTCCGTCCGCCGCCGCGAGACGATCGCCCGCGTGGAACGCGGCGAGACGCCAATGGGATGCGACTGGCACGACGTCCCGATGCGCGAAGCCTCCCCCGGCAGATTCGTCTGCACGGTCCGTCTCGACGAGGTCGGAATATTCTCCGGCAAGTGCTGCTTCTTTCCCGCCGGGGCCGACGAGCCGCAGTGGCCGGACGGCGCGAACTTCCACGTGAAGGTGGAACCGTCCGCCACGCGCCGTGCGAACTCCATATACACCGTCTTCCCGCGCCAGTTCGGCGGCGCGAGGCACGGACGCCCCGACTCTGGAAACGACGTCGTCTCCGCGCAGGCGTTTCTCGACTCGAAGGGCTACGCCGTCATCCCGCCGTCCGGCACGCTGCGCGACGTCAGGCGCGCCCTCGGACACGTCGTCGACGGGATGGGCTTCCGCATCGTCCAGCTGCTTCCCATCTTCCCGACTCCCACCACCTTCGCGCGCATGGGACGCTACGGCTCCCCCTTCGCCGCCGGCGACTTCCTCTCCGTCGACCCCGCCCTCGCCGAGTTCGACGTGAAGGCGACGCCCCTTGACCAGTTCCGCGAACTCGCCGACGCCGTCCACGCGAAGGGCGCAAGCCTCTTCCTCGACCTCCCCGCAAACCACACCGGCTGGGCCGCCACGCTGCAGACCCACCATCCCGACTGGTACCGCCGCCTGGCTGACGGCACGTTCGTCTCCCCCGGCGCATGGGGCGTCGTCTGGGCAGATCTCGTGGAGCTCGACTACTCCCATCCCGAACTTCGCGCCTACATGGCAGACGTCTTCCTCTTCTGGTGCCGGCAGGGCGTAGACGGCTTCCGCTGCGACGCCGGCTACATGATTCCCGCCTCGACATGGGAGTATGTCGTCGCCCGCGTCCGCGAGGAATATCCCGACACCGTCTTCATGCTCGAAGGCCTCGGCGGCGCCATCGACGTCACCGACCGGCTTCTCCGCGAGTCCGGCCTCGACTGGGCTTATTCCGAAATCTTCCAGACGTACGACCGCGACGGGTTCGAGAGATACCTTCCCTCCGCCATCGATCGCGCCGCGAAGTACGGCGCCCTCGTCCATTTCGCCGAGACGCACGACAACGACCGCCTTGCGAAGAACGGCCGCGTCTACGCGAAGCTCCGCGTCATGCTCGCCGCGCTCCTGAGCCATCAGGGCGCATGGGGAATCGCCAACGGCGTGGAGTGGTTCGCGACGGAGAAGATCGACGTCCACGGCGCAAGCTCCCTCAACTGGGATTCGCCGCACAACATGGTGTCCCTCATCCGCCGTCTGAACGACGTCCTTTCCGCGCATCCCGCGTTCGGCCCGGACGCGACGCTCCGCGTCGTCACGCGGGGCGACGGAAACACGCTCGCCGTCCTGCGCGAATGCTCCGTCCCCGCGCTCGTTCTCGCAAACCTCGACTGCGCTCGCCCGGCGACAATCCGCTGGGACGCCGCGGCGTTCAGTGCGCGCTGCGTCCGCGACGTCGTGGACGGACGGACGCTTGACCTCGATCCCGCCGCGGGCCTCTTCCTTGAACCCGGCGAACTCCTCTGCGTCGAGCCGCTTGACGCCGCGAACTCCGCCGTCTGCGCGAAACCGCCGCGCCCGCTCGCCGAGGACGCCGTTCGCGCGCCCGCCGTCGCGTGGACGTGGCCGGAGGACTGTCGGCGCGACGTCTGCGTTCCGGAGGGCGGCGCGCTCGAAGTCCGCGCCCCGCACGAGTTCATCGCCGAAGTCGCGGGCGGCGGAAGGACGCTTGCGCGCATCAGGTCGGAGGGCTGCCGCGCCGTCATCTCCTTGCCGCCGTACGTCGGCGACGGGACGCGCGCCGAGGTGCGTTTCCTGTCGATGGCCGTATTCGCCCCCGGCGGCACGGAACGCGCGGCTTCGCGCATCTTCATGACGCCGCCCGGCGCCGCCGCCCGCGTCAAGACCGTCTGGACCGGCGCGGAGATCCGCGCCGACCGCGCCCTTGAGACCGTCCTTTCCGACGGCACGGGCTCGATGAGCCGCGTCAAGCTCGCCTGGGGTGAAATCGCCAGCCAGTATGACGCCCTCTTCGCCGTCAACCCGAACCCGAACGTCCCCGCGGACCGGACGGTCCTTTGGACCCGCTGCCGCTGCTGGCTTCAGCACGAGGGCTTTTCACGCGAGATAAACGCCGACTGCGTCGAGTCCTTCCGCGCAGACCCGGCAGGCCGGACGGCGACGTGGACTTTCAACGTCCCATGCGGGCTTGGACGCTCCGCCCGCTTTTCCTTCACCCTCGCCCTCGCCCGCTCCGGGACGCGCGCCGCGCGGCTTCTCGTCAGACGCCTTCCTGGCGGCGGTGTCGACAGACCCGTCCGCATCGTCTTCCGCCCGGACATGGAGGCGCGGAGTTTCCACGCCACGACGAAGGCCTACCAGGGACCGGAAGCCGTCTGGGAGCGGCGCATCCGCGAAGCGTCGTCCATCTCCGTCGATGGCGGCGAGTTCCACGAGGAGGGCGAATGGACGTACGGCGTTCCCCACGGAGAGGAGGCCGAGCGCGGACAGGACCCGTCTGGCGACCTCTTCTCTCCGGGATGGATTTCATGCGACTTCGCGCCCGGCGGCTCGGTTGCGATCGTCTGCACCGCCACCGCCGCGCGCGCCGACGGACTTCCCGTCTTCCCCGACGCTCCGGACTGCGCGGAAGGGGACGGAACGCTTCCGCTCCAGAACGCCCTGCGCCGCGCGATGGACCTGTTCATCGTCAAGCGCGACGACGTGAAGACCGTCATCGCCGGCTATCCGTGGTTCCTGGACTGGGGGCGCGACACGTTCATCTTCCTTCGCGGCGCGATCGCCTCCGGCTTCACGAAAGAGGCGCGCGACATCGTCATGGCGTTCGCGCGCTTCGAGGAGAACGGTACGCTTCCGAACATAATCTACGGCGACACCGCAGGAAACCGCGACACCGCCGATGCCCAGCTCTTCTTCATGCTTGCCGTGCGCGACCTCGTGCCTGTCCTCGGCGAGGAATTCCTTTCGTCCGACTGTCGGGGCCGTTCGCTCTCGCAGGTGCTTGAGTCCATTGCCGAGAACTACGTGAAGGGCGCTCCGAACGGAATCCGCGTCGACCCCGCGTCGGGCCTTGTGTGGTCTCCGCCGCATTTTACGTGGATGGACACGAACTACCCCGCCTGCACTCCGCGCGTCGGATATCCCGTGGAGCTGCAGGCCATGTGGATCGCCGCGCTGCGCTTCCTCGGCGGCGAACGCTGGACTGCCCTTGCCGACAGGGCCGCCGCCTCGTTCCGCGCGCTCTTTGCGCGGCGCGACGGCGTTGGCGGACTCTACGACTGCCTCGACGCGCCGAACGGCGAGCCGGCCGTCGCGGCGACGCCGGACGCCGGGGTGCGTCCGAACCAGCTCTTCGCCATTTCCTACGGAATCGTCGACGCGACGAGTCCGCTTGCCGCCGGAATCGTCTCCGAATGCGGCCGCCTTGTCGTCCCCGGCGGAATCCGCACCCTTGCGCCGGACGACCCGCGCTATTCCGGCCGCTACGCCGGCGACGAGGACACTAGCCGCAAGCCCGCCTACCACAACGGCACTGTCTGGGCATGGCCGTTTCCGATGTACGCCGAGGCGCTGGCGAAGAGCGGAATGGCGTCGAAGGAGACCGCGCTGTCGCTTCTGGCGTCCGCGGTTGAGAACCTGAACGCGGGATGCGTCTGCCATCTGTCGGAAATAGCCGACGGCGACGCCCCGCACTCGCAGAAGGGATGCCGCGCCCAGGCTTGGAGCGCGTCGGAGGTCTTGCGCGTATGGCTGGAATTGACAAGATAGCGCGCGGCGCGGCCGCGGTTCTCGCGGCGGTCCTTCTCTGGGCGGCGTTTCCGCCGTGCGGCGAGACTGCCGGGCTTGCTTTCGCCCTCGCCCCGCTCCTCGCGGTCTCGCGCCTTTCGCCGCCCGGAAAATCCGCGCGGACGTGGTTTCTCGGCGGATTCCTCTTCTGGTTCGCGACGCTGTCGTGGATGCCGGCGATTGTGAAGAACGGCGGCCCCTGGCCGCTTGTCGTCCTGGGCTGGCTGGGGCTTGCGGCGATATGCGCCGGCTACTTCGCGCTCTTCGGCTGGCTCGACGCCCGCCTCTGGAGGCTTGTCGAGGCGAAGCGCGATTCGCTTCCGTGGCTTGTCATTCCCGCGCTTGCTCTTGGCGAGCCGATTCTGTGGAGTGGATGCGAATGGCTGCGCGGGACGCTCTTCACTGGGTTTGCGTGGAATTTTCTCGGCACGGGCGTCGCGCGGGTGTCGATTCTCGCCTCGCCCGCGCGCATCGGAGGCGTGTATCTTGTCAGTGCCCTCGTCGTCCTCGTGAACGGCGTGTTCGCGACGCTCATTTGCCGCATTGCGCGGCAGATGCGCAGAGAGCCGCGCGAGGGCGGATGGCGCGCGCGCGTCCTGCGCTCTGCGGAGACCGCGATTCCGCTTGCGGCGGTTCTGGCCGTGTACGGATTTGCGCAGGGCGCGATCGCCCGAAGGCCCGTAAGAATGGCGTCCATGCGCGTCGCGCTTGTCCAGCGCAACATGCCGTGCGTCTTCTCGAAGGAGGCCGCGGAGAATCCGCACGACGTCTACGGACGCCTTCTCGACGCCGTTTCCGCCGCCCGTCCAGACTTGATGGTCTGGGCGGAAAGCGCGATGGCGGAGTTCGGAAAGGTGCGCAGCCCCGGCGCCCTCCGGGCGGCGGATCGCTTCATGCGCATGGCCGGCGCCGGAGCTCTCCTTGCGGGCGGGGACGACGTGGCGCCGGGTCCGGACGGCGACCGCCGCGTCTACAACGCCGCCGCGCTCTATCTGCCGAAGGCGGACGGCGGCGTTTCGGCGGACGTCTACGCAAAGCAGCATCTCGTCCCCTTTGGCGAGTACGTTCCCTTCGACAAGTGGATCGCTCCGCTCCAGCGGCTTTCCCCGATCGGCGTCTCGCTCTGGCCCGGCCGTCCGACGGTCTTCGACGTGCCGCTTCGCTCCGCCGGCGGGGAGGGGGCTGTGACGGGCGTCAGGGTGGCGCCGCTCATCTGCTTCGAGGACACCGACCCCGAACTTTCCCGCGCCGCCGCGAAAATGGGTGCGCAGGCGATTGTCCTCATCACGAACGACAGCTGGTTCTCGAATTCGCATGAGGCCGAGCAGCACGCCTGGCAGGCCGTCATGCGCGCGGTGGAGACCGGACTGCCCGTGATCCGCGTCGGCAATTCCGGCGTGACGGGCGTCATATCGCCGCCGGGCGGGACTCGCTGGCTTTCCGACGGAACGCCGTCCGCGCGCCCCCTTGTCGACGCGCCCGGCGTGATGACGACCTCTGTCTCGTTCCCCATCTCGCCGTCCATTTCTGCCTACGTAAAATTCGGCGACGTTCCGCTTCTCTCCCTCTTCGCAATCGCGCTCTTCTGCGCCATCTGGCCGGCGAGGAAGGAATGCATTAAGTGATTAAGCGGGCAGCAGTTAAGCGGTTAAGCTGCATTTGGCAGACGTCCACCGGAAGGGCGCGAGTCCTCACTCGCCGTCGCCATTGGAAGGCGTTCACCATGGGAGGGCGCGTGTCCACACGCGCCGTTGTGATTGGAAAGTCGATTGAATTGGCAAAATCGGTAGGGCGCGACGTCTCGTCGCGCCGTTTCGCCAACTGCGGCGCATGAGGACATTCGCCTAGACCATTTGCTCGCAGCTGATTTGCTCTAGAGTGTGCAGAGCCGTCCCCCTGAAGGCGTAGACGATCTGATGCAGGGTGGTGCCGCGCGCCAGGGACGGCACGGAGCAGTCGGCGCGGTACTTCGCGAGCTGCGCTTTCGCCTCGGCGACCTTCGCGGCCATGTCCTCGTCCGAGGCGTCCGCTTTCGCGTACTTGAGCTCGATGAGGTAACTGTGCGAGGCGTCGCCGTAGTGGACCCTCTCCGGGAAGAGGCAGAAGTCGCAGAAGCCGCGAGCAAGCTCCATCTCCGGCGCGAGGAGGTAGAACTTGAGGTGTCCGAACTCCGCCTGCATGTAGCCCTGCACGCGGATTTCGCCCTGGAGGCCGCCGCGAACCGGCGTCGTCTCGGCGTAGTCCCGCGCGAGGCGTTTCAGAAACTCCTCGTACTTCCCTTCGTAGGCGAAGTCGGAGGCGAGGCGCGACCACTCCATCCAGTTCGGCGTTCGGACGCGGTGGTAGGCTTCGCGAAGGTAGTCGAAGAGCTGGCGGCGGACGCAGACGTTGGGAATGCGGAACACCGTTCGCCCCCTGCGCCTGCCCTGCATCGAGACGATGCCGTAGTAATGGAAGAACGAGTGGAAGTTCGCGAGGTCGGAGATTCTGTCCGCCGGGAAGCTCTCAACGAGGTCGAAGGAGATTTCGCCGGTGGTGGCCAGCTGCTCCGTGATCGGCAGCACGCCCATGCTTTCCCGCACGTCGTCGCCGGCATTTTCGGAGGCGTTCTTTCCCGCGCCGCCGTCTGCATCTGCGGAAGCGATTGCGCCGCCCGCATTTCCCGCGCCGCCATTGGTTTCCGCAGTGGCATATGCGTCTGCCATTGTGCCGTCTTTGCCATCAGAGTTTTGCACTGCGCCTGCGCAGCGGCCTTGCCGCCGCTGGATTTCGGCGATGATCTTCAACTTCTCGTAGTCGGTCCTGATGTTGGCGTCCACCATGTTCTCCGGCGGCTGGCCGTCGTCCACGAGCGACTTCAGGTAGTAGAGGGCCATGTTGCTGTTGAACACGCACTCCTTCCCTATCTTCGCCGTCGAGAAGCAGTAGCCGTCGTACCACGGCTTGATGGACTTCACGATTTCGGCGGGGTCGCCGTCCGTGAACTCGCCGACGCCCTTGAAGTCGGAGTACATCTTCACGACCTCGGCCTCGGAGAAGCCCGCCATGGCGTTGAACGCGGGGAGCAGCGTGAGGTTGGCGGCGATGTTGAAGCCGCTCGTGAGGTCGTCCATCGTGACGGGCGAGACGCCGGTCATGAATATGCGCGAGCAGGCCTCCTTGAATGCCTTGAACCAGTTACGGTAGAATCCGGCGCCGTGCGTGACGGCGCGGTAGTTCGGGGCCGCCTCGTCGCGCATCATCACGTTCGTGAAATTGTCGTACTCGTCTATGACCAGATAGATCTGGAATCCGCGCAGGCGCGCCCGCGTGACGATCTCGTTGAACTTGCCGGCGGCGTTCTGCCCCAGCAGCCTTTCAACGAACTCCGTCCCGAACAGTTCCGCGTAGGCGAACAGGAACGCATTGAGCTGCGTCGACATATAGTTCTCGAAGCGTTCCTCAAGCGTAAGTCCGCTCCCCCTGTCCACGAGCGAAAAGTCGAGCGCGAGCACCAGATATCTGTTCGCGTTCTCCGTCGGATTCTCGCCAATGTCCAGTCCGCCGAACAGTTTTTGGAAATTGCCCCTTTCGTTGACGTCGTAGTAGCAGCGCAGCGTCTCGACGAAGAGGGACTTGCCCATGCGCCGGGGGCGCACGAAGAAGACGAAGCGGTCCCGCTCCTCCATCCGCCGGATGTAGGCGGTCTTGTCGACGTAGTAGTAGCCCTCGTCGCGGATGGTCTTGAAGTCCTTGATGCCGTACGGTATTTTCAGTCGCCGATTCATGTGCGCCATTCTACCACGCCATTCCCTTCGCGTCAACATGGGCGGGGAAATTGTAAAAAATCAAAACTCGCAATTGACAGGGGGGGGGGGGGTGTGTTTGGTAAACTATGCGCGTTCATGTGAAAGAAGGTCGTGTCGGGGTGATTCTGTCCGCCGGAAAGGGGGCGTTCCCACCGCTCGACGTGGGCTTTGGCAACAAAAAACAAAGAGTGGAATCGTGCGTTGAACAAAAGGAAACTGGCGTTTTGAGTAAAGTTGGAAGCGGAAGAAATGGACATGGGAAAATGGAGACGGACGGAAGCATGTCGTTCTCTGAACGGCATGTCGGATGGTGTGGACGAGAATGTCGGAACGACGCTTCTCGCTCGGATGAAGTCGCTTGTCGCGGACTTCCTTGTGCTTGCGACGGCTGTGTTCCTGTTGGGCGGCATCGTGTTTCTCGTCGTGTCCCTGTTTCGCATCGGAAATGTTGGAAGGAGCGTCGTTTCAGCCGTGTCGGACTGTTCCGCAGCTCTCGTTGCGGCGGCATGGCCTATGTTGATTGTCGTGCTTGTGGTTCTGTATCGTCACCATGTCGTGGAGGTTCTGAACGCGCTCCCCTGTTTTGTCCGAAACTCTTCGATAGCGCATCTGATGGGCAAAGTCAGCGTTGCACCGCAAGATGTCGGCGGTGGGCATGGCGTCGAGGCGGATGCGAAATGTCAGGACAGCATAGCGGAGAAGGGGAATGGCGGGACTGTAAAGAGGACTTCGAAAGATGATTCTCGTGATGGGGGTGGCGGGAAGAACGCGAAATGCACACGAAGCGGCGCGGGCGACACATTCGTGGAAGGGATTCTTGCCACGATACAGGACGAGAGCGGTGAGTTTGTCTACCGTGGCGTAAATCTTTTTTCCCGTCGCGACTACCGTTTTGACGGTGCGATTGTCGGCGATGACCTCATAACTGGAATTGAAGTGTCGCGTGGCGACGTCGAAGACGACCGACGTCGTCTTGACCGGATAGGCAGGTTCTACCAGTCGATTTCAAGACGCGACAGGAAGTGTTTCGCCTTGGTCTATTGCATTCCAATTGGCCAGAACGCTCGAGCGGCGGAATTGAGGGAACACTGCCGTCGGCAGGGATTCGACTTTCGTGTCACCTTCCGCCGGTGCGCAGATGTGAAATCACAGCAGTCATAAAAGGAGGAAGCATGAAAAAGACCGTAATCATGGATGGAAAGTCATTTTCCACGCACAAGGAGGTTTTGAAGTTTCTTGGAATTGACTATCCCGGCAAGATGCATCAGGAGGGTGCTTACGCGCTGTTCGACGGATGGCGGATTTGGTTTCCAAACATGACAAGACAGGGAGGGGATTGGCTCAACAGGTTTTCTGACGGTGAGATGGCAATCGAGGAGAACTACGTAGGGAGCGGAGACCCCAATGCCAGTAGGGACGTCCCCGATGCGGAGACTAAGTTGATTGTGTTTCCGCGTTTTGAAGAAGGGTATGTGTTCAAAGGCGTGTTTGAGGTCGAGTGGACGAAAGAACGGACAAGGCGATATCGGAGAGCTGCGGAGTCATGCGAAATCTGCTTTGAAGTCGGATTACGCTGACGGCACGATACTGAATTTCGTTCGGCTGTCACTTCGGTTTTTGCTGGTGGTGCGAATGCAATGAAAGACGGTGAAAAGACGATATACCCGAAGGACGTCTATGATGGCCTTTGGGAGCGGAGAAGCCTTGGAATCAATCTGCTGTGGACACGCTTGACGATGCTGGGTACGTTCATGGCGAAGGGGTCGAAGGCCTGGTTTGAACTGTACGAGGCGGCGATTGACAACTTTCAGGAGAATTCGGGATTCTTCGAGAGTCCATCTGATGAGGGATCCATGCTTGAATACCTGAATTTCAAAAGTCCGCAGATGAGGCGGTTTCGCAAGTCTGTCGATTTAGACCTTCTGTCATCGAACGGAGGACGCTTTTCGGTCTCGAAGATTCCCATCGTCATGGGGCAGATGTCTCTTGTGGGATGGATTGCCGTCGTTGTTATGCATTTCTGCTGTCTGCTAATGGGCGAGGCGTACATCCTACAGGTGATGGCGGAGTTGGGTTTGGGGATCGCGGTTCTTGCTGTTCTTGCCGTCAGTTTGGGCGTTTCGGCCATCTGCCACAGGTCGAGGAGCGGATTCCTGTGAGGTCTGGCATGATGGAAAAGTGGCTTTGCATGACGACTCTGCCGTGCATTTGCTTTGGGTAATGTGACAATGGGAATGGACTGGAAGATGTCTTGGATTTCAAGATGCAGAATGATGGCAATGGCAGTTGGACTTGTTTGCGTCGTGTCCGCGTTGGCGGAAACCGCCACGATTGACGGGCGTAAGTGGACATATTCCGTCGGTTCGGACGGCGCGGCGACCGTCGAATGTGTTTCGCCGTACGCTGGGAGTGTGGAGATACCCTCCGCTATAGACGGCTGTGTGGTGACGAGCATAGGGGAATTTGCGTTTTGGAACTGCAGCGGTCTGACTTCCGTGACGATACCCGGCAGCGTTACGAGCATAGGGGAATCTGCGTTTTGGAACTGCAGCGGTCTGACTTCCGTGACGATACCCGGCAGCGTTACG
>CAYLRN010000004.1:0-2147 GCA_964386385.1 uncultured Lentisphaeraceae bacterium | reverse complement strand
AGCATAGGGGAATATGCGTTTGGTAGTAGCCTCGACACCGTATATTTTGGCGGTGACGCACCGAGCATTGAAATTTTTTTGGGCAACGGTATATCTATGCCGCGCGATGCCGTCCTGTATGTCAAAGAGGGAACGAAGGGATGGGATCTTGACTCTTCTGGAAAGTGGTATGGTCATGAAGTCCGTTTCTACAGTGACCAATCAAGTGAAGATTTTTCCGCGCCATTCGCAGACGGCGATGTGTCTGTGGTTGGCTGGTCGGACAAGTACGACGGCGCGGCGCATGGGATCACGGTTGAAATCGACCTGAAAAACGCCTGTTTCGTTTCCACCATAGGATCGGACGAAACAGGCGATGGCACTTCGGCATTGCCGTTCCGCACAATCCAGAAAGCGGTCGACACGGTGGACGACGGGACTGTCGTCTATGTCATGCCTGGCGTCTACGAGGGATTCAAGACATACGACAGGAATTTGGAAGTTGTCGGAGTCGAAGGTCCGAACGCCACTTTCGTCGACGGCGGCGGCACGAACGTGTGCGTGGACGCCGGCAACGGGGCGTATTCTGGAAGTGCGTATTACGATTCGATTCACACGAATTCCATGTTCAGGGGAATTGCGTTCATAAACGGGCGGTCTGCCAGAAACTATTCCGGCGGTTGCCAAATGGGTCGCTACGTCAACTGTGTGATTTCAAACTGCCTGTACGGGTCTGGAGTTGCGGGGGCAATGCTGTGGAACTGCCTCGTGGCGAACAACCGCTCGGCGACAGACGGCGGGAACATGCGCGGCTGTGTCGCATGGAACTGCACAATTGTCGACGGATACGCCGAAGACAATGGCGGAGGGGCGTACAACTGCGCGCTCTTCAATTCTATTGTCTACGGCAACGGTTCGGGGTGGGACTGGGGGCGCGACGGTGGGCAGATATATACGATTTCTCTTGAGAAGTATTGGGAAGGACCGGCAGGGCTGTATTCCAATGAGCACCTGAACGTCTGCAATAGCGATCCTTCGTTCGCCGGCTATGCGAACGGGGACTACAGATTGACGGCGGATTCGCCGTGCATCGATATTGGAGACAATTCCCATGTTGGGACGGTGTCCGATCTGGCCGGCATGAAACGCATCCAAAACGGTACGGTCGACCTGGGTGCTTATGAATATGGCGATGAACTGGTGTCCGCGTCGGACGATGGTCTTTTGGTCGCCATCCAGGTTCGCTATGCACTGGCAGAGGACGGCGAGTATTTTGATGAGTCCCCGCAGTTCACGGATGCGGGAATGTATACGGTCTGGTGCGAAATCTCCGCGCCAGGCTACATCCCCATGACGAACTCCGCGACGGTCTCCATCTCGCCGCGCTCCGTCACTCTCACGAGCGCCAGCGCGTCGAAGGTCTACGACGGGACGCCGCTCGTGGCGCGCGAGGTGTCCGTCGGCGGCGACGGCTTCGCGGACGGCGAGGGCGCGGCGTTCACGGCGACCGGCTCGCAGACCGCCGTCGGCACGAGCGACAACGCATTCACCTATGAATTGAACGAAAACGTGAAGGCGTCCAACTACACCGTTGCATCGGAGTTCGGCACTCTCGCGGTCACGAAGGCGACGTTCGGCGGAGACTCCGGCGACGAGCCTGGCGACGGCGCGGTGGCAGAGGGCGGCCTCTCGAAGTTCGACGTCTCGGCGGTCTACGACGGCCTTGGCCACGTGGTCGACGCGGACGCGCTCGCGGCGGCGTTCCGCGCCGCCATGGGCGGCGAGGTGGTCGTGTCGTATTCGGTAGGGCGCGACGTCCCCGTCGCGCCGCAGGACGATGGCGCGGACGGAAGTGACGCCGCAGCGGACGGCGGCGGTCGCGGGGCGACCGCCCTACCGAATGATGGTGCAAATGCGGCGTCCGAATCCGGCGGCGGCGGTCGCGGGGCGACCGCCCTACCGGAGGACTCCGCATGGACGGAGAATCCGCCGGCGTTCACGAACGCGGGCGAGTATGTCGTGTGGTACCGCGTCGCGAACCCGAACTACGAGGACTTCGTCCACCAGGCGAAGGTGGCGATTTCGAAGCGCGCGGTGACGCTCACGAGCGCCGGCGCGTCGAAGGTCTACGACGGGACGCCGCTCGTGGCGCGCGAGGTGTCCGTCGG
>CAYLRN010000003.1:109588-233747 GCA_964386385.1 uncultured Lentisphaeraceae bacterium | reverse complement strand
GCGAGCATCTCGCGCTGCTCCCGCACGAGGTGCGCCCCCGGGGCCTTGTGTATGGTATAATGTCTCATGCCGCCTTTCCTCTGCCCGCGCAGATTTTTTCCTGAGCGCATTGTAGCAGACGGGAGGCGGCCTTTGCATCCGCCGGGCGCGTCGGCCCGGCGGCCGCCTCCGCCCCCGCGGGGGCGGAGGCGCGTCTCCTTCGCCTTCCTTCTCTTCTTCGCCTTTCTCAGCCTGTCCTTCTTCCTTTTCGCCTCCTGCCTCCAGCCCCCTTTCGGACCTGTCCGCAGTGGTCCAGTATATGATGCACTTTTCAGACGGATGTCGCCACCGAGAGACAGGGAGAAGTCGTGTCCAGAATTTGCTACAATGTGCGTCCACATCAACCCGGCTAGCCTGAAATGAAAGCATTGACCTACATTGAACGCGGCAAGTTCGCCCTTACGGACAAGCCAATGCCGCAAATAATGGACGCACGAGACGCAATCGTCCGCGTGACGCTCGGCTCAATCTGCACAAGCGACCTGCACATCAAGCACGGCTCCGTGCCGAGGGCCGTGCCGGGCGTCACCATTGGACACGAAATGGTGGGCGTCGTGGAAAAAGCGGGCGCAGGAGTCGCGAACGTCAAACCTGGCGACAGGGTGACGGTCAACGTGGAGACCTTCTGCGGCGAGTGCTTCTTCTGCCGGCACGGCTACGTGAACAACTGTACCGACAAGAACGGCGGATGGGCATTGGGATGCCGCATCGACGGCGGACAGTCCGAATACGTCCGAGTGCCGTATGCGGACAAGGGGCTCGACAGGATTCCCGACGGCGTGACCGACGAGCAGGCATTGTTCGTGGGCGACATTCTGGCGACCGGCTTCTGGGCCGCCCGAATTTCCGAAATCACCAGTGAAGACACCGTCCTTATAATCGGAGCCGGTCCGACGGGGATCTGCACCCTGCTCTGCGTCATGCTGAAGACCCCGAAGCGCATTGTCGTCTGCGAAAAGGACCCGACAAGGGCGCAGTTCGTCAAAGACCGCTATCCAGAAGTCCTGCTCTGCCGTCCTGAGGAATGCGAAGATTTTATCAGAGCCAACTCCGACCACGGCGGAGCGGACGTCGTGCTTGAGGTCGCAGGAGGGAGCGAAACTTTTCAACTTGCGTGGAAATGCGCCAGGCCCAACGCCATTGTGACGGTGGTTGCGCTCTACGACGAGGCACAGACGCTTCCGCTGCCGAACATGTACGGCAAGAACCTGACGTTCAAGACAGGAGGCGTGGACGGATGCGACTGCGCGGAAATCCTACGACTGATCGAACAGGGCAGAATCGACGCCACTCCGCTCATCACCCACAGATACCGGCTTGCGAACGTCGAGGAGGCGTACCGCGTCTTCGAAAACCGCCTGGACGGCGTAGTCAAGATTGCAATCACCGAGTAGGCACGGAGAGGCAGCCAATCTCTCCGCCACTGCTGCGGAGGGCGGTCCGCGAGCGAATGGCTGCGCCGGCGCATCCGTAGCAGTCGCGTGGCGAGACGGAGAAGACGAACTCGCTGTCCGGCAGCTCTTCCGGGAGGAACAGACATTCGCCCGGAATGTCGGCGCATCCGGGGGGAAGAGAGCATCCGGGCGCAAGAACCGTCCTTGC
This sequence comes from uncultured Lentisphaeraceae bacterium, assembly GCA_964386385.1. Taxonomy (GTDB): domain Bacteria; phylum Verrucomicrobiota; class Kiritimatiellia; order RFP12; family UBA1067; genus RUG572. The sequence goes on along the minus strand of CAYLRN010000003.1, from coordinate 232,106 downwards.
GAAGGTCTTTCCGTTCTTGCCGATGGCGGTGACTACGTACTCGAACGCGGGGCGGCCGGCGGGCTTCTGCCTGGCCGATGGGAACGAGACGCGGACGCATGGCCGGCCGGCGAAGGAGACACCCTCGAGGTCGTGTCCGGCCGGGCAGAACTCCACCGCCACCGCCGCGTTCGGCGCGAACTCCGGCGCCGCGCCCGTTTCCCTGGCGCGGCGGGCGAAGTCGAACGGTCCGCCGGCTCGCGCAGGGACTGGAATCACCCACGCCGGGCCGAGCGGACAATCGAAGCGCAACGAACGGCGATGCACGACGAGATGGTCGTCGTACACCTCGTACAGCGAGAAGCACGCCCCCGCCGGATCGCCGCCCCACTCCGGCTTCCCGCCGAGCGGCTTCATCAGGTGTTCCTTGAAACTCGGATGCCAGAACGCGGAGGCGTTCGAGTAGCCGAAGGAATAGCCGCCCTCGTGGAGGCATCCAGCACCGATTGAAGTGAATGCGCCCTGCCAGACGGAACGCTCGTCCGCAAGCGTGAAGTGGGAGTGTCCGCTGATCGCCACCGCGTTCGGGAACGCCGACAGCGCCCGCGTGGAGACGCCGCCGTCGTATGCCCCCGTGGTGAACCCGCGTCCGTCCTCGTAGCACGTGCCCTTCGGATGCGGATGCTGGAAGAAGAAGAAAGGTTTCGACGGGTCGAGCTTCACCGCCTGCTCCTTCATGACGGCCTCGACCGGGGGACGCAGGCTGAACCACTGCGAGCCGAAGAACGTGACTCCCTTGACCTCCTTCTTCCAGACGAGTTCCCACTTCTCGCCGAAAAGGCGCTCCCAGGTGCGGGCGGGGTTGTCGCCGTATTCGAACGCGCACTCGCGCAGACGCGCCTCCGAAAAGCCCTTCCAGCGGCCTGTCCAGAGACCGATCTCATGGTTGCCCGTGACGACCATGAGTTCGACCGGACGGCCGTCGGCGGCGCGGCGGCCGGGGAAGACCTTCAGCCAGGTCTTGGCGAACGCCTCGAGTTCGGAAATGAGGCCCGAATGCGCGGTGTCGCCGGTCACCGCCACGGCGTCGACCTTCTGCGCGTCCAGCCAGCGCAGCGCCTTTTCAAGGTTGGCGACGGCCTCCTTGCGTCCGCCGACGTGCACGTCGCTGACGACGCCGAACTTCATCCTCGGCGCGACCGCCCCGGCGAAAGCGTCAAACGGAACGAACGCCCCGCCCAGGAGCGTCATCGCACCCTCTGCAAATGCCCTTCTCGTGATTTTCATGTCCGCTCTCCTCTCCTTTTCGCCCCGCAGATGCGGCGGCCGCGTCACTTCACTTCCATCACCTTCGAGCCGGGGAAGACGCCCATCACCTGATTGAGCCTGGGGTCGTCCATCACGTGCTGAATCTCCTCCTTCGAGAGTTCGCGCCGCCGCGGTTCGGGCTTCGACGCCGCAACCGCCTGGGGCTGTCCTGTCGAGGCCGGTCGCTGCGCGCCGGACGCCTGCCCCGTCGTAGCAGACGCCGCGGAGGCGGAGGCCTGTGGCGCGGCGGACGCGACCGGCGCTGCGGCGAGCGGAGCGATGGGGCCGCGCAGAGTGCGCACGGCGCGAAGAAGTTCCTCTATCGTGGCGACAGTCGCGACACGGGAGGCGCGGAGGAGTGTCATTTCCATGAACGTGCGGACGCTCAGGACGCTGCGCATCTTGTCCTCCATCTCGGAGAGGATGTCGGCCACCCGGAAAAGGCGCTGCATGTCACAGAGCTTCGCCTGCTCTGCAAGCGTCTTCGTCTGCTCCGGCGTTGCCTCAAGGCCGGCGGCGGACGCTCCAAGCGTCTGGTACACGACAAGGTTCCTGAAATGGTGCATGAGCTCCGCCGCGAGGCGGCGCATGTTCTTGCCGGCGGAGTCGAACGCCTCGATGGACGAGAGGATCGTTGCCGCGTCGCCCTTGAGTATTGCGCCCGCAAGCGTCTCCAGAGCCTGACGCGAGACGAGACCGAAGACGCTCAACGCATCCTCTTCGGAAATTTCCGAACCTTTGAACGCGATGAGCTGGTCGAGGGAGGAAAGGGCGTCTCGCATTCCGCCCTCCGCGCCGCGGGCGATTGCGAGAAGCGCGTCCTCGGCGGCGCGTATATCCTCTCGTTCGCAGATTGACCGGAGGCGGTCGGCGATCTGGTGCGTCTGGATACGGCGAAGGTCGAAGCGCTGGCAGCGCGAGACGATCGTGGCGAGGACCTTGTCGCCTTCCGTGGTGGCGAAGATGAACTTGACGTACGGCGGCGGCTCCTCAAGCGTCTTCAACAGCGCGTTCCAGGCCGTGTCGGTGAGCATGTGGCATTCGTCGACGATGAAGATCTTGTACTTCGACGACGCGGGGCGGAACTGGACGGACGTCATTATGGGCTCGACATCCTCCACCCTGCGGTGCGACGCGGCGTCGAACTCCAGAACGTCGAGCGAGCGCCCTTCCGCGATCTGGCGGCACGTCTCGCATTTGCCGCACGGCTCGACGCCGTTCGGGGACGGACAGTTCAGAGCCTTGGCGAAGATGCGTGAAAGCGTCGTCTTGCCGATTCCGCGCGGGCCGACGAAAAGGTATGCGTTCGCGATGCGCCCCATCTTCAGCGCGTTCCGAAGGGTTCGCGTGACATGGTCCTGCCCGACGACGTCGTCGAACGTCATCGGACGGTATTTAAGCGGCAGCGCCACGTGGGCGGATTGTTTCTCTTCCATCATCGCCGGCCATTATACCACAAAAGACGATAGCGCGAAATTTGCCGCCAACGGCCCCGGTCACTTGACCGTGACGAGGCGGACGACGGACTTGCCGGCGGCATCCCTCCACGTCAGGCGGTAGCGGCCCTTGAAGCCGCGGAAGGAGACCCTGCCGTTCGCGTCGGCCTTGACGGTCGCGCATGTCTTCCACTCGCGGTTGACGAGGTCGTCCATTGCGTAGTAGGCGGTCTTCGGACGCATGTCCCGCGTGAAAAGGCCGCTGATCGACGGCTCGCCGGGAGCGCCGCAGTCGTCCACCACGTTCCACCACGTGATGCCGTTCATCTTCTCCACGGCGAACCAGGCGCGGTAGAGGTTGCGCATGATGATGGCCTGCACCATCTGTCCGCGCGGCGAATTGTCCGGCGCGGTGATGGTGATTTCCGAGAGGTGGATGGGCTTGCCGGCCTTGGAGAGAAGCGCGAAGCGGGCGGCTATGTTCTCCGGCCGCAGATGTGCGGGTCCCCTGCCGGCGGCGATGTTGACGGACTCCGCCGGGTTGAACAGATGCATCTGCGACCCCACCACGTCCACGCGGACGCCGTTCTTCTCCAAGTCCTTGATCTGGTTGAAGTAGTTCTCGCCCATCGCGTATTCGTTGATGTTGAGCCAGGCTGACTTCGGAAGGTTCTCCTGCGCCGTCTTGAAGGCGTTGTAGCAGAGGTCGGAGGCCGTGACGCCGTAGCGCGGGCTGCGCTGGAACGGCTTGCCGGTGATGGACTTTCCGTGAAAGTCTTCGGCGGACTCGTTGCAGACGTCCCAGCTCTGGACGCGCGTCCCGTACTTCTGCGCGATAAGCTTCACGCGGCCGAACGTGAACTCGTTTAACTTGGCGAAGTAAGTGGGGCAGAGCTTCGCGACCTCCTCCTCGGAGAGTTTGGCGAACACATCGCGCCAAGACTCCGCCCAGCCCTTCACGCCCGGCTTCCAGCCCTCGTCGCGACCGAACTCCTTCACGCCCATCGGCTGGCGCCAGTCGTGGGCGGGCATTTTCACGCCGCTCGCCGCCTCAAGGGCGTCCTTCTCGGACTGCGGGCAGAACTCGTCCCAGATCCATGACGGCGTCTGCCAGGCGTTGTTGCCCCAGCAGAGCGGATGCCCGTGGATGCGCAGTCCGCGTGAACGCAGAAAGTTCACCACGGGGTCGGTCGCCGGGCGGCGCCAGTGCGGCTGGTCCTTCGGCTGGGGGCAGGCGTTCCAGAAGCCCTCCGTGTCGCGGTAGTCCTCCTGGAAGCGGACCTGTCCCTGATGGGGTTCAAGCGTCTTCCAGTAGAACGCGACGGTTGCCGAGTTGAAGAGCGTTCCGTAGAGATCCTTGTAGCGGTTGTTCCATTCGGTCTTGCCGAGCTGGTTGTAGTTGAAGATATGCGCGCCGAAGAAGAACGCATGCGAGACCTGCTCCACCGAGACGTCGGCGCCGGCGGGGGCGTCGACCGCCTCTGAAAAGTCAGCCTTGCGATACTTGTCGATGTCGGCCTCGAGGCTGACCTTGACCTCCGGAGTCCAGATTTTCCAGTACTCCGGGGACATGGCGCCCATGTCCGCGCGCCATTCGGCGGACAGGGCGGCTGCGAGGCAGGCAAACGGGACAAGCAGGATCTTCTTCATTGCGCACACCTTCTTTCTATTTGCCGGGACTACCTATTTGCCGGGACTACGCCATCGCAATCGAGGCGTGGTAGTTCTGGAGCGAACGCACCTCGCCGTTGCCCTCGCGGGCGGCCTTGATGCCCTCCGACGCGGCGAGCGCGGCGGCGGTCGTCGTCAGGTACGGCACGCGGTACTTGATCGCGGCGCGGCGGATGGAGTTGTCGTCGGCGCGCGCGTCGCGGCGGCCAGACGGCGTGTTGAGGATTAGGCAGACCTGGCGGTTCTTGATGAGGTCGAGGACGTCCGGGCGGCCCTGTCCGATCTTCGCGACCATCGTGGCCTCCACGCCCTTCTCCCAGAGGTACTTGACGGTGCCCTCCGTTCCGACGATCTCGAATCCGAGCTGCGTGAAGTTCTTCGCGGCCTGCGCGGCGTCCTCCGTCTTCTCGCTGAGGGAGACGAGCATCTTGCCGGGCTTCGTCGGCAGCGGGACGCCAGCGGCCTCCTGCGACTTGTAGTAGGCGAGACCGAAGGTGTCGGCAAGCCCCAGCACCTCGCCGGTGGAACGCATTTCGGGGCCGAGGACGGGATCGACTTCCGGAAACTTCTCGAACGGCAGAACGGCCTCCTTGACGCCGAAGTAGGGTATGACCTTCTTCCTGTCGAGGCCGAGGCTCGGCACGGTGGCGCCCAGCATGAGCTGTGTGGCGATGCGGGCCATCTGCGTGCCGGCGACCTTGGAGACGAGCGGGACGGTGCGCGACGCGCGGGGGTTGGCCTCGATCACGTAGACCTTGTCGTCCTCGATCGCGAACTGCATGTTCATGAGGCCGACGACCTTCAGCTCCTCGGCGATGCGGCGCGTGTAGTCAAGGATCGTGGCGCGGTTCGCCTCGCTGATGGAGACGGGCGGAAGGACGCAGGCGGAATCGCCGGAGTGGACGCCGGCGAGTTCGACGTGCTGCATGATCGCGGGGATGAAGACGTCCTTTCCGTCGGCCAAAGCGTCTGCCTCGCACTCAAGCGCGTGGTGGAGGAAGCGGTCGAGGTAGAGCGGGCGGTCGGGCGTGACGCCGACGGCCTTGGCGACGTACTCGCGCAGCATGACCTCGTCGTAGATGACCTCCATGCCGCGTCCGCCGAGGACGAAGCTGGGGCGGATGATGAGCGGATACCCCAGATCGTTCGCCACCTTGACGGCGCCGTCGATGTCGGAGGCCATTTCGGATTCCGGCATGGGGATGCCGAGACGGTTCATGATCGAGTGGAAGCGGTCGCGGTCTTCGGCGGCGTCAATCGAATCGACGCTCGTGCCAAGGACGTTGCAGCCGGCGTCGGCGAGCTGGCGAGCGATGTTGAGCGGGGTCTGTCCGCCGAACTGGACGATGACGCCCTCTGGCTTCTCGGCCTGGTAGATCTGCAGGACGTCCTCAAGCGTGACCGGCTCGAAGTAGAGCCTGTCGGACGTGTCGTAGTCGGTGGAGACGGTCTCAGGGTTGCAGTTGACCATGATCGTCTCGTATCCGGCCTCGCGCATGGCCATTGCCGCGTGGGTGCAACAGTAGTCGAACTCGATGCCCTGTCCGATGCGGTTCGGACCGCCGCCGAGGATGAGGACCTTCTTCGGATTATCCGAGATCGGCACTTCATTCCTGGCGCCGTTGTAGGACGAGTAGTAGTAGGCCTGGTTCTCGACGCCGGAGACGGGCACGGCGTGCCAGGTCTCGACGCAGCCGAGCTTCACGCGCCTCTCGCGTATGGACTTTTCGGAGACCTTGAGGATCTGGGCGAGATACTTGTCGCTGAAGCCGTCCCTCTTCGCCTGGACGAGCATGTCGTCCGGCGGCATCGTGCCCTTGTAGGCGAGAAGGCGCTCCTCCTCCTGGACGAGCTCGCGCATCTGGTCAACGAAGTACGCCTTCACGCCGGTCAGCTTGAAGATCTGCTCGTTCGTGGCGCCCTTGCGCAGGGCCTCGTACATCTGGAAGTGGCGCTCGGAATTGGGGATGGAGAGAGCCTTGAGAAGTTCGTCAAGGGACCTCTCGTGGAAGTCCTTCGCGAACCCGAGTCCGGCGCGTCCGCGCTCCAGGGCGCGGATGGCCTTCTGCAGGGCCTCCTTGTAGTTCTTGCCGATGGACATCACCTCGCCTACGGCCTTCATCTGCGTGCCAAGGTGGTCTTCCACCGCGCGGAACTTCTCGAACGCCCAGCGCGCGAACTTGAGCACCACGTAGTCGCCGCTCGGCGTGTACTTCTCGAGCGTCCCGTCGCGCCAGTAGGGAATCTCGTCCATCGTCATGCCGGCGGCGAGCTTCGCGGAGACGAGCGCGATCGGGAAGCCCGTCGCCTTCGAGGCGAGGGCGGACGACCGGCTCGTGCGCGGGTTGATCTCGATGATGACGACCTGTCCCGTCTTCGGGTTGTGCGCGAACTGCACGTTCGTGCCGCCGATGACGCCGATCGACTCTACGATTCGGAACGCCATGTCCTGCAGTCGCTTCTCAAGCGCCTTGTCGATCGTCAGGAACGGGGCGGCGCAGAAGCTGTCGCCCGTGTGGACGCCCACCGCGTCTATGTTCTCGATGAAACAGACGGCGATCATCTGGTTCTTCGCGTCGCGGACGACCTCGACCTCAAGCTCCTCCCAGTCGAGGATCGACTGTTCAATCAGGCACTGGTGCGTGAGCGACGCCTCAAGTCCGCGCGCGCAGATCGTGCGCAGTTCCTCGACGTTGTAGCAGAAGCCGCCGCCGGCGCCGCCCATCGTGTAGGCGGGACGCACGACCACGGGATAGCCGATCTCCTTCTCGACGAGCTCGACCGCAGCCTCGACGCTGTGGACGATGCCGCTCTTCGGCACGTCGATGCCGAGCTTCGTCATCGTCTCCTTGAAGACCTCGCGGTCCTCTCCGCGCTTGATGGCATCCAGGTTGACGCCGATCACCTGGACACCGTACTTTTCCAGAACGCCCTTCTCCGCAAGCTCGGTTGAGAGGTTGAGACCCGTCTGGCCGCCGAGGTTCGGCAGGATGGCGTCCGGGCGCTCCTTTTCGATGATCTGCTCGAGGCGCTCCATGTTCAGCGGCTCGATGTACGTCGCGTCCGCCATCACGGGGTCGGTCATGATGGTCGCGGGGTTGGAGTTGACGAGCACGACCTGATAGCCGAGCGAGCGCAAGGCCTTGCACGCCTGGGTGCCCGAATAGTCGAACTCGCAGGCCTGGCCGATGACAATCGGGCCCGATCCGATGATCAAAACCTTCTTCACGTCTGTACGCTTCATTTATAGACCTTTCAGATGATGCGGCCGCCCACGCGGAGGGCCGCTGCAGCAAATCGGAATCGGGCAGATAGTCTAGCAAAAACGCCGTTTGTCCGCAATGCGCCAATCAATGGAAGTTGGCGGCGCGGCGGGCGGATTCAAGGGTGTTCCAGAGGAGCATCGTGATCGTCATCGGACCGACGCCGCCGGGGACCGGGGTTATGGCGGAGGCGACCTGCGAGCACGACTGGAAGTCGGCGTCCCCGACGAGGCGGAATCCCTTCGGCTTCGTGGCGTCGGGGACGCGGTTCACGCCGACGTCGATCACAACGGCGCCGGGCTTGAGCATGTCGCCGGTCACGGTGTTCGGCCGCCCGGCCGCGACGACGACGACGTCGGCCGTCTTCGTGAACGCGGAGAGGTCGGCGGTGCCGGTGTGGCACATGGTGACGGTGGCGTTTGTCTCCTTGCGGGAAAGGAGGGCGGCGACGGGCTTGCCGACGATGTTGGAGCGTCCGACGACGACGGCGTGGCGGCCCTTCAGTTCCATGCCGGTCGTCTGTATGAGTTTGATGATTCCGTGCGGAGTGCACGGAAGGAAGCAGTCCTCGCCGATCATCATGCGCCCGACGTTGACGGGGGTGAAGCCGTCGACGTCCTTCTCCGGCGCGATGGCGTCGATCACCTTCTTCTCGGAAAAGCCCTTCGGGAGCGGGAGCTGGACGAGTATGCCGTGGATGGCGGGGTCGGCGTTCAGCTCTCCGACGATCCGCAGAAGCTCGTCCTCCGCGGCGTCCGCCGGGAGGCGGATCTCGCGGGAGAGCATTCCCGCCTCGCGGCAGGCCTTCTCCTTGGCGGTGACGTAGCTGACGGAGGCGGGGTTGTCGCCCACGAGGACGACGGCGAGGCCGGGCGTGACGCCTGTCTTCTCCACGAGTTCCGCGACGCCGGAGGCGATCTCGGCCCGCGTGTCCGCCGCAAGTTTCTTTCCGTCTATGATTTCCGCGCCCATGGCATTGCACCTTTCCGTGTCTTTCAGGTCTTCGTTTCGTTCAGACGCGCCGCGATCCACGCGGGGACGTCGTCGCACATTACAGCTTCGTTCCTAAGTTCTCCGAGCTTCGGCGGATCGGCCTCCGCGCCGAGGATGGGCGTAAGGGCGAGTCCGTCCGCCGTCTTGCGGCAGACGAACCCGAAGCGGGCGAGCGGGTTGTTCGTGCAGCAGTTCGGGCAGCCGCTGATCCGGACGTCGTTCAGGACGACCTTCGCCATCGCCACCTTCTCCGGCGTGTCGAGCGGCAGGAGCGCCTTGTCGAACGCCCTTCCGACGGCGTCGCCGAACGCGGGGGAGTCGTTGACGCCCGTCTTGCAGACGGCGCCGCCGATGCACGTGAAGAGGTGTCCGACGAAGCTCTTCGCCGTGTAGTCGACGTCGCCAAGCGTCCCCACGAGGACGTTGTAGAGGGACGCCAACCGGTCTTCGGGGACGTTCTGGATGCAGAGATCGCCGTGGACGAGCAGCTGCATCTTCGTGACGCCCTCCAGCTCAAGCGCGTCGCACAGCTTCACGATCTGCGGATACGTCAGGTTGCCGTGCGGCACGAAAAGGCGGACGGCGCAGAGTCCGCCGGCGAGCGGGGTCGTGGCAAGCGCCTTCCACGCGCCAAACCCGCCGTCGGCCGGGGGCTGGTCCGGCGCGAACCTCGGAACGGGCCACTCCTCAGGGACGAGCGTCTCCTCGTCGATGAAGGGAGCGTCCGGCTCGTCAAGGTAGTAGGCGTTCAGCATGGCGTGGAAATGGTCGTCGCCGTAGTCGTCGCGCAGAAAGCGGATGCGGGCGTGCGAGCGGTTCGTGCGGCATCCGATTTCGTTGAACATCCGCGTGAGCGCGAATGCGAGACGGCAGCAGTCGCGCGCGAGGATGAAGTCAAAGAGCTTCATCCCGACGCGCGGCTTGAAGCCGATGCCGCCGCCGCACCAGACCTCGAAGACGCGGCGGCCGCACATGAGCTTCGCGATGAAGCCGAGGTCCTGCACGGCGGCGAGCGGACGGTCGGCGGCGCGGTCGAAGAAGCCGATCTTGATCTTGCGCGGAAGACCGTACGCGAGGTCGAAGGAGCGGAAAGCGTCCGAGACGGTGCGCGCGTACGGGATGACGTCGAACACCGAGTCCTCGTGCAGACCGGAGCTGGCGCTGACCTGCACGTTGCGGAACGTGTCGCCGCCGCCGCCGCGGAAGTGGAAGCCGCTGGCCTCGCAGGCCTCGAGCGCGGCGGGGACCTCCGCCGCCGCGACGCCATGCAGCTGGACGTCGAGGCGGGAGGTGAGGTGGCAGAACGGCGCCTTGAACATGTCCAGAAGGACGCCGATCAGGCGAAGGTCGTCCGTCGTCACGACGCCGCCCGGGCGGCGGAGGCGCATCATCGTCCTTCCGTCGCGCTGCTGGTATATGCCGAACCCGGCGGACTGCGCCTTGAGCGCCTTCTCGTCGATCTTGCCCGCGGCGTAGTCCTGCCACGCCGCGACTAGCTTTTCCTGGTATGGCTTCATCTTGCTCCTGGATGACGTGCCTATTCGCCGACGCCCGCGGCGGCGAATATCGCGCCGCGCAGGTCGTCGTACGTCTCGAACGCCGGGAGGTCCGGGTTGTCATTCCTTATCGCGTCCGTCGTGCGGAAGAGAAAGCCCGCCTTGGAGGCGCGGATCATGGCGAGGTCGTTGAAACTGTCGCCGGAGGCGATCGTCTCGAACCCGCACGACTGGAGCGCCCTGACGGTGGTGAGCTTGGACTGCGGGCAGCGCATGGAGTAGCCGGTCACCTCGCCCGTCGGCGCGACCTGAAGGGTGTTGCAGAAGAGCGTCGGCCAGCCGAGCTTCCTCATCAGCGGACGCCCGAAGAGGTCGAACGTGTCCGATATGATGAGGACCTGCATTTTCTCCCGGAGGGAGTCGAGGAAGGCGCGCGCGCCCTCCAGCGGCTCAATCTGCGAGATGACCGACTCTATCTCCGCGAACCCCAGTCCGTGCCTCTTCAGGAGGTCCAGCCGGTAGCGCATGAGCTTGTCGTAGTCGGGCTCGTCGCGGGTCGTCTTGCGGAATTCGGGAATGCCCGTCTTCTCGGAAAACGCAATCCAGATTTCGGGGACGAGCACTCCCTCCAGGTCGAGGCACGCAATGTACATGGAGCGGTCTTTCTCAGAGTTCGCGGATGAAGACGTTCTTGAATTCGATCGGGTCGCCGTGGCACTGGAGCTCGATCTGCTCGACCGGGAAGATCGGGGACTTGCGGTTCCAGTAGCTCTCCAGCACTGTGTCGTCCACGACCTTCTCGCCGTTGAGCTCGACCGTCACGCGATCTCCCTTCATGACGACGTGGAACGTGTTCCAGCTGCCGGGCAGGCGGTCCGCGATCTTGAGCGCGCGGGACGGGTTCTTCTGGTTGTTGTAGAGGCCGCCGGAGCCGATGCCCCACTGGTTGTGCGCGTCCCAGATCTGGACCTGCGGCGAGCCGCGGAGGTAGAGCCCGGAGTCGCCCTGCACGGAGAGGATGCGCCAGTCGACCCACATCTCGAAGTCCTTGTAGTCCTTCGCCGTGGCCATGGAGTAGCCGCCCTTGAAGCCGTCGAAGAAGAGGGCTCCGTCGCGGACGAACCAGTGCTCGCGCATTCCCTTGTCGGCGACGGCCTGCATCTGCGCGCGCTTCTCCGCCGTCGCCTTCTGGCGGACGACCGGGTTGTCGAACCCTTCCTGCGTCGTGACGCCCTTCCAGTTGGCGAGCGTCTTTCCGTCGAAGAGCTGCGTGAAGCCGGCGGGGCAGGGCTTGACGGTGTCGGACCCGACCACGTAGTCGGCGGAGACCTCCTTGATGCGGATGTTGCGCCACATCACGTGATGGCCGTGGCCGAGCCAGCCGACGTGGCCCTTCTTGTTGTGAAGCCCAGGGTGCTTGCGGCCGTCGGGAGTGTCCGTGCCGTCGCCCTTGAAGCCGGAGAGGTCAGCGTCCGTCACCATCACGCCGTTCAGGAGCACCTGGACGCGGCTGCCGATCACGCGCACTTCCTCGAAGTTCCACATCCCCGGACGGCGCACGTAGCTGCCGCCGCCCGTGAAGTTCTTCTCCTTGCCCCAGATCTGCTTGTCGAAGTTGTCGCGGCGCGCGGGGACGACGCCGTAGACCGAAGCCGTGTACTGGTATGGCTTGAGCTTGTCCTTCTTCGCCTCCTTGTCGTAGTACGCGCTGCCGCCGTCGTCGAGGAGCTGGAGCTCGCACATCCCGTGGTAGGCGGAGTCGACGTACGGGCTGGGCATTCGGATTCCGACGCCGTTGTTGCCGTTCTCCGGCATGCAGAACTCGAAGCGGAGAATGAAGTTCTCGTACTGCTTCTCGGTGACGAGGTTTCCGCCGCCGCCCTTGCCCTTGCCGGGCTGGCACGAGAGCACGGGGAACTCCTTCACCTCGCCCGTCCCGGCCATCTTCTCCTTGCGCATCTCCACGCCGTAGGTGGACGTGGCGCCGATCCACCCGGTGAGGTCCTTGCCGTTGAACAGGGACACGAAGCCCTCGGCGTCCTTTTCAACGCCGAAAGCCGACATGGCCGCGACGGCGGCCGCAAACATCATCGATACAGACTTCATGCACAATCTCCTTGTGAAGAACTCACGCGATTATACCACAAATCGAATCCGATTGTGATAGAATACTTCCCATGCAACCTTTTCGGAAAATCGCCGTCCTGATGGGCGGCACCTCAAACGAACGCGAAGTCTCCCTCGTCACGGGCGGAAACGTGGCCAGGGGCCTGGCAGACGCGGGATTCGACGTCGTGCCGATGACGCTGGACGCCGACGGGCTTCCGCCGCTGCCGCCGGACGTGGACGCGTGCTACGTGGCCCTGCACGGCGGATGGGGCGAGAACGGCGGCGCGCAGAGGGCGCTCGACGCCATCGGAATGCCCTACACCGGCCCAGGCGCGGAGGCTAGCCGGATCGCGATGGACAAGATCGAGACGAAGCGCGCCCTGGACGCTGCGGGCGTCCCCACCGCCCCCTGGCGCGTCGTGGGCGACGCGGACGCGGACCTCGCCGAGGACGCGCTCCCCCTACCCCTTCCGGTCGTCGTCAAGGCGCCCCGCGACGGCTCGTCCGTCGGCGTCTACCGCGTCGCCGAGTTCGCGCAGTGGCGCGACGCCGTGCGCAGGGCGGTCGCGGTCGACCGCGAAAAGTCCGGCGGCGCCGGCGAGGCGCTCGTGGAGGCATTCATCCCCGGCCGCGAGACGACCGTCGGCGTCCTCGGCCATGCCGCCCTCCCCGTGGTCGAGATCGTCACGCCCGGCGGCTGGTACGGCTACGAGGAGAAGTACCGCTCCGACGAGACGCGCTACGTCTTCCCCGACGACCCGTTCCTCCCTGAGATGCAGCGCCTCGCCCTCGCCGCGTTCGACGCGGTTGGATGCCGCGGCGTCACGCGGGTGGACTTCCGCATCGACCCCGACGGCAGGATGTTCGTCCTCGAGCTGAACACTTCCCCCGGCATGACCGGACACTCGCTCGTCCCCAAGGCCGCGCAGAAAGCCGGCGTCGCGTTCCCGGAGCTCTGCCGGCGCATTGTGGAGGCAGCGTCGCATGATTAGGAGGAAGTCGAAGGGAAACGACGGCAAGATCCCTGTCGGCGCGGCAGGAGCCGCGGTCCTGCTCCTGGTCGCGCTTGCGGCCATTCTCGCCGTCCCGTGCTTCGCGTTCGCGAAGCTGCGCGAGACATGGCGGGAGCAGTTCCGCGTAACGGACGCCGACGTCGACGTCGTCGTTTCGAACAAGAGCCCGCGCCGGATGGTCCACCCCGACGTGGTCGTCCTCGCATTCGGCCTCACGAACGGCGCGAACCTGGCCACGATCCCTTTCGCGGAGCTCCGCGAAAGACTGCTTGCGCGCGTGCCGAACGTACACGACGTCAGGTTCCAGCGCCGGCTGCCCAACCGCGTCACGGTCGAGGTCGTCGAGCGCGAGCCGCTTGTGCGCATGTCCGGGCCGAAGCGGCGCTCCTCCAGCGGCCGCGTGGCGGACCTGGACGGAATGGTCTTCGCGCTTTCCGCGAACACCGACGAACTGCCGATCGTCCGCGAGGCCGGCGATTCGCCCACGCCCCCGGGCCGGACGCTCTCGCCCGCCGGCATGGCCGCAGTCAGGCTCGTGGACGCGCTCTCCGACCCGGAACTCTCCGGAATGCGCGTCCTCGAAATCGACGCAACCCACAAGAACTACCTCCTCCTGACGTTCGCCGACTATTCGCAGGCGCGGATCGCATGGGAGCAGATGTTCGACGGCGGGAAAAAGTCGAGGGAGTCGCTTGGAAAGCAGCTCCGCAACCTGTCCAGCGCGATGGCGACGCGGATGAACCCGCATACCACCATGTGGATCGCGACCGACTTCGGCGGCCCCACGAGCCGCATCTACGCCAACGACTCCATGCGCGGCGCGGTGCGCCAATGACGAGAGGAGAAGAATGAGCCTTTCAGACCCGATAGCGGCAATAGAGATAGGGACGACGTACACCGTCGTCGCGATAGGCGAGCCGCGTCCGGATGGGAACGTCCGGATCGCCGCCGTCCGGGAGATACCCTCCAACGGAGTGCGCAAGAGCCAGATACACGACATCGGCCAGGCGCGCTATTCGATAGAAAGCGTCCTGAAGCAGCTTTCGTCAAAGGACGGCTACTCCATCTGCCAGGCGAGTCTCGTCGTTTCCGGCGCACACATACAGACCCTTCCGGTCAACGCGCAGCTCCAGATCGAGCACGGCGCCGTCCACGAGGAGGACGTCGCCCAGGTCGTCGACCTCTCCTACGACCCCAACCTGTCCAGCGACAGGACGCCCCTCGAAATCTCGCAGATGGAGTTCAGCCTCGACGGGATGCGGCACATAGCCTCCCCGAAGGGAATGCACGGCCGCCAGCTCCGCCTACACTCGCTCTGCATCCACGGGTCCACCCAGCGCATCATGGACGCATTGTCGGTTGCGAATTCCGCGAAGCTGGAAATAGACAAGACCGACGTCTACTTCTCCGGCACCTGCGCCTCCGCGGCCGTCCTCACCCCCCAGATGAAGCGCGAAGGCGCGCTCGTCATCGACCTCGGCGGCGGCACCACGTCCTACGCCGTATGGTCTTCCGGCGCGCTCGTCCAGGCCGGCGTCGTAGCCGTCGGCGGCGACCACGTCACGCACGACATACAGCACGCATTCTCGCTCACGACGCGCCAGGCGGAGGAACTCAAGCACCAGTCCGCCTCGTGCCTCGTGGAGGCGAAGGACGCCTCGCGCCGGATCGCCGTCAAGTCCACCACCCCCGGCCTGGACGGCGCATCGGTGCCGCTCCGCGCCCTGAACACCGTCACGAACGCGCGGATGCAGGAGCTCTTCACCATAATCCGCACGAAGCTCGACGACGAGAACCACCTGCACGGACTCAACGCCGGCGTCGTCCTCTCCGGCGGCGGAGCCCTCCTCAGGAACGCCGCGCCCCTCGCCGCCTCCGTCTTAGGGTGCGGAGCGCGCGTGGGGACGATCGTCCCCGAAATCGAAGGCCTCGACGAACTCGACCTCGACAGGCCTCCCATCGCATACGCCTCCGCGACCGGGCTTCTCCTGCAGGCGCGCGCCACGACGACAAGCCATTCGATGATGGACTCCATCAGGAACCTCTTCGGGAGGGCGTTCAGAAAATGAATCCGTTCCAGTCACAGCTTCTCCTCCTCGGAATCGGCGGAGCCGGGGCCGCCATGACCCGCGGCATCCTGCGCGCGTTCGGCCCGGGCGTCCGCGCGCTGATCATGGACTCCGATGCGCAGTCCGGCGGCGCCACCGGCGACGTGCCGTTCGTCCTACTCGGCGGCAACCGCCTCGCGGGCCGCGGCACCGGCGGCCAGCCCGCCGACGCGCGCGCCGCGTTCCAGGACAACCCCACCCTTCTCGACTCCGCCCTAGACGGCGTCCGCACCGTCGTCGTCGTCACCGCCCTCGGCGGCGGCACCGGCGGCGGCGCCACCGGCGAACTTCTCAAGCACCTCCACGTCATCGGCATGACGACACTCCTATTCGCGACAATGCCGTTCGCCTTCGAGGGCGAGGAGCGGATGCGCTCCGCAAGGACCGCCGCGGGCCCGATAGGCCAGCACGCCGACGTGTCCGTCTTCCTCCCGCTGGACGACCTCGTCTCAGACGCCGGGACCGACAACATGAAGGACGCCCTCCGCCACGCCGTCGACACCATGGCCTCCGGCGTCACGCTCCTCTGGCGCCTCCTCGAAAAGCCGGGCTACATCAGCCTCGACGCGGAACGCCTCCGCGGCCTTCTCTCCGGCTGCGGGCGCGGACGCTTCGCCACCGCCTCCGCAAGGGGCGAAAACCGCGCCGGCGACGTCCTTGCCGCGCTGGCCGACAATCCGCTCCTCCGCCGCGACGAATCCTCCCCGCCCGTCCGCGCCCTCCTCGTCGGCGTCCTCGGCGGCGACGACCTCCGCCTCTCCGAAGTCGGTGCGATTGCAAGCGGACTCTCCGCCGCGTTCGGCGAGGGAGCCCGCCTCGAGCTCGGCACAGTCAACGACGAGGCCACCTTCTCCGACCGCCTCCACGCCGTCATGCTCGTCTTCGACGAGAACGCCAGCTCCGGCGCCCGCTCGAACGCCGCCTCCCCCGCGGCCGTCGGCGAACGCGCACTCGCCGCGAACGGACGCTTCCGCAACACGGAAAAGACGATTTGGAACGATGAGAACCTCGACGTCCCGACATACGTCCGCCGAAACCTCACCCTCGACCGATAGACACCTCCAGACGGAACGCTGAACAGACATGAACGAACGCGATGGGCACGTGCGCCTTCTCCCCCTCCACGTCGCCAACAAGATAGCCGCCGGCGAAGTCGTGGAACGCCCCGCCTCCGTCCTCAAGGAACTCATGGAGAACGCCATCGACGCCGGCGCCGCCCGAATCGAGGCGGCCGCCACCGCCGGCGGCCGCAAGTCCATCTCCGTCCGCGACGACGGCTGCGGAATGACGCGCGAAGACGCCCTTCTCTCCCTCGAACGCCAGGCGACATCGAAAATCCGCGACGTCGACGACATCGAGCATATCGACACCCTCGGCTTCCGCGGCGAGGCAATCCCCTCCATCGCCTCCGTCTCCCGCTTCACCCTCTCCACCCGCCGCGCCGCAGACGAAAGCGGAACGCGCCTCGTCGTCAACGCCGGCACTCTCGCCGAGGTCTGCGAATGCGGCGTCCCGCCAGGCACGTGCGTCGAAGTGCGCGACCTCTTCTGCAACGTCCCCGCCAGGAGAAAATTCCTCCGTGCTTTCGCCACCGAAGAGGCCCACATCCGCACGACGTTCACCCTCCACGCCCTGGCGCATCCGGACGTCGGATTCTCCCTCGCACTGGACGGACGCGAAGCGTACCGCCTCGCCCCCGGCGCCACGCTCGAAGAACGCATCTACGACCTCTTCGGCCCCGC
The DNA here is from genome assembly GCA_964386385.1 of uncultured Lentisphaeraceae bacterium. Lineage (GTDB taxonomy): Bacteria > Verrucomicrobiota > Kiritimatiellia > RFP12 > UBA1067 > RUG572. Next base: position 214,988 of record CAYLRN010000003.1, on the reverse strand, counting down.
GTTCGCCGAAAACCTCATGTCCGTCGACGAGACGACCGGCAGCGTCCGCGTCTACGGCTATGTCGAACGCCCCGGCCGCGGCGCCGGCGCAAGGAAGGACCAGTTCATATTCGTCAACGGACGCCCCGCCACCTCCGCGTCCATCGCCTACGCCCTCCGCGAGGCATACCCCCGCGCGCGCGACGAGACGCGCCCCGCAATGGTTCTCTTCATCCGTCTCCCCCCGGAACAGGTGGACGTCAACGTCCATCCCGCAAAGCGCGAAGTGCGCTTCCGCCGCGCCGCCGACGTCCGTGAGGCCATCCTCGCCGCGTTCGCAAAGGCCCTCGCCACCATCCGCCCCGCGCCCGCCGACACTTCGCGGCCGCCGACGTTTTCCCCGACAGTTCCGCCACAGGGCGCCGCCGCGACGTTTCCGGACGCCTCGCCGTCCCCCGCGCCGTTCATCCCGCCTTTCACGTCCGCACCCGTCCAGCCGCGACTCGACCTTCCCATCCGACCGCCGGCAGCCCACGCGCCATGCGAACCAGAGACGGCGGATACCGCGCCGGGAGATGGCGCATCGTCCGCCGCGCCGGACGCCCCTGCCGTCTCCACCGCGTCCACCGCCCTCTGGCGGTGGTTCAGGTTTCTCGCACAGACCGAATCAGGCTTCTTCCTCCTTGAAACCGACGCGGGTCTCGTCACCCTCGATCCGCGCGCCGCGCGCGAGCGAATCGTCTACGAACGCCTGATCGAACGCGCGACGCCAATTTCACAGCCACTTCTCCTACCGGAAACGATCAAACTTCCTCCGTCCGATTCCGCGCGCATCCGCAGCCTCCTTCCCGAACTCGCCGAAATGGGATTCGAGATCGAGGAGTTCGGACGCGACACGTGGAAGGTCGACGCCGTCCCCGACTTGGCCGCGGGCATTTCCACCGCCGACCTTCTCGCCACCATCGCCGCCGACGTCTCCGAAGCCGGACCCCGCCGCGGCGGCGCCCGCTGGCGAAACGAAATCGTGGCGAAGTCGGTCGCCCGCTCCTTCGCAGGCGCCGCCTCGAAGTTCACTCCGGAAAGCGCGACACAGCTGGTGAACGAACTCGCCTCCGCCAGAATGCCGTACGTCTGCCCGCGCGGCAAGCCGGTCATGGTCTTCACGTCCAACCGCGAGTTGTCGCGCAAGTTCGGACGCTAGAAGCGGCAGCGCATCCCGACGTAGAATATCGTCAGGTCGCTCCGGTAGTTGGCCCCCGTCTTCGCCTTGCAGCTGTCGCGCAGCTCCGAATCGGCCAGGCCGAACTGGTGGACGCTCGTGTAGAGCGAGACGTTGTCCGTGGCCGCCCACGCCAGGTCGAAGATGAGGTTGAGCGCCATGAGACCGCTTCTGTACCTCCCGCCGCCAAGGCGTTCGCCGTAGCGCCTGACAAAAAGGTTCTCGTTTCCGTTCTCCGCGTGGAACGTGGAGGTGAACGTCAGCGAATCCGTCAGCTTGAACGCCCGCTTCACGCCGACGCGGGCGTAGAACCAGTCGTTGGGGTGTCCGCCGCGCCGAAGGAGGTAGAACGGCGTCAGGTATGGGTTGTCAAGCGACTGCGTAAGACGCCACTCGTTTATCGTCGCGTCCGTCTTGTTCATGCGGTAGGCGCTGCGATATCCGTTCAGGGTGATCCAGTCCTTCACGAAGTCCGTCGTCAGCCCCCAGCCCTTCCAGTCCTCGTCGAACCGCGCGAAGTCCCACTTGTACGTCCAGAAGAGGCCATAGGTCAGTTCGTTGAAGAGGCGATGGTACGTGTCGTGCCGCTTCTTCGTGAGAGACGAGACGGACCAGTGCCATATGCCGACCTTTCCGAAGTCGCCGGTGTTCCGCGAATCCCATCCGACGCGCGTGGACGTCATGAACATCGGACGGTTCTCCACGATTCGCGCCCGCGAATGGTACGCCGAGGCGAAGTAGGGATTGAACGTGAGGTAGAAGTCGTTCGTCCCGCCGAAAAGCGCAAGGCCGCCGGACGCGAAAAGGCATAACGCCGCAATCGCGGCGCGAAGACATGGAGAACGCGCCGTCATGTGCGGAAGCAGGCATGGCGGCGGCGTCCGGCGGCGACGTCCGGCGGCTGTTCGGCGCGGCATCTTTCCCCGGCGAAAGCGCAGCGCGGCCAGAACGCGCAGCCGCTCGGCCAGGCGTCGGGGGGCGGGACGGTGCCGGGGATGTCGGCAAGCGGGGCGTCGCGTGGCGCGTCCAGGGCCGGCACGGCGGCGAGCAGTCCCCGTGTGTACGGATGGCGTGGGGAGGCGAGGACTTCGCAGACGGGGCCGCTCTCCACGATGCGGCCTGCGTACATGACGTTGACCTCGTCCATGCGCCCGGCGACGAGGCCGAGGTTGTGGGTGATTAGAAGAACGGCCATGCCCGTCTCGTCCGCAAGGGAATCGACGAGTTCAAGGACCTGCTTCTGCGTCGTGACGTCGAGCGCGGTCGTCGGCTCGTCCGCGACGAGAAGGTCCGGCTCCGCGGCAAGCGCCATCGCGATCATGCAGCGCTGCTGCTGTCCGCCGGAAAGTTCGCAGGGATAGGCCCTGGCGGCGCGGACCGGGTCGGGCAGGCCTGTTCGCGCAAGAAGCTCCTCTATCCTGCGGCGGCGCGACGCGGCGTCCATGCCATGCGGCAGCGCCTCCGCTATCTGGTCCGCAATGCGCATCACCGGATTGAGGGAGTCGGAGGGGTTCTGGAAGACGTACGCGATCCGGCGGAGCGGGTCGGCGCGACCAACCGAAGGAGGGGTGAACGAAATCCGCCCTGAGACGGTGGCGCGGTCGGTGGGCGAAAGGCGGCGGAGGGAAAGGGCCGTAAGGGACTTTCCGCATCCGGACTCGCCGACAAGCGCGACACGGCCGTGCTCGGGGACGGTGAAACTGACGTCGCGGACGGGCACGGTCTCGTGTCCGTCGCGGTGGAATGAAATCCGCAAATGCTCCACTTCAAGCAGCATCGTCCGCTCCTCCATCTTCCGAAAGGCGAATGCGCCAGGGGCCGTGCTCGCGCCAGACCCTCTCGACGCCGACCGCCGTCTCCTCCGCAGTCGCGCCGATGGGGACGTACAGCGGCGACGACTGGTGGCGGAACCAGGTGTCCTGCCTCTTCGCCAGCTGCCGCGTCCGGACAAGAATCCTCTCCCGCACCGCCTCCACAGGCATTCCGTCGATGAACTCCTTGTACCCGATTGCCGCCGACGCCGTCTCGGACCACACCGGATATTCGCGCCGGAGCGCGGCTACCTCCGCGGCAAGCCCCGACATGAACATCGCGTCAAGCCGCGCCTCTATCCTCGCGTGAAGAACCGATCGCTCCACCTGCAGGACGGGATATTCAGGCGGCGGCTCCACCCATTCGCGGTCAAGCCCGCGCAGAAGCGCCGAAAAGTAAAGCCCAGTGCCGCCGACGATCACCATCGGCCGAGACGGCGGAATCCCCTCAAGCCACTTCGCGGCCGCGCGCAGCCAGGCGCCGGACGAAAACCTTTCAGCGGGCGTCACAACGTCTATCCCGCCCATGGAAAACTCCTCGCGCTCCGCAATCGACGGCTTGGCAGTGCCAACGTCCATTCCCCTGTATACAAGCATGGAATCCGCGCTTAACACGACCGCGCCAAGTCTCCGCGCCAAAAGGTTCGCGGCGGCGGTCTTGCCACTGGCCGTGGCTCCCGCAAGCAAGTAGGCCTCTCTCTCCATCATCGCAATGCCTTTTCAACTGGCGGAAGGGGGGAGATTCGAACTCCCGGTAGACTTGCGCCTACACAACCTTTCCAAGGTTGCACCATCGACCACTCGGACACCCTTCCGTGGTTGAAAAGCGATGTAAAGTATACACTTTAGCGCCGTTGAATGCAATGGGAAAATGAGAAAAAATCGGCATCAGAAAAGTCCCCGCACGTGGCCCGTCTCGACGTCCACGTCTATGCGCCTGTATGCGGGCGATGCGGACGTGCCGGGCATGAGCTTTATCTCGCCCGCCACGGGCACGACGAACCCGGCGCCGCGGTAGACGAGGACGTCGCGCACGGGAAGGCGCCAGCCCTTCGGACGCCCCAGGAGGTCAGGGTCGTGCGAAAGCGAATACTGCGTCTTCGCCATGCACACGGGCAGACGGGCGACTTCGGGATCCGCCTGGCAGCGCGCCAGCTTCTCCGCCGCCGCAGGCTCGTAGTCCACGCCGTCGCCGCCGTACACTTCGCGGACAATCGCCTCGATGCGGTCCGCAAGCGGCTCGGAGACGTCGCTCAGGAACTTGAAGGAGTTCGGCGCATCGCAGGCCGCGATCACGGCCTCTGCGAGTTCGCGCGCGCCTTCACCGCCCTTGAGCCAGTGGTCGGAGACGGCGAACGTCGCGCCGGCGGCCTCGGCGACCTCGCGCACGAGGGCGCGTTCCGCAGGAGTGTCCGTGTAGAATGCGTTGAGGCACACCACCGGCTGGACGCCGGAGCGTCGGATGACGTCTATGTGCGCCAGAAGGTTGTCGCAGCCCTTCCGCAGGAGCCCCAGGTCTTCGTGCGTGTAGATGGGATCGAGCGGCAGGCCGGCCTTGACCTTCGGCGCGCCGCCGTGCGCCTTGAGGGCGCGGACGGTCGCGACGAGCACGACGGCGTCGGGCTTGAGTCCGGACGCGCGGCACTTGATGTTCCAGAACTTCTCGTAGCCCATGTCGCTCGCGAAGCCGCTCTCCGTGACGACGTAGTCGCCGAGCGCACAGGCGAGGCGGTCCGCGACGACGGAGTTCTGCCCGATGGCAATGTTCGCGAAGGGGCCTGCGTGGACGAAGACGGGCTGCCCTTCCAGCGTCTGCATCAGCGTCGGCTTGATCGCGTCGACGAGAAGCGCGCACATCGCGCCGTCCACTTCGAGGTCATGCGTCGTCACGGGGGCGCCGCTCCGCGAATGCGCGACGACGATCTTTCCGAGGCGAGTGCGCAGGTCGGCGAGGTCGGCCGACATCGCCAGCACGGCCATCACCTCGGACGCCACGGTGATGTAGAAGCCGCTCTTCATGGCAAAGCCGTCAAGGCGTCCGCCAATGCCCATCTCCACGTTGCGCAGGCCCTGGGCGCAAAGGTCGATCGCCCAGCGCATCTGGACGCGGTCCGGGTCTATGTCGAGACGCCTTAGCCCGCGCTCCGCAAGCCATTCGTCGTCGTGGTTGCGCTCGTGCTGCATCCGGCTGTTGAGCGCAACCATCGCCAGGTTGTTTGCGTTCGTGATCGCGTCTATGTCGCCGGTCAGGCCCAGGGAAAGGGAGCTAAGCGGCACCACCTGCGCAAGGCCGCCGCCCGCCGCGCTTCCCTTGATGTTGAACGTCGGCCCGCCGGAGGGCTGGCGGACGCATCCGACGACCTTCTTTCCGAGAAGGCCAAGCCCCTCGACGAGGCCGACCGTCGTCGTCGTCTTGCCCTCTCCCAGCGCGGTGGGCGTTATCGCCGTGACGTCCACGTACTTCGCGCGCTTCGCGCCGCCAAGGCGCTTCAGCACGCGCGCGGCGTCCACCTTCGCGAGAATGCGTCCGTACGGCGACCACTCGCCGTCGCGCAGCCCAAGTTCCGCGACGATGTCCGCCGCAGGGCGCAGATTGGCCTCCACAGCCTCCGCGATCTCCCAGTCCTTCATCTTCGTGGGATTCAAATGAACCATTGCCATGTCTTTCGCCTTTCCCGCTGCCCTGAAAAGTCAATCTTCCTTCGTGACGCCAAGGCGCAGAAGCGGCAGAGCCCGCTCCGCCCGGCTGTCGAAGTTGAACACGGTGAATCCGCCAACGCCCAGTTCGCGCGCGGCCATTATCTGCCTTGCCAGGCGCACCGCGTCGCCGCCGTCGTTCATCCATGTGGAAAGCCCGATTCCCGGACGGACCTTCGCCCTGCCAACGGCCTCGACCTGCCGGCGTACCTGGCTTCTGAACATCGCGGACGATTCGACGTAGTCCATGTTGCACACGAAGTCGAGATATCCTTCGCGGCACCACGCCGCCCAGTCCTGCGCCACCTCCCGCGGGTCCGTCTCCGGATTCCTGAACGTCGCCGCGGACATCTTCACTCCCGGAGCCTCCCTGCGCACCCGCTCGGAGACGGACTTGACGACCTCCGTTATGCAGCCGACGCGGAAGTCCTTCCACGCGCGCCGCAGCCTGTCGTCCTTGCGCACCGCGCCCGGCCAGTCGTCCACCTTCGCGCCGAGCGACGCCTCGAAGCGGGCGCGGCATCCGTCGCAGAAGCACGTCGCGCCGTCGGGATAGCGTATGTAGTCGAAATGGATTCCATCCGGTCCCTTCTTCGCAAGTTCCACCATCGCGTCTATTTCCAGCCTTCGGTTGTCGGGATGGGACGGACAAAGCCAGCGCGTCTTCTTCGCGCCGGAGAACGCCACCTGAACGCGGTTCGACGCCGCCAACGCCTCCTCGAACGACTTTGCCGTGTACGAGCCCATGTTCCAGCACACCTTCCACACATGGCACTCGACACCGTACTTGCGGCACGCGGCCATGCATTCCGCAAAGGCGTCGCCGCGCGCCGCGACGTCCGGATGCTTCGGAAGGACGGCGGAATCGTAGAACGCGACGCCGCCCCAGCAGAGGTTCGGAAGAACGGCGTTGAACCCGTTCTCCTTCAAAATCCGTATCGACGCATCCCAGTTCTTCCCGCCGCCGACGCCGCGCGCGCTGTGGCACCAGAACCCGCGCCATTCGCCCTTCTTCGACGGCTGGGACGCAAGCCACTCCGCGTCGCGCCGCCGCCTTTCGCGGATTTCGCCCTCATGCGCCGCGATCTTGCCTCGAAGAGCGGGTGACAGGTCGCAGGCGATCGCCTTCATCAGATCCGCCGAAGCGCCCTCCACTCCGCCAAGCCAGACGTGCGACATGAAGAGGCCGCGCGCCGTCCGCACGAGCGCCGGCCGGCGCAGCGAGTTCCCGCGGCCGTCGCACCATTCCGCCACCACCTCCGCGTTCGTCGACGGCGCGACGACGCAGGTTATCCACGAGGCCTGCGGCGCGAAGCCCGGCTGGCCGTCAAGCCCCTTCCCCGCCTTGAGAAAGCCGGCGATCGCCGCGCCGCCGTTCTCCGACGGCCTCACGCTCCCGGCCGTCTTCACGCCGACAAGCCCGCACAGCTCCGGCGACGTGGTGTAGCACACGAGAATGCGTCCGCCCCTTTCGACGTACTCCTTGAGTACCGGCAGCTTGCCCGACGGGAACGACGTGTTGTACGGAAGAACGATCGCCTTCGCCGCCCGCGCCGACTCGGCCGTCAAGTCCGTGTCCGCCACAAGCGTCGCCTCCACGCCGATCGCGGCGAGAGACGACGCCACCGTCCCGCCGAACTTCATGTAGCCCGCCTCCGCACCCTCCTTCTTCGCGAGCGAATCGGCGTAGACGACGAGGACGTCCGGACTGGCGCTGCCGACCGCCGCCATGTTCGCGACGGCGCACTCGGCCTTCCCCTCGCCCGCGCGCCATCCGGAAATGCGGATTGCGGACACCTTGTCCCAGCCGTCAGGACTCCCCTCCACATGGCACGACGCCTTGAGGACGGTCATCCGCTCCCACTTGCCGCTCTCCTCCGGAGAGAACGAGCCGCTGTACCACCCGTCCCCGCTCTTGAAGTAGCAGCTGAACGAAGAGAACTGCTCGAGGTCCGTGCAGCAGAAGTCGAACTGGATTCCGGGGCGCACCGCCAGGTCGCATGGGACGCGCGCGTCCCAGCTGGCGCGGGCCGGACGCTGCGCGAAGTCCACCGGAAGCGACACCGCGCCCGACGCGATAAGCCTTGCGCCGACTTTTCCGAACGTTCGCGCCACTTCCGCAGCGTTCGTTATCGCGCTCCACGCCGTCAGAATCTCCGCATCGCCCGCAGGGGGCGGCGGCGGAACACCGCCATCGCGTCCGCATCCGGCGAGGGCGGAGACGAGGGCGACTGCGGCGGCGGCAATGACGGCGATTGGTTTCGGGGATGTCTTCATGCGCACGATTATATCAAATCAAGGCGGGGCGGGGATGGCGTCCAACGCTATTTAAGGCGGAAGTACCTCTTGACGGTCTCCACCGACTTCTTCGGCTGACGCTGGTGGTTGAAGAGGCCGGCGATGCTGATGCCGAAGAGCTTGCCGGACTGCGTACGGCTGTTGCGGTGGTACGTGCGGTTGTCCGCGAACTGCCAGATCGTGTAGCCGACGAGGTCGGGGTTCTTCCAGATCGTGTCGAGCAGGTCGGTGAGGTACTCGTCCTGGAACTCCTCCGATCCCACGCAGGCCATCGGGTCGTGGTAGCCATACATCCCTCCGACGCCGGACTCGGACACGACGATCGGCTTGTCGGGGTACTTGTCGCGGAAATAGCGCGTTATGACGTTGACGCCGCCGCCGGGCATTTCGCGCACCTTCTCCGCCAGGTCCTCCGGAAGGCCGGGGAACATCGGAATCGTGCCGGGATAGGTGTTGAACGCCACAATGTCCGTGTTCTCATGGCAGAGGTCGCCGTTCCACGTGTTGCAGGCGAACGTCACGAGACGGCCGGAGTCCTGATTCCTGATCGTCTTGATCAGCCGATCCGCCAGCGCCTTGCAGGTCTTCTTCTTGCTGCCGCACTCGTTCATGAACGCGAAGACGATCACGCAGGGGTGGTTGAAGCTGGCGCGGACCATTTCCCTCGTCTCGTGCAGCTGCGCCGCGATGAAGCCGGGGTCTGTCAGCTCGACGTCCTTCTTGTCCGTGTAGCCCTGTCCGTTGCCCCAGCCGAGCGACTCCTCCCACACGAGAATGCCGTTCTCGTCGCAGAGGTCAAGGAAGCGCTGCGACTGCTGGTAGTGGGCGCCGCGCACGAAGTTCCCGCCGAGGTCCTTGATCAGCTGGACGTCGCGCGCCATCTGCGCCTCCGTCGTCGCCGCGCCGAACTCGATGTGCGATTCGTGGCGGTTCACGCCCTTCAGGAATATCTCCTTGCCGTTCAGCCAGATCTTGCGGTCTTTCGCCTCGACCGCGCGGACGCCGAACCGGGCGCGGACCGCGGCGTCGGAGCCAGGCGTCTTGACGGACACCGTGTGGAGATTCGGCGCGTCGGGCGACCAGAGCTTGAAGTCCGGCACCTTCACCGTTGCGCGGAAACCCTTGAACGCCGCCTGGACTTCGTTCTTCCCGTCGAAGACGAGCGTCGCCGGGAAGTCGCCGGACTTGACGTTCACGGCCTCGATCTCGACCGTGCCCGTCCTGTAGTCGCGAGTGCGCACGAAGAGCTTCCGGTTGTCGAAGGAGAGCTTCACGCCGTGGTAGAACCCGCCGTAGAAGTAGAAGTCGTAGTACGGCAGGGCCAGCTTCATCGTCGACCAGTCAAACCGGTTGTCCAGCGCGGCGTAGAGAGTGTGGACGCCCGCCGCAAGCGGGCCCGTCTCCAGCTCTAGCCGGGCGTACGGATAGGGGTGCGTGCCGAGGTCTTTGCCGTCGAGCTTGAACTGCCCGCGCAGTCCCATCCCGTCCACGACGAGCCAGGCGTTGTCCACCGCCCTGTCGAGCGTGAACGTCCGCCTGTAGAGGCCCGTGCCGCGGCGGAGAAACCATTTGGGCATCGTGTCGTAGCATCCGGGGACGACCATCGTGTCAGTCGCCTCGAACGCGGCGCCCGCCGTCTCCTCTATCGCCTTGCCCTCCTCGAACCTGAACTGCCAGCTGCCGTCCAGGTCAAGCACGTCGCCCGCGCGCAGAATCCCCGCCGCCGCGGCAAACAGCAAACATCCGATGATTCTCTTCATTCCGCCACTCCTTTTCTGTTCTTCCAGTCGACATGGCCGTTGCCGTCGATCGACAACTCGCCCTTCTCGGCCCATGCGGCGACAAGGGCCGCCGCCGCGTCCTCCGTCTTCCCGAACTGGCTTTTCAGCGTGTTCATGAGACGTGTGCGCGAACGGCAGCCGAGTTTCGCCGCCTTTGCAAGAATCTCGTCTTCCGACTGCGCAACGCCCGGCTTCGCGACGGCCTCCGCGTCTGCGGACGGCGCACCCGCGGCAGCCGATGCGGGGGCGGTTTTCTTCGTCCTCGCCGTCCGCGTCCTCGTCTTCTTCGCGGGCTTCGCCGGCGTCTCCGCGGACGCCGCGGCTTCCTCCGCCGGAGCCGGGGAGACCGCGATCGCCGGCGCAGTCTCCGCCTCTGACGCGCTCCCCGCCGCGACGCTCCCCTCCTCCGCCGGCTTCGCCTCTGAAACGGCAGGCGCGGCGGCCACCTCGACGGGCTTCTTCTCAACCGGCGCGACTGCCGCAGCGGCGGCCTTTTCGCCCTCCGCCGCCATCTTGGCGGTCGGATTCTGCGCGGGCGGCGGCTGCCGGGATTCCGGCTTCTGCACGGGCGGCCGGTCCGCCTGCTTCTGCGCACCCTGCTGCTGCGGCTGCCTCTGCGTGGACTGCTGCTGTCTTCTCTGCGCGTCGCCGGGTTTCGGCGCGGCGACGACCTCGCCGGCGCAGAGGGAGACGACCGTCTCCGCCGACTCGCGGACTTCGTAGTCCATGCCGTCCCCCATCGGCACGACGAGCGCGCCGCCGTCCTTGGGCTCGATCGTGACGATGAACCTGGCGTTAATCCAGATGCTCCTGTTGTCGCGCTGCGTCAGTTTTATGAAACGCTCTTCCGTCATGTCATTTCTCCTTGAAATCGCAATGCTTCGGACACTTGACCCCACGCCTCGCATATGCACCGTCGAAAAGGGTCTCCGACGGAACCCATTCTGTTGAAACTGAATCCGCTCTTTTCAGCCATTCCCCAATCCTGTTCTCCGGCGATATGTCGACACCCCAGTATTCCCTAAACAACGCTTTTCCATGACTTTATGCATTCTTTTCATTTCAGAAGCCAAGGTCAGCGGGGCGACGAGCTGAACTCAAGGCCGGGGATTTCGCGCGGGCGTTCGCTCGGACCGGAGAACGGCATGAACGTCGCGCCCGTGCCGGGATGGAACGTGAGGCGGACGTGGTTCCACCCCTTCTCAAGCAGAATGGGATACGGATCGCGCCGGATGCATCCCTCGTCGGTGAACGGAGTCTCCAGCAGGTCGTCGGAGTACGGCACCGCCTGGTCCTTGCGGCGCGACGTGCGCGCCTTCGCGCCAGGGCGCTTCCAGACGGGCGGCGGCAGCTCGCGTCCGTTCAGCTCCGCCTTCTCGTCCTTGCCCCGCCACTCGCCGTAGCCGGGCAGTCGTCCGCGCCCGTACGCGCAGCCGAAGTGCGTGAAGTCGATCCACGCGCCGACGGCCTGGCGTTTCGGCGACTTGATCCACGTCTCCGCCGTCACAAGCCCCTTCTGGCGGAGGTCCGCCGGCAGGAGCGCGTTGACGTTCTTCAGAATCGCCTGCGGGACGTCGGTGGCGAGGACCCTGCCGTCCGGCGCGGTCAGACGCCAGCGCATGGCGGTCTGGGCGAGGAACGGGAACGGAAAGCGGAAGTCGTCGAGGTTTCTGTCGCGCTGCGCCACGGCGCGGCGTTCGAGATCGGCGGCGAAGGCGAAGCGCGGGTCGCCGACGGGCGGAAGTCGGCGCTGGAACGCCGGCTCGTCCGTCTCCCGGCCGCGCCAGTAGTTGTCGCCGAAAAGCATGATCGTGGGGAAGACCATGGCGTTGACGAAGAGTTTGTACGTGTCCTCGCCCACATTGTCGTCGTGCCACGTGCAGGTGATGGCGCCTAGCTTGCGCGAATCGTCGATTGCCCAGCGGCAGGGCTTGACGAACGAGGCCATCGTCAGCACCTCGAACGGGCTCCACGATCCGTTGTACATCCGCGCCGCGTCGAAAGCGGCGTGGGTGGAGTTGGTGACGTGGTTGTCGTACCACACCATGTCGACGATCCGGCCGCGCCCCTTCGTCTGTTCGCCCGGAGCCCAGAGGACGGCGGAGCGGTCGCGGGAGGTGACGACGTTGACCCACTCGTCGAGCCATTCGCCGGGGCAGCGCTCCGGAGCGACGCGCACTTCGTCCGTGCCGAGATGGATGAACGGCATCACGTCGGCCGGCGCGAGCGAGCAGAGCTCTGCAAAAATGTCCGACAGGGCCATTCTGACCTCTGGCACGTTCATCGTGTCAACGCCCATGCCCCGGCGGAACGCGAGCGTGTGGCCCGGCACGTCCAGCTCCGGCATCACCGTCACGCCGCGCTCCGCGGCGTAGCGCACGATTTCGCGGAATTCGCGCTGGGTGTAGAACTTCCCGACCTGCCGGGCGAACGCGCGGTCGTCCTGCAGCTGCGGGTAGAGCTTCGACTCAAGGCGCCATCCGTGGTAGTCGGAGAGATGCCAATGGAAGAGGTTCATCTTGTAGCGCGACATCACGTCCACGATGGCCTTCACGCCGTCAAGCCCCAGGTAGTTGCGTCCGCAGTCGTTCATGTACCCGCGCCAGGGCAGCTCCGGCCAGTCCACGATGCGGCAGCACGGAACCCTGTCGCCGCCGGAGAGGCGCAGAAGCTGCTCCAGCGTGACGCGCGCCCAGTGCTCGCCGCGCGGCGAGGACGCCGTGATGACGACGCCCGACGGCGAGACCTCAAGGACGTAGGCCTCGTCGGCGGTCTTCGCCGGAGAACCCGGCACCGCGGCGCGGCGCACGGAGACGTTCGCGAGGTCGTATTCGCCGGCGAAGCCGAGGCGGCGTTCGACGGAGCGCGGCACGGGCAGGAGGTCGTCCAGCGCGTCCTTCGCGAGAATGCGCAGCTCCTCGCCCGGCTTCTGCCAGAGGCGCACCCAGTCGATGTCGTATTCGATCGGCATGGGTTCGTCCGGCATGAGGCGGTAGCCGTCCGGACACCACCCATGCCCGGGCGTGAAGATCTCGTTGTTGACGATGACGCTGTGGAAGTCCTGAAAGCCTTCCATCCCCGGCATCTCAGGCGCGAACTCGTGCGCCGCGTCGATCGGGCAGGAATAGTACTTGCGGCCGTCCACGAAGAACGACATCTCCGCCGGCGTCCACTCGAATCCGTACACGTGGAATTCGTCGTTCAGGCGCGAGGCGTCCGGGAAGACGTGTCCGCGCGTCCCGCTCCCTTCGCCGCCCTTGAGCATCACGTGGCCTGACTTGCAGGCCTCTGTCTTCTTCCCCCACTTGTGGATGTTGGCGACGACCTGGTTCGTGCTGGAGAAAACTTCGAGGACGTCGATCTCGCTCATCCATGACGCCCTCCGCAGCGACGGCGTGGACTGCATCCAGAAACTCGGCCAGGCGCCGTGGCGGAACGGCATTCGCGCGCGCATTTCGAGGTAGCCGTACTTGAAGCCCATCGTGTCGTGCGTGGCGAGGCCGCGCGCCAGGCGGAACGGCTTGTTCGTGTCGCCCGTCGACCACACGCGAAGGCGCAGGCAGCCGTTCGTCATCTGCACCGTCCTGGCGTCCTCGACGTATTCGCAGTCGCTTCCGCGCATCGTCTGGCGGAAGCGCCACTTGGCCGCGTCCACAGACGCGCCGTCGAACTCGTCGCTCCACACAAGCCGCCGTCCGTCCCGCGCCGCGCACGGCGGCACGGACGCCGCCGCAAGGGCTCCGCCCGACAGGAGCAGAGCCGCCGCGCACAGCGTCCATGCCCGCCAATTCGATCGATCCATCGCCGTCTCCTTCGTTCAGATTACGTTGCCGATTTTCGCAAGACTGCCATTATAGCACGTTTTGCCGGGAGCGGAGGACGCAGAGAGAAGGAGATGCGAGCGGCATTTCATCTGGAGGGCGGATGTCCTCATCCGCCGTCGCAGGTGAAAAGGCGGTCGAAGGGGCGATGCGGTAGGGCGCGACGTCCCGCCAACTGCGGCGCATGAGAACACGCGCTCTCCCGGAAAGGCCTTGTCACGCGCCAATGAACCGCATTGCCGCCCGCGGCGGCGGGGCGGGACGCCCCGCCCTACCAAAGCTCGACCCTTAACCACTTAATCGCAGCCCGCCCTATCGGAAGACCAGCAGCGTTCCGCCGCCGCCGACCTTCGCCCAGAGGCGGCCGGACGCGAACTCGAAAACGAGCGGGGGCATTCCCTCGCGCGCCGGGTCAAGCGTCCACGACGAGGCGTCCGCAGGGAATTCCGCCTCCGCGCACTCCGCCAGCAGGAAGCGCTTGCCGAGGAACGAGCCGGGCGTCGTAGCGTCGGAGAGCTTCAGCGCGCCTGCCGCCGGCAGGACGACCTTGCCGGACGCACGGACGAGCGGCGTCGCGGAGGGGCCGGCGGACGCGGAGGAGACGACGACCACGTCGTCCTGGAAGCCGACGTCCGCGGAAACCTGCGCCGCGTCCAGCGGAATCGTCTGCCCCTTCTCGACGAGCAGACGTCCCGTGCCGCAGATCGTCCCCGAAAATCCCGCGTAGCCGCCGGCGTGGAACGCTGCCGCGCCGGCGACCTTCACCGTCCCTGCGCCGGAGAGCGACTTCACGCCGTGCGCGACCGCGCCACGCGCCTCAAGCATGGCGCCCGCCGCCACCACGACGGGCGAATCGGCGGAGAGGATCTGGCGCGTTTCGGAGACCGCGCCGCCGTAGCGGACCGAGCGGACGACCTGCGCGACGTCCTCCGCCGCCAAAGCCTCGCCGTAGATGCGAAGGTCGTCCATCCGCAGGTTGTTGAAGTACTTCCCGCCCACATGCCCCCACTGGAGCGTCGTGGGATTGATCGAAAACGACTTCGCAGTCTGGCTGACGAGAATTCCGTCGCGATAGAGCCGCAGGGTCTTGCGCGATGCGTCGTAGACGAGGACGTTGAGGCAGTAGGCGGACGGCAGGACGGAATTGCCCGAGCCGTACGTGCCGCAGTCGTCCATCGAGATCCTGTTGTTGTCGCCAACGCACCAGTACTGGACGCGCGGGCATCCCGAATCGCCGAGGCGCACGCTGCGCGCCGCCGTGCCGTCGCCGAGGATGAAGTACGGATTGTCGCCGGGATAGGCGCAGCGCATGGCGATCGTGAAGGACGAGCCGGCCGGAAGGCGCGACGCCATGTCCGCTCCGTCCTTGAGTTTGAGATACGCGCCCGACGCATTCTCGATGACCGCCGCGCCGCCCGTGAGACGGGACTCGCCCGAATATGTCACGGCTTCATGCTTGACGACCGCCGTGCCGTTCGAGGAGGCGCTGACGAGGTCGAATCCATTCCCCGTGACGTCCGCAAAGCTTCCGTCCGCATTCTGCTCGTCGAACGTCCAGTGCGCGACCGGCTGTGGCAGGGAGCGGCGGAACGCGGACGGACGGCGCGCCTCGTACTCCGCCCTGACGTCCGCCTCGCTCCACGCCTCCGCGAGCCACTGGATTTCGTCGAGGTCTCCCTGGTAGGTGTGCAGGACGTCGCCTGAATAGTTGCCTATCTGGATGCTTGGATTCGGCGGAACGCCCAGATCCCCGTTGCGGGTCCGCTCGTCCATCAGCGTTCCGTCGACGAATATCCGCATGACGCGGTTCGAGTACGTTCCAACAACGTGATGCCAGTCGCCGTCGAAGAGGTAGTCCGCGTCGTCGAACTTCGCGATCGCGACCTTTGCGGCGTTGCCATTGCTCGTCCCGCCGTCGTTCCAGGCCCCGCCGCGCGTCCATCCGGCGCCGAAGTATGCGCAGAGGTTCTTGAACGCGGGGATTTCCTTCGCCGTGTCCTCGTCGCGACGGGACGAGCCGAAGAATATTCCGCTGCCCCAGCCGACCTTCTTCACGGCGACGCCGGTCTCGTTCGTCGTCAGTTCGCCCGATCCGTAGTCGAAGTGGATGAAGTTCGTGCCCCTGCCGCACTTGCCCTTCGTCGGACGCATCCAGAAGCTGACAGTGAACATATGTGACGGAATGGCGGCGGAGAGGCTCACGTCGTTCGTGTCCGCCCGGCAGAACGTTCCGCCCTTCGTCATGTCCTGCCCGTCGCCGAAATGGACGGCGCGGCCGGAGACTCCGTCGTCCACCAGCCATGGTCTGACCGACGGATCCTTCGCCAGCGCAAGCGGAAGCCTGCCGTCCACGGAGACGTCCGCGCCCATGTCGTCGGGGTCGTCGAAGTTCCAGTAGGCGCGGAGGTTCCTTCGCGCCAGCCCCCGGTCAAGCGCCAGCGTCCCCTCCTCCACGCGCGTTGCGCCCGCGTTTACGAGACCGCCCTTCAGAACGAGTGTGCAATCGGCGCCGCGCTTGACGAAGTCGCCGCCCGCCACGCGGCCGGCGTAGACGTTCGTGGACGGCGCACCAGTCCCCGCCACTGTCAGAGCGTACCCGGCCGGCGTCTCAACGCCGCCGTCGCACCCGGCGCCGTACAGCGCGGAAATCGTCTGGTCACCGAAGAGCCGCAGCCAGCCGGAGCCCGCGACATCCACGCCGACGGCGGGATTCAGGGCGACGGGCGCGTCCGCAGTGCCAAGCTCCAGCTCGCCAAGGTACGGCTGGACAATGCCGGCGAACGACAGGACGTCGCGCGCACCCCTGCGGATGCGGTGGACGCCGCCGCCGGAGACCTCAAGCGTCCCGTCCCCCGTGACGTCGCCGTAGTAGCAGTAATTGGCGACATAGTTGTTGAAACCGGTGTAGAGGCGAAGCGTCGCGCCATCGGCAATGTCGATCGACGCATCCGTGCCGTCCGCGGAGTTCGAATGTATCTGCGAAATGGCAGTCATGCTGCCGCCGCGCACGGCGAGCGTCGCGCCGTTGAATAGCTTCCAGCGGTAGGTGACCGTGCCGGCGTTGTTCGTGAAGCCGAGCGTCCCCTCGTGGACGTATGCCTCGGCCTCCCACATGTTCGGCATCCGATGGAAGAGAATCTCCCCAGTGCCGTATTTGTTCGGCTGCTTGTATGGATACATCTCGCCCGCGCAGTCGTCCCAGACCAGCGTTCCGCCGTCGACCTGGATGCGGCAGGGGCAGCAGAAGTAAAGGCCCTTGCCGCCCTTCTGCCGTATCGTCCAGACATCGCCCGGCGCGCCGTCGCAGACGATTCCCGCCACCATCGTGTACGCGCCGCTGGAACGCTCCTTGTAGACGTTCGCGCAGACGAGGTCGTTCGTGACGACGGCGCCGCCCTCAAGCCCGCGCAGGTCGTACACGCAGTGGCGGGCGAAGAGCTCCTTCACCGTCCAGCCATTCGGCGACTCCGCGCGCCAGTTCGCCTCGTCCGCCCAGCTGCCGCCAGACGCCGCGCCGATCCACACGTTCGTGCCGTCCGGCACGTGATTGCCGGCGGCGCCGGACGCCTCCGCCATGAACGACAGGGCTCCACTCAAAAACCAAAACAGCAATGACTTCCGCATCGTCGCCATCCTTTCTAAAAAGGCCAATGATGCAACAAGTATATCTGTTTTTTTTTCCTGTCAATTCGCGTTTTCAAGAAGTCCGGAGACGCGCTCGACAGTCCGTTCGCAGCATCGCCGGACGGCCGCCTCGCCGGAATAGAGATGGACGCCCGTCCGCGTCCGCGTGATTCCGGTGTAGAGGATCTCCCGCGTCAGCAGCGGACTTTCGCCGTCCGGCGGCGTCACAATGGCGACGTCGCGGTATTCCGACCCCTGCGCCTTGTGTATCGTCGACGCGAAGGCAGTCTCGAACGCGGGCAGCAGTTCAAGGCGCAGACGGCGGATTCCGCTTTCCGACGGGAGGTGAATGCACTGCCCGTCGCCGGGCATCACCACACCCACGTCGCCGTTCCACACGTTCAGCGCCTTTTCGTTCTTCGTCACCATCACCGGGACCGGGCATCTTCCGCCAAGCGCCTTCTTCACGAACTCGTTCATGCGCTTCATGCCGTACGGCCCCTCGCGAAGCGCGCAGAGGATGCGGAAGCCGTTCACGCGCGCCAGAGCCTCCTCGGCGGTACGGCTGGACGCAAGCGCGGCAAAGCCGTCCTTCACAAGCCCGGCAAACCCCGGCCACGCGGCGGGGGAGAACGGCGGATGCGGGGAGAGGTCGACATACGAGACAAGTCCGCCGCCGCCGGCGAGCGCCGCCATCGCCTCGTCCGGCCGGTTCCCGTTGACGGCCGCGGCGAAAGCCGCGATTTCGCCGCCAGGCGGAAAGCGCGCGCTCTCGTCAAGACGGTTCACGACAACGCCCGGCATCCGACAGAGGTCGCCGAAGACGCGGCCGCGCTCGACAGATGCCAGCTGGTCGACGTCGCCGACAAGCGTTAGGCGGCACCCGTCCGGCAGCGCGTCAAGCAGCTTGGCCATCATCGGCAGTCCTATCATGCTCGCCTCGTCGACGATGAGCCAGTCGACGCCCAGCGGATTCTGCGCATTATGCCTGAACGAGACCAAGTCGTAGTTCGGCCGCAGAAGCCCGTGCAGCGTCGTCGCAGCCGGTACGTCGACGCCCCCTGCCTCCCCCTTCAGGGCGTTGTGCAGGGACTCCATCATCCGGGCGGCAGCCTTTCCCGTTGGGGCGGCAAGGGCGAGCCGCAGACCGGGGTTGCGGTCTTTCATGAAGCGCACGGCGCGGGCGATCGTGTGCGTCTTCCCGGTGCCGGGGCCGCCGGTCAGGATGGAGAAGCGGCGGGCGCACATCGAAAGCGCCGCCCGGCGCTGCTCCTCGCGCAGACTGCGGTAGAACGCGCTGTCCGGCAGTTCGCAGACCTCGTCGCCCTCCGACGGCGCGCCGGTTGCCCTTCCAACCCACGACACGACACGGTTCTCGTAGACCCAGTTGCGGCGCGTGTAGAGAAGCCCGCCGTGGAGGACGAACGGGGCGGACTCCGCCACGCGCCCGTTCCTTGAACCCGGAGTCGCGACGACGTCCGGCGCGGAGGCGAGCGCCGCGGACTCGTCTTCGTCTACGCGGCGGCAGACGTCGCCGCCCGAGAGCGCGTCCACGGCGTCCGCGCAGATGCGCGCCACTTCATCGGACGCGCCCATGCGCCGCACGAGGTCTTCCACCATGTCCCTCATCGCCCGCCCTCCAGTCCAAGCGCCTCCGCAAGGCGGTCGAGCAGCGCCTCGGACGGACGGTCCGCGAACACCGCGGCCTCGCGCCCCGCGGCCATTCCGCGCAGGAAGCAGTATCTTATTCCTCCGAAATTCCGCTCCCACGAATAGCCGGCCAGCGTGTCGGCCAGATGCCTGTGCAGCACGGCGGAATAGAGCAGATACTGGAAGAAGTAGCCGTGCGCGGCCATCTCCTGCGCGACGCCGCCCTCCGTGAACGACGCTGCAGAGCCGCCAACCAGGTTCGACTTCCAGTCGACGACGTAGTAGAAGCCGTCCTTTCTGAATACGAGGTCCATGAACCCCTTAAGGAAGCCATGCGGGATATTCTTGTCCCATGCCGACATCGCGGAGAGGAACGGCGCCTTCGCCGCGTCGTCGCGCCATTCGTCGGCGACGATCTTCGCCAGCGTCGCCGTCGTCGCAACCGCGTCCCGCGACGAGAAGCGGAACTCCCATTCGCTCATGCGGTCTTTCCATGGAATCTCCGCAAGCGTGAACGGCTTTCCGTCCGGAGACTCCATCGTCCACGAAAGCGTCTTCGCCACCATCCCGGAAACCGCTGAAACCGTCTTCTGCCGTTCCAGTCTGTCGGCCGGCAGAAGCCCGTTGAGCGCAAGCGACGCCTCCACACGCCCGGCGATTTCGCCATCGTCCGCGTCGAATGGGATCTTCTCCAGGATCTCATGCCAGCAGACGCCTGTCTTCGCGCCGCCCGGCAGAAGGAACATTCGATCCGCCTCTTCGCCGTCCGTTTCCCCGGCGCGTTCGCCGTCCGCCGACGAAGGCGCGACTGCGGCGTCGACGTCCGCGCCCTCCCCGTCGTCGCGTTCGCCTTCCGTCGGCGAGAGGGACGAATAACTGCCGAAAAGCGTTTCGCGCGAATACGCCGGCGGCGTCCTGGCGGGGACGAGTTCGGATGCCGCTTCGGAGACGGGAACGTACGACGGCACGGACGCGACGTCGCACTCCCGCGTCGTCCATCGTATCGGAGAATTCTCGTCGCCCTCCCCTGCTCCGTTGCGCGCGGCGTTCGCGACGAGCCGGTCAAGGGCGATTGTCTTCGGGGTTGCGGACTTCTTCGTCTTTCCGGGGACGACGACGATCGTTCGCTTCGTCGCGCGCGTCATGGCGACGTAGAGCTTTCGGACTTCCTCTTCGACGGCCTCGTTCATCGAGGATTCGCGGGCGGCGACGTCTGCGGAGAAAAAGAGTTCGTTCCCGGGTCCGTCGTGATAGGCGTACGGCGGTTTCTGGAGAGGGTCGTCGGAAAGCAGCGAGACGACGACGACATCGAACTCAAGCCCCTTCGAGGCGAACGTCGTCATTATGTTCACCGCGTCGCGCTCGCTCTCAAGGCGGCGCTCGTACTCGTCCGTCCGCGCCTCGACCTCGCTGCGGTTTATCCTCTCCGTGAGCCATGCGACAAGCGCGTCGGGCGCGGGTCCGACGTCGCGAATCGCCGCAAGCATGAGGTCCAGCAGCTGGTCGACGTCCGCAAGGCGGCGTTCGCCGTCCGGCATTGACGCAAAGCGGCGTCTGAACCCGCTGGCGGAGTCCATTGCGGCGAAGGCGGCGTTGAAGCCGCGCGAAAGCCAGATGGAGTTCCATTCGCCGAAATGCACGACCATGTCCGCCAGGGCGTCGCTCTCCTCGTTCGCGAGCTCCGCAGACGGGAAGTCGAAGAACGGAGACGCGAGGGCGGCGCGGACCTGTCCTATTCCGCCTGAAAGGGCCATCGACTGGAGGACGACGCGGAGTTCGCGCGCGGCGGCGCCGGCGAAGACGCTTCCAGAGCGCTGGAGCGCGCACGGCACGTTCTTCTGCAGCAGCAGGTCGCGAATCGATTCCGCCTTCCTGTGCGACGGAACGAGAATCGCGACGCCGCCGGGGCGGAGGCCGTTCGCTTTCTGCTCCTCAAGAACGCCAACGACCTCTGCGGCCAGGACTGCCTCCCTGTCCGAGACGCGACTGCCCTGCGCGGTGACGAAGCGGAACGGGGCCGGGTCGTCTGCGCCGTCCGCCATTTTCAGGGCGGGCTTCGTGCCGCACGACAGGACGCCGGACGGGTAGTCGATTGCGGCGTTTCCGAACGTGTAGACGGCGTTTCCGGAATCGTCCTTCCCGTCCGTGAAAAGCGCGTTCACGGCGTCGACGAGGCGCGACGTCGACCTGAAGTTCACGTCGAGGCGGTACTTGCGACCATCCAGGGCAGAATCCCCGACTGCCTTGGAATAGACGTAGATGTCCCCTCCGCGGAACGAGTAGATGGCCTGTTTCGGGTCGCCGACGAAGAAGAGGGACGTCTGGCGCATGGCCTCGTCGGAGAGGAAGACGGCCCTGAAGATGTCGTACTGGATCGAGTCGGTGTCCTGGAACTCGTCAACGAGGGCGGCCTTCAGCTCGTTGCGCATGAGGCGGGCGAGATGATGGCCTCTGACCGGGTCCTTGAGAGCGTCGCGCACGGAACGCTGCAGGTCGTCGTATGTCTGCCGTTCGCGCGCGGAACGGGCGCATTCGTATTCGTTGACGATTTCGGCGGCGATTTCAAGGAGACCGGCGTTCGCCGAATCGGGATTCTCGGAGGCTGCCAGTTTCCAACCGGACTTCGCGGAGAGACTTTCGACGTATGCGGCGAGCGCGTCGCGCCGCGCGCCTTCCGGCGCCTCGTCTCCATGGGCGCGCCACCAGTCGTTCACGCGCCCTGCGAGGTCGGCGTCCCTGGTGTCCTCTATCTCGGCGGAAAACGGCGCGTTCGTCTCAAACGCATACCGGGCGAGAATCCTGTTGCAGAATCCGTGTATGGTGGAAATGAGCGCCTGGTCGAATTCAAGAAGCGCAAGGCCGAGGCGGGACTGGACGATTTTCCGCCAGTCGTTTCCGGCGGCGGCACTCTCCTTCGCGACGTTCGCCTCGGCGCAGGCGAGCAGCCTTTCAAGGCGTTCCGCGCCGTCCACCTCCTCGCCCCTGAGAAACCTGTCGTAGTCGACAAGCACTGTGCGGATTCGCGAGCGGAGCTCCTTCGTGGCGGCCTCGGTGAACGTCATCACCTGTATCTGCGAGACGCGCAGTCCCCTTTCCACGACGAGGCGCGCGTAGACGTTCTGCATGTTGTACGTCTTGCCGGTCCCGGCGGACGCGGCGACAAGGTGGGGGCCTGCCAAGTCGAAGCCTGGGTCGAATATCACTTCGCCGAAGTTCATCCAGAATGAATCCTCCCTATTCCGCCCGCGGATGGTGAAGGCGGTGTATTTCGCCGAGGCGCGACTGGTCGACGTGCGTGTAGACCTGCGTCGTGGCGACAGACGCATGGCCCAGCATCTCCTGAATCGCCCGGATGTCCGCCCCGTGCGCGAGAAGGTGCGAGGCGAAGCAGTGGCGCAGTACGTGCGGCGAGACGAGATGCGGATCGACGCCCGCGGCCGCCGCGCGTTCGCGGAGCATCTTGAAAACGCCCACCCGCGTGAAGGCGCGTCCGAGGCGCGTGATGAACACGTGCGTCTCGACGCCGGCGTTGGGAAACTCGCCGCGCCCGGAGTCGAGATAGCGCTGGACGGCGCGTCCGGCCTCGACGCCCAACGGTACGACGCGCTCCTTCATGCCCTTCCCGCGGCAGCGCACGACATCCGCCTCGCCAATGAAGTCGCGCAGTTCGAGATCGCACAGCTCGCTCACGCGCAGTCCGCATCCGTAGAGAAGCTCCAGCATGGCGCGGTCGCGCAGGTCGCGCCTGTCGCCCCCGCCGACGGACGCGACGAGCGCGGCGGTGGTGTCCTCGGCGAGGACGCGCGGGAGGACGCGACCGATCTTCGGCGTCTCCATGCCGGCGCCGGCGTCCGACTTCGCGAACCCCATGTCCTTCATGTGGCGGAGGAACTGCCGGACGGCCACGCACGCCCTGGCGCGCGTAGACGCCTTGCGGCGCAAGGTTCGCAATGCGAGAAGCCAGTCAACGACGTCCTGACGCGAGATGGAATCAGGCTCCAGTCGTCCGCGTCCGCGCAGAAACTTGACGAATGCATGGACGTCGCGCCCGTATGCCTCCAGCGTCTTCGGTGAAAGACCGCGTTCAAGCACAAGGGCGGCCTCGAACGACGAAGTCGCCTCCAGCATTGCGTTCATGCCCGGCCGCCGCTACTTCCGGCTTTTCGCGCCTATCGACTCCGGCGTCACGCCGTTCGCCGTGAAGCCGATTCCAGCAATCGCCATCTCGATGTTCTTCTTGGCGATCTGCATTGAATCGTACTTCAGCGTGATGCGGCGCGCGGCGGCGTCGAAGCGGATGCTGGACCTCTCGACGCCCATGTACGGACTGAGCGCGGCGACGACCTGCGGAAGATCCGCCTCCGCCATGCCCGGCACATCCACTGCGAAATCGCGCACGTCGGTGCGGCGGCATCCCGCGCACACGAGCCCGACGAGGGCGAGAAAGACGTAAAACGTGTTTTTCATGGCTCGCGATTATATCAAAACCGATGCGTCAACTGAAGACGCCCTTGAAGTAGTCGAGCTCGGACTTCACGGACTTGAGGAGGTCCGTCTTGTCGAAGTCGTACTCGAAGTGGACGATGAACGGCGCCTTGACCGAATTGTCGTCGAGGGCCTTGCGCACCTCCCGCCACGGCACGACGCCCTGCCCCGCCGCGCACATAGACTTGGCATGCTGCTTGGGGTTCTTCTTGGACAGGGCGTAGTGGAAGTCCTTGAGGCAGACGGCGCCGATGCGGTCCGCCACGAGGTCGAGCCCGTGCCGCCAGGAAAACCCGGTCTCGTAGATGGCGTGCATCGGGTCGTATTCGAGGCCGACGAACTTCGGGTCGAGGTCCTTGACCATCTCGTGGACGTCCCAGACGATTCCGCCGAAGACGCTCGGCCCCCACGAACTGTGGTTCTGGTAGCAGGCCTTGAGGCCGGTCTTCTCCCCGGCCTTCGCAAGCGAGGCGAAGCCCTTGCGGATCCGGTCAGTAGACTGCGCGAAGGTCTCCTTTTTCATGTCGTAGAAGTAGTAGCCCGGACGGTACTGCACGACGCCGCAGTCGGCGGCGGTCTTCAGCAGCGTCTCCGATTCCGCCGCCGCGCCATCCGTTATCGAAGTCACGATCATGGTGGACTTCAGTCCCTGCCTGCGCGCGGCCTCGACTGCCTTCGGCAGGTCGGTCTTCGCCTTTTCGGGCAGGACGTGTCCGCCGGGGCGGACCGTCCATTCGATTCCGGTGAACCCGGCCTTCGCCATCAGCTCGGCAATGCCGTCGTAGCCCTTGCAGACCGGATCCTGGAACATCTTGGAGAACACGTGGAATTCGACCTTCGGCGCATTCCCCTTCGCCATCACCCCGAACGGGTCCGCGTTGCGCGCTTTCGGCGCGTCCATCGTCGAACAGCCCTCGAATGCCGCCACGGCGCCGGCCGCGACGCCGGCCTTCAGAAAATCTCTCCTGTTCATGTCTTGCCCTTCCTTCCTGTCGTCTGTCACTTGTTGAGGCCCTTGTGGTTGAGAAATTCCCAGATGCGGTCAAGCCACGTGTAGCTGCCCGTCCCCTCCGCCGCGTTGAACTGGAAGCAGTGTCCGCGCCTTGCGAGCGTGTGGAGGTCGCTCTGGACACCCATGCGGCGCAGTTTCTCCCACGTCTTGACGGAGTTCATGGCGGCCCAGCCGTCGGCGTCGCCGTGCTGGAAGCACATCGGCGGGGTGTCCATGTCGAACGAGAACTCCGGCACCGGCACGGCGTCGTCCTCGTTGCCACCCTTGACGTTCGGACAGTCCACGCCGTCGGTGAGCGCGTAGGCCGGATATGTCGGACACGCCCACTGGACATTGCACGGCTGCCGGTCTATTTCGTCCACCGGCAGATAGGAGCGATGGCGCGAGCTAGTCGCCGCCATGATCGTGAGATGCCCGCCTGCGGAAAAGCCCATGATTCCGATGCGGCTGGGGTCGAGGCCGCGCACGGGCGCCTCCGCGCGGACCTTGCGGATCGCGCGCTGCGCGTCCTGCCATCCGGAAAGGTGCTTGGCGAGGCCGCCCTGCGGACGCGGGCAGCGGTAGTTGACGACGACCGCCGTCATGCCCTTCCTGTTGAAGTAGTGCGCCACGGGGACGCCCTCGCCCGCCACGTTGCAGAAGTTGTACCCGCCGCCGGGCGTAACCACCTGAATCGCCTTGGTCTTGAGCGTCTTTGGGACGTACCACTCCATGTACGGCTCGTACTTCTGGTTCGGCGAAAGGTCGGGGATGCGTCCCTTCGGCCACAGGGCCTCGCGCTCGACGGACGCGGTGAACTCGGACGAATCGCGCTTCGCCTGCGGAATCTCCGGACCGAGGTCGCCCAGGAAGTTCATCTGGCGGATGAACTCGGCAGCGCGGTCGAACCAGTTGTCGTAGGCCGCACCGGAGTCTCCCTTCGGAGAGCCGAAGAAGCCGTGCGACCTGTCGGCGAAGAGATGGAGCTCGGCCGGGACCTTCATCCTGCGCAGCTGGCGGTAGACGAGCGTGGAGGACATCGGGGAATAGACGTCCATGCCGCCGTGGAACATGCACATCGGCGCGGTCTTCGCGTCGAACTTGAACGCCGGGTCGATCTTCGCGTCCGGAGCGTCGCCGTCGCGCGAGTTCGGCCGCCCCGCGCCGTCGGTCACGCCGTAGGCGATTGCGCACGTTATCGCGAAGTTGACATGGCACGGAACGTCGTCGAGCGCGTCGACGCGGGCGTAGGCGGGCGTGAGCGAGCTCGTGGCGAGAAGCGTGTTCAGGTGCGAGCCGGCGGACATCGAGATCGCGCCGATCTTCTCCGGGTCGAATCCGCGCCGCCTCGCCTCCGAACGCACGATGCGAATCGCGCGCTGCCCGTCCTCCCATGCGCTCTGGTGGATTGGCAGTCCTTTCGGACGCGGTGTACGGTAGACCAGGTTCACGCACTGGAAACCCATTTCGGTGAAGCGGTCCCGCCACAGCCTTATCAGCCCCACGTCGCAGCAGTTCTGGTACGAGCCGCCGGAAATAAGCACCATGCAGGCGTTCTTGCGCCTCTCCGGCGCTGGCGGGTCGAACCACTCCACGTACGGTGCGCGATGCTCGTCCGCCTTGAAGCCCGGCCGCCCCGCCTCGTCCGTCATCGCCGCGATCTGGTGCGCCTGCGCGTCGGGCATCCTGCCGGCCGGCCAGAGCGGCGTTCGCTCCCCCGCGTAGACGGCGCACGACACGAAGGCAAACGCCACGAAAAACGCATTCCGCGCCAAACCTGCATTCATCTGCTGTCTCCTTAACTTAACTGCTTAACCACTTAACTACTTAATCTCCTTCGACCGCCAGCTGGCGACGCCGCGCCTCTTGGTGGAGAAGTTGATTCCGACGAGCGTGACGCGCTTCCCCTCCGAGAGGAACTTCTCGTGGTAGCGCTTTTTCAGGATCTGCGAGATGGCGGACGGCGCCGAGCCGTCCAGTTTCAGCTCCACGACGTAGATCTCCTCGCCCGCGCGGATCGTCATGTCGATTCGGCCGGCGTTCGTGCGCTCCTCCGGAACGGCGCGGAGGCCGAGGAAGTTCAGGATCACGACGAGAATCGCCTGCCAGGTCTGCTCGTTCTGCCGGTCGGTGAGGTCGTAGGGGACGTTCGCGAAGAGGACGGCGAGCGACTTGAAGAACGCGGGAAGGTCGTGCGCCACGAGCGCGTAATAGCAGTCAAGCTTCGCGCGCGTGAAGGCGGTCTCTCCAAGACTGGAGTACGCTTTCATGAGCGATTCGCTGAACGCCGTCCGAACTTCCTCGTTCGGAAAGCGAAGGCGGTAGACGCGGCTTCCGGCCACCGCCTCCGCGTCGCGAATCGTCAGATATCCGGTCTGGAAGAGAAGCGGCTCGACGGCGGGGTCGCTCGGCTCGTACGACCCGAGCTGCGCCTCCGAGACGGTCAGGTCGGAGACGTCCTGCGGATGCGCGCGCAGCATGTTCACGAGGAACGTCGGCGTGGCCGTCTCGTACCAGCATGAGTTGAACTTCCTCTCCGCGAGGCAGCGTCCGAGCGAGACGGGGTTGAACACCCGCTCCGCGTTCTCCTCGAAGCGGTAGCCGTCGTACAGCCTTACGATTTCGTCAAACGCCTTTTCGGCTGTCATCCCATTTGCAGCGGCAAGCGCCTCGATCCTTTCCGGGAAGTACCGCCTCACCTCGTCGTGCGTGTAGCCGAGGAGCGTCGCCGCGTCGGCCGTGAGCGTGAGGTCCACGAGGTTGTTGAGGTCGGAGAAGATCGACACCTTGGAGAACTTGCTCACGCCGGTTATGAGCGCGAAGCGCTGGAGGCTCTCGCATGTCTTGACGACCGAGTAGAACGACTTGAGCGCTGCTCGGAACTCCTCCACCTCCGGTCTACAGAGGTGTTCCAGGAGCGGCTTGTCATACTCGTCTATGAGAAGCACAAACTGGCCGGAGGGTGACTTCTCGGCGCAGGCTCTGCAGAGGTTGGCAAAACGGATGTCCGCCAGCCTGCCCTTCTCGACCGAAACCCCGTTCAGTCGGGCCTGCACGTCGACCATGTTGTCGACCTTCGCCCAGAATCCCTCCACCGTCCCAGAATCCGAGGACCCCATGTCGAGATGGATGACCGGATACGACTTGGTCCAGTCCCATAACGGCTCTATGGCAAGCCCCCTGAAGAGTTCCCGTCTCCCCTGGAAGAGGGACTTCAGCGTGGAGACGAGCAGCGACTTGCCGAACCGGCGCGGCCGGGCGAGAAAGTACTGCGACGACGGACGGCGCGCGATCCTGCAGATCTGCGCCGTCTTGTCGACGTACACGTAGTCCCCCGCAATCAGGTTCGCGAACGTGTAGCAGCTGGTGGTGATGTCTTTCATCTTTCCGCCATTATACCACAGAATGCCGGCGAACGCCCTTCGCTTCCGGCTTTTCCGCGGACATTCCGCCGAACGAGGTTCACGGAGCGTTCTTTCCCGCTTGTGCGGACAAGGCGTTTTGGTGTAGAATAGCGGCATTGCCCAAAACGGTTTCAGAAAGCAAAACGGTTTCAGAAAGAAGGACAAGCGACATGGACAAGAACGACAGTCTTCTCATCCGCTGCAGCCCGGGCCAGGGCTACAGCAAGATCTTCGACGTCGGCGAACGCGGAATGAACCTGACGAAATTCGGCCTCGTCAAACTTGCCGCAGGAACGCGGTACGAGGACGAAACCGGCGACATGGAAGTCGCCCTCGTGCTCATCGGCGGCTCGTTCAAGGCCTGGTGCAACGGACTGGCCTTCAATGTGGAGAACGGACGCAAGGACCCGTTCTCCGGAAAGCCGCACTGCCTCTACCTCCCCCGCCGGACGAAATACGCGCTTGAGGCGCTGACCGACGTCGAACTCGCCTACAACGGTTCGCCCGCCACACGCGACACCGCCCGCCCGACGCTGATCCGCCCAGAGGACACGCGCCACATCGAACTCGGCAAGGACAACTGGACGCGCACGAGCGAAATCATCCTCGACGAGAAGTTCGACAGCGAACACCTCTACATCGGAGAGGGCATGATCCCCTCCGGCAACTGGTCCGGCTACCCCTCCCACCGCCACGACGTCAACAACCCGCCCGCAGAGCTCGACATGGAGGAGACCTACTTCTACCTCTTCAACCCGAAGCAGGGCTTCGGCTTCCAGAGCGTCTACCTCCCCGACGGCTCTCTCAACGAGGCGTACCGCGTGCAGGACCACGACACCGTCGCCATCGCGAAGGGCTACCACCCGCTCGTCGGCGCCCCCGGCTACCAGATGTACTACCTCTGGACGATGGCCGGCTCGCAGGGACGAGGTCTGATATCCTCCATGGACCCCGACCACGCATGGGTCAGGAACGCATGAAGACCCTCCTCGGCATCGACTACGGCACCGGCGGATGCAAGGTGACCGCCATCGACGAATCCGGGGCGTTCCTTGGCGAGGCGTCCACTGAATACGCCACCTACCACGAGCATCCCGGCTGGAGCGAACAGGATCCCGCCGACTGGTGGACTGCCCTCGCCGAATCACTCCGAAAGCTCGCCTCGAATGGCGTCGACCTCTCCGCCGTCGCCGCGTGCGCGCTGGACGGCTCCACGCACAACGCGGTGCTGATGGACGCCGAATTCCGTCCGCTCCGCCGCGCGATCATGTGGACCGACCAGCGCTCGACCGCGGAATGCGACGCCCTTCGCGCCGGATGGGGCGAAAAGGTCTTCTCCACCACGTACCAGATGCCGGCGCCGACGTGGACGCTGCCGCAGCTCATGTGGCTCAAGGCGAACGAGCCGGACGTGCTGGTGAAAACCGAGCGCGTCCTCTTCGTCAAGGACTACGTCCGATACCTCCTCACCGGCAAGGCGGCGACGGACCGCATCGAGGCGCAGGGCACGCTTTTCTTCGACATGAAGCGCGGCGACTGGTGCGACGAACTCGTCGAACTCGCCGGACTCAGGCGCAGCGCCCTTCCCGGCTTCATCGCGCCGACCGACGTTGCGGGACTCGTCACCAGGGAGGCGGCCGCCTTCACCGGACTGCGCGAGGGAACGCCCGTCGTCTGCGGTTCAAGCGACAGCGCGGTGGAGGACTACGGGGCCGGGGCGGTCGAACCCGGCGACCTCATCCTGAAGCTGGCCACGGCCGGCAACGTCAACGCGATGACCGCCGAAGCCCATCCCCATCCGAAGACGCTCACGTACTCGCACATCGTCCCCGGAATGTGGTACTCCGTCTCGGCGACGAACGCGGCCGCGCTCTGCCAGCGCTGGATGCGCGACACGTTCTTCAGGGACGTCGCGGCGGACGGAAGAAACCTCTACGAGTTCATGGACGCCGAAGCCGCCACAAGCGAAATCGGCGCAAGAGGCGTCTTCTTCCATCCGTACCTCCAGGGCGAGAGATGCCCGTACTGGGACCCGAACCTCCGCGCAAGCTTCACCGGCGTCTCCATCGGCAGCACGCGGGGCGACTTCTGCCGCGCCCTCCTGGAGGGCGTGGCGTTCTCCCTGCGCGACTGCTACGGGACGCTCAGCGAAATGCGACTCCCCGTGAAGCGGATCTTCCTCATCGGCGGCGGCGCGCGCTCGAAGCTCTGGAGCGAAATCGTGGCGAACGTCTTCAACCGGCCGGTGCAGACGCCGACGCCAGGAGACGCCTCGTTCGGCGCCTGCCTCCTCGCGGGCACGGGAATCGGCGTGTTCAGCGACGTGAAGGACGCGGTTGCGAAGTGCCTCCACGTCGAGCGCACGATCGAACCCGATTCCGTCTCCGCCGCCAGATACGACCATCTCTACACGTGCTACAGGCGCATCCACGACGCGCTTGCGCCCGTCTATTCGCAACGCAGGAATCCGTAGCGAGCCATCGAGGCCGGACAGCCCGCGTTCACGGCAGATCCTTGCGGACGTCGCGGGCTTCCGGCCTCGAAACGACGCGGAACGCGCCGCGCGTCTTCGTCCAGCCGAAGTCCACCGGCGCGGCTGGCGGGAACAGGCGTTCCCAGAGCGGTTCGTCGGGGCAGTCGTACTGCGCGTATGCGAGACTGCCTTTCGCGAACGAGCCCTGGCGATACCGCTTGTAGAACGCCGAAGTCCCAAGCATCTTGAAGCGAGAGGCGACGTCGTCCGCTTCTGCGCCGGCCGGCGAGACGGAGACGTGCAGGACGCGCGCTCCGGTCGCGGCGGCGGGCCAGGCGAAGGACGCCTCGGCGGAACGGTCGAGCGGCACGACGGCGGACGCGACGCGCACTGCGGCCTCCTTCGGACTGTACTCGCGGAACATCGGGTCGAGCAGCCACCAGTCGACGCGGAATTTCCCCTGCGGCATTGTCTGCCCCGCGAAGAGCCGCCACGAAGTCCTGACGCTGAAAACGCCGTTCGATTGCGAGACGTCGGAATGCGGAGCAAGCGGAAGGCGTCCGTCGTCCGCAACGCCGCTTCGCGCGTTGGCGTAGCGGTATGTCCGGCAGCCTTCCACATGGCGAGACTCCTCAACGACCCGGCCGTCGAGACGGAGGACGGCCGCATAGCGCCCGGTCGCCGGATTGAACGCCACGAAGCCGTAGGGAGGAAGGACGACCTCGCCGCGGCAGGGAACGTCCGCCGGGACGCGCCAGTCCGACATGGCGCGGTTGACGAAGACCGTCATGCCGGTGGACCAGCGGATGCGCAGACGCGCCCGCGTCTCGTCGCAGAACGCGATTTCGGAGACCGTCGCGGTGGCGATCTCACGCATGACGTGCTGCGCAAGCCAGTACTTGCGGACAATCTGCCGGAGGCAGCGCGTCTCGTCTATCGGCTCAAGGATTCCGGCCTCGGCCTTGTAGGCGTCGCGGTTGTAGCAGTCGGTCATGAGGGAGTGTCCGTTCATTATCTCGCACGAGAGATAGTCGTCCGAATCGATGCCGTGGCAGTCCTCTCCGCGAGCGCCCTCGAAGCGGGCGCTGTAGCCCACGCCGTGCAGCGACATCCGGTCGTGGTGGACGAGCGGAAACCATGGGGTCTTCTCGATACGTCCCGATCCGCCCACCGTCATCCAGCGGTAGGCGCCGGGTTCGCGCGTGAGGAACATCCACTGGCAGTCGCCGCCTTCGAGATGGCCGGCCATGTAGTCGGCGGGCGCCTCGCTTGAGACGAACGCCGGAAGCGCCGACGGAGAACGCCGGTCCACCGCGTCGCGGGCGGCGTCGAACATCGCGGCGTTTCCGGCGCAGTTCTCCACGAGAGCGCTGACTCTCCCTTCCGAATCGAGGCACATGCCGGAGAAGTTCGATCCGCTGCCGGTGACGTCGATGAACACCGTGTCTGGACAGAAGCCGTCCTCGTGCATCTGGGCGATCTGGTAGCGTATCGATTCCGCGCCATGTCGCGGCAGAAGACGGTAGCTCTGGTCGCCGTGCGGCGGATTGACCCACGCCTTGACGGGTTCAAGCGCACCCGTCTTCGGATTGCGCCGATGGCAGATGCGCCTCCAGTCGAACCACGGCGATTCGGGATAGCAGTCGATTACGTTCAGGTGGACGCCGAAGCGCCATCCATTTTCACGGGCGGAGGCGCAGAGGCCCTTCAGGTCAGCCGCCGTTCCGAACGTGGGCGAAGGTGGATAGACTTCCGGCAACCGGCGGTCGAAGCCGTGGCGCTGCCAGCAGTGGACGTAGAGGAGCGCGTCGGAAACGCCGTATTCGACGGCGCAGCGGCGCAGAAGGCGTTCCTGCTGCGCGAACGTGCCGTTCCACGTGTCAACGACGAAGCGGCCCGCCTTCGCGGCGAAGCCGGAGGGCGCGGGAGTCTTCACGTGCCGGCGGTAGCGCAGCGCACAGTCGAACGCCCCGGCGAGCCCCGGCACGAACGTGAACGAAGTAGGCTGTGAAAGGCGGAACCCGAACGAATCTCCGGTTCCGTCCACGTAGAGGCTGTCGGGCGGCGTCGTGGTGGCGATGACGAGGGAAAGTCCGCATGGGAACTCGAACCCGGCGAAGCGCGTGGCGTTCTGGTGTCCGTTGAGCGGCACGTCCAGCCGGACAGGTTTTTCGACGTAGTACCCATAGCCGAAGTAAAGCGCGGACGGCCTTTCCGAGCAGCGTCCGAACGAAAGGACGCCGAAGCGCTCCGCGTCCCCGGCGACGTCCATCACGAGCGCGTCGCCGTCGATGCGGCAGGAAATGCGCGGCGCTCGGCCGTCATTCGCGGAGACGTGTCCGAACGGCGCGAATGAGAGCGTCCTCCCGCCGGCGCGAAAGACTGCGCCGCCAGCCTCGTCGGCCTCGACGCGGATTCCGCCGCCAAGGTCGCCCTTCACGCCGGCCATGAGGCCGGTCGCCGAAAAGGCGCACAGGAGCCCGAGCGTGGCAAACGAGACTTTCCAGTTCACGGCGTCGCCTCCCCCGGACTACCAGTCCGTCCTCATCCCGTTGTCCATCAGGGACGCGGCGGGCCGGTCTATGTAGAGCGAACTGTCGGGATGCCTGCGCAGGATCGAGGCCGGACACATGTTCGTGATCGGGCCTTCGACCGTCGCGGCGACGGCCTTGGCCTTGCGCTCGTCGGGGCAGGTGCAGACGATCGCGCGCGCCGACATTATCTCCCTGATCGTCATGGAGTAGGCGTGCGTGGGCACTTCTTCGATGCTGTTGAACCAGCCCTCGCCGACCTGCTGCATCCTGCACGTCTGGTCGAGTTCGACGACCTTGTAGGCGCAGTCGGCGTCGAAGTCTGCCGGCGGGTCGTTGAACGCCAGGTGTCCGTTCTCGCCGATGCCGATGCAGGCGAGGTCGATCGGACGCTTGCGGATCAGCCGCTGAAGGCGCGCGCATTCCCGTTCAGGGTTCGCCGCCTCGCCGTTTACCTCTATGAACGCGCGCATGGGCTTGGGCGTCCTTGCTACAAGCCTTTCGCGCATGTAGGCGCGGAACGAGGCCTTGTGCGTGACGGGGAGGCCGACGTATTCGTCGAGGTGGAAGCCAGTGACCTTCGTCCAGTCGATTCCCCACATCTTCACGAGCGCGTCCAGGAACTCGAACTGGCTCGCGCCCGTGGCGAATATGACGCGCGCCGAGCGGCGCTCGGCAATCGCCTCGCGGATCCGCGCGCCCGCGCGCTCCGCGGCCTTCTGCGCCATTTCCGCCTTGCTCATTCCAACGATGATTTCCATTTCAGCATCCTCCTATAAGTTTCAACGGGTTGTCGCGTCCGATCCGGCGGCACTCGTCCGCCGTAAGCCCGATCCGCGACTGCAAAAGCCCCATCATCTTCGCCATGGGCGTCGTCGCGCCGACAAGGCAGTTCCGCGCCGGATTCCAGAGAAGCCCGTTCGGCTCAAGCCGCGCATGGGCGCCGCAGACCTCGTATTCGCCGGGCGGCATTCCGGCGGGGTACTGCGCGTCGGAGACTGCGATCAGGCGCTCGACCGGCACGGCGCGGACGTAGAGCTTCAGCACCGTGTCGGGGAGATGGTGTCCGTCCGGGATGAACATCACGCTGGCACGGTCTTCGACGAGCGCGGAGAAGACGACGTTGTCGTGGCGCGGAACCATGTTCGGAATGCCGTTGCCGAGATGGGTGAACGCCCTGGCGCCCGCGTCGAGGCAGGGAGCCAGCTCGTCCGGACGCGCCGCCAGCTGGTGTCCGAGCGAGACCGTCACGCCCTGCGCCGTCAGGGCGCGGACGAAATCCGGCATTCCCTCCACTTCCGCCGCGACGGTGACGAGCCGCACCGCGCCGTCGGCGGCGTCCAGGTAGCGCGCGAAGAGGGCGAGATCTGGCGGACGCACCCATTCGACCGGATGCGTGCCTACGGCGCCGGGCCTGTCGGAGATGAACGGACCTTCCAGATGGACGCCCAAAATGCGGGCGCGGCAATCGGCGTCCTCCCTCCGCGCCGCCGCGACGGCGCGAAGGTTCGCCAGCACGACGGCCGGGTCGCCCGTCACGAACGTCGGGAGATAGGCGGCCGTGCCGTCCGCCGCCAGCCGCCGCGTCACGGCCGCCACCTTCTCCGGCGTCAGTCCGGGCGAGTTGAAGTCGATTCCCGCATAGCCGTTGACCTGCAGGTCAACCCATCCGTCGCAAATGCGCTCAGACATTGCCGCCCCCTTCCGCTCCGTCCACCCGCGCAAAGAACGCCTCGACGTTCCGGCGCTCCTCCGCGCCGTCCGGGAAGAGGCGCGTTCCAAGGACGAGGAAGAGGACAGTCGCAATCGCCGTGGATGGGAAGATCCAGACCATTTCGCGAAGGAACGGACGCCAGGCGCCGGCGATGAAGAGGGCGAGGCCGACGGCGATGCCGCCGACGAGGCCGACCATCCCGGAGCGCTTCGAGAATCCGCGCACGAAAATCCCGCAGAGCATCGGAATGGCGATTGGCGGAAGGAAGACGCCGAAGACCTTGTTCGAGAGGTTGAAGAGGTCGTCCGCGCCCTGCGCGTACTGCATGACGAACGTGAGCGCGACGACGGCGCCGCCGACGAACAGCGTCGCAAGACGGGCCGCGACGAGGCGGCGCGAGGGCGAGGCCGACCTGTCGAAGCGAAGGTACAGCTCGTTCACCATCACGGCCGCCGCTGCGTTGAAGTTGCCCGCGAGCGAGCTCATCGTGGCGGAGAACATGGCGGCGATCACCATCCCCATCATGCCGACGGGAAGGACTTCGCGGCAGAGGAGCGCATAGACGCCGTTCATCTCCGCCTCCGCGACGGGCGGCAGGAAGACGCGCGCGGCCATCGCGGGGAAGAAGAAGAGCGGCGGACCGACGAAGAGGAGCGCCGCCACGAGATAGGCCATCTTCTTCGCGTCCCTCTCGCTCTTCGTGGAGTAGTAGCGCTGGACGAGCGACCAGTTCGTGGAGAGGGTCGAGCCGACACAGCAGAAGAATACGAGAAGGTAGATCCAGCCGTACTGCCCGTTCGTGAAGTTGAAGAAGCCGTCCGGCACGCGGTCCAGGAAGACGCCGAAGCCGTGCGCAAGCCCCGCGCCGCCGTCAAGGCCGGCGAGCCGCCGCAGGCAGAGGACGGGCAGCGCGAAGACAACGGCGACGATGACGAGGAACTGGATGAAGTCGCACGTCAGCGTCGCCTTGAGTCCGCCAAGGAACGTGTAGAGGACGATGATGACGCCGGAGATGCAGATCGACCAGAAGAGCGGAAAGCCCATGCCCACGCCGACGACCGTGCCGATCGCGAGCAGCTTGAGCGCGTTGTCCAGCAGCTGCATCGGAAGCCCCAGGAGCGCAAGCGTCGAACAGGTCTTCGACGTGTATCGCTCCGCCACGTAGTCGATCGGGCTTCCCTTCGCCGCCCGCCGCCAGCGCACGGCGAGAAACCACGCGCCCAGCAGCACGGCCGGAACGGACAACCAGCTGATCGTGACCGGCACCCAGCCGAACTTGTAGGCGAGGGCGGAGTACATCACGAACGCCAGCGCGGAGAAGCTGTTCATGTAGAACGAGACGCCGCTCAGCCACCACGGGACGGAGCGGTCGTTGCCGAAGAACTGGTCCGACGACTTCGCGCGGCGCGAGTAGAACACTCCCACGCCGATCATCACCGCGAAGAAGACCGCGATTACCGCGTAGTCCGGAAACGCAAGGGACTTGCCGCCGTCAACCATTCGCCACCTCCATCGAGCCGTGCCCGAAGCTCTCCGGCAGGAGGTCGTGCAGCGTGAATTCCCTGAAATCGTCCGCCGTCCTGACGACGATCACGCGGAAGTCGGCAGTATCGCAGAACTCGGACATCACCTGGCGGCAAATGCCGCAGGGCGGACAGTAGTCCGCAACGACGCCATCGCGGCCGCCGCACACGGCAAGCGCGGAAAGACTCCGCTCGCCGGCGGCGACGGCCTTGAACACCGCCACGCGCTCGGCGCAGACGGCCGCGCCATACGAGGCGTTCTCGACGTTGGCGCCGCAGTAGACCTTCCCCGACTCGGCAAGAACCGCGGCGCCGACGTGGAAGCGCGAATACGGCGCGTACGCCCGGCCGACCATCGCAAGGGCGGCTTCGGCGAGTTCGCGAACCTGTCCGTCCGACAACTGCATCAGTTCTCCTGGCTGAGAAGCCTCCCCGTGTCGGGGTCGTAGTTGAACGTCTCCGTGCGAGCCCCGCCGCCAGGCGGCGCGAATAGCGCTGTCATGACGCCCTTCTCCACGTCGTCCCGGACGGAGACGTGGTTGACGGTCCGCCACGGTTCGGTGGCGGACGAGCGCGTGCGCACGAACACGCCCACGTCCGGGGCGTCGGACTCGATCGTCCATTCCTCCGGCCTGCCGGGGACGGTTACGAGCAGACCGTCTCCATCCTGCAGGATCGCGATCTTGAACGACACGTTGCCGTCCGCTCCGCGAAACTCCACGGCGGGGTCTCCGGGGCGCGTCACTTCATGGCCTTTGGGCGACCGGCAGTATGCCTTCGGCCGCCCGTCGAAGGCATAGACGTTGTCGACGATGAAGCCGTCCCCGTCGAGATGGAAATGGCCCACGTTGTTGTCCTTCCAGTCATCCCACATCAGCATGACGTGGAAATGCGGCGGCGAGTCGACGTGTCCGTTCGGATAGTTGGACTCGAATCCGAAAATGTTGATCCACCCCTTCGCGACGTTCGTCGAAGCGCCGAACCCGGCGAGCCTGAACAGCTCGCGCGCCGCGAACTGCCAGTTCAGCTGGGCCCGCGCCTCGATCTCCGGGAAGGGTCTGCCCGCGTAGGGGCCGTGCTGGACGCCCTCGACGTTGTGGAAGATTCCCATGAA
Source organism: uncultured Lentisphaeraceae bacterium (assembly GCA_964386385.1). Lineage (GTDB taxonomy): Bacteria > Verrucomicrobiota > Kiritimatiellia > RFP12 > UBA1067 > RUG572. The sequence goes on along the minus strand of CAYLRN010000003.1, from coordinate 177,873 downwards.
GATGCCGCCCTCGCGCCAATGCGTGCTGAAGTGCGTGGGGGCTTTCTTCGCTGTCGGACGGAACGAGGCGCGGTCGTTCTCGATCTTGACGTCCTTTGCGCCGATGACGCGCCTGATGGCGACGCCAGGCCAGGCGACGGACACCTCCGGCGCGGGCAGTCCGGCGCCGGGCGCCTCGATCGTGAAGTAGAAGTCGCGGACGTCAAGCCCCGTCAGCGCATCGTCCCCTTCCAGCATCTTCCACGGCGGCGGCAGGGTCACGGCCGGCGCGGCGGTCTCGGACTTCTTCGCCTTGACGACCTTCACGGCGTAGCGCGTCGTCGCAGCGCCGGAGACGTCCTTCTTCACCCCCGCAACAAGGACGTCCATGGCGTCCAGCAGGACTTTCGAGGCGAAGGAGTCGAGACGCATGTCCGCCCAGTCGACCTTGCGGTCCTGCGAGAAGAGGAACGGCAGGAAGAGGTATTCCGGCATCCAGCAGACCTTTCCGTCGCAGACGCCGACATTGACGGTCTTCCCGCCGGCCGCCAGTTTCGCGAGGGGCTTCAGGTCCGTCCCCTCGGTCTTGACGGAGTAGCGGCAGAACGGCTTGCAGAAGCCGTTGAAGTTCGGATTGCGCACGAGCGGGAACGGGCCGGGGCCGGTACGCTTCATGTCGGGCGAGAACGCGAAGCGCATCGACGCCCAGTCGCCGACTTCCTCCTGGTCCCATTTGCCCGAGACGGGGATTTCGGCGTTCGGATGGGCGACGAGGCGCGCGCCCAGACCGGAGACGTTATGGCGGTCGAATCCGCCGACGACGAAGAGGCGGCCGCCGGCCTTCGCGTATCGGGCGATCGTCGCGGCGTGCTTCTTCGTCATGCCGTTCGCCCAGCCGAGGTCGATGAAGAGCGCGGGCATCTCCGCAGGCGGGGGAAGGTCGACGCGCTCCATCTCCCAGAAGGAGACGCCCTTCACGGCGTAGCCGGCGTCGCGCAGGGTGCGGCCCGCGGCGGCGGTCAGCATCTTGCCGACGTAGGAGAGCGAAGTGACGTGAAAGGAGCCGTAGGGGTCGCAGACAAGTCCGACCGCCGCCTTTGGCTTCGCGGGGTTCAGGGACTCGTCGAAAATGCCGTGCCAGACGGCCTGCGTCCGCGGATCGCCCTGCCGGCGCCGCCGCTCCTCCCGCGGCGGCAGAAGTTTGCAGTCGGCCACCGTGAACGCGCTCGGGTCGTCGCGCAGCGTCCAGCACGTCCAGGCAATGTCAAGGAGCGAAGTCAGCTGCACGGTCACGATCTTCGACATTGCCGCGACGTACTGCTCGCGCGTTCCGAACGCCGCGTCGATTTCGATTTCCGCCGAAGCCTCGGCCTGCCTGTAGCAGTCGTCTATCGCCATGGCGACGACCGCGTCCTTGAAGACGGGCGCGAAGGCCTTGGGCGAATAGGCGCGAAGGCTGTCGCGGACGCGGCGGGCGACGTCGGCGTCCGCGAGGGTGAACTCGCACTTGCGCTTCCAGCCGTAGTCGACTCCCTTGAAGCCGGAGTAGTACATGAACTGGAGAATCGGCGTGTGGTTGATTGCGCCCTGGTCGGAAACGGAATGGCTGAGGACGGACAGGTAGAACGCGGCGTTGTGCGCGTTGCCCTCCTTGAACGCCTTGCGGAGGAGCGTGTACATGGCGGCGCGGCCGGCATGGCGGTGGAGCCAGTCTCCGTTGCGGTAGCCGAACTCCCTGAATATCGCCTTGTCGGCGTCGCCGACGATCGCGCCGGTCATGTCCAGCGTCTGGTCGGGGTGGCCGGTGAAGTGATCGGGGTGGTGGCACCAGCGGGTTAGGTTCGTCCCGCCCTCGTCGCCGAGAAACGCCTTGATCTCGGCCGGCATGAACTCGCCGTAGAGCTTCGCGACGTCGTCGTGCCCCTCGCCCCAGCCGAACGCCGCAAGGGAGACGAGCGAAACGGCGGCGGCGACTACGGCCGACCTCAGGCGGGCGGAAGGCGCAGACCCGCGTCCTGCAATGTCAAATGCCATGAACTACTCCTTTCGCTATTTCTTCCCGCCGCGCAGATTCTGCTTCTCATACAGCTCCGGGCGACTTTCGTTGACGTAGAGGTCGTAGGGGTCTCCCATGCCGGGGCCGACGGAAAGCCAGAACGTCCGCTTCCGCTCGTTCAGGTCGACGTCCGCCCACGCGAATCCGCCGTCCTCGAACGTCTTGGCGATCCACGTTCCGTCGCGGTCTATGATTCCGTTCGGCAGATGACCCTGGCGCATGGAGACGAGAAAGGGAAGACCGGTGTCGATTGCGCGGGCGGGGAAGACGACGTCCACGTGGTCCCAGGCGCAGCCGGCGAGCGGGAAGAGGATCATCTCCGCGCCCTTGCGCCGGAGGTACTTCGCGGATTCGGAGAACCAGTTGTCCCAGCACGTCAGGCAGCCGACCGTGCCGAAGTCCAGCTTGAACACCTTGAAGTCGTCGCCGGGGAGGATTCCGCCCATGTACTCGCCGCTCGTGAGCGTCGTCTTGCGGTACGTGCCTACGTGGCGGCCTTCGCGGTCGACGATGAACGTGGAGTTGTGGTGCGTTCCCTCATTCGTCACTTCGCGGATGCACATTGCGACGTAGGCGCGATGCCTGGCGGCGTACTTCGCGGCAAGCCGGAACGACGGCCCGCCCGGAATCGGCTCGGCGGTCTTTTCCGGACAGGGCGAGCCGGTGTCGGCGAACGTCTCGGAGAATAGAACGATGTCCGGCCTCTCGACGTTGGCGAATATGTTCGTGAGACAGGCCTCGATCTGTGCGAGGCGCGACTGGCGGACGGCGACGGGGTCGCTCCAGTCCCGAATCCACTTCTCATGGGGGTTTCCGACGACGCATCTGACGATTCGCGGCTTCGGAGCCTCGACGTCCGCAGCCTTCACGTCGGACAGCGCGACGTCCATCCTGTGCCACTTGGCGATGAAGTCGATGCGGATTGTGTCGCAGGCGCCTGGCGTCGCGAGAACCTGGTCGAAGCGGCGGACAATCCCGCCGCCGGGAAGGCGCTCGTCCTGGTAGTCGATGAAGTCGCGCCGGAGGAAGCGGACGCCTTTTCTATTGCCGGCCGCCGGGTCGTACCACGTCACGTACATCATCAGGTCGTTGAATGCGTCCGCCTCGCCGGCCCCGAGCGCAATCTCCGCCCTGGCGGTGAAGCGCACCCCCCGCCCGGCCTTGACCGGCGCGGCTCCCTCCCACCAGCAGCAGGTGCGTTTCGTGGGAAGGGACATCCGCAAGACGCCGCCTGTCTCGCCTCCCGTCGAGGCGTCCGGCATCATCGGCGCGCTTGTGAACTTCCAGTCAATGCCCCATGCGCACGATGCAAGCGCCGTCGCCACCATTCCAGCGAACGCGCTTTTCGTCAAATACCCGAACTGCATGCTTCTCCTCCTGTTGGCGTGTTGTTTAAGGCTAAAGGCGCGTCGCTAGAATGCAAGCCCCGTTATCGACGCGGCATACGCCTTCTGCTCTTCAAGAATCTTCAAGTAGGCCGCGTCCTTTTCTGGGTCGGCCATCTCTCCAGCGTGGCGTTCCTTCCACGCCTTGTGCTTCCGGTTGAGTTCCTGCACCTTTGCGCGAAGCGCGGAAAGGTCGTAGGTCGCCTTGCGGTTGACGTCCGAGTCCCTCGCCCGTTCCGCCTTCTTCGCGCGTTCGCGGAATTCGCGGAGCGCGTCCGCGGCGGGCTTGAGGTACGGGCTGGCCTTCGCGGACGCCTCCGCGAGTTCCGCGCGGCGCTCGACCGCCGCGCCGCGCAGTTCGTAGTACTTCCTAAGGCAGTCGCGCTGATGGGCGGAAAGCCTGTCGGGCGAGCCGGTGAAGCCGTAGACGCTCAAGGCGGGAATCTGCACGGGCTCGTCGAGTTTCTTCGGGGTGAAGTTGCCGATGAGCATGAGACCGTCGTCGGAGTTGAAGCGGCGTTCGATTACGAAGAAGCGCCCGCCCTTCACGCGACCGAGCGGAGCGCCGTCAAGACGCTCAACCAGAGTGGTCTGACGCAGGACCGCCCAGTCGGCGTCCATCTGGCTGACCGCCCTGACGCCCTTCTGCGCGGGAGTCGGATCGTCCGGGTCCGCCGCGGCGATGGCGTCTTCCGAGACGTCATCCAGAACGTCTACGGGCTTTTGGGCGGCGGAGGAAGAGACGGCGGCCGGCTCAACGTCCCCGGGGTCCCATGCCCTTTCGATTTCCTTCGTCGTGTCGACGGAGGGAGGCGGTTCGGAAACGGCCTCGGCGACTGGGGCCTGGACGCGGACGAGCGAGCGCGGCGCCGAAGACGATTTCGCCGCCTTCGCCCGGACGGCGGCGGCCTTCTCGTCCGCCGCCATTTCCGCGTCGAACTCCCGGCCGATCTCCTCGATCGCGGCTAGTTCGTCGGCGGACACCGCGCGCGGGTCGATTCCGCGTCCCATGACGGCGCCGACGAACGCGCGGTTCTGGTCGCGGAAGGACTTGGGCATCCTGCGTCCGAACTGCGGGGAGAAGCGCCACGTGGCGGCCGAGGCAAGCGCCGCCACGATGATGAACACGGGCCAGTAGTTCCTTCCCATCGGCGTGAAGTCCCCGGCTATTTCGTCGGGGCGATGGAATCCGCGCCGAAGTACGGACGGAGGGCTTCGGGAATGCGCACCGAACCGTCCGCCTGGAGATGCTGCTCCAGAAGGGCGACGACGAGGCGCGGCAGGGCGACGCCGGAGCCGTTGAGCGTGTGGACGAGCTTCGTCTTTCCATCGGCGTCCTTGAACCTGCAGTTGAGGCGACGCGCCTGGAAGTCCGTGAAGCACGAGCAGGACGAGACTTCAAGCCACTGCTTCTCGCCGGGGGCCCAGAGTTCGAGGTCGTAGCACTTGGCGGCGGAGAAGCCCATGTCCCCGGAGCAGAGCATGAGGACGCGGAAGTGAAGCCCAAGTCCGGTCAGCACTTCCTCGGCCTCGTGGACGAGCGTTTCAAGCTGCCGGAAGGAGGTGGAGGGGTGGACGAAGTTTACCATCTCCACCTTGTCGAACTGGTGGACGCGGAGAAGTCCGCGCGTCATCTTGCCGGCGGCGCCCGCCTCGCGGCGGAAGCACGGCGTGTAGGCCGTCAGCTTGACGGGGGATTCGGGCGTGATCTTCGGGAGCTTCACGCCGTCGAAGATGTCGTCGCGGTAGAAGTTCGTCACGGGCACTTCGGCGGTGGGGATCATCCAGAAGTCGTCCGCGTCGGAATGGTAGAGGTCTTCCGCGAACTTCGGGAGCTGGCCGGTGCCGGTCATCGAGGCGCGGTTGACCATGAACGGCGGAAGCATTTCAGTGTAGCCCTGCTTCTGGCAGTGGAGGTCCAGCATGTACTGGATGAGCGCGCGCTGGAGCTTCGCGCCCTGTCCGAGAAGTATCGGGAATCCGGTGCCGGTGAGCTTCACGCCGCGCGGGAAGTCGAAGAGGCCGAGTCTTTCGCCGATGGCCATGTGGTCCGGAATCCCGTAGCCGGGGTCCTTCCACTCGCCGACGAGGCGCACGACCTCGTTGGAGGAGGAATCCGCGCCGGTCGGGATTTCCGGGGCGGGGACGTTCGGAATCATCAGCATCGTCTCGCGCAGGTCGGTCTCGATCTGCGCAAGTTCGCCGTCGATCGCGGCAATGCGGTCGCCGACGGAACGCATCTCGGTCTTGAGGGCCGTCATATCCTCGCCGGCCTTTGCCTTCACGCCGATTTCCTTCGAGGCCGCGTTGCGGCGCGCCTTGAGCGTCTCCGTCTCCGCCAGGAGCGCGCGGCGGCGCGCGTCCAGGCCGAGCGCCTTCGCGACGGTCTCATTCTCCACGCCGCGGCGGGCGAGCTGGGCGGCAGTGCCGTCGAAATCTTCCCTTATCTTCTTGATGTCGATCATGTTGTGCTTCTTTCCGTTTTGGAAAACATGGAGATTATACCACAAAAGTCCGCTCTTCGGGCGTCTCCGAGGGCTGGCGCAGACGACGCTACTGCTCGGAAACGGTGACGCGCGAACCGGAGGACATGAACATCTCAAGTTCTTCGCGCTCCGACTTCGACGACGCCCTGACGCCCAGCCTTCCGAATATCGCCGCAGCGGTCTCCCTGCCCTCTCCCGACACGGGATAGACGCCCGGCGCGGCCTTTTCGTCCACGCGAAGGCAGTAGCGCTTGAAAAGCCTGCTCCCGTTCTTCATGAACAGGTCTGCGTACTCCAGCTTCTTGTGTATCACGAGCGCAGCGTTCGGATAGTTGAGGAGGCGCACCTTCTGCCCTATCTTCAGGTGGGCGGGGTCGACGCCGGGGTTGAGCTTCCGCGTCGCCGCCAGCGTCGTGCGGCGTTCTCGCGAAAGGCGCTCAAGCGTGTCGCCGCGGCGGATGGTCTGCATGACCGTCCACGGCGTGTTCGTCTCGGCGATGAGCCGGCGCATGTTGAGAAGCCCCAGCTGGCTTACGAGATGCTGCTCCAGGTCCGCCATCGTCGGCTGGTCGTAAAGACGCTCCAGCGCGTCTATCGCAAGCGCAAGCCGCTCCTCGCGCAGCCCCTGCGCAAGGCGTTCAAGCTGTTGGCGCACCTTGATCGGGCGGCTGCCGGAGTCCTCGACGGTCTTCTCCAGCCACGCCGGCAGCGGACGCCTCCGTGTGGCGTCCGCACCCCTGCCGTTCGGCGCGTCGGGCCGCGGCAGGTCGACAGTCTTCTTCTCCGCGCGCCTAGACGCGGAATTGACCGCAGTCCCGGCCGCGCCCGTCGCGACGGACCTCCTCGCCGGCGGCTGCGCGGCCGGAGGCGCGTCCACGGGGGCGGAGTAGTCCGCCGCGACGGGCGCGACGACGGCAGACGGCGGACGAACGGCATCGTCATGGCGCGCGTCGTCGCCGTCGTCCACGGAACTCCGCAGGATGAGGGCGGCCGCCGCGCCCACAAGCGCAAGGGAGACGGCGCAGGCAAGCAGAGTCCGACGAAGGCGAATCCTCTCCGGACGCCGCTGACGGGGATGGTACTGCACCCCGTACTTTCCCTGCGCGAACCCCATGCGAAAAAACGCGCTACTTCTTGGCGGGCTCGGCCGCGGCCGCTTCGTCGACGGCGTTCTGCACGGACGCCCTGGCGACCTCGACGACGACGCCGTCGGCGATCTCGATCCTGAACGTCGCCTCCTTCGCCTCCACGATCGTGCCGAAGAGACCGCCCGCGAAGACGACCTTGCGCCCGGCGCGGAGCTCGTCGATCATCTTGCGGCGCTCCTTCTCCTTGCGCTGCTGCGGACGGATCATCATGAAGTAGAAGAGCGCGAAGATCAGCAGCATCGGCACGAGCATGCTGAAGCCGCCCTGCTGCGGCTGGGGACGCGGCGCCTGGCCTTCCGCCGGCTGGAGCTCGCCCGCCGTCGCAGGTGCCGCCGCGGCAGTCTCGGCGGGCGCTGCGGAAACGGCCGCTGGGGCCGTCGTCGTCTGGGCGGCCGCCGGGGCCGCGCTCGCCTGTGCAAAGAACATGTTCATCTCATTCTCCTTTGTGTTCGCGCCGGGACGGGCCTTCCGCCCGGCGGCTTCTGTTTTCCTTCAAAACGCCATTGCGGCGCTCATGCGCCCGCGCCTCCGCGCTGGTCGGCATGAAGCCGCTCCTTCCATTCCATGAACGTGCCGCCGTCGATCGCCGCGCGCATCTCGCCGGCGAACTCGCAGAGCCTGTGCACGTTGTGTATCGTGAGAAGCCTGACGCCGAGAATCTCGCCCGCGTGGAGCAGATGGCGGACGTAGCTGCGCGTGAAATTCCGGCAGCAGTAGCACGTGCATCCCTCCTCGACGGGGGAAAGGTCCTTCTCCCACTTCGCCGCCTTGATCGCCACGTTCCCATGGCGCGTGAGCGCCGTGCCATGGCGCGCCACGCGCGTGGGTATCACGCAGTCGAACATGTCCACGCCGCGCGCCACGCACTCCGCCATCTGCGTCATCACGCCAAGTCCCATCACGTAGCGCGGCCTTGAATCCGGCAGAAACGGCACGGAGGCCTCCACCGCCTGGTACATCGTCGCCTCCGGTTCGCCGACGGAGACGCCGCCGATGGCGTAGCCCGGAAAATCAAGTTTTACAAGCTCTTCCGCGCAATGGCGGCGAATGTCGTCGAAGGCGCCGCCCTGGACAATGCCGAAGACAAGCTGCCCCGTCGCGTGCGGAGCCGCAAGCGACGCCTTCGCCCACTCGATCGTCGTCGCCACGCTCCTCTCCGCCCGCGCCCTGTCGCACGGCCACGGGAGGCATTCGTCGAACGACATCGCTATGTCGCTGCCGAGAATCCTCTGGACTTCCATCGACTCGCGCGGGCCTAGGAACACGCGCCGCCCGTCAAGATGCGAGTTGAACCAACAGCCCTCCGGCGTGAGCTTGCGCATCTTCGCAAGCGAAAACACCTGAAAGCCGCCGGAGTCGGTGAGGATCGGACGCTCCCAGTCCATGAACGAATGCAGCCCGCCCGCGTTGGCGATCACGTCCATGCCGGGACGCAGCATCAGATGGTAGGTGTTGGAGAGGATTATCGACGCTCCGTTCTCGCGCAAGTCCCTCGGCTCGAGCGCCTTGACGGTGGCCTGCGTGCCGACGGGCATGAACACCGGCGTCTCGACCGCGCCGTGCGCGGTGTGAAGGACGCCGGTGCGCGCGCGCGAATGCGCGTCCCGCGTCCGGATCTCGAACGTTCCCACTGGAGGTGTCTGTGTCATTGAGGGTGGACATTAAACCACAAATCGGCGGGACAATCAAGCCCCTTCGCCGTCGCGCGTACAGCGCGTTGAAGGCGGCGCGTCACTTCCGCTCGCCGTGGCGACGCATCGTGGCGGGGAAGAGGCGGCGCACCGGACGGAGGAGTCCGAAGAGGTTTGAGACGAGGCGGAGGGAATCGTGGCGCACCGCCGTGGCGGGGGCGCACGTCGAGGAGAAGTCCGTTCCGACGCGGAAGCGCAGCCCGCGCTCGGCGGCAGGAGAGGCGACCCACGCGCGCGCTGCGTCCGCCAGCTCGTGGTTGTCCTCGTAGAGTCCGCCCACGTCGCTGTGGACGCCGGGGAAGAGCTCCTCCTCCACCCGCCCGCCCCTGAGCGGCACGTGCGCGTAGAAGCGGCGCGCCTCGTGCTCCGCGACGGCATGGCGGGCGAAGCGCACGTTCGCGGGGCATTCCTCGGAGACGGCAAGGCCGGGCGTCGCGTCGACCGTGTCCCACAGGCCCATGTAGACGACTTCGACGCCCAGCTTGTCCAGCCAGGCGGCGAAATGGCGGGCGAGAAGGGCGCCGCGCGAAAAGCCGAAGAGGAACACGCTGTCCGGCGGCGCTCCGGACGGACGCGAGGCCACCTGGCCCTCGTACCACCGGCGGGCGTCCGCGAAGATGGTCCGCCATCCTACGCCCGACGTACGGCCGAGAAGAAACGTGCCCACGCGCGCGCCTGGCCCCGCCTCGAGATGAAGCCGCTGCCCGTCGTCCTCCACGCAGGCCTCGTGCACGAGCGAGACGTTCGTCCTCTTCCCGCGCACTCCCTGCCCCGTGCCCTCGAAAAACAGCGCCAGGTTCATTTTGCCGCCCTGAGCCTTATGGCGACGAGGTTGTGGTCGGAGACGGGCGAACCCGAATATATGCGGCGGGAGACGATGCGGTCGAATCCTCGATATAGGATGTAGTCGAAAGTGGAATCGGGAAGACCTCCCCTTCCCGGCCATGTCACGCACTGCGACCTCTTCAAGTCGCGAAAGCAGCTTCTGAAGTGGGCGCCGTAGAAGGAGCGCAGCGTGGATTCGCTCACGAAGAGCGGATTGTCCTCGTTCGTGTTGAAGTCGCCGCCCACAAGGATCTTGACGTCGCCGTCAAGCCCGACGCGCCGCTCCCTGACAAGAGCAAGGATCTGCGCGGCGGCGACCTCGCGCTTGTAGATGTTCTTCTGCGTTCCGAGAAGCGTGCCGCCGTCGTTGCGGTTGCTCTTGAGATGGAGGCTGAAGCACAGCACCTTTCCGTCGCCGCCGCCGTCCAGAAGCGCATACGCGAATCCGCGCGGGATGGAGACGCCGTCGTCGTGCGCCCAGACGGCGAATCCCGAATCGACGACCGGGAGCGTGGAGAGAATCGCCTGCTGCTGCCAGTAGGGGACGCCGGCGGGGTCCGCGAACTCGCTCACCGCGACGACCTTCAGTCCGCTGACGCCGCTCGCCTCCGCGAAGCGCCTGCACGAATCCGCGTCGCGCACCTCCTGCGCGAGAAGGACGAGCCCGGGGGCGTCCTTCCGGCACTGGTCGTGGTATGCGGCGGACACGACGCCGCCCGCCATGAGAATGCGCCTCGTCTCCGCGTTCGCGTCCGCCTTGAGGTTCGCGACTCCGGACGGAAACCACTTCATGTTCCAAGTCATCGCCACCACGTCGCCAAGGGCGGAATGCGACAGCGCGGCAAGGCACGTCGCGGCGAGGCGCGCCGCCGCGGCGATTCGGCGCATAAAAGGCCGGACGCTCATCCGCCGCACGTCTTGCATGGACGCCCTTCGCCGGCCTTGCAAGGCCTCCCCTTCACCCTGCCGAAATTGCGGCAGCGCGGATTGTGCCGTATTCGCGACTTCGACGACAGCCAGTAGCCCGTCGCCGGCGCCTCGCCGGCCGCCACCGCGCCGCCGCTCCCCTCTACGCGGACCGGCACGTTCGTCGTCGCCCATCCGGTCCGACGCGCCACGAGCTCCCGCCGAAGATCCTGGTTCTCCTTTCGCAGCGTCTCGCACTCCGCTTTGAGGGCGGCGACCTGCAAGCGAAGTTCCGCCGCGTCGTCCGCCTCCGCGGCGGCGGGAAGGGAAAGGACTGCGGAAAGGGCAAAGGCCGCGACGAGAAGAATGCGGCTTCCGAAGCGAAGCGCACTGCGCGTTCCATGCCGCGGCCAGTCCATCTACCTGCTCTCCACGTGGACGGACATCTGCGGGAACGGAATCTCTATGCCCGCGGCGGCATACGCCTCCTCGATTGCCTTCTGGACGGCGGAATGCACGTTCCAGTAGTCGCCGCACGTCGCCCAGGGGCGCAGCGCGATCGTCACGGACGAGGCGTCCAGCGAAAGAATCCGGACGACCGGCGGCGGGTCGGCAAGGACGCCGGGGACGCCCGCCACCGTCTCGTGTGCAACGCGAATCGCCTCGTCGAGGTTCGAGCCGTAGGCGACGCCGACGGACAAGTCCACGCGGCGTATTCCCAGGGCGGTGAAGTTGGTGACAGGCTTGCCCCAGACAAGGCCGTTCGGCACAGTCACGCGCTTGTTGTCCGACGTCGCCAGCACGGTGGCCATCATGTTCAACTCAAGGACGGTGCCCTCCACTCCGGCGGCGACAACGTAGTCGCCGACCTTGAACGGATGGTTGAGCGCAATCATGAGACCGGCGGCCAGCGACCCCAGCGACTCCTTGAACGCGAAGCCGAGGACGACGCCGGTGACGCCCAAACTCGCCACGAGCGGCCCCACCTCCACGCCAAGGCGGGCGAGGGCCAGGACTGCGAGAATCGCCCAGCACGTCTTCGAGACGACGCTGCAGATGAACGTCGCCAGAAGCTCGTCCACGCGCTTCATCTTCTTCAGGGACTTGCGCGTCGCGGCGACAATCGCCTTTGCGGCGAAAGAGCCGAAGAAGAGAATCAGAGCCGCAGTGAGGAGGTTCAGCGCGAACGCGACGCCTCCGTGCATCAGCCAGTCTACCGTGGACATGAATTCAGCTTTCATTTCCGTCTCCTTCGTCTTCGTCCCTGCCCTTCGTCCTGAAGACCGTGAGCCACACGACAACCGCCGCGATCAGCACAAGGAGCGCAAGGATGAACTCGCCGCTCTCGCCAACAAGGGACAAGGCTTTCTTCAGGCACTTGTCGGCAGCGGGGAGCGAATCGAGAATGGCCGAGCCGAAGACGTTCCACAGCAGCACCGCGCCGGACATCGCGGCGAGAATCGCCACGACCCATTTCCAGCGGCGGACGGCAAGGCGCGAAATGCCCTTCCCGACGGCCACCGCGCCGACGAGCGGAGAACGCGGCACGGGCGGAGGGACGGCGGGGGCGTCCGCGACCAACGCCGGGGCGGGCCTGTGCGCCTCCGCCGGCCTTTCGCGGACGGGACGCTGCGCCTTCGCGCGGGCGGCGGGGGAGATGGTGGACGAGACCATGATCTTTCCGGAAGCCGTGCGCGGGAAAGGCTCCGCGCGCACGACGATTTCGCGGATGCGCTTGTGGAGCGGCAGGGAGCGGTTGACTATGTCGATCTGGCGGCGGACGGTCTCCTCCGACACCACGGCGTAGACTTCCGCCTTGACTTCGCGCGTGACGAGGTCTCCGGACACGAGAACTTCGCGCACGCCCGGAAGGGACATGAGCTTTTCCTCAAGTTCCTCCGGCGCCACCTTCTTGCCGGAAGAGAGGATGATTGTGCGCGAGGCGCGTCCGGTGATCCACACCGTTCCGTCCTCGTCGATCCGGCCGTAGTCGCCGGTCGTGAACCATCCGTCCTTGTCAAGGACGTCCGCCGTGCGCGCGGGGTCCTTGTAGTAGCCCTTCATGACGGACGGCCCGCGGATCTGGAGGATGCCGTCCTTCGAGACGCGCGTCTCCATCTCGCACTTCCCGCCGCAGGCCTGTCCCGCGCACCCGAGATGCGAATCGTCGAACGGCGAAATGGAGTAGAGCGACGTCGTCTCCGTGAGGCCGTATCCGCCGAGCGGGCGGATGCCGAGCGAGATGAGGCTCGACTGCGTGCGCTGCGGACACGGGGCGCCGCCCGTCAGAATCCACTCCAGCGGGGCTCCGAGAACCTCCTCCGCGCTGTCGCCGTGCTTGGATATCTTCATCGCAAGCAGTTCGGCGAGGGCCGGGACGAGGAAGAGGAAGTTCGCGCGGAAGCGCTCGACGGCCTCGTAGATGCGCCTGAAGTCCGGGCAGACGCCCAGGGCCACGCCGTGCGCGAGCATCATGTACGTGGTGCACACGCCGAAGATGTGGTGCAGGGGCAGAAGCATCAGCGACCTGGAGCCGGCCTTGATCTGAAGCTGGGAGGACGAGAAGTCCGAGAACGCGCGAATGCCGTGCAGCGTCAGTTCCGCGCCGCGCGGCTTGGAGGTCGTGCCGCTCGTGAAGACGATCATCGCGGTGTCATCCTCGTTGCGCGCCGGCTGGGAGAAGACGCCCTTCTCGCCGCCGGAGAGCTGCTGCGCGGCGTAGGCCAGCATCCTGTCGGCCATGCGCGAGCCGAAGCCCTCGACCATCAAGTCGGGGAGAAGCCGCTTGACCGCCTTGGCCTTCTCCTTCTGGAGGGCGGAATGGACGAGGAGCTTCGCGCCGACGAAGACGAGGCGTTCGGCGATCTCCTCCGGGGAGAGACCCATTTCAAGCGGCACCACGCAGGCGCCGCCGAAGGTGCAGGCGACGTGCGCGGTCATCCACTCGTAGGAGTTCTCGCCAAGGAGGCCGATCGTGGCGCCGGGCATGTACTTCTGGATGAGGAACGCTATTTCCTCTATCTCGTCCGTGAACTTGCGCCACGAAATCGGCACGGGCCTGTCGCCGGAGCCGATCAGGAACGCAGTCTCGTCCCCGCGCGTTTCGCGCTGGAACTTGAACTGGTCGAACAGGGTCTTCGGTTCAGCCATCATTCCTCCCTCTGATCTCTACCGGACGCGGCGGATCGCGCCGAAGGGGCAGACCTGCCCGCACTGGATGCACCCGGCGCAGAGCGACGGGTCGATCTTCATCTGGAAGCGGCCGGGCGCGACTTCCGCGCCGCGCGTCATCGCGGGGCATCCCATCTTGAAGCAGGCGCCGCAGGCCTTGCACTTTTCGGCGTCGACCTCGCAGAGGCCCTCCTTCGTGAGCTTCGCCGCGATGCGGCACGGCGCGTAGGCGACGATCAGTGCGCCCTCGTCGCCGTCCATCGCGTCCGTCAGCACGCGCTCGAGCTCCTTGAGGTCGTCGGCGCTCACCTTGACGACCTTCCTGTAGCCGCAGGCCTTCGCGACGTCCTGGATGTCCGTGACCGGCGCGGGATCGCCTTCGAGCGTCCTGCCCGTGCCGGGGTTGTCCTGATGGCCGGTCATGGCGGTGATGCGGTTGTCGAGGACGACGGTCGTCACGGGAGTGCCGTTGTAGCGGGCGCTCAGGATGCCGGTGATGCCGCTGTGGAAGAACGTGGAATCTCCCAGGACTGCGCAGATGCGGCCCTTGAACCCGGCCTTCTTCATGCCGGCGGCGTTGCCGATGGACGCGCCCATGCAGATCGTCGTGTCCATCGCGTTGAGGGGCGGGAACGCGCCGAGCGTGTAGCAGCCGATGTCGCCGGTCACGGTGGCCTTCAGCTTGGAGAGGACGTAGAAGACGCCGCGGTGTCCGCAGCCGGCGCAGAGGACGGGCGGGCGCGTGGGCAGCGTGGCGTCCGGCGTCACGGGCTTCGCCTCGTCGACGTCGCCGACCAGCTCGTGGCGAAGGTTCTGCAGACGGTCGGGGTTAAGCTCCCAGATGTCGAGGTCCGTCTTGTGCGGGACGGTCGTTATGCCCATGGCGTTCACCTGCTCCTCCAGGAACGGGTCGAGCTCCTCGACCACGAGCACGCGGTCGACGGACACGGCGAACTTCTTCACGAGCTCCGCCGGCAGCGGATTCGTCCAGCCGAGCTTGAGCGTGGAGAATTCGGGGAACACCTCCTTCACGTACTGGTAGGCTACGCCGCTCGTGATGATTCCGAGGTCGCGGCGTCCGGGCTCGATGCGGTTGAGCGGGCTGCCGGCGCCGTCCGCCGCCATCTGGGCGGTGCGCGCCTGCGCCTTCACGCGGTGCTGGCGGGCGAAGAGCGGCACGGGGATCGTGTGGGAGATGTCCTTCGTGTAGGGGATTGCCGGCCGCGTGGCCGGGCTGAAGCCCGTCAGGTCGACGAGCGAACTGGAATGGCTTGTGCGCGTCGTCAGGCGCAGCATCGCCGGGACCTTGTACTTCTCCGAGGCCTCGAACGCGGCCTGCACCATCTCGTAGGCCTCCTGCGAATCGGACGGCTCGAACATGGGCATGCGCGCGAACTTCGCGACGTTGCGGTTGTCCTGCTCGTTCTGCGACGAGTGCATCCCCGGGTCGTCCGCCGTCACGACGACCATGCCGCCCGTGGCGCCGACGTAGGTGAACGTCATGAGCGGGTCCATCGCCACGTTGAGCCCCACGTGCTTCATCGTCACGAGCGACCTGGCGCCGGCGATCGACGCGCCGATCGCGGTCTCCATGGCCACCTTCTCGTTCACCGCCCATTCGCACTTCGTGACGTCCTTGAACTTGACCAGATTCTCCAGGATCTCCGTGGACGGCGTTCCGGGATAGGCGCTCGCCACCGCGCAGCCGGCCTGGGCCGCGCCATGCGCCACCGCTTCGTTTGCGGACAACAGTTTCTTCACGCTCATGCTTTCCAAGTCCTTCTTCTCTTCTTTCCTGAAAACGCCATTATACCACAACGAGGGCAAAACGTGGCGCGTCAGGCGGGAAGCGGGAAGAAAAAATGGTATAATGTGCGGCCTATGCATTCAGAGAAAACAGCCCAGCCCGGCCTTGAGGAGAAGTCGTCCGCCTGCACCCTTTCGGACATGGAGATATTCATCTTCCCGGCCCTCATGTACGCCCTCGTGCTCGCGAACGCCACGTCGCGCCGTCTCTGGGCGTGGCGCGAACTCGACTGGTTCGCCGGCGTCCGCGAAATGCGCCCCAAGAAGCGCCTCCAGCGCCTCCGCCAGCACATCATGGACAACTACGCCTTCAACCTCGACCTGGAGACGTGGGGCCTTACGACGCAGGAGCGGGAGCTCGCGCGCTTCGCGCCATTCCTCGCGCCGGAGGAGATATCGAAGTCCAACGCGCTCTTCGGCTACCAGGGCGACGTCTACTACTACGACATCGACATCCGCCGGCACTTCGGACTGGACAAGTACGCGGCAGACACGATTCCCTACTGGAAGACGGAGACCATAGAGGCCATGGACGCCTTCAGGCATCGCGACGGGCATTCCGCCGGCGCGGGGGAATGCGTCTCGCTCGCAGGCCTCTACGCCGCCGCCGCGTTCGTCGTCTGCGGCCTCCCCCTCGAATCCATCTACCTCATGGCGACGCCCCTCCACTCCCAGAACTTCGTGGACGTCGACTCCGGCATCCTCACCAACAACCGCCGCCTCGTCACCCGCGCCATGTGGTCCAACGGCACGGTCATCTCCCGGCAGGCGCGCCGCGCCCTCGAGCACGAGCGCGTGACGATCGTCTCGCATTCAAGCGGATACATCCACCTCCTCTACCCTGAGGCCACAATCTCGCCGACCGCCTACGACGCCTTTTCCCGGAAGCTGAACGCCTTTCTCCAGCCGCCGGAAGACGCCGCCGACAGGCGGCTCGTCGTCCCGCGTCTGCCGGACCCGTCTCGCGTGACGTTCACCGCCGACGAGACGCCGCTCTCCCTCACGCCGGAAATGGGCTACGCGGAAATCGTAGACCGCATCTCCGCGCTCCGCGGCGCGAACCGCTCCGCGACGCTGGCGCCATACGCGGCGCACGACCTGTCGCAGACCGAGGCGGAGCCGTTCGCGAAGGCCGCCGTCGAAAGGTCGCCCGTCTCGAAGTCGGCCCTCTCCGGCCTTCCGCCCGAAGCGGTCCTGGAGAGGATCGCCGCGCTGCCGGACGAATCGATCTACGACGGCCCCGGCCGCGTGGCGCAGCCAGACGAGGCGTGGAACTTCGGGCGCGGCGACGGACTTGAAAAGTGCTTTCTCGCGGCCAACGCGATCGGCGGAGACGAAATCCGCGTCGAAGCCGGCCGAGCCGCCCTTCTGCGAGCCGGACGGGAGGTCTGCGCGTTCCCCACGCGCAAGCGTCCGCTTGAAACGGCAATCCGCATCGACCGTCCATAGCCGAGACGGAGTCCAGAACGCCTATCCTCGCCACCTTGCCTACGGCTACTCCTGCGCGGCGGGGTGGATGGAATAGTCGTATCCGTACACGAGATTGCGGTAGCGGAGAGAGCCGTCTTCGGAACGGACGAGCTCGGCGATCGGCGAGCCGTCGGCAGCCGCCACGCGGCGGACGCGGCCGTCGTCCGACACAATCGCGCCGGAGCCGAACGCCCGGCGGAGGACCTCCGTTTCAAGATTGATGAACGCAAGGTCGGCAATAAGGTACTCCGGCTCGAACGAGCGCGGTATCTGCGGCGCCCGCTCGAAGCGGATGGAGTGCGGTCGCTCCAGCGTCAACGTGGCAAGGCGCATCTGCGGCGCCAGAAAGACTGCCGTGAAGCGGCTTCCGTCGCCCTTCATCACGACCTCCGCCGCAAAGGCGTTCTCCTTCCACGCGCCTTCAATGGCCTGCGCGCGAACCCCATGCAGATCGAGCAAGGCCTCCGCAAGCGGAGCCGTCTCGATTGGCGCAAGGGAACGGAAGGAGACGGCGTTCGGCCGGTCGCGGACGAGCGTCGTGGAGCATCCGGCAACGGCAAGCGCCGCGACTACGGACACGGCGGCAGACGCGAATGCGGCGATCAGCTTTCCGGACATGGCGTCTCCTCCTCTTTCCACAGTCTTTCCTCGATTTCCCGCGTCAGGGCCGCCGCCGCGGCGTGACGGCTCAGCGACGCGGACGGCGTCCGCGCAGGAATCTCCTCGCGCACCCGCAGCGTCCACGTTATCGTCCGGTCAGCGACGTCGTGCCACGCCTGCCCCTTGCCAAGCGTCTGCGGCTCGCAGGAGATGAAGACCGGCAGCGCCGGGACTCCGGCCTCGAGCGCAATCCTGGCCGCGCCGCGACGCATCCGGCGCTCCGCCGCGACGCCCCGCGTTCTCGTGCCTTCGGGGAACACGATCACGTCCACGCCCTCGCGCAGAAGCGCAACGGCGTCGCGAATAGCCCCCGCCGGGTCGTCGTTCAGAATGAAGACAGATTTCACTATGCGCGAATAGAATGGATTGCGCAGGGCGGCGGCCTTGGCGATCGAAGTGGCGTCGGGAAGGAATACGGACAGGACCACGACGTCCAGCAGCGTGACGTGGTTCGCCACCACCACGCGCCCGCGCAGCGATGCGAGACGGGCGCGATCTTCATCCGATATCGAAATGCGGAACAGCCCCGTCACCCGCGCCACGACGACGAACAGCCGCCAGCTCGCGGCGACGAGACGGCGCATCGCGCGTCCGGCGCGCGGGCGCTGGCCAATGAGAAGAAGCGCGGGGAAAAGCGCGCCGCCGATGAAAAGCCCGCCTATTCCGAACGCGGCGAAGAATACGGCCGCAAGGACGCTCCGCGCAAGACGGACGCACGGTCTCCCCTTCGACGTTGGCGCGCGTCCGCTCAACTCGCCGCGCTCCGCCTCGTCATCAGGAAATGCGCCGTGGAGAACTCCGATGCGTCGCCGGTCAGAAACGCCGCCCACTCCTCAAACGACACATATGGAAGAATGCAGCAGCGGAACTCCACCTCGACGTCCCCCGATTCGTCCGGCACGATCAAGGCGGAAACGGAACAGGCCGGCTGCGGCTCGCCGAAAACCGACCGGTAGAACTTCGGCGTCGCCTCCTCGGCGTACGTGAAAAGGACCGGCCGCATCTGCGAAAAGGCCTCGATCAGGCCGGACTCCAGCGTCCGCTCCCTCGCTGCCACTGCCGTGTACGGCGCATGGTCCTTCGCAAGAATGGAAAACGCGCCGGGGGCGGCGTTGTGCACGGACGCGGAAAAGCCGGCAGGGGACATCTCGCCGTCGTCGTGGAACTGCCGCATCAGCCTAAGGGTGACGCCGATCTCGCCCCAGCGCGACGCGAAGACCATGGGGAGTTCGCACGGGCCGCCGGCGACGGGCCAGGCGGTGCACAGCGCGGCGCGCTCGACGTCTGTCAGACGGCGGCGGTCAAGCGGCGGAACGAACGAGACGTCCGGCTTCGGACACTCCTCCGATTCGCGCCATATGGCAAATCTCTCTATTCTCAGTCGCATGGCTCTCTCCCGGGCGGTTGCGAAACGGCTTGGTCTCAGACGGACTCCTTCAGGCGGCGGCGGATTTCGTCGTCCGTGCAGCCGCTCTCGACGAGCTCCGCGACAAGCGCGCCGACCGCCGCGGCGTCGCCGGAGGCGTGGCGGCAGATGAATATGCGGGCGTGCCCGGTCCTTATGGCGCTGCGTTCGCTGACGTCGAGCTCCTCGAAGAGCTTTTCGCCGGGGCGGATGCCGGTGAAGCGGATGGGAATGTCGACGTACGGACGATACCCCGCCTGCCGTATGAGCTGTTCCGCCAGGTCGACTATCCTGACGGGCTTTCCCATGTCCAGGACGAAGACCTCGCCGCCCTTCGCAAGGGCGGCCGCCTCCAGGACAAGCCCGACCGCCTCGCGGACCGTCATGAAGTAGCGCTTCATGTCCGGATGCGTGACGGTCACCGGCAGATGCGCGGCGATCTGCTCGCGGAAGAGCGGCACGACGCTTCCGCTGGAGCCGATCACGTTGCCGAACCTTACGGCGGAGAAGAGCGTGGACGGGCGCGACGGGCCAGAGGATGCGGAAGACGCGTCGTTCAAGTCCATCAGAAGGACCTCCGCCAGCCGCTTCGTGACGCCCATGACGCCGACCGGATTCACCGCCTTGTCGGTGGAGACCATCACGAAGCGCCTCACGCCCGCGTCGCGCGCCATCTCGCCGAGGCGGCGCGTGGCGATCGTGTTGTTGCGGATTCCCTCGCGCGGATTGGCCTCCACCATCGGAACGTGCTTGTACGCCGCGGCGTGGAGGACGATCTCCGGACGGTATGCGGCGAAGATCTCGCGCATCCGCCGCTCGTCCGTGACGTCGACCATCTGCGGAAGGCACTTCACGTCCGTGCCAAGCTGGCGGATCTCGCGGTCTATCTCGTAGAGCGCGTTCTCGCCGCGCTCTACGAGAAGGACGAGGCGCGGGCCGCTGCGCACGACCTGCCTGACTAGCTCGCGGCCGATCGACCCGCCGGCGCCGGTCACCATCACGCAGGCGCCGCGCAGGAGCGAGACGACGTCCGCCGAATCGGGGTACGTCTCGTCGCGGTTCAGAAGCGCGGCGACGTCCTGCCTTGACGACTTGTAGAGCCGCCACAGGATGCGGACTCCAAAAAGGCCGCCAAGCAGAAGGACGGCGTTGATGAGCGTGACTGAGTACGGCGGCCGGAACGCCGACAGGTTCGACGACGGGAGGAGGAAGCGCGACAGCAGAAGCGCGACCGCCGAAAGCGCCACCGCCGCCACGTAGCGCGGAAGGTCGAAAAGCGAAGTCCGCCGGCAGGCGAGGCGATAGCAGCCGAAGAGGCAGAGGCTCGCCGTCTGCACAAGCCAGACAGTCAGGAAGCTCAGGGCGACGGCGCGCCACCCGCACTGCGGCTCGGCGAAGTCAAGGCGCAGTGCGAAGGCGCCAAGGTAGGCCGCGCCCATGACGAGGGAATCCGCACCCGCGCAGACAAGGCGCGAGGCGAAGAACGAAAGCCATGCCCGCCGAAGCCGCGTCACCGTTCAAGTCCTTCCCGGCAGAATCCGCCGAACGTTCACTTCACGGTGGAGCGCGTGGTCTTGACGAGAGCCTTCCAGAGGTCGACCGGAGTGGCGGCGTTCATGAGAAGGTCTCTGTTCTCAGGCTTCACGAAGGCCTCGCTCAGGCCGGACATGAGGCGAAGGTAGAACGCGCTCACTGCCACGGGAATGACGCTGAAGAAGACGAAGTGCACCTTCGTCCCGGCGGAGTCGAACTCGAAGCCGTTCCTGGAGACGCCAAGCGCCAGCGTGAGGCCGCCGCCCTCCACGCCGCGCACGTGCGGGAACGCCAGACCGCCGTCCATCGCCGTGGAAAGGACGCTCTCGCGCTCAAGCGCGGCCGTAACGAGGGCGTCCGGGTTCGAGACGAAGCCGCTCTTCGCCATCGTGGCGGCCATCTCGCATATGACGGCCTCCGTCGTCACGCCCTTGAGGTCGCATATCATCAGCTCCTCGGCGGAGAAGCGGCTGATGCCGTTGCGCGGCGGCTCGCCGCGCGCGGGCTTTTCCGCCTTCGAGCGCGGAGCGCCCTCTTCCTCGTTGAAAAGGATGCGCCCGCACGAAGAGCATGCCTGAAGGCGCTTCGCCATGCGCACCTGCTGCACCTGCGAGATCGGAAGGCGCATTCCGCAGACGGCGCAGCATCCGTTCACCATCGGCGTCATGACGACGTGGTCCTTCTTGTAGAGACGCTGGTAGAGAGCGCGAGAAAGAGGTTCGAGCTGTCCGACAAGCGCGTCGATGGAGTCGTTGAGGGAATCAAGGTGCGAGCCGTCGCCGGTCTGGCGGTGCTCGTCGCGGGTCAGGACGAGTTCCTGAAGCTGGTTGAGGAGGTTTATCTGCTGCTTCATGTCCGTTCGGCCCTTCAGCGCTTGGAGTACGTTCCGTCGACGTCCGCCCACGCGCGCGTGGTGAAGAAGTCCGCAATCGCCGCGTCGTAGCGGGCGGTGTGGGCGAACGCCTTCTTCATGAGCCTGAAGCGGGTGTCGAAGCCAATCGTGCCGCCGTGCGCGGCAAGCTCGTTCGCAATGCCGGCGTAGTCAAGCGGATCTGTCACGGATGCGACGCGAAGGTAGTTCTTTGCGGAGGCGCGGACCATGCACGGGCCGCCGATGTCGATGTTCGTGCGGGCCATCTCCGGCGTGACTCCCTCCTTCGCGACAGTGGCCTCGAAGGGATAGAGGTTCACGACGACCATGTCGATCGGAGTGGCCGAAAGGCGCTTCAGGTCGTCCCGATGCGCCTGGTTGTACGTCTCGCTGAGGAGACCGAGGTAGATCTTGAAGTCTAGGGTCTTGACGAGGCCGCCCTGCATTTCCGGCTGGCCGGTGTAGTCGCTGACGGCCACGAGCGTGCCGGCCGCCGCGTCGCCGAGGATTTCCTTTACCTTCGCGTACGTGCCGCCGGTGGAATAGACCTTGACGCCCGGACAGGACTTCACGAGCGCGGGAACGAATTCGTCAAGGCCCGTCTTGTCCGACACGCTCATAAGCACGCGCTTGACGGCCACGCGGCCGTCGATGTCCGTCACGATGTTCAACGCCATTTCAAAACTCCTTGGTCTGCTTCTTTTCCCGGCCGCGGCCGCACTGCGGCGCAACTCCGACTGGTTGCATGAAGTGTAGCAAAAACAACGCGCATTGTCATTTGAAATTGGCGTTGAAATGGGCGCGTCCGCGCAATTCACGCGACCGCGACGAGGATGACGCCCTACTTGAGCAGGACGACCCCGCCGATTTCCGCGGCCCACGCGAACGCGCCCTTCCAGTCGGA
This sequence comes from uncultured Lentisphaeraceae bacterium, assembly GCA_964386385.1. Classification (GTDB taxonomy): domain Bacteria; phylum Verrucomicrobiota; class Kiritimatiellia; order RFP12; family UBA1067; genus RUG572. The sequence goes on along the minus strand of CAYLRN010000003.1, from coordinate 155,577 downwards.
CGTAGTGAACCCCGCGGCGCCGAGCGCCTTCGCCTGCCTGAGGTCGTCCGGCGAATCGACCCTGTTCACCCTGAACTCGATCCCGGCGGCCCGCAGCGCGGCGACGTCCGACGGCTTCATGCCCCCCTTCGTCCCGGCGCATCCGGGGCAGAACACGTCCACCTTCGCCGCCTTGCACTGCGCGACGTACTGCTGCACTTCGAACGGCTTCCCCGCGACGGGCTTCGTCAGCCCTACGAGCCATATCGCCCTGTACGCCGGATAGCGGCCCTTGAAGTCCTTGAGCGCGTCGTAGCGGAAGGATGACACGACGACGTTCGTCTCCAAAAGCCCCGCCTCCTTCACCGCCTTGTCGAACATGTCCGCGAACGCGGCGGAATATCCCTTTATCTCCGTCTGTACGACGCACGACTTAGGCACGACGGCCAATATCCGCTCAAGCGTGGGAATGCGATACGGACGCGAAAGCCCGGCCCCGGCGCCGAGGTCAAGCGACGCGACGTCCGCCGGCGTGAGGTCGCGTATCTTCTTCCCGCATCCCGTCGCCTTCTTCAGCTCCGCCTCGGAACGCACGCAGACCATCTGCCCGGCGGCCGTATGGTGCACGTCCACCTCCACGCAGGTGGCGCCGGCGGCGTAGGCCGCCTTCACCGCCTCGACGGTGTTCGCCGGCACCGCCGCGCTCCATACTCCGCGACTGGCCACGTTCCGCATTCTGACGTCGGCAGACGCGGCACACGCCATCAGCGCGCAAACTGCAATGGCCGCAACCTTTCCCATGAATGCCTCCATCGATATGTCCTTGCTGAAATCGTTTCGTGACCCGCACAACGCGCGTTGCGCACCATGCGTTACGCATATTGTAGCAAATGGAAGACGGCAGCGCAACCTCTCCGACACGGCGCCAAAGGACCAAGAAAGAAAAAAGTCCGACCTTCCATCGGACTTTTTACATGAAGTGGTGGCGAGAGGGGGATTCGAACCCTCAACCAGCAGATTATGATTCTGATGCTCTACCGTTGAGCTATCTCGCCGAAAACAACGAAGAAGAGTTTATCAAATGCCACCCCGTCCGTCAATACGCAATCGAAAAAAAAAGTGGCAATTGGCGCGGCGGGGCTGCCGCGCGATGCAAAACCCGCCGGACGCGCAAATGGATGGCGGCGATGCAACGCCAAACGGCGAATCGGCAGGGCGCGACGTCCCCGTCGCGCCGAAGGGCCGGATCAGCGGAAGACGAAAACGGTGCCAGAGGGGTAGACGAGGCGCAGGCGCGTCCCGGAGACGGACAGCTTCCAGTTCCCCTTCGGCAGACCCTTCATCTGCGCCTCAAGCGCGCGCAGGTCGCCAGTGAAGCCGCCAGACGCCTCGGCGATCACGAACATTCCGCGCAGCGGCAGACCGGTCGCGTTCGCGAAGGAGATCCCCGTCACGGCCGAAAGGTCGAGAGCCCCGTCGGCCAGCGTCAGATGGCGGCCCGTCGTGAAGTCGCCCGCGTCAACCGTCCACGCGCCGGTCGGACGCAGAGACCCGCTCGTCACCGCACCAGCGCCCGAAAGGTCGGCGACGGTCTGGACCGTCTCCGCGCCCAGATCCAGCGATGCGCCGTCGGCGACGGTCAGCCGCGTTCCGGCGGGAAGGAGGCCGCTGTCGGACGCAGAGACCGTGAAGACCGCGCCGTCGCCCGCGTCCATCGGATTCTCGAAGTTCGCCAGGTCGTACGTGTCGCGTCCCTGCCAGTCCACCATGAAGCCGCACGACTTGGCGGGAATCGGATAGGAAACGCCGTTCTCGGTCACCGTCGCCGCCTGCGAGGACGGCCCCGCGCCGCCACCGCCCTGTCCGAGGCGCAGCTCGAACGAATGCGGGCCGGGGGAAAGGGTGAGCGTCTTCTTTGAAGGCACGTTCCACGAGTAGTCCGAAAAGACGTCTTCGCCGTCTATCCAGAGACGGATATAGTCGTCGAAATGCTCCAGGAACGTCCACGTCGCGTCCGCTTCCGTCCGGTTCCAGATGAAGCCGCGGTATACGACGGTCGTGTTGTCCGTCCAGCCGTCGTTCGAGTTCGCCTGCACCGGGCCAAGCGCGACAGACTCCATGGCGCACGGCTCCGTCCAGTTCGCGCTGCCGTTCAGGACTCCGCAGGCGAGGCCCGGCCCGCCCGCGCCGAACTTCAGCTCGCCCTCCTCGACCGTCACCGCCGGCGAGCCGGCGAACGACGTGCATGGCGCAAGTTCCACCGCGCCGGAACCGGTCTTCGTCACCGCGCCGCAGACCAGCGGCTGGACAGCCGAAAGGACGCCCTCCTTCAGCGTCAGCGCGGCGCCGGCCGGCAGCGCGTTGGAGATGGCGAACGACAGCGTGCCGCCCTCCAGCGTGACACCGCCGCCGAAAGTGTTGGTGGCGGACAGCGTGAGCGCGCCCGCGCCACGCTTGACGATTCCGCCCGTCGCCGCGTTCGGCGCAAGCGTGGCCGTGCAGACATGGAGGTTCGTGAAGCCGCCGCCCGTCGCAGTGACGGTCGGCGCGGACGTGTAGCCCGTGCCGGCGCTCGTCACGCGGACGCCCGTGACCTTCCGCGTCTTCGAGTCGTACAGCGCGACGGCCGTCGCGCCCGTGCCTCCACCGCCGGAAATCTTGATGAACGGCGCGCCGATGTATCCTGTCGCGTTCAGAAGGGCCGCCGGCGCCGCGATCGAGGCGACGCCCTGACCTGCGGGGGCGAGCAGGGGCTGGGAGACGGTGAGGCGGTGGGCCTCGTCCGGCACGTCAAAGACGACGCCGCCCTTGTAGACCGTCACCGCGTTGGGACTGCAGTTCGAGGCCGTCGAGAACATCTGCATCGTCGCGGGGGCGCGGAAGACGCCGCCGTCGAAGTTGACGTAGGCGAATATCGTGTCCGCCGTGTTCGACGGCGCGTAGCTCGGCCGCGCGGCGATCGTCCCCGACTCCAGCGTCCCGCCGGCGTTGAGGTTTATCGTCGCCACGTGCTCCGGACGGTTGCCAAGGTGGACGTTCTGCTTCGCGCTGAACCTCGCCTCGGCGTTGGCTCCGTCGAGGGTGAACGTCGCCGACGTGCCGCGGACGCCGGGGTTGTCCGCCTCGCCAAGAACGAGGGCGGCGGACGTGGCGGGGTTGTCGAGAAGCCCGCCGTCGTTGTAGTAGACGCCGCTGCCGCCGCGGCAGAGGGCCACGCGCCCCGCGCTCCACTTCGGCACGTAGCGGAACGTGCCGCCGTGCTGCACCATCACGCCCATCCCCTTCGCGCCGACGCCGCCGATAGAGCCGTAGCCCCACCACTCCAGTTCGCCGGCGTTCAGCTCGTAGTAGCCGTAGCCGTAGTCGCCCACGCGGATGTCGTTGCTCGCGCCGCCCTGGTTCTGCACGAGGCCGCCGTTCTGGACCACCGCGCCCTGCGCCTCCTGCCTGGAGCCGTCGCCCGCATGGGCGCCCAGAACGACCTTGTGCGCCACCGTGCCGCCGGGCCGGACGGTCAGGACACCCCGGTCGCTGTCGGTCACGCCCACGGCGATGCTCGAAGTCCCCTTGTCGAGAGTGCAGTCCTCCTCCGCCTTCAGCGTGGATCCGTCCTCGACGACGACCTCGGCGACGGCGCCGGACTTGCCGCCGACGGCCATGCGCCATCCGCTGTTCGGCATCTGCACGGCTAGCGTCGCGCCGTTCGTGAGGACAAGCGTTCCGTTGCCCATGACGGCCACCTCGCGCGCATATGACGACGAGCCGTCCAGGGCAAGCGTCCCCTCCACCACGCGGAGCTGGCCGGCGGGCAGATTGACGGCCCCCGTCATGTCCAGCGTCCCCGCGCCGTGCTTCGAGAGGCCGCCCAGCTCGGACGAGAGGTCTTCCGACACCGTCGCCCCGCCGGGCACAACGTCCACGCCGACGCGGGAGTTCGCCGTCCGCAGGGCGCCGCCGGTCAGCATCGCCGAAACGTCGGAGGAGTCCCACTCGCCCGTTCCGAGCGGCAGGATCACCGTTCCGGCGTTCGTGACGACGAGCCGCCCCGAATCGTCGTAGCCCGGAAGCGAGCCCTTCGACGCGGCGCGCACCGCACCGTATTCGACCTTCGTGCCGCCCGTCCAGTCGTTCGCGCCGTTTTCCAACCAAAGGCATTCATTCCCCCAGCCGCCCTTCACGTGCATCATTCCCTCGCCCGTGACGGGGCCGGAGATGCGACCGTGCACGTCCCACTGCACGGAGACGACGTTCGTGCCCTTCGCCAGCGAAACGGGGCCGGTGAGGTGGTTGCAATTGGTCCCGCCGTTGCGGAAGTTGAGCGTCGCGCCGTCCGCCAGGTTCACCGTCCACGTGATTGGCTTTGACATCGAATAGAAGTCGAGCGTCGCGCCCGGGAAGACGTTGAACGCGTTCTCCGGGCCGCCCGAATACGAGGTGTACGTCTCGCTCGACCAGTAGCCCTCCTTCACGTCGATCTTCACCGTGCCGCCCTCGTCGAGGTTGATGCCGGTGAGGCAGACCATGTTGCTGCCGACCTTCTCGATGCCGTGTCCGTTCATCGCGAGCGATCCGCCGCGGAAGTCCCAGCGGCCGGCGACGGTGTCCTTGACGGGAATCGTCCCGCCGAACGTGGCGTCGCCCGCGAGTTCGCCGACCTTGAGCGCGTTGTACTGGCTGACGCCCGAATCGTTCACTATCGCGCCCTTCCCGTCGACGCCGCTGCCGCTGACGACGACCTTGCGCGAGCCAAGGCTCACCAGCTGCGCCGCCGCGCCGGGTACGCCCACGTCGAGCGTCGCGCCCGGTTCTACGGTCAGCGCGCCCGTCGTGTCGGGGAAGACCGAACCGGTCCTGCCGAACCGCAGCGTCCCCTCCGCCACGCGCGCGTCGCCGGTGAACGCGCTGCTCTGGCTCGTCAACGTCAGCCGCCCTTCTCCGCGCTTCTCGAAAGCGCCGGCGCCGCTCAGCGCCGCCGCGAAATCCTCGTCCGCCGCGTTCTCGTAGGCGAGCGTTCCGCCGGAGAGCGAAAGCGACGTGAAACCCGAAAGGCCGCCCGCGAGCGTGGCGCGGCCGGCGCCGTTCTTGGCGAGGACGCCTTCGCCGGCGGCGTCGGAGACGGGCGCCTCCATGCGCAGTTCACCGGCGGAGACGGTGAGCGAGAGCTGGTGTCCGCGCGGCGACACCGTGCCGGCTCCGGAGACGGTGAGCGCGGCGCCCGCCGCGTTCACGCCCAGGACGCCGGCCGAAAGCGTCTGCCCCTCGCCAACGGCGAGGGCGGAATCGGACGCGATGTCCAGAAGATAGCCCATGATGGAAATCGAATCCGCCGCAAGCGCGTTGACGGGATCGTCCGCCTCGCCGATGGCGTTAACGTGGTAGATGGCGGCCGGATTGTCCTCCACTGTCTCGCCGCGCGTCTTGAGGGAGACGCCGCTGGAGGCGTCGGGGGCGAACGTCACGACGGGGCTTGCCGCGACGCCCACGCCGTTCGAGGCGACGAGGCGGTAGTGGTCGGTCGCGGTGGGGTCGTAGGCGGCGACGAGCGTCGTGGACGTGACGTCCGACGCGAAAACCTCGAGGTCGGTCCAGGGGCCGTCGGCGGATTCGCCCTTCTGGAAGTGGTAGCGCAGAACGTCCGTCGCAGGCTGCCACGAGAACGCGAGGTCGAAGGAGTCGGTCGGCTTCGGGCAGACGAGCGCGGGAGTGGAGGGCGCGGACGAGCCGAAGAGCGCGAGACCGGAGAAGTGGGCGTTGTCCTTTATCGTCTCCAGTTTCACCGTGAGATTTCCCTCGGCGTCGGCCGTGACGGAGTACTGCCTGCAGAGGGCCTTGTTGGCGCCGCCCGCTTCCTTGAAGATGTCAAGCGAGTTCTCTATGACGACGCCGTTTGCGATGAAGCGGTTGAGGCGCGCCCCCGCCGACGTCCAGTAGTTCTCCGCCAGGTGGAACTCCAGCACGTAGGACGCATTGGGGACGAGGTTCGGGAAGACGGCGGTCACGGCGCCGTAGCGCTCCAGCTGGTAGATGCGCTCGGGCGCCCACGTGTTGGGGAGGTCGCGCGCTATGGAGTTTCCGGTCTGGGAGCCCGTGGTTCCGCCGGTCACCGCCGTCGCGGAATGGCGGAACGGGCCGTAGCCGTCGCCGTTCACCGTGCCCGCGTAGGCCTCGACCAGCCCGCGGCCGTCGTCAGTCCGTTCAGCCGCCATCGCGACGCCCGCCAGCATCGCCGCCGCGAACGCGCCCGTTTTCTTCAACAATCCACGCATACGTGCCTCCTGTGAAAACCGAATCCCCTTGCACCGACGACCGCCGAAAGCCGTCCGCCCAAAGAGCAAGCATGCGTAAAATTATATTCATTTTTTTTTTCCCTGTCAAATCGGATATGCCTTTCGACGCATTCCCCCGCCGCGTTTTCGGCGGTTGAGGGCAACCGCCATCCGGTAGGGCGGGGCGTCCCGCCCCGCCGCCAGGCTTCACGCTGGTGAAGACGCACCGCGAGATGCGGCGCGGAGGCGTTCGGCGAGGGACGTCCGGCGTTCGACCACGGTGTTCGTCTCGATCGTCTTCTTCACCGCCCAGGCGGACCCGATGACAAGCACGAGCCTGCGGCCGCGTGTTATGGCCGTGTAGAGAAGATTGCGCTGGAACATGACGTAGTGCTGGCGGTGGAGGACCACTATGACGGCGGGGTATTCGCTTCCCTGGGACTTGTGGATCGTCGTCGCGTACGCAAGCGAAAGCTCGTCCAGGTCCGCGCTGCCGTATTCGACGGGGCGTCCGTCGAAGAGGACGACGAGGGAACGGTTCGATTCGTCCGCCGACTTCACGAATCCGACGTCTCCGTTGTAGACGTCCTTGTCGTAGTTGTTCCTGAGCTGCATCACGCGGTCGCCGACGCGGAAGACGACTCCGCCGCGCTTCACGGCAGGGCCGTCCACGTTGAGGCGATGCTGGATGACGGTGTTGAGGTTCTCCGCGCCGAGGACGTTGCGCCGCATGGGAGTGAGCACCTGGACGTCGTGGAGCGGGTCCATGTGGAAATGGCGCGGGATGCGCGAGGTCATGAAGTCCAGTGCCATCGACAGGGCCTTTTCCGGGTCTTCCTGCGCGATGAAGTAGAAGTCGCTTTCGCCCGGCCGCGTCTCGAATCCCTCGCCCGCGTTCACGTGGTGGGCGTTGCGGACGATGAGGCCGGAGTTGTCCTGCCGGAATATTTCGGTGAGGTGCGAAGTGGGAATCTCTCCGCTCTTGATCAGGTCGCGCAGGACGTTGCCGGGGCCGACGGACGGCAGCTGGTCTATGTCTCCCACGAGGACGAGCGTCGCGGAATCGGGGAGGGCGGCGACGATGTCGCGCATCAGGCGGATGTCCACCATCGAAGTCTCGTCGAATATGAAGACGTCGCCCGGCAGCGGGCGTTCCTCGTTGTAGGTGAACTCGTTCGTCTGCGGGTTGTACTTCAGGAGGCGGTGGAGCGTCTGCGCCTGAGCGCCGGTCGATTCCGTCATGCGCTTCGCGGCGCGTCCGGTCGGGGCGGCAAGGAGCGTCCGGATGGCGTGCGAGCCGCCGCGCGCCCTGTAGATGTCCACGAGCGCGCGGATGATCGTCGTCTTTCCCACGCCAGGGCCGCCGGTGATTATGGAGACCTTCGACCGGAGGGACGCGCGCACGGCGCGCAGCTGCGCCGGGGCGAGGGTGAAGCCCGTGCGGCCTTCCCACCACGCGATCGCCTTGTCGGGGTCTATCGCGGAAAAGGACGATCGCGTCGACGCCAGGCGCGACATCTTCGCGGCGACGTAGACTTCCGCCATGCGGAGTTCGCGGACGTAGAGCCTGTCGCCGTCGCGGACGACGTGGCCGGCGGCGACTTCGGCGGCAAGGGCCTCGGAAAGGACCTCCACCGAAATTTCGACGAGCTCGTTGGCGTGGAGAAGGAGGTCGGGCTCGGAAGTCCAGCAATGCCCCTCCTCCTCCGCGTCCGTCCGAAGCGTGTGGAGGACGGCGGCGCGGGCGCGGAGCGGCGAATCGCGCGGGATGCCGACGCTCATCGCGATCCGGTCCGCCGTCGCGAAGCCGATGCCCCAGATGTCGCGGCAGAGCCGATATGGGTCCGCCTTGATGATGGCGATGGAATCGTGACCGTAGCGGCGGTAAATCTTCGTCGTCTTCGCGACGGATATGCCGTACGTCTGCGTGAATATCATCACCTCGCGCATCGCGCGCTCGTCGCGCCACGACTGGCGGATCTGCGCTATCTTGCGAGGGCCGAGCTTGCTGATCTCCGCAAGGCGGCCAGAGTGGTGGTCGAGGACGTCAAGGGTGTCCGCGCCGAAGCGGTCCACGATCCGACCGGCCAGCACCGGGCCGATGCCGCGGATCAGTCCGCTTGCGAGATAGCGGCGGATGCCCTCCGTAGACTTTGGCGGGATGCAGGAGATGGCCTTTGCCTTGAACTGGCGGCCGCGGACGGGGTCAGTCACCCAGACGCCTTCGGCGTGAAGTTCCTCGCCTTCCCAGACGGCTGCGCACGTCCCAAGGACGGTGGTCTCGCGTTCGCCGAGGGCGAAGCGGGTGGACGGCGCGGAGACGCGGAGGATGGAAAAGCCGGTCTCGTCGTTTCTGAAGACGATGCTCTTGACGGTTCCGTCGACCGTCTCAAGCTCGCCATCTGCGGTCTGCCCTGCCGCCATCTCCCTGCGCCGACCGATGGACGACTACTTCAAGTCCTCTGCGGACACATGGACTTTCTTAATCACAATCGGCTCCTCCGGCACGTTCTGGTGGGGGCCGGCGAAGCCCGTGCGGACTTTCGCGATTTTGTCGACGACGTCCATGCCGTCCGTCACGGTCCCGAAGACGCAGTAGCCGAACGTCTGCGGCGCGGGGCCGCGGTAGTCGAGAAAGCCGTTGTCCACGAGGTTGATGAAGAACTGGCAGGTGGCGGAATCGACGACGGACGTGCGCGCCATCGCGATCGTGCCGCGTCTGTTGGCAAGGCCGTTGGCGGCCTCGTTCTTGATCGGGGCCTTGGTGGGCTTCTGGTTCATGTCCTTCGTGAAGCCGCCGCCCTGGATCATGAAGCCGTCTATCACGCGGTGGAATATCGTGCCGTCGTAGTGTCCGCCCGCAGCGTAGTCGAGGAAGTTCTTCACCGTGATGGGGGCCTTGGCGTCGTCCAGTTCCAGCGTGATGCTGCCCATGGATGTTTCGATTGTTGCCTTTTTCATGTCGTCGCCCTTTTCATTTAGCGGAGTGAGACATCACTTCGCAGCCTGTTGACGTGATCAGCACGAGGTCCTCGATGCGGACCCCAAGCCGCCCCTCCAAATAGATTCCCGGCTCGATCGTCACGAACATCCCCGGTTCCAGGACTGTGCGGTCATTGGGACGCGCCACCGGAAGTTCATGGATCTCGTAGCCAACGCCGTGTCCAAGCGAATGCCCAAACGCCTCGCCGTACCCGGCGTCTGAAATCACCTTGCGCGCGACATCGTCGAGTTCGCCAGCAGTCATTCCGGGGCGCGCCGCCGCGATTGCGGCGCGGTTCGCCTTCAGCACGATGCCGTACACCTTGTCGTACTCGCGGTCGGCGCCCTTCGGAGGACGGATGCAGCGCGTCATGTCGGCGTGCATTCCGTCCAGCAGGACGCCCATGTCCACGAGCAGCGGATCGCCCTTGCGCCATATGGTGTCGTCAGGGGCGTGGTGGCACTCCGCGGCGTTCGCGCCCGCGCAGACGATCGTCTCGAACGCCTCGCCGTCGCCAAGCGCGTTCATGTAGGCGCGTATGACGCGCTGTAGGTCCTTCTCCGTCATGCCGGGCTTCATGTCCGACTGCGCCCGCTCCCATATCTCGTCGTTCAGCGCCTCGGCCGCGGCGATGCGCGCGATTTCGCCAACGGTCTTCACCGCGCGCAGGGAAAGGAGGTCGTCGCCGACGTCCACGAACTTCGCCGCCGAGAATTTTTTCGTCAACTGCAGGAAGCGGCGGACGTCGAGTTCGCCCTCGTAGCCGACGCGCGTCCAGGCGCAGCAATGCCTTTTCGCGAAATCGGCGAAGGTGCGCCCACGCGCAAGTTCCTCCACCTCCAGCCACGGCGCCACGCGATGCACCATCGGGACGTAGCGGAAATCGGTGGAAAAGACGACAGAGCCGGGCGTTACGAGAAGGCATCCGTTGTCGCACACGACGCCAGTGAGGGAGCGGACGTTCGCCTCGCCGAAGACGAGAACGGCGTCGAGTCTGCGGCGGCGCATTCGCGCCACGAGGTCAAGCAGACGCTCGGCAAACGGATTCGCCTCATCCATTGCAGACCTCGTCCTTCTCCGCCGCATTGCCCTTCTCCGCCGTTTCGACCTTGCCGCAGGAGCGGGCGGCCCTCTTCGCGGCGCGGGAGCGCTTCTTCCTCACGTAGCCCAGGACGCCGTAGTACGTCGACGGAACGCAGACGGCCGCGAGGATTGCGCCGCCGAGGAAGAACGCGCCCACCAGGTCTCCGCCAAGCTGCCAGAGCGATTCCCAGCTCTGCTTCTGGAGGACGTCCTTCATCGCGTTCTCTATTCCGGCGAACGTGAGGTCTCCGCCGAGAAGGCGGTTTCCGACCCAGCACTGGGCGGGATAGATGAACCAGATGGTGAAATGGTTGGTGAGGAGCGTACCGAAGGTGGCGCCGATCTTGCTGCCCCTGAGGATGAACGCAGTCGGAATGGAAAGCGCCAGCTGGAGACCGAAGGGAATCGTGCAGCCGTAGAACATTCCAATCGCCCATCCGCGGGCGATGAACTCGGGCGACGCCTTTTCGCGCAGGATCTTCCTGCGCAGCCAGACCATCTGCCGCTTAATCCACGACATGCACGAACAGCCCCGAACGGAGTTTAGGCTCGAACCACGTCGACTTCGGCGGCATGATCGCCCCCGCGTCGGCAATGTCCATCATCTCGCCGACCGTGACGGGATACATCGAAAAGGCGATGGCGGCCCTTCCGCTCTCGACACAGCCCCTAAGCTCGTCAAACCCGCGAATCCCGCCCATGAACGAAATGCGGGGCGAAGTGCGCGGATCGTCGATACCAAGGACGGGCGAGAGGAAGCGGTCCTGCAGGACGGAGACGTCGAGCGAGGAGACGACGTCGGTTCCCGCCGGGACGTCCCAGGCAAGGTCGTACCATCGGCCGGCGAGGAACATCCGCGCATGGCGGCCCTCGGCGGGCGTTCCATCCGAGGCCTCCGCGACGCGGAAGACCTTCTTCGCCGCCGCGAGGACGTCGTCCGCGGACATTCCGTTCAGGTCCGCGACAAGGCGGTTGTAGGGAAGTATCTTGAGCTGGGACGCGGGAAACGCCACGGCCAGGAACCAGCGGCTCTCGCCCGCGAAAGCGCGCTCCTTCGCGTAGCGGCTCGCGGCCGCGCTGCGATGGTGTCCGTCCGCGATGTACGCGACGGGGATTGCGGAGAAAAGGGCCTCGAGCCGGGAGTTGAACCCGGACGGCACGTCCCACGTCGTATGGCGGACGCCGTCCGGCGCGGTGAAGTCGTCGCGGGGCACGCCTTCGCACACCTCGTCCACAAGCGCGTCGACGGCAGCGTCGTCGCGGTACGTCAGGAACGCAGGGCCCGTGTGGGCGCTGAGCGTCTCGATGTGGCGGGTGCGGTCGTCCTCCTTGTCCTTGCGCGTCTTCTCGTGCTGCTTGAGGACGCCGGCAAGGTAGTCCTGCGTGTCGAACGCCGCCACAAGCCCGGTCTGCGCATGGTCGCCCATCGTCTGGCGGTAGACGTAGAACTTCGGCTCGGCGTCCTGCACGAGGACGCCGGCGGAGCGCAGCGCGTCAAGCGCGCGGCGCGCCTGGGCGTACGCGGCGGCGGACGAACCGTCCGTCCCATCCGGCATGTCTATCTCCGGACGCGACACGTGGAGGAAACTGTCCGGATTGCCTGCGGCCAGCGCCTTCGCCTCGGCGGCGTCGACCACGTCGTACGGCACCGCCGCCACGGAGGCGGCCTTCGCGGCGGACGGACGGAGAGCGGAAAAGGGACGGACGTTCATGCCTGCGGCCGATCAGTAGTTCGGGAAGACGTCGAAGCCGATGTTCACGATCGGGAAGAACGCCAGTTCGCTCTCGCGAATCACGTTCACGCCGCCGACCTGGACGCCGTACGCCGTCTCGGCGCGGTTGATGAGGCCGATCTGGAATCCCTCCATCTGCGAGGCGACGTTGATGACGCCCAGCTGGACGCCGCGCAGGGAGCGCGTCTCGTTGAAGAGGCCGAACTGGAAGCCCGTGAGGTCGGCACGGCCGGCGGAATTGTAGACGCCCACCTGAATGCCGGACATCACGTCCTCGGCCTCGTTGCGGAGGACGTTCACCTGAAGCCCCTCGAAGTAGCGGCAGCTTCCGTAGACGCCAAGGTCGAAGCCCGTGACGCTGTCGCACTTGCCGTAGGGGAGCGTAAGGCGAAGGCCGATCACGTCGGGATCCTGCTTGGAGTTGACGGCAAGCCAGATCGGCCAGGCGGACTTGGCCGAGGAAGCCTGCGCCGGAGGCGGATTGGCGGACGCGGCGTCGGAACCAGGACGCGCTTCCTGCGCGTAGACAGCCGCGCCCATCAGTGCGACGCACAGACCCATTAGCATCTTCTTCATCGTAAATCCTCTTTTCGCTTACAGACCTTACTAGGGTTTTTGTTTCTCACATTATAGGGGTTTTGGTGCAAAGGCGCAAGGGGAAAGTTCAATGCGTTTTTCAGCGGCGGAAATCGAACAGATGGCCTATCAGGGAGCGGACGCCGCGATAGTAGAAGCCGAAGTCGAAAAGCGTCCTGGTGGACGCCATCCGGCGCAGCAGCGCCTCCGGCTGGAAGAAGCCGGAATACACCTTCCGCACGGCGCCCTTGATCTCGTCCTCCGTCACGAGCGGCGTCTTCATTATCTGCCGGCGCATGTCGTACTCGTCCCAGTCAAGCGTCGCAAGACCGTCCGAGACGGCAAGTTCCCTGAAAAGCGGGGTGCCGGGATAGGGAATCGTCATCGTGCACTGCAGCGTCGAAGCCCACGCCTTGGCGAGCATCTTGCGGGCGAGTGCGACGGTGCGGGCTATCTCCTCGCGCCCTTCCCACGGATAGCCGAACATGAAGGTGACGTGCACGTCAAGCCCGGCCCGCGACGCCCACTCCGCGCCCTGCTCGACTTCGCGGACGGTCAGGCGCTTGTCAAGACGCTCCAGCGTCGAATCGTTCGCGGATTCGACCCCGAAGAGCACGAGGCGGAATCCCGCCCTGCGCATGAGCCTGTAGTCGTCGAGCGAAAGCCGGCCGAAGCGCAGGTTGCAGTCGATGCGGATGCGCCTGTTGTAGCCGCGGCGTATCATCTCGTCGCAGAACGTCTTCAGCCATTCGCCGACGGGGAACGACCCGGAGTCGTCCATGATTTCGCGGACGCCGTAGCGCTCGATGAGGTCGCCTATTTCGTCCACGACGTCGATCGGGTCGCGCGTGCGATACGTGGGATAAAGCGTCGTCCAGCTGCAGAACGTGCACTTCGCGTGCCAGCAGTCGCGCCCCGCCATCACGTACGTCCCGGGGACGCGCCTGAAGTTGCCGTTCTTCGTGGCGTAGAGCCGCCATCTGCAGAGGTCCCGGTCAATCCACGGCGCGTCATTGAGGTCGTGGTCGAGGCGGAAGCGGCCGGTGTTCCCGCCGCGGTGCCATATGCCGGACTCGAACTTCGACGGGTCGAAGCCGGACTCGACGAGGTTCAGGAGAAGGAAGTCCCAGTCGCCGCCGGTCAGGACGTAGTCGACGCGGCAGTTCTCCATCGTCTCCTCCGGCATGGCGGTGACGTGGTCGCCCACGAGCGCCACCTTGCAGCCGGGGTTCACGCCCTGGACGGCGCCGTTCTTGATGTCGTCGACCCAGCGCCAGTGGCGCTTGACGACCGGAGTCTTCGTCTCCATCACGACGACGTCGGGCCTGAACGCGGCCAGTTCCTCGCGGAACTTTTCGGGCGTCCATTCCTCGGCGATGCCGTCAAGCCACGCGACGTCGTGCCCGGCCTTCTTCAGCATCGTCGCGGCGATGGCGGGGACGACGGGGAAGATGTACGTCGGACGGGAGAACCACTGGAACTGCCTGTTCTGCGACAGGAGCGGAACGCCCCTGTCGCTTGGAAGCGGCGGATAGCATATGGCGACCCGCATCGTCCGTCACCACTTGTAGCCGAGGCCGAGGAGGTAGCGGAAGTCGCTGGACTTGGTGTGCTCGCCGGGGTCGGAGTTGTAGTCCCACTCCATCTTTCCGAGCAGCTGCCAGCTGGCGGCGACGTCGTAGGTGAACCCGGCGTCGGCGTCGATCAGGTAGGCGTCCGCCCAGTCGTCGGAGCTGGGGAGGTATTCGAGGTTGTGCGTGAATGCGAACTTGTCCACCCAGCGCGGTGCCCAGGAGAGGTGATGCGCGTAGCGGAACGCCATGCGGTCGTCGTCCTTCTCGTGCTCGTACTTCTCCTTGATGTACGTGAGACCGGCCTCCTGGTTGAACGACCACTTGCCGGTGAACTCGTGGTTGTAGCCGTCAAGCCACTGGTAGCCAAGGCCCGTACCGAGACGGTAGCGGTACTGGAGGTCGTTCACGCCGTCGCGCTCGTACTTGCCGTTGACGTAGGAGTAGACCTTCGTCGCCCAGAAGTGGTCTTCCTGCGCGGAGATCGCGATGCGGTCGTCCGTCTTCTTCTTCGTGTCGCGGTCCGTGCCGGTCTGCTCGAAGTAGTACGCGAAGTCGGCGGCAAGGCGGTCCTTCTCCCAGCGGCGCTTCACGTCGGCGAGGAGCGTGACCTTCTCGCTCGTGGTGTTGCCGCGCGCGGCCGCGCCGCTGAGATTGACGCTGCCGTGCCACTTCTCGGGCTCGGGGTTCACGGCCTTGACCTTCTTCATGTCAAGCGACTTGCCGGAAAGCGTGTACGCGCCGTCCTTCATCGCGACGACGCCGGAGACCTCCGACTTGTCCTCGTACTGGACCCGGTTCTCCTTCTCCGTGACGAGCGAGGCCACCTTGTCCTTCTTGACCGTGACCTTGCCCACGTCGTCGGAATTGAACGTGATCTCGTTCCCGGTGAACGTCACCAGCGTGCCCTTGAGACGCCCCCCGCTCTTGAACACTATCTCATCGGCTTGCGCGGAAAAGACGCACGCCACCGCAAGCGCCGCAACGGCGGCTCCGTTCGTAAACGACATCACATCGGCCTTTCAGAATGAATTGACAAAACTGCTTTCATGAATGGGTGAGATTCTACCATAGGACTGGCGGATATTCCACCATAAAGACGTGATGCAAAACTCTGATGGAAATGCCCGCGCATCCGCCAATGCAGAGGCCTGCCATGCGCAAACGGCCGCGGAGCCATTTTCGGCGGACGCGCCGGCCATTGCGCCGCCCTGACCATCAGAGTTTTGCACAACGCCGAAGTCCTGCACAGAGCCATAGTCCCGCCCTGCGCAAGCGGGCTGCGCCGCGATTGGAGGGTCCGGCCTACTTGCCTTTCGCGGGGACGACCGATTCCACGGCCTCTACCGCGTTGGAGCAGGACTGCACCAGCGGGACTCCGCCGAGGACGCAGACCGCAGACTGCGCGGGCAGGGCCGCCACCTCGTCGGCGAACGCGCGCAGACCGGACTTCGTCGCCCGCAGCATCTCGGCGCGAAGCCGCTGCCGGTCTTCCGGAGTCCGGCCCGAAAGGACGAGGTTGGCGAAGTCCGAAAGCTCCTCGCGCGGCGTCTGGTACGGTTCGGTGGCGGCGACGGAGCTGACGACGTAGCGGTCAAGCGCCTCCGGGCCGTCCGCAAACGCGCGCAGCGCCTCCGCGCAGGCGTCGTACACACCGAGCGAACGGGCGGGCGCGGGGTCGTTCCAGCTGAGCCATCCGGCGTCGCCGTCGGGGCGGACGCGGAAGCTTCCGCCGTAGGCGCCGCCCTTCACGCGGATCTCGTCCCAGAGGTAGTCAAGCGAGAGGACGCGCGCGGCGACGACCGCCGTTCCATTGTAAAGGCTCTTCGCCGGATGCGCGACCTTTGCGGCAAAGGCGATCTTCGCCGTGGTGGTGAAGCCCTCGCCCTTCCTGGGAAGCGGCGTTCGCGCGACGGACGCCGCTACGGGAGAGCCGGCGGGGAATGCGGCGGAAAGCGCGCGCGTCCAGTCGGCGGGAACGTTGTCCGTCATGAAGACCGTCATGCGGCTGCGCGTGAACGCGCGCGCGGCGAGGTCGGCCAGCCGCCGGCAGTACGCCTCGCCGCCTGACGCGAATTTCGCATCGACGGACTGCAGATGGCGCATCTGCGCGAAACCGCCGAGCATGTCCTCCACGCGTCCGCGCGCGGAGACCTGCGCGGCGGCGCGGCGGAAGGCGAAGTTGCGTCCGCCGATTCCGGCGGTGGCGCGCTCGTAGGCGATGCGCATCTGCTTGAGGATGTTGCCGACGGCCCTCACGTCGGAGAACTTCGTCCGGAGCAGAACCTCCGGGACCAGGCGCGCGGCCTCGTCCCTTTTCGCGTCCAGCATCGACGTTCGGACGACGAAGTACGGATGCGCGGCGGCGGGGTCTCCGAGCCGGCCGTGGACGGACGTGTCCGTGGCGAAGCGGCCAAGCCCCGCGTCGAGTTCGTTCTTCAGCGCCTGCGGCTCGTATTTTTGCGTGGCAAGGTCGCCGAGGACGAGCGACAGCATCGGAAGGTCAAGGAGGTCCTCGTCGGAGAAGTCGGCGACGGAGAAATGCAGCTCGAGATGCGCGACGCCCGTCGCCCCGACATGCGGGCGCAGCACTTTCACGCCGTCGACGGACGTTTCCGAATGCGTCCGCTCAGGTCCGCGCAGCGGGACGTCCTTTACGGAGAGAACGGGCAGCTTCGCGACGTCCTCCGGCCTGTCGGGCGCGTTCTGGTGGTCAGCCAGCGCTTTCGCCTCGGCGACGACGCGGCCGAGCTCTTCCTTCGACCAGCCGTTCCTGATCTTCGCAAGTTCCGCCTTCTCCTCGGCGCGATGCCTTTCGCCAAGCGTCGTGGAGGGCGTCATCGTGAGCGAGACGTGGTGGGCGTTTTCGACGATCGCCTCGCGAAGCACCTTCTCGAACCAGCCCTCGGCGAGCTTTCTGCGAAGGAACGCATAGCGCTCGGAGCTGCGGAAGGCGTCCGCCGGATCGCCGCCGTACAGCCAGACGTCGTACGCCTCGCAGAAGTACTCAAGTCCGCGCGGCGTCGAGGCGCTGCCACGTTCACGGTCGCGGAACTCGGCGCGGTCGAGAATGGCGGAGATGCGCCTGCGGTCAAGTCCGCCATCGGCCAGGCGCCTGAAGACGTCCATTGCCACGGAACGGATCTTCTCCACGTTCTCTGCCTTTGCGTTCTTGACGACGAGCATGGCCTCGAGCTGCGCCTGCGAGCCGACGCCGAAGCGCACGTCCTCGCAAAGCCCCTTTTCAAGGAGGGCCTTCGAGAGAGGCGCCTCGTTCGAGTCGGCGACGGCGTCGGCTATCGCGTCCATGGCCATGAGCTTTTCGCGTTCGTCGAAGCGTCCGAACACCCATGCGTCGGCCATCAGGACCTTGCCGTCGGGATTCTCGGCGGTGCCGATCTCGTACTCCATCGTCTTGGCGGCGGAGACGGGGCGCTGGTACGCGACGCGCGCGTCGACGTCCGCCCTGGCGTAGGACTTGAGATAGCCGTCCAGCTGCGCGAGAACGCCGTCGAGGTCCACGCTTCCGTCGAGGAATATGCGGGCGTTGGACGGATGGTAGAAGCGCCCGTAGAACGCCTTGTAGCCCTCGAACGTCAGGGAGGGAATGGCGGCGGGGTCGCCGCCGGAGACGAAGCGGTAGCACGTGTCAGGATAGAGAAGGCGGTTCTTCTCGTGGTACATGAGGCGTTCGGGGTTTGCGAACGCGCCCTTCATCTCGCTGTACACGACGCCGTTGCGCTTCAGATCTCCTGTGGAGTCGTCGATTTCGTAGTGCCATCCCTCCTGCCGGAACGCCATCGGAGACTTCACGCTGAGCGGGTGGAAGACGGCGTCCATGTAGACGTCCACCAGGTTGCGGAAGTCGGCGTCGTTGCGGGAGCAGACGGGATACATCGTCGAATCCGCGCTCGTCCAGGCGTTGAGGAACGTCTGGAACGAGCTTTTCAGCAGGTCGACGAACGGCTCCTTGACGGGATACTTCTCGGACCCGCACAGGACGGAGTGCTCGATTATGTGCGGGACTCCCGTGTCGTCGGAGGGGAAAGTGCGGAAGCCGATCGCGAACGTCTTGTTGTCGTCTTCGCGGTCGAGCCACGCGAGGTCTGCGCCGTTTTTCTCGTACGTCATGCGGACGAGCCGCCCCTGGACGTCGGGCAGCCCCGTTATCGCCGTGACCTTGAATCCGTGAAGGACGTCGCCGACTTGGAGCGGCGCGGCCGCGGCCGCAACGTTCGCCATTGCCATTGTCAGTACCGAAAGAGCCTTTCCATTCATTCCATTCACCCGTTTCATCGACTTTTACCGCACCCCGACGGAGACTTCCTGGCGGCCCGGCTTCAGCGGCACGGACGTCCCCTTCCACTCGAACGCGCCCGCCAGCGTTCCGGGCAGCGTGACCGTCCCCTTCACGCCGCCGTCGGCGAACGAGAGGTCGGTCTCGATCATGCCCTGCGGATGCGGCGTCTTCGCCCGGATCCACTTGAGAGAGCCGGGCTGCGGCGCGACGCGGACCTTCGCGAAGAACGGGGCCGCGCTCTTCACGCCCGCGACGCCCGTGTGGAGGTGGTAGAGCGGATGGGAGCCCCAGGCGTGGCAGTCGCTGCGCGCGTTCGCGCCCGGCGCCTCGAGCGGCGTGACGAGGTTCATCTTCACGTACTCGCGCCAGAGGTCGAGGCGCTTGAGGAAGAGGTCGGCACGGCCGAACTTGACGTACGTGTCGAAGAGATAGTGCGAGAAGTAGACGGTCGTGCGGCTCAGGTCCTTCGCCTCGACAAGTCCCCTGAACGCGCGGTCGCGGTCCGCCTGCGGCAGAATCTCCGTGAGAAGCGCCAGGCACTGCGCGTGCTCGCTGAATGCGTCCTTCGCAAGGGTGTCCGCGACGAGGCCGCGGCCCGCGTCCCAGAACTTCGCGCGGATTGTCTCGCCCAGGCGCTGCGCCTTCCGGCGCCAGTCGTCGGCAAGGCCCTTCATGCCGAAGGCGTCGGCAGTCGCGGCTGCGGACTGTATCGCGTAGAGGTAGAGGAGGTTGTTGAGCGCGCCAGGACGCTCCCCGGCGCCGTCCGGCGCGACTCCGCGCCATGCGCCCCACTCGGGCACCCAGTCCATGAAGCTCCAGCCCGGCAGGTTCACGAGAAGCCCGTCGGCGTTTTCATAGAGCGACAGGTTCATGAGCGTGTGCGCCATTCCGGGGACGCGCGACTTCAGCCACTTCGCGTCCGCGTGGTTCATCAGGTAGTCGCGGAACATCAGCAGCCAGCACATGGTGTAGGTGGAGGACTCCTGCGTGCCGCGCGTGGGGCAGTTCATGGCGATCATGCCGTTCTCGCGCCGGTCGAAGTCGTAGATCGAAATCGCGTGGCGGATGAGGCGGTCGTCGTTGTTTATCGCGCCGACGGTGAGGTACTGGACGCGGCTGTCGCCGGGGTACATCTGCTGCTCGTAGTACGGGCAGTCGAAGAACATCTCGTGCATGCACATCTGCATTCCGCGAACGCAGATCTTCTGGACGGCGGCGAGCGTCGGGTCGTCGCATTCGAACGAGGCGGCGGGCGGCGTTGGGTAGCGCGTCTCGGCGATCTTCACGCTGTCGACCGTCAGCGGCTCGTCGCCAGTCTCGACCTCGACCATGCACCAGCGCCCGCAGCGCCACCACGGCGCGGTGAAGAACGCGGAGGTGCGGCCGTCGCACCTGAAGGTGTCGACCATGCCCTGCGTGAACTCCTTGCCCTCGAACGCGGCGCGGTCGCCCTTCTGGTTCTTCGCGTCGCGCAGCGATTCGGTCCATCCCCACTTCACCACGGCGCCCTTGCCGCCGGAGACGCGCAGTTCGGGATAGGCGCAGTAGTAGTCGCCAAGGTCCCAGTACGACCTGACGCGCGTCTTGGCGGGAATCACCGTGCCGGGCCTGAGGACGTCAGGCCCGCGCTTCACGGCGCCGGGCGTCTTGAGCTCGTGCATCTGGTCCGGCAGCGTCGTCGGCGTCAAGATCCAGCCGTAGGCGAAGACTCCGTACGTGGGCTTGCCCTTGGCCTGAAGCGGCCCGCGCACGACGGCGACAGGGCCGAAGTCGCCGGCCGGCGGCTCCTCCGCCAGGAACGACGTGCCGACGACCTCGCACTGCGCACCGGCGCCGAACGTCCCGCTGGCGCCCCTGTCCGTCATCTTCGTGTTCTTCAGCGTCGCTACGGTCCAGGCGGCCTTGCCGGTCGTCAGCTGCGCGTCGTACCCGCCCTCGGCGCGAAGGACGAACCCGCCGCGGAACGACATCTGCGCCAGCGGCGCCTTTTCGCCAAGACGCCAGACGACCGCCTCCATCACGTGCTCGCCCGGCTCAAGCGCGATCTCGTAGCTGTGGTAGTTCCAGTGCTGGACAAGTCCGCGATGCGGGCCGCGCGCGACTTCGCGTCCGTCGAGCAGCAGGATGAAACGCTCGTCCGCGCTGACGTCGATCCGCAGCGGCTCGCCCGCGACGGCGGAGAACGCCTTGCGGAATTTCAGGAAGACGCCGGGGCCGAGCAGTTCGCCACGCTGCGAGAACGACGAGCCGTCGGAGCCCGGCCGCCACACCCACGCGGCGGAGTCGATCGGGTCGACGGCCGCGACGTTCCCGTTCTCGCGCGAAAAGCGTTCGGGGCGGAAGACCTGCCGCACGTCGGCGCACTGCGCGACGGACGCGGCGAAAAGGCACAGAAGAAGCGTTGCGGAGTTTTTCATGCCGCCGATTATAGCAAAAAACGGCCCTTCCGTGCGTTGGCTGGCGTCGACGTCGCGAAAGCCGGCATCAGCGGAAGACGACGACAAGCCCCGTGACGTGGCTGAGCGTGAGCGTCCGCCCGTCGCGCAGGACGCGCCAGTTCTTCCTGTGGAGCACGGACGGCAGGACGAACCTGTTGGCCGGAACGTTGTCGTCCGCGTCCGCCGTGAAGAGCGGCCAGTCGACCTTTCCGTTGATCGCCGCCAGTTCCGCGGCGTCGTCCTCGGAGAACGCGATCTCGACGGGGCCGTCGGGGAACGAGAGCGTGGCGTCGCCCTCGAGCGTCAGCGGCAGCGAGCGCGGCCTGCCGTCCGCGCCGATGAAGTCGGAGGCGCGGAGCGTCCACGCGGACGACGCCACCTTCACCGCGCCGTTGCGCACTGTCGGCAACCCCTCCAGCGCCGGCACGGCGACGGGAGTGTATGGTCTGGCGTCGTTCACGTCGAAGACGGAACCGGGGCCGAACGCCACAATCCCGCCGAACGTCGGACGCCACTGCGCCGGGTCCGCCGCCGCCTTGTCGTAGGCGTCCCCGTCCATCGTCGGACGCAGGAACGAGCCGTCGCCGGGGTCGAGGAACTTCGCGTAGTTCGCGCTGTTCGTCGCGCACCGCCCTTCCCAGTCCACTCCCACGCCGAAGTTCGCCACCCAGCCGAGGCCCGTGTTGGCCTGCGGGCCGCGCTGCTCGTTGTAGTAGTTGCCCATGTAAAGGTGGAACTTCTGCCAGCCTGACGCAACCTCCACCTGCGGCCCCACGTGAAACCGGACGTACTGTCCATTCACGTAGCCCGTCAGCTCGTCCTTGTTGTCGTTCCAGACGACGACCTCACGGCCGCCAATTGTCAGATAGCAGTACCGCGCAAGGCTGACGACGAAATTGCACTTCGCCTTTTCGCCCTCCTCGCCCGGAACGCGGACCCACCCGGTGTAGTAGTGCGACTGTACGTGGCCGGAGGATGCGACGCCTCCGGTCGTAGGCATCCATTCGCGATAGGCGAACGAGGCGCCGGCGGTGTCGACGCCGCGGCTCGCGACCGCCGCGGAAATCGCCGTTCTGTCTTTCCAGTCGCACGAAAGTCCGTAGAACCAGTTGAGACCGGACGGCGCAGTCGGAACGGACGAGCCGAAGCGAAGCGTCCCGCCCGCGACGTCAGTCCGCCCGTCAACGTGGAACGCGCCGAACATCGTGAGCGGCCCGGAGCCCGTCTTCGCAAGCGACCGGAGTTCGAGCGAAGTGAACGACGTGCCGGACGTCACAACGCCCGTGCCGTGCACCGTCATGTCCGGATATTCCACCCTCGTCTTCAGGCACAGATTCGAAAGCGTGTTTTCGGCATAGGCGAAGAACGCGGCGTTCGTCAGGTCCACCGAGCCGCCATCGGGCGGAAGCGCACCGTAGCCGACCGCCGACACGCCGCCGGTAACGCTCCATCCGTCCGGAGCCACAATGCCCTCCGCCGACACGCCGCCGGCGAACGAGTTCGTCTCGCACCCAAGCTGAAGCCAGTTCGCGTTCTTCACCATGAACCCGCCCTGCCCCGAAACGAAGCCCGAGAAGTCGATCACGCGCCGTCCGCCGCTCTCGCCCGTCATCGGGATGCGCTCGTCCCCCTCCACGACGACGGGTCCGCACCACTCGTTCCGTCCGTTGTGCGTCCCCAGCACCGCCGGCGCAGTGCAATAGTACGCCTGATGGAATCTCGCTCCCGGCCGGAACGTCAGCCGGCGATACTGTGGCGTCTGTAGATTGCTGAGGTTCAGGCAGGCGTTGGACGAAACGACGATTTCATGGTCGCCCGTGCTGCCGTCGACACCGGCCTCAAGTCCGAAGCTGCCGGACTGGACGAACACGTTCCCCCAGTCCTTCGCCGTCAGGGCCACAAAGCGGAACATTCCGTTTGAATCCATTGCGACGACAATGTCGTGTCCGTTGACGGCGACGGTCCCGGCGCGGAACTCGAACTTTCCGCCCGTGACGAGGATGTCGCCGTCAAGCGTTATCATGCCCCGCGTGAAGTAGTAGTTGTACTCGGACGAGATCTGCCGGATGACACCGTTCGACCGGCAGCCGGTCCCCGCAAGGTGGAACGCCTCCGAGCCGTACGCGGTCTTTCCGTTGCTGTGGTAGCCGCACATCCGGCTCAGGATCGTACCGCCGTCCACGTACGTCTCGCCAGCGGTCGTGCCGAAGGCGTTCGTCGTGGTCGCGTCGTAGAAGCCGTCCTGAATGCGGATGTCGCCGGAGAAGTCGGCCATCTCCTCGCCGGCGACGAGCGTCCCCGCGCCGGTCTTCACGAGCGTCCGCGCCCCGAGCTCCGCCACCTCCGCCGCCGTGAGCGTCCGGCTGGAGCCATCCGGCACGTCGACCTCGAACGGGGACGTCTCCTCGGCGGACACGGACGCGGCGCATGACGCGAACGCCGCCAGCGCAAGAATGCGCGAAAAACCGACAATACCCATTGCGACCTCCTTTTCAGTTTCGCGGAAAACACTTGAAACAGAGAACAATGGGTATTCTATTCGTTTTTTTTTTTCCAGTCAAGCGCGGGGAGGCGGTTTTTGCGACTTCGTTTCCACCGACGGCATGGGTCAGCCGGACACGACGCGCTTCATCTTGGCAAGGCCGGTCTTCAGCGTGTCAAGCGGCGTCGTGGCGCAGTAGGACTTGTTGAAGAGCTCAAGGGACAGCCACGGACGCAGGTTGCCGGCGTCGAGAAGGCCGAAGATCTTCTTCCACGGCGCAAGGCCGTCGCCCGGCCAGACGCGGTCGGCGTCCTTCATCCGCTCCCTCGGCGGCTGCGCGGGGAAGTCGTTCATGTGCAGGACGGGCAGCGTCGCGGGCGAGAGGAATCGAAGGGCCTCGTAGGGGCTGCCGCCGCGGTACATGTGGTAGACGTCCGCAAGGACTGCCGCCCTGGGGTGTCCGCACCTCGCCATGACGTAGAGCGCCTCGTCGAGGCGGCTCAGGTTGGCGGAATGCCCCCAGAACTCCAGTATGGGCGTGACGCCCATACTGTCGCCGAGTTCCAGGACGGCGCGATAGCGGTCCGCGAAGTCGTCAAGCGGGATATTCGGGCTGCCGGGCTTCTGGAGGCCGAACGGCGGCGCGGCGATGAACGCTCCGCCCATTTCCGCGACGAGCGCCATGTCGCGCTTCATCTCCTCCATGCCCTTCGCGCGCTCCGCCGCGCCGGGCAGGGACCAGTGGGCGAAGCCGATGCCGTTGACGACGGTCAGGTTGCCGTCCTCGCACATCTTGCGTATGTCGGCGAGCTCCCCCGCCGCCTTCGCCTTCTGGATGTCGGCAAGCCACGGCTCGATGCCATCGTAGCCGGCGGCGACGGCAAGGCGGACCTGTTCCCTCAGGCTGCACTTGTACGCGCCGATTGTGGGCGGGTTGATCGCGAAGCGCCAGCGCCGCGCCTTGGAGTCCGCCGCGCAGTCCCTGCCAACGCACGGTCCCGTGCCGCGGCATCCCGCGACGGCCAGTCCCATGCCGGCCGCCGCCATGAAGTTCCGTCTTGTCGTCGTCATTCCGAAGTCCTTTTGCGCTTTCCCGTGGAATCGGGCGCTCACCAACCGGCGAGGCGTTCCTGGTTGAGGCGACCATTCGCCGCGGAGCTGTTGGCGAAGCAGCGCTTCGCGTCGTCCCACTTCAGCAGTTTCCCGGGGTCGAAGAGCGCGGCCACGCCAGTGAGGGAGCACTGCGTCATCGCGCCGGCGTAGGCGAAATCGCTGCCGACCGGCGTGCCGCCCTTGACGGCCGCGATGAACTCCTTGTAGGGGTCGCCGCCGGGAACGCGCGCGTACTTCCGCTCCGGGCAGCCGCCTTCCTTGCGCAGCTTCTCAAGCGTCATGTCGGGAAGCATGCGAAGGTAGTTTGCGCCGTGGTGTCCGTATTCGATCACGCCGCGAGTGCCGTAGACGAACGCTCCGTTGGCCATGCCATCGCGCGTGTCGCGCAGTTCCTTCGTGTTGAACGCGGGGAACATCTTGTCCTCGCCCTTCCACTGCGCGGGCTTCGGGACTGTCTTGCAGGCCTCGCCGTCGAACCAGACGAGCTTGAACGGCTTGCCGGCGCGGGTGACGTACTCGAACGTCGTCTTCACGCCCTTCGGGAACGTGAGACCGTGGGCGTCGGGCGTCCAGCTGCCGAAGACCTCCGCCTTGACGGTCTTGGGGAGGCCGAGGCCGAGCGTCCAGAAGAGCGGGTCCATCAGGTGGCAGCTCCAGTCGCCCAGAGTGTTCGTGCCGTACATCGTCCAGAAGCGCCAGGCGCCAGGCAGGAACTTCGGGAAATACGGACGGTGCGGCACGGGGCCCTGCCACTGCTCCCAGTCCAGTTCCTTCGGCACGTCCCATTTCCTCTCCATGTCCTTGAGGACGTCCATGAAGGAGTAGACGGCGGGACACCAGATGTGCGCCTCGGTGACGTCGCCTATGAGGCCGGCCTCGACCCATTCGCGGAAGTCGCGGATCGTGTCGTAGGCGTGGCCCTGGTTCATCGCCTGCGTGACGAGCTTCGGGTTCGCCTTGGCGGCGTCGAGCATCGCGTCCATCTCGTGGAAGCTCTGGGCAAGGGGCTTTTCGCACTGCACGTGCTTGCCGCGTTTGAGGCATTCCACCGCCATCGTCGCGTGCCAGTGGTCCGGAACGCCGATCATCACGGCGTCGATCTCCTTGTCGAGCTTGTCCAGCATTTCGCGGTACTTGACGAAATACGGCGTCTTCGGATGGCTCTTGCGCATTCCTGCGGAACGGCGCTCGTCCACGTCGCAGAGGCCGACGATCTTCGCGCCGGCGTGCTTCAGGCCCCAGATGTCGCCCCCCGCGCGGCCGCCCGTGCCGATCGCCGCCACGCACACCGTCTCGCTAGGCGGGGTCTGTCCGCTGCCGGCGACAAGCCTGCGCGGAAGGACGCTGAAGCCGGCCGCCGCTCCGGCCGCCGCGAGAAACCCGCGCCTGTTCATCTTGAAACCTTCTGTCTTCATCGGTCTTTTCTCCTTTGAATCCACTGAAAAACCTTCTGCGGCCAGCCGCGAAAACCGGCGCACCAACGCGAACCATATTATCACCTTTCGGAAGCGATTGCCATTCAAAAATCCCGTTCCCGGACACCCCGGATTCGTGGACGGCGGGACGGCAATTCGTGACAGGCTCATCCGAGGGAAGGAGCGCGGAAGTCGCCCCGGCCGGCGGCGACGTGGAAGCCGATTGCCGCCAGGCGCCGTGAGAGGTCTTCAATGCACTGCGCGGACTCGGCGGCGGAATGGACCTTGTTGTCGTAGAGCTCGTACTTGGAGCGCACGGACGGCGGGGAGAGGTTCGGCATGACGACGTTCGCCCCGGCCAAAATGCCGCGTTCGCGTCCGTCCTCGGCGATCGTCCCCAGCGCCGTCGTCGAGGGGATCAGCATAGGCGGATGGACGAGGCGCAGGATGGAGAGCATCAGGCAGGTCTTCTCCACAGTACCCGCCCGGAAACGCCCCAGCGGCGTGTCGCGATGCGGCACGAACGGGCCGACGCCGCACATCTCCGGCTTGAACTCCTCGACGAACTTCAAGTCCATGGCAAGTTCGCGCGGCGTCTGGAACGGACTTCCAACCATGAAGCCGCATCCCACCTGGAAGCCCAACCTGCGCAGTTCGCGCAGACACTCCATTCTCGCATCCCAGCGCATCTCCGGCGGATGCAGCTTCGCGTAATGCTCCGGCGAGGCGGTCTCGTGCCGAAGAAGGTAGCGATCCGCCCCGGCCTCGCGCAATGCGCGGTAGCTTTCCGCGGATCGCTCTCCAAGGGAAAGCGTCACCGCCTGGTCGGGATGGCGGCGCTTGATGGCGCGGACGATTCCGCAGACGACGTCGTCGGTGAAGAACGGGTCCTCCCCTCCCTGGAGGACGACCGTCATGAAGCCCAGTCGGTAGCCCTCGTCCGCGCAGGCGACGATCTCCTCCGGCGCAAGGCGATATCTCCGCGCCGACGCATTTCCCCGCCTTATGCCGCAGTAGAGGCAGTCGTTCCTGCAGCGGTTCGAGATCTCCACCAGCCCGCGAATGAACACGCCGGCGCCGAAAAGCTCCCTGCGGACGGCGTCCGCCGCCGCCGCCAGTGCGGCCGCGTCGCGATCGTCTGCCTCGTCCACGAGCCGTTCATATTCGCCATGCGAAAGCGTCCGCTCCCGTACAAGTTTCTCTGCAAGCGCTCTGTTCACCATGTCAAATCCCTCTATGAGGTCATTTTGGCGGATTTCTGACGAGCCTGGCCAGATGCGCGAGCTTCCGTTCGGGAGAGGCAGCGCCGTCGAGATGCCCGACAAAGGAGACGACGGACGAGCCGCGCCGGTAGAAGAGCGCCTTGCGTCCGACGACCGTCACGGCCGCCAGCCCGGTCTCGGCGCAGAGGACGCGGAGTTCGGCAAGGCGCACGAGCCGTTCTGCCGCCTTTGGCAGGCGTCCGTAGCGGTCCGCGAGTTCGCGCTTCAGCTTCTTCACGTCGCGCATTGTCGCGGTCTGGGCGAGGCGGCGGTGGAAGTCGACGCGCTGGGCCTCGTCTTCGACGTAGGAATATGGTAGGCAGGCGCCCGTATCGTCGGCGTCCGCAGAGGACGGGGAGAAGTCGAGGAAGTCGAAGTTGAGGGAGACGTCGACGATATCCGGCACGGCTTCGCCCTTCATGCGCGCGACCGTGCGCCGGAGGAGCTGGCAGTAGAGGTGGAAGCCGACGGCGGCGATGTGTCCGCTCTGCTCCATGCCGAGCAGGTTGCCGGCTCCGCGTATTTCAAGGTCGCGCAGGGCGACGTTGAATCCGGCTCCGAGACCGCCGTGCTTCTTGAGCGCGTCCAGGCGTTCGCGGGCCTCGGAGTCGATGGAGCCCTCGGCCGGGAGGAGGAAGTAGGCGTAGCCCTGGCGCGAGGAGCGTCCGACGCGGCCGCGCAGCTGGTATAGCTCGGCAAGTCCGAACCGGTCCGCCCTGTCCACGAGAATGGTGTTCGCCCTTGGAATGTCAAGGCCGCTCTCGACAATCGTCGTGCAGAGAAGGACGTCGGCGTCGCCCTTTGCGAATCTCTGCATCTTCTCGGCGAGCTGGGCGGAGGGCATCTGGCCGTGTGCGACTTCGATTTTCGCCGACGGCACGAGTTCGCGGAGGCGGGCGCACGTCGTCTCGATCGTCATCACCCGGTTGTGGAGGAAGTAGACCTGTCCGCCGCGGGCGAGCTCCTTCATCATCGCCGCCCTGACGACCGCGTCGGAATCGCGCACGATCTTCGTCTCCGTCGCCACGCGCTCGCGCGGGGGAGTGCGCAGGAGCGAGAGGTCGCGCGCGCCGGTCATGGACATGTAGAGCGTCCGCGGAATCGGCGTGGCGCTCATCGTAAGGACATCCGCGGTGGCGCGAAGGCGCTTGAGGAATTCCTTGTGGCGGACGCCGAAGCGCTGTTCCTCGTCGATCACGATGAGGCCGAGGTCGTGGAACTGCACCTTCGATGAAAGGAGCGCGTGCGTACCGATCACGATGTCCGTCGCGCCGGAGAGAAGCCTTGCGCGCGTGGCCTTTTTCGCCTCATCGCCCTGGAAGCGGCTCATGGTCTCGATGCGTACGGGCGTTCCGTCGAAGCGGGCGAGGAACGTCTCGTAGTGCTGTTCGGCGAGGACGGTCGTGGGGGCGAGGAGAGCCGTCTGGCGTCCGTTCATCGCGGCGATGAACGCGGCGCGCATGGCGACTTCCGTCTTGCCGTATCCGGCGTCGCCGCAGAGAAGTCGGTCCATCGGCTTTTTCGAGACCATGTCGCGCCGGACGTCGGCTACGGCGCCGGCCTGGTCGGGCGTGGCCTCGTAGGGGAATGCGGCCTCGAAATCGGCGATTTCGGGGGTGTCGACCTCGTAGGCGAAGCCGGGCGTCACGGCGCGGCGCGCCTGGGTCTCGAGCAGGGAGGCCGCCAGGTCCTGCACGGAGCGCTGGGCGGCGGCCTTCTCCTTCGTCCAGCGACGTCCGTCCAGCCGGTGCATCTTCACCGGCGCGCCCTTCACGCCGACGTAGCGCGAAAGGAGATGCGCGTGGTCCACCGGCACGTGCAGCAGCGCGCCGTCGGCGTATTCGACGGTGAACACCTCGCTTTTGCGCCCGGCGACTTCGACCTCCGAAGACCCGACGAAGCGGCCGATGCCGTGGTCGACGTGCACGACGTATTCGCCCGGCTCCACGTCGAGCGTCTCCGAAAGCCGTTCGCCCTGCACCTTCCGCAGGGCGGGGACGGCGCCAGCCCGGCGGCGATGGGCGAAGACCCTGTCGCTCTTCGTCACGACGACGAGGCCGGGCGCCTCGAATCCGCCAGAAAGCTCCGGCTCCTCCACTACAAGGACGCCGCGCCGGCGCGCGGAGGCGAGATGCGCCTGCAGCCTGGCGCGCGCCGCGTCCAGCAGCTCCGGGTTCCGCGCGGCCTCCATCCCAAGTTCGGCGAAGCCGGGCAGGGGGGACGTCTGGAAGCTGCCTGACGGAACGCCGCGCGGCGCAGGGTCTCCGGTGAAGAGCTGGCGAACGAACCGCGTCCCGGCGTCCGGAACTTCCGACGAGTATTCGTTGTGCTCAAGCCAGAGCGCAGTCCCGCCGGCGGGCACGGCGTCAAGAAACGGCAGCACGTCCGCCTCGCCAAGTCCGACCGGCTGGAATTCCGCAGATTCGACTCCCCCCGTGGACGTCTGCAGCGCCGGGTCGAACGTCCTAAGCGACTCCAGCTCGTCGCCGAAGAACTCCGCGCGGACCGGACACGCCGCGTCGGGCGACCAGGCGTCCAGAACCCCTCCCCGCACGGAACACTGCCCCGCCGCCGTCACCTCAGGCGCCCTTTCATAGCCTGCCGCGAGAAGCCGTTTGAGGACTTTCGCAAATCCCCCCTCCGGCGCGACGCCGCACTCCAGTCGGACCGTCGCCGCGTCTACCGCCGCCGGGCGGGCGACGCCGTCGCGCACCGCGCCGAACGGCACGACGACCACCAGCGGATACGGCCTGATGGCGTATGCGCCAAGGGCGGCCGCGGTCTTCAGCCGCGCCGCCATCGCCGCCTTGTCGCCGTCAAGCGCAAGAGGGAACTCCAGGACGCGGACGTCGCATTCGCCCGCCAGCGTCTGCAGATCGTCCGCCAGCGCGTCGGCCTCCGGAAGGCCGGGCGTGACGGCGAGGACGAACGGGACTTCGCCCTGCGGCGAAAGCGCCAGGGACGCTGCCGCGAACGCGGCGGACGACCCCGTGAACGAAGAAAGGGACAGACGCGGGGACGGAAGGTCCGTCCCCGCCGCGAACGCCTCGATGAAACGCGCCAGGCGTCCGTCCGGCAGTCCGTCCCCTTTCCGGACCATCTGCGTCAGTCCCTGCGGTTTCCGAAGAAGCGGAGGAGATAGAGGAACAGGTTGATGAAGTCAAGGTAGAGCGACAGCGCGCCGACTATGCCGTACTTGAAGACGGTCTGAGAATCCAGGCTTCCTTCGGCGTCCGCGAGCCGGCGGATCTTCTGCGTGTCGTACATCGTGAGGCCGGAGAAGATGACGACGCCCGCGAAGGAAATCGCCCAGTCAAGCCCGGAGCTCTTGCAGAACATGTTCACGATTCCGGCGACGATCAGCCCCCAGAGCGCCATGCCGCACACCGAGCCCATCCCCGATAGGTTCGACTTCGTGAACGAGCCGTACAGCGCGAAGCCGCCGAACATTCCGGCGGTGATGAAGAACACGCGCTGGATCGCCGCAAGCTCGTAGGCGATGAAGATGGTTGAAAGCGTAAGGCCGTTCAGCGCGGCGTAGCCTATGAACATGAGACACGCCGCCAGTGCGGCCAGCTTGTTGATCGCCGCCGAGAGGATGAAGACGAGCGCCAGCTGCGCGATGATGCAGAACGCCATTCCGGGGCCGGTCACCACCTTCTGCCAGAGCCCGCTCGCCGCCACGTACCAGGCGATCGCGCCGGAAATGGCAAGGCCCGCGCACATCCACCCGTAGACAAGGCGGAACGTCCTCGCAATGTGCGTCTGCCGCGCCGTCATTCCGGGGCCGACGCCCCCGCGCCCGCTGTCAAAGAACTTCTCGTAGTCGTTGATCTCGTTCATGGCCGTTCTCCTTTTAAATGGTTGTTCTCCTTGGAGGAAGGAGTATAGCAAAAGCCGATTCGCCTTGGGGAGGTCATTCCACAAGCAGCCAATCCTCCGCCTTGACGGTCACGCCGTCTGCGGAGACCGGCGTCTTGTTGTAGTTCACGTAGACGCGCGCGCCGGTCGAATACGTCGTGCGGTAGACGCCGGGAGAGAGCTCGTCGTGTCCGTCCATGAACGCGTACTGGAGTTTCCAGAGCTTCGCGTAGTCGTCCACGCCGCGCTTCAGCGCGGCGACGGACTCGCGCAGCTGCGCGTCCGTGCCGCATTCGAGGTCTATGTCGCCCATCCAGTTGCGTCCCTTGCCCGGCGTCAGGAAGTTGGCGTAGAAGTAGAAGCTCGGACGGGCGCCAAACTCGACCGTCTTGAGTTCGCTGGGCCGCCCCTTCAGCGTGGCGTTCACCGTCGTCGTGAACGGGTTGGAGAGGATGACGCCGTTGTAGACGAGCTGGAACATCGGGACGAGGCGGTCCACAAGCCCCTCGTACGTCTTCGGCTCGAACGGACGCGCAAACGACACGTACAGCACGTAGTCCAGCTGCCCCGCGTTCTGGTCGTACGACCCCTCGCTCGCTATCCCGCCGAACGTGTCGCGGGCCAGCTGGAGAACGTGCCCCGTGTAGGCGACGCCTTCGCGCAGGTTGAGCGGATGGCGCGGGTCCGCGCACCCTTCCGCGCCGACGCAGCTGTAGACGTCGAGGTAGTGAAGCCCCCTGAAGCCCATCGCGCGCACCATCGGCATCTGCTGCAGGGCGAACTTCTCGTACGCGCGCTTCGGGCAGATGCGGTACATTCGCCCGCCGCCCCAGGTCGTCTTCGGACGCTGGAGCGAACCGTCCGCGTTCTTGTTGCAGATGAACTCCGCGTCCCAGCTGTCGGCGATCAGGTAGGCGTCGCGGTGGTTGCAGTGCGCGACGACGTGGTAGCCGAGGTCCTGCGCGTGGCGAATGGCCTCCTTCAGCTTCGTCTCTCCGCCAAGCGAGGGCTCCACCGGGAATATCTGCGGCCAGCGTCCGTCGTGCCCTCCGACGTTCCAGCCGACAAGGCAGAACTCCGCTCCGCCAATGCCCTGGCGCCTGAACTCGCCGGCGATTTCCTTGAAGCGGTCGAACGTCACGACCGGCCTGACCGCCGGCTCGTCCTTCACCGTCTGCTCCGGGTTCGGGCTTGGGACCGGCTTCCACGCCTGGCGGACGCGCACTTCCGGCCACTGCGCCATGTAATCGAGGAGCGGCTGCTTCCGCGCGCGGACGGACAACGGTTCGACGGCCTTGCGCTCCAGCTGCCAGGCGCGATACGTCCGCGCCATCCCGGCGTAGTTCGCGTCGCCGCCCCTGAGTTCCACGAACTCGACTTCAAGGTCTTCGTAGACGTCGTCCATCATGAAGTCGTACGCCATGGACGGAACGTAGACGCCGTTCTTCAGCTCCACGGAAAAGGAATAGTGGAACGGCATTCCCTTCACAATCGCCACGAACGAGCCCTTTGGCGAGACGACGCCGAAGAACGGCATGTGCGGACGCCCGCTTCGGCGCGTCCCGTCCTTCGCGCGCGGCCTGAACGTCCCAAGTTCGCCGTCGGAATTGACCCAGTAGCCATCCGTCCCGGCCGTCTGCGTCCAGAGGGGCGACGAAAGCCGCACTGACTTGAGGTCCGACGGAAGCTTCTCCCTTGGGAAGCGGAAGACCGCCCGTCCGTCCTTCGCCTCAAGCCGCACTTCCGTCCGCGCCGTCCGTCCGTCCGCGGTCGCGACGTCCACCACCACGTTCCACGGCGCGGCCGCGAATCCGCACCACGCGCCGCACAGGGCTGCAATCAAGAAGTAGTTTTTCATGGAAGGATTATAGCATTAAGCGGTTGAGTAGTTAAGTGGTTAACGGAAAAGTGCATCATATGCTTGACCACTGCGGACAGGCCCGAAAGGGGGCTGGAGGCAGGAGGCGAAAAGAAAGAGGGACAGGCCGGGGAAGGCGAAGGATGCGACCGCCGGGCCGGTGCGTCCAGCGGATGAAAAGCGCGGCGCAACGGTCGCGCAGGGACGCACCCCTCCCAACTTGGCCGCTTGGCGCTTAAAAGTCGAAGAGCGTCATCTGCGCGACAGGGGCGAAGGAGCGGCGGTGTTCGGGGCATGGTCCCAGCCGGCGCAGCGCCGCAAGATGCGCGGCCGTCGGATACCCCTTGTGCCTGGCGAAGCCGTAGCCGGGATACAGCCTTTCGAGGCGGAGGCAGTCGGCGTCGCGCGCGGTCTTGGCGAGAATCGACGCCGCCGCGACGAACATCGACTTCGAATCGCCCTTCACGAGGTTGATAGACGGGGCGGGCAGCCCCTGCACGGGAAGTCCGTCCACGATGATGCGCGCGTCCGCAGCGGCGTCCAGTTTCCGCAGGACCTCTTCCGCCGCGCGGCGCATGGCGAGATGCGTGGCGCGAAGGATATTCAATTCGTCTATCTCCGCCGGGGAGGCGGATGCGACGGCCCACGTGCAGCCGGGCGTCGTCCGAATCGTCTCGGCAAGCGCGTCGCGGCGGCGTGGCGACAGCTTCTTCGAGTCGTCCACGCCGCGCCACTCATTTGCCAAAAGCCGTTCCGCGACGTCCGGCGGCACGGAGACCGCCGCCGCGAAGACGGCGCCCGCGAGGGGTCCTCGCCCGGCCTCGTCTATGCCGATCGCGACGCCGCCAAGCCCCTTCTCGTACTCCAGCGAGACAGCCATCAGTGGATCCCCACCTTGTTGAGCCGGTAGTTCATCATGCGCGGCGAGACGCCGAGTTCGCGTCCGGCCGCGCTGCGGTTGCCGCGATGGCGGCGGAGGGCGTCTTCGAGAATGCGCCTTTCTACGGCCCGCAGCTGCTCGTCGAGCGTCATCGTGACGTCCGGGCGGAACGGGTCTTCGCGGTACTCCGGCGTCTGGATGGACGGGGGGAGGTTGTAGCCGTGCACACAGTCGTCCGTGGCCGTGAGCACGGCGCGTTCGATGCAGTTCTCCAGCTCCCGCACGTTTCCCGGCCACGAATACGCCTGCAGCATGCTGACCGCCGGGGGCGATATGCGCGTGACGCCCTTGCCGTACTTCGCGTTCATCTTGGCGAGGAAATGCTCGGCCAGGAGCATTATGTCGTCTGTCCGCTGCGAAAGGTCCGGCATTGTTATCGGGAACACGGAAAGACGGTAGTAGAGGTCTTCGCGAAAAAGCTTCTTCGCCATGAGCTCTTCCAGATTCCGGCTGGTGGCGGCGATGAAGCGGACGTCGGAGCGAAGTTCCTGGTTCGAGCCGATGCGCGAGAACGTGCGTTCCTGGAGAAAGCGGAGAAGCTTCACCTGTATCGGAATCGTCAGGTCGCCGATTTCGTCGAGAAAGAGAGTGCCTCCGTTCGCCGCCTCGGCGCGCCCGATGCGCCGCTCGTGGGCTCCCGTGAACGCGCCCTTCTCGTGTCCGAAGAGCTCCGATTCCACAAGCGCCTCCGGCAGCGCGGCGCAGTTGAGCGTGACGAACGGCCTGTCCTTGCGCGGCGAAAGCCCCTGTATCGCGCGGGCGACGAGTTCCTTGCCGGTGCCGCTTGCGCCGCGCACGAGCACCGTCGCCTCGCTCGGCGCCACCTGGCGGATCTGCTCGTAGACGGCGCGCATTTCGCGGCAGTTGCCGATCAGGTCGCCGGGGTTGTTCTGCAGCATGTCGCGAAGGCGGCGGTTCTCCTCGATCAGCTTGTCGTGCTCGCTGCGTTCCTCGCGGCACACCGCCGCGGCGTCGCCGGTGATGTTGGCGATGATCTCAAGGAGCGCGGTGTCCTTCTCCAGCTCGTCCGCCTGCACGGTGCCGGGCTCGTTGAAGCGGTCGATGGAGAGCGTGCCGATCACCTTGCCCAGATGGATCAGAGGTACGCAGATGAACGCGGTCGGCCGCGCGTCGGTGCGCGCGCCGGTCCTGTTGAGGAAGCGCCCGTCCTTGTGTATGTCGGGGACGACCTCGCTGCGTCCGGTCTGCCCGACGCGCCCGGTCACGCCCTCGCCAAGGCGATACCGCCCCAGCGCGCGCTCCTCGTCGTCAAGCCCGCTCGAAGCCTCGATGACCAGCTCGTCGCCCTCAAGAAGCGTGATCGTGCCGCGCAGCATTCCCATGCGGCGTTCCAGGATGCCAAGGACCTTCTGCAGGAGGGCGCGGACGTTGCGCTCGCGCACGAGCGCGGAGCTTATTTCCTGTAAAACCGGAATCTCGTCTGACAGTTTTCCGTTCATGAAGACGGATTATAGCAAAAAAGCCGCCGACTGTCAGCGAGCAGTTGCAGTAAACGTACAACGGCAAAGCCGGGTACGGCACTTTACCGCCCCGGTTTTACGTCCGCTGTAAATCTTCGCTTCGGCCGACGACGCCTATTTCAGGCACGCCGGCGTCCAGATGTCGTCGCCCTTGAGGTCGAGCCACGTGATCGCGTCGAGCCAGCGCGAGAGGTCCTTCGGCCTGTCGTTGAAGTTGTTTGTGCCGAACGAGAACTTGGCGCCCATTTCCTTGGCGAGCTTCAGGAACTTCGGACGCGGATATGGCGATTCCGCCTGGATTTCGATTGCAATGCCGCGCTCCACCGCCTTTGCGATGATGGCGCGCATTCGCGCCTCCGTCCATAGCCTGTCGTAGTCGCCCGCGATCTCGATTGGCAGATACGTGGGGTTGGCGAGGATGGAGATGGGTTCGCCGAGAATCTGGAGGTTGTGGGCGACGTAGCGGTCCATCCACTTCTCCGCGTCTGGGATGTCCTGCGGCTCCCAGAGGCGGCAGTCGCGTCCGTCCGCGCGCTTGCCCATGATCATGGAATCGGCCAGGACGTAGTCCAGTTTCGCGCGCGTCGCCGCGTCGATCTGCCTGAACCAGTCGCGGTCGTTCACCTGGACGCCGACGGGAATGGACGGATTTACGGCGCGGGACTTCGCGGCGAAAGCGGAGAGCTGCCCGTTGCTCCGCGTCTCCCATTCGCGTCCGTGGTTGTCCATCGCGCTTGACCTGACGATCCACGCCTCCTGCCGCCCGTTCGCCTTTTCGGGCGTCATGCCGCCGCGCAGATGGAGATGGTAGTCGACGATCGTGATGCCGCGCCTTGCGCATTCCGACGCGAGCATTTTGTTCACGTCGTTCATCGGATAGTCCGCCACGCCGGCGGCGAACGCCATCGCGGAGGCCGCCGCCAGCAATGGGAGAAGTGCCTTTTTCATGTCCGTATTCCTTTTCAGGTTTTACTGCGATGCCGGTATTCTAGACTTTTCCGCCGTCTTCCGCCATGGACAAGCGGACAAAATAATTGCACGTTCGTCCAGCCATTTCCATGCGGAGCGCCATCCGTCCATGCCTTGCCGGCATTGCCGCCAGCATTCGCTTCGGAGGCGACTTGAACCGCGCATGGCGCAACGTGTGCTATAATAGCGCACATGAAACCAACTTCAGAACCGCTTGCCGCGCGAATGCGTCCGCGCACGCTGGAAGAGGTCGTGGGACAGTCGCACGTCCTCGGCCCTGGCAGGCTATTGCGCCGCGTCATCGAGGCTGACAGGCTCACAAACATAATACTCTACGGTCCGCCCGGATGCGGGAAGACGACGCTGGCGGAAGTCATAGCCCGCACGACGGAGCGCAACTTCGTCCGCTGCTCCGGCGTTGTCTCCAACGTCGCCGAGATACGCAGGGTCTGCGACAGTGCGCGGAGCGAGCTTGGCGGCATGGGCACGATCCTCTTCGTGGACGAGATCCACCGCTTCAACAAGTCCCAGCAGGACGTTCTTCTCCCGTACGTCGAGGACGGCACGGTGGTCCTGATCGGCGCGACGACACACAACCCGTCCATGTTCGTCAACACGCCGCTCACCAGCCGGTCGCTCGTCTTCGAGCTTCGCCCCCTCTCCCCCGCCGAGACCGCCACCCTTCTCGACCGGGCGCTGGCCGACAAGGAGCGCGGCTACGGCGAACTGGCCGTCGAACTGGCCGACGACGCGCGCGCCTTTCTCTCCGAAATATGCGACGGCGACGGCCGCCATGCCCTGACCGCCCTTGAAATCGCAGTCCGCTCCACCCCGCCGGATGACGACGGCAAGATTCGCCTGACGCTCGACGTGATCCAGGAATGCGTCCAGAAACGCCAGGTGCAGTACGACAAGAAGGAGGACGGACACTACGACACCATTTCCGCGTTCATCAAGTCGATTCGCGGCACGGACCCGGACGCCGCGATATACTGGCTCGCGAAAATGCTCGTCGCCGGCGAAGACCCGCGTTTCATCGCCCGCCGCCTCGTCATCTCCGCATCCGAGGACATAGGCAACGCAGACCCGCGCGGTCTCACCGTCGCCGTCGCCGCCCTCCACGCCGTCGAGTTCGTCGGAATGCCGGAGGCGCGCATCGCCCTTGCGCAGGCGACGACGTATCTCGCCACCGCCCCAAAGTCCAACCGCTCCTACGAGGCCCTGAACACGGCATGGCGCGACGTCGAGACCGGCGCCGTCCAGCCGGTGCCGGAACACCTGAAGAACGTACACGTCAGGGCAATCGGCGCGGAATCGAACGCCGGCTACAAGTATCCGCATTCCTACGGCAACGCCTGGACGGAGCAGGACTATCTCCGCATTCCGAAGACGTACTACGTCCCGTCCGACCGCGGCTACGAGGCGACGATCGCCCAGCGCATGAAGACCCTGAAAAAGGGAAACTGACATGGACAAGCGCATCTTTCTCTCCCCGCCATGGTTCGGCGACGAAGAACGCGCCGCGGTCTCGCAGGCGTTCGATTCCGGCTACGTGGCCCCGTGCGGCCCGATGGTGGACGCATTCGACAGACGCCTCGGAGGACTGACAGGCCGCCACGCCGCCGCGGTCGCAAGCGGCACGGCCGCCCTCGACCTGATCATGGCCGAACTGGACGTCGGCCGCGACACCGTCGTCGTCGCATCGACGCTGACATTCATCGCCACCGTCGGCCCCGCCTGGCATCGCGGTGCGCGGCTAGTCTTCGTCGATTCCGACTGCGGCACGATTTCCATCCCCCTGCTGGAGGAGGCGCTGCGCGACGTGCGGAAGACCCACGCAGGGCGCGTCGTCGTAATTGCGGCGGACATCTACGGGCAGTGCTGCGACTACGACGCGCTCGAGGACGTCTGCCGGCGGCACAACGCCGCGCTCGTCGTGGACGCCGCCGAGTCATTCGGCGCCACGTGGCGCGGGCGACCCGCCGGACAGGCCGGCCTCATGTCCGCGCTGTCCTTTAACGGCAACAAGATCGTCACCACGTCAGGCGGCGGCGCCGTCCTTTCCTCTGACCCTGCCGCCGTCGAACGCGCCCGATGGCGCTCGCAGCAGGCGCGCGAACCGGTCAACTGGTACGAACACCGCGAAGTCGGATACAACTACCGCATGAGCAACGTCCTCGCCGCTCTGGGATGCGCGCAGCTGGACCGTCTGCCGGAAATCCTCAGGCGAAAGCGCAGAGTCTTCGACTTCTACCGCGAGACGCTCGATGGCGTCGCCCGTCCCTTCCCATGCGCGGCGGAAACGGAGTCGACGCGCTGGCTGAGCGTCTTCGTCTTCCCATCGACGCGGGCGCGCGACGACGTCGCCGACCGGCTCGCCGCGGCGAACGCCGAGACGCGCCCCGTCTGGAAGCCCCTCCACCTCCAGCCCGTGTTCAACGGCTGCCGGGTCTACGGCGGCGAGACTTCCGAATCGCTCTTCACGCGCGGGCTGTGCCTTCCGTCCGGGGCCGGGATGACGGACGAAGACCTGCGCAGGATAGGGAAGTCCATCGGCTGACGCGCCCGCCGGAGCGGGACGCCGCCATGGGTCCGCTCATGCGCCGGCGGCAGGCGGCGCATGAGGCTTCTCCTGCTTCTGCTGCGGCTGCTCCTTGTCCTTCTCCTCGCTTACCGGCGGCGCGAGCATTATCTCCTCGCCGGCCTTCACGCCCGAAAGGATGCGGATCATGCGGTTGTTGTCCGGTCCCACCTCCACGCGACTCGGGACCCAGCCCTCGCCGCCGCGGACGTACACGTACGGATCTCCGTCGATGCGCACGACGCACTGCACCGGGCAGTAGAGCGTCGTGGTGAAGACCTCCTTGACGAGCTCCACGTCGCAGCTCATGCCCGGGCGAGGCGTCGCGCCCTCGAAGTCGCAATCGAGTTCGCACTTGAAGAGCTTAAGGTCCGGATTCATGCGCGTCGCCTGCGCGTCGGGCAGAATGCCCAGCTTCGCGAGTCTGCCCCTGAAGACGCGATTCGGGAAGGCATCGACCGTGACGTTCGCCTCCATGCCGACTTCCAGCTTGTTGAGCGAGGCCTCGGGCACCATGACCTCCACGATCAGTCCGTCGTCAAGCGGAAGGTAGATGAGCTCCTGGCGCTGCACGGCCGTCTCGCCGGCGGCGAGCGGGTTCTCCCACCAACGGCGGCGGGCCGTGCCGGCGTAGAGGACGACGCCGTTCGTCGGCGCGACGATGCGGGCCTTCGATATCTGGAAGTTGAGCTCGGCGAGGCGGTTCGTGGCGCGTTCGTATTCACGGGCGCGCTGGATGATCTCGGTCTCGCCCTGGCGAATCTGCGACTTCGTCTGCCACTTCGCGCGGGCGAGGGCGCGCGTCGCCTTTCGGACTGCGGACTTGTGCGTGGCGGTCTGCTGGTGGACGGTGTAGTTAGTAAGCACACTCATCTTCGTCCGCTCCATCTCCAGCTTTATCTCCTTCTGGTGGAGCGCAAGTTCGTCCGCCTGCAATTCCGTGCGCGTGAGGAATCCCTCCTTGGCGAGACGCTTGGACCATTCGAGCTTTTCGGCGGCGCGCTTGAGCTCCTCGTCCGCAAGGGCAATGTTCGAGTCGCATTCGCGCTCCTGCTGCGGATAGTCGCCCTTCTCGTACTTTTCGAGATTCATCTTCGCGAGCGTGAGGTCCACTTCGCGTTCAAGGAGGCTCGCCTCGCAGTCGCCCTTCGTCACCTCCAGCTTCTCCTGGGCGATGATCAGGTTTCCGTGCGTCGTGTTGGCGGTGATCTCCTGGTCGTTGCGCTTCTCTATGAGCGTCGCCACGTCGAACTCCACGAGAAGGTCGCCGGCCTTCACGTTCACGCCGTCGTCGACAATCCAGAGTATCGTGTTCTTGCCTTCCAGTTCGCTGCGCAGCACGATCTTGTCGCGGCTCTGTACGGAGCCACCGGACGCTATGCCGATCGTCAGCGGGCCTTCCACCACGGTGAACGTGGGCACGGCCTCTTCGCCGGACGCCCCGCCGCGCATGAACAGCGGCACGGCCACGGCGATCGCGGCGGCGGCGGCCAAAAGCAGGACGACCTTCTTCTTCCCGAATTTCTTCACTGTCATTGTTTCACCCACGTTCCGTCGTTGGAGATGCGGAAAATGCCCATGGCGCTGCGAAGGGAGAGATCGCTCGTGCGCCATTCCACGACTGCGGACACGAGCGCGTTCCTTGCCGTCAGCAGGGCGCTTTCGGACTCAAGGATGTCGCGCATGGAGCTGCGCCCGCTCTGCATGAAGAGGTCTATCGCCCGCACGCGCATCTGCGCCACGCGGAACGCCTCGACCTTGTTCTCGTAGAGTGCGCGCGCGGCGACGAGCTCGCGGTATCCGGCGCGGACCTCGTTCTTCACCGAATCCTCCTCCTCCTGCAGCGTCCGCCGGCTCTGGTCGAGCGCGATCAGCGACTTTCTGTAGGCGTTGCGTTCCTTGCGCCTGTCCCACGGCGCGGACCAGCGTACCTTGAGGGAGGTGCCGACCGTCTCGTCCACGCCGTTCTCCGTGTGCTGGCGGCGGCCCGCGTCGTACGATCCGCCGCCCTCGACCGTCAGGTCGGCGCGCAGGGCGTCGGCCGCGATCTTGACCGCACGCTCGGCGTCCACGACGTCGCCGCGCGCGACGGCCAGGTCGCGCCGCTCGACGAGCGCGATGTTCAGGGCCTCGCCCTCGGCCGGATAGTCGCTCAGGGCGTCGGGGCGGCTCTTGACGAGATCGGCCATTTCGTCCTGAAGACGCTGCAGTTCCTCGTCGCGCAGCGCCACCGGGGCCTCCGGGGCGAGGCCGAGGGAAATCTTGAAGCTGTCAAGCGTGTCCTCGTAGCTCTGCTGCGTGGTGATGATCGTCTGGCGCGCGGTCAAAAGGTCGGTGCGCGCCTGGTCTACCTGGATGCGGTCCATTCGCCCGGCCTTGAACATCATCTCGGCGCGGTTCCAGTTCTGCTCCAGGCGGCGGGCGTTGTCCTCGGAGTTGCGCTTGTTCTGCGCGTACTTGAGGACGCTGTAATAGGTCTTCGCGACGGAGAGCGCGTACGTCTGGCGGTAGCGCTCGAACGTGCAGAGCGAGTAGGCGAGGTCGCGCTCCGCCTGGGTGAGGGCCTCGCGGACTATGTCGCGTCCGCCTCCGCGCATGAGCGGCACGGTCATCGTCAGGTCGCCCGTCCAGGCGAACGAGTTCCAGTCGTCGCGGATC
Source organism: uncultured Lentisphaeraceae bacterium (assembly GCA_964386385.1). GTDB lineage: Bacteria > Verrucomicrobiota > Kiritimatiellia > RFP12 > UBA1067 > RUG572. The sequence continues at coordinate 114,028 of CAYLRN010000003.1, read as the reverse complement.
ATGCGCGTGACGTCCACGGCCATGTTGCCGGCCATCGTGGCGCCGTTCTCGAACTTTCGCGTGGCCCCGGCGCCCGCCTGGGAGTAGCCCTTCGTCGCCTCCGGGCTTCCCGTGAGGGCGCCGAGCAGGAAGCTGCTGAACTTCGTGTCGAAGGCATAGCTCTCCGTGTCGAGCGCAAGCGCCTTCTGGTAGACGGTCTCCTTCAGCGTCTGGTACTTGCGGTTGTTGCGGGCGCCGATGCGCAGCGCGTCGTCGAGGGAGAGGCGGACAAGTCCGTTCGACAGGCCGAGCGGCGCCACGCCGTCGATGCGCGGAAAGACGGCGTTCGTCATTCCCCGGCGCACGGCCTCAAGCGCGATGCGCAGCGTCAGGACGTCCGCCGGACGCACTACGTCGAACGAATTCGTCAGCCCCGTCTGCTCCCGCCAGCAGGCCGTCGCCAGGCGAACGGCGGTCTCGTCCGCCTCGCGCTCCGCGCGTTCCGGCGTCAGGCATCCGCAGACGGCCATGGCGGCTGCCGCCGCAAGCGCGATTCTGTGTGCCGCCCGGCTCAACGCCCCACCTCAAGCCATTCGGGGTGTTCGCGCACGCCTTCCGCCTCGACGGGCAGTTCGGGGCGCAGTTCGCTCTTCCTGAGGCCCATCTTCTCGTACGGAAGTTCCACGAAGCCAAGCCTGAACGCGGGCGAGTCGGGGCGAAGGCGGTAGTCGCGCTTCGCCGCGTCCACGAAAAGAGGGTCGGCGACGACGGAGTTCGCGTCCTCGCCCGCCGAACGCCAGGCGTCCCATCCCGGCGCACCCTTCCGCGCGGTCTGCATCCGCACTGCCGCGTTCGCGCCCGGCCAGTAGACGTTGCGGTCGAAGAAGTTCGTCGCCACGTTGAGCATCCATCCCCGCAGCATCAGCCCGGCCCCCTGGTCTGGATAAGCGACGACGTTGTTCACGACGCGGTTGCCCATCATCGTCGTTCCGTCGTCGCTGAACGCGGTGGCGTCGTCCGGAGCCTGCGCAAGCGCGGGGAAGCTCCGCCAACGCGGATCTGCGTCCACGACCCTGTGGTACTCGTTCGAGATGTCCGCCCGCCTGACGCGCATGAAATATCCGTTCGGGTCGGAATTCCACGTCTGGAGCGAGAGCTGCGCCGAATATGCGTCGGTCGGCAGCGCGCCGTTAGAGACGAAGACATTGTTGGAGATCGTTATCCAGCGTCCGTTGTGGAGGTGCATCGCCACGTGGTGGCAGCGCTCGATCAAGTTGCCGTAGACGGAGAGGCCGCCGCAGCCCTCGTCCGGATAGACCCCGCACGCGCCCCTGTGGAGGCGGTAAGCCCCGTCGCGCTGACGCTGGAAGCCGATCGAATCGGAAATCCAGTTGTAGCAGACCTTCGAGCCGGTCCCGCCGACCCAGCCGCCGCCGTAGATCGCCCCCGTGTCGTCGTTGATCGTGTTCACGTGGCGGATGCGGTTGTAGGAGAGCTCGCAGAAGCGTCCGTAGCCGAAGATTCCGCACCGCGGCATGTCGTGCACGAGGTTGTTGCTTACGCGGACGCCCTGTCCCGTTATCCATATGCCGATGCCGTGCGAGTTTATCTGTCCGCAATGGTGGATGTAGTTGTTCTCCACTACGACGTCCATCCTGTCGTCGACCCTGCATTCCTTCGGAAAGGAGTGCACGAAGACGCCGTTCCCGCCGACGTTGAAGACGTCGCAGTCCGCGACGCGCACGCGGTGTCCGTGCACGGAGACTCCGTAGCCGCCGTGCGAGCCGACGTCGTGCACCGAGCAGCCGAGGAGGGAGACGCCGTCCGCCGCGATGCGGACGCCCATGTTTCCGCCCGTGAACTCAAGCCCGACGACGGAGACGTTGCCGCCGGTCACCGAAAGCATTTCGCCCCCGCGCGCCATCGTCGTCCGTCCGTCGTTCGGATTCGAGCCGTCGGGGGTGATGAAGTAGACCTTCTTCGCTCGAGGGTCGTGATACCACTCGCCAGGGGAGTCCAGCTCCTCCGCCATGTTCTCCACGCACCAGCGGTCCCATGGGAAGAGCCGGTCGGAGATTTCCCTGTGCGCCGCCTTGACGCGGACGATCCCGCCGGTGACGGAGACGACGTCCACCAGACGATTCCACCAGTTGTGGCGCGGGAAGACGATTGCCCAGGCGTCCTCCGGATGCGCCCACGCGCGCTCGTCGCCGGGACGGATCTGTATTTCGTCCTCGAAAAGGCCGGTGGCGGAAAAGCGCTCCCTCTTCGCGACAAGGCCGCGCGCGTCCGCAAACGCGAAGCCAGTCGTGTACGGACGCTTCGGGTCGACGTTCGGCCAGCGCGCCGGCTGCATCCGCCGCCCGTTGTAGAAGAAAAGGCGGGAGCGCGCGTCGAGTCCGAGCGACGCGACGTCGGCGCACCAGACGTCCCGGCCGTTGAACCTGGCCTGCGTCCATCCTCCGACCGGAGCGCCGCCGTGCAGCCGCGGACGGCGGGAGAGGTCCTTCGCGCACACGACGAGCGGCGCGAAGTTCGTCGAGGCCATACGTTCGTCGATCGCCAGCGGCCTTGCCGGCGCGTAGTCGCCTGGCGCGATGCAAACGCACAGCGGCGTCGCCACGTCCTTCGCGCGAATCGACCTGACGGCGTCGAACACCTCTTCGACCGTGGCGAAGCCTGCCCCCGCGCCGACGTCGAGGACTCTGGCCCCGGATGGAATGGAGAAGCCGGCGGCGGAACACGCCGCCGCCCCCATCAATGCCCACAATGCCATTTTCATCATGCTGACATTATACCATTTCATTGAAATCCACGCACGACGGCCATGTCAGTATTTTCATCCGGCGTTTTCACCAGCATTTCGCAGAAGCAATGCGGAAGAAGGCGTCCGGGCTGAATCCCGGACGCCTTCTAGGCTCCGCCGCATGGGCGGTTTCATTTACCGCGAATAGCGTCAGCAGACGCCCTGGGCGACCATGGCGTCGGCGACCTTGACGAAGCCCGCGATGTTCGCGCCCATCACGTAGTTGCCCTCGTGGCCGTACTTCGCGGCCTGCTCCCAGGCGTTGTCGTGGATGGCCTTCATGATGCCCTTGAGCTTGCCGTCGACCTCCTCGGCGCTCCAGGAGAGGCGCTCGGAGTTCTGCGACATTTCAAGGCCGGACGTGGCGACGCCGCCGGCGTTGGACGCCTTGCCGGGCGAGAACATGATCTTCGCGGCGAGGAACTTCTCGATGGCGTCAGGCGTGGACGGCATGTTCGCGCCTTCGCCGACGAGCTGGCAGCCGTGCTTGAGGAGGTAGTCCGCGTCCGCGCCGTTGAGCTCGTTCTGGCGGGCGCAGGGGAACGCCGCGTCGATCTGGTCGGCGAGCTGCCAGCTGTTCACGCCGGCGAAGAACTCGACGCCCTTCGTCTCCTTGGCGAATTCGGAGAGCTCGCCGCGCTTGACGCTCTTGAGCGCCATGATCTCCTTGAGCATCTCCTCCGTGATGCCGTCCTTGACGTAGATCGCGCCTGAACGGTCGGAGAGCGTGAGGACCTTCGCGCCGAGCTGCAGAAGCTTCTGCGCGGCGAAGGAGGCGACGTTGCCGGAGCCGGAGATGACGCACTTCTTGCCCTCGAACGTCTGCTTGCGCATGGCGAGCATGTTCTCGGCGAAGTAGATGTCGCCGTAGCCCGTCGCCTCCGGGCGGATCAGCGAGCCGCCAAAGGAGCGGCCTTTGCCCGTGAGAACGCCCGTCCACTCGTTGACGATGCGCCTGTACTGTCCGAAGAGGTAGCCAATCTCGCGGCCGCCCACGTTCATGTCGCCGGCAGGGACGTCGGTGTCCGGCCCGATGTGGCGGTAAAGCTCCGTCATGAAGCTCTGGCAGAAGCGCATCACCTCCGCGTCGCTGCAGCGCTTCGAGGGGTCGGCCGGGCTGGCCTTCGGATTGAAGTCCGATCCGCCCTTGCCGCCGCCCATCGGAAGCGTGGTGAGAGAGTTCTTGAAGACCTGCTCGAAGGCGAGGAACTTGAGGACGCCGAGGTTGACCGTGGGGTCGAAGCGGAGACCGCCCTTGTACGGGCCGATCGCGCTGTTCATCTGGATGCGGTAGCCGCGGTTTACGCGCACCTTGCCAGTGTCGTCCACCCACGGCACGCGGAACATGATCACGCGCTCCGGTTCGACCATGCGTTCGAGGATCGCGTTCTCCTCGTAGACGGGATTCGCCTCGAGGACGGGATCGAGCGTCGAAAGCACCTCTTCGACGGCCTGGAGGAATTCCGGTTCATTCGCGCTGCGGGCCTTCGTCTCCGCCATCACGCGCTCAACGTATTTGCTCATCTTCGTTCCTTTTTCAGTTTGGACACAATGCCGGTAAAAGACTGCCACTTGACAAGCAAGAACCATGCCAGCGGGTGGTTAAGCGGTTAAGCGGTTAAGCGGTTAAGCGGTTAAGCGGTTAAGCGGTTAAG
>CAYLRN010000003.1:70571-109488 GCA_964386385.1 uncultured Lentisphaeraceae bacterium | reverse complement strand
GGTTAAGCGGTTAAGCGGTTAAGCGGTTAAGCGGTTAAGCGGTTAAGCGGTTAAGTGGGCGGACGGCTTCATGGGAGGCCGGACGTCCTCGTCCGTCGTTCGACTGAAAAGACAACCGAACGGCCAAGTCCGGTAGGGCGGGGCGTCCCGCCCCGCCGTTTAGTCGACGGCGGCGCGTGAGGACACGCGCCCTCCCGAAAAACACTCGAATCGCGCTCTTCGCAGTAGACAAGCCCAATGCCGCAGCGGAAGCGCAGGAGTGCATCCCTCCCAACCATTTCCCGCCTTATGAGATTACGGAGCGGACGAAATCATTTATGAGCAAACGGAGGTTTTTCCACGCCGTGCTTTCGTCCGCTCCGTAATCTCATGATGAGGCTTCGTCGTCCGCCTTTCGCGTCTCGTAGGATTACGATGCGGACGAAAGCGAGTCACAGGGGTTGCATGGTCGGGGTTTCAAGCCCCACATAGGCCGGCTATGTGAAATGATCCTTGGAAATCGGCGGCAATTAAGCTGACAGACAATCAAATGGCAGCATTTTTTTTTTGAAGTTTCAAGTGGACTACGCAAGGATGAGGCGGCATTCAACCGCCCACGGACTTTTTTAAGTCCGTGGGCGGTTGAATGGGCGGAAATGCGAATCCTCCACTCGTGAGATTACGGCGCGGACGAAAGTGACTGCGGCGCGGTGGGCGAAGATTGTACCGCAGACGAAATCAAAGCGTTGAGAAAGGAAAACATCCCGCAAACGGCTTTCGTCCGCGCCGTAATCTCATGATGTGGGCTTCGTCGTCCGCCTTCCGCGTCTTGCGTGATTATGGCGCGGACGAAAGTGGCTGCGGCGCGGTGGGCGAAGATTGTACCGCAGACGAAATCTGTCATGGCCGGATGGAATGGCATTACGACATATGTAATCAATCGCCTATGCCTTTACACAATATGTCGCATGGAACTGGAATTACTCAATGTGCCAGTCAAGGACAATGGGAACGGAATCAGCACGGAAAACGAGGATGCTGAATCGGGAGGGGCGCGCTCCTGCGCGACCGAGACAGGCAGCGGACGTTTCAACGGCGGACGCGCAGGAGCGCGTCCCTCCCATGGAGACCGCCGCGAAAGGCATTTCCATCTGCGGCGCGACGGGACGTCGCGCACTAGCAGTTTAACCACTTAATCTCTTAATCTCTCAGTTCGCGGCGGGACGTCGCGCCCTACCAACTTAACCACTTAATCACTTAATCTTTCAGTTCGCGGCAGCCTGCCGGAATTCGACGCGGCGGAGGAAGCGGATCTGCAGATAGGTGAAGCCAATCAGCGCGACGCCGAGAAACCAGGCCATGGTCGTGGCCGTGGAGAACCGGAGGTTGTTGTACGCCTCCTTCCAGATTGTCAGCGAGAGGACGTTCGTGGCGTCCCCCGGCCCGCCAAACGTGAGGAGGAAGATAGACCCCATGCCCTGGAACGCCGCGATGAACGCGCCGACGAAGTTGATGACCATGAGCGGCATCAACTGCGGCAGCGTTATATGCCGGAAGCGCGCCCATATGCCCGCGCCGTCGATGGCGGCGGCCTCGTAGTAGTCGGGCGGGAGACTCCCCAGCGCGGCAATGTAGATGAGCGAGGCCATTCCCGCGCCAGCCCAGACGCCCGGCAGAATGCAGCACGTCATCGCCCAGGCGGGGTCCTGCAGCCAGGCGTGACGCGCAACGCCGAAAACCGCAAGCGCCTGGTTGAGCATTCCGTTTTCAGTCGGATCGAACATAAGTTTCCAGAGGAGCGTGACGACGAGTGCGCTCGTCAGGTGCGGAAGGAAGTAGACTGTCCGGAAGAAGACCTTTCCCCGCGGGATTTCACTCAAAAGAAGCGCAAGGACGACGGGCGTGACGAAGCCCAGCGCAAGCGTGATGCCGACGTACTCAAGCGTCCGCATCCAGGCCTTCCAGAAGCCGGGGTCGGACGCCACGCGAATGAAGTTGTCCAGCCCCTCCCACGACGCGCCGCCGACGATGCGGTAGTCCTGGAACGCCATCACCGCGCCCCGTATGAGCGGCCAGTAGCTCCAGAGCGCAATGGAAAGGACGGCGGGCAGCAGAAAGAGCCACGGAGCAAGACGAAACGGGGCCGTTTCGCCGGACGCGGACGCCGCCATCGGCTTCGCCCGCCTTTTCCAGAACAGCGTCCCGCAGACGAGCGCGCATGTCAGCGCGATGCCGAGAATCACCCGCGCCAGAGGCCGTCGCTCCTCGATGCGCCGCCTGTCGGCGTCGAACATCAGCCCCCGGTTCGCGTCCTCCGTGATCGACTTCAGAGCCGCTGCGCAGTCGAAGCCGCGCCCCGCGTCGCTCAGCAGAATGCCGAGGAAACGCCGGCTCACCAGATCGCTCGCCGCCTGCCAGAATCCGACGTGCGGCTCCGTGACCGTGCGGATGCGCCCCGCCGCCAGGTCGTCGTACATCCGCCTGACGCCGGGCGGGACTTCCGCAAGATGCTCCTTGAATCCGAGCCGCTCCAGGTCGGACGGAAGGCACCACCGGGCGCGCCCCTCCGCCACGTTCTTGCGCACGGTCTCGTCGTAGACCTCCTGCGAGGCGAGTTCGTTTACGCACGCCCACACGGCGTCGCGCTCCGCCTTCGGACGCCGCGCCACACCCTCCGTCATCGCGTAGAAGTGCTTGTGCGCCTGAAGTACGGGGCGGCATGTCCCGTCCGCCGCCGGAAACGGCATAAGCCCGATCTGCTCGGCGGGGAAGTTCAGGCTCTCCGTCAGGTAGACAACCAGGTCCTCGCCGCCGAAGACGCTCGCTATCTCGCCCTGCACGAACATGTCAGCCACTTCGTTCGACATCGAGAGCTGCGGCAGCGCGCGCACGACGCCGCGTCCGATGAGGTCCTTGAGAAACGCCGCCGCGCGCAGGCATTCGGGGCTGTCGAAGCAGGCCTCCCATGCGCCGGCGGCGTTCTTCCGCACGACGTCGCCACCCGCCGCGCCGACCCACGGGAGGAAGCCCCACGGACGGTTCTCGATTCCGAACGCGCGCTGTCCGCGCTGCACGGTCGCGCCGGGAATCGTCTTGTCGGGGAACGTCAGCCTTTCGCACCAGGCGGCGAACTCCTCCCACGTGCGCGGCGGATTCTCCGGGTCAAGGCCCGCCGCCGCAACGAGGTCCTTGCGGTAGAGGATGCCGTAGTAGGCGAAGCCGGGCGTGGGGACGGCGTAGACCTTCCCGTCCTTCGTCGCGACGTCGCGCCAGAGCTGCGGAACGCCCTTCCAGCCCGGCCACTTCGCCTCGGCGTCGGAAAGCGCGCCGTCGCCGTCCGCGTCCTCTCCCAGCCATTCGTTCAGCGGATGGCAGAATCCCTCGTCTATGTCGTGGCGGAGAATGTGGAACCACGCCTTGTAGACGTCCGGCGCCGTGTTGCCGGCGAGCGCGAGCATGAACGTGGCGCGTCCGCCCGCGCCCGGCAGTGTCAGTCCGCCCCACTGGAGCGGACGTATCTCCGGGCGCGCAGCGGTGAACTTGAGAATCTGCTTCGTCGGCGGGTCTTCCGGATGGTCAGGACGATAGCACATCAGGAATGTGACGTCCGTCGCCGCGGCAAGACGGCAGCCGAATGCGGACAGGAAAAGCGCGAAGAGGAATCTGCGGACGAACTGCATGGCGACGGTCATTTCGTGGGATGCGACCTGCGGACGACGATTGTCCGGCCGGCCGGCGACGAGGCGCGGCGGTTCCAGTCCTCAAGAAACGCGAAGTAGTCGGAGGGCAGAATCGTCATGCGCGGACGTTCCGTCGCGCGCGACACCGCCACGACGAGGCGGCCGTCCTCGACGCGCGACGTCACTTCGTGGCGCAGCCACACGTCGCCGGCGTTCGCGGGGTTGATGAGGACATACGATTCCGGCAGATGCTCGACTTCCGTCCATCCCCTGGGAAAGACGACTTCATACTTCTCCTCTTCCGGACTCGTCCCCGGCAGGGCGAGCGGAGATTTTCGCGGCGCGACTCCGATCGAGAAGAGGTCTTTCGCGAACGCGGGCAGCCTGACCGTCAGCGTGTCCCCCGCCTTCTGCGCATAGTCGTCCGCGTAAGCCGAAAAGGAAATGACGAACGGATAGGACTTCGAGTCTACGTGGAGTTCGGATGTAGCGGCTGCGTTCTGCGACAGATGGCCCAGCATCTGCTGGTACATGCGGCTGCGCTTTTCCGGAAGCCGCTCGACGTCGCGCTTGCGCATCGACCCGACGGCGGCGCCGTACGTGCTGACGGAGAAGTCGAAATCCACTCCGCAGTTCTCGCGCACCTCCATCCGCATCGCAGCAGTCTTCTTCGCCTTCCAGACGTCGTCCACGCCTTCCCCGATTATTCCGAATTCGTCCGCAACGGGGTCGTAGAACGAATCGCCAAGCCAGGCGCTCGCCTCGACGGGGGTGTACTCGTTCTCGCCCGCAACCCAGAAGACCTGCCGGTCGCGGAAGAACGGCAGCCATCCGTCCGTCCAGACGGCGCGGACGACAAGCGCGTCGAAGGCCTCCGGCAGCGGAACGTCGCGGTACTCGCCGTCGGATTCCTGGTAGCCGAACCTGTCGGACGTCGACAGGACGAACGAGCAGTCGAATCCCGCCCCCTCCAGCAGCGAGAAGAGGAGGTTGCGGCAGTCGGCGCGGGAGGCGTAGGCGTCGGACATGGACTTGTCAGGTGGCGTGAACGCGCTGTCGAACGGGAGTTCGAAGACGTCAGGCCCCGCCATGCGAATGTGCGTAGACATGAACTTCCGGATCGCGGTGATTCGCTCCTGCGGCGTCGCGCAGGCGGTGGCCAGCTCCGCGCCCTTGCGCCGCGCCCCTGCGGAACCGAGCCTGCGCGCACGGGCCAGCGCGTCCACGAGAGCGCCATGCTGCGTCCGCCAGTCCGCTGCGGAGACCTTGAACGTCGGCAGCCACTTGTCGACACGCGGCTGGGACGGTTCGTTCGGAATGCGCTCCGGGTTCGACCATTCCCAGCGGTAGACGCCGTTCGTACCCTCGTGGCGAAGTCCGTCCTCCCGCCACTTGAACGGCATGGATGCCGGCACGTGGTATTCATAGCGCTCGAGTCCGTACGGCTCTATCCCGCCCTTGCAGGCGATGGCGGTGTACGCCGTCGGCGAATTCGTGACCGTCGTGACGACGACAGTGCGTATCACGCTTCCGATCTGCACGGCCGGCAGGTTCGCGACAAGGATCTTAGACGCGGGATAGCGCGGCGCGGACGCCGCCCAGCCGCAGTCCATCACGTTGATCTCCTTCGGCGTGACGGACGTCACCCGTCCGCGGCGGTTCGACACCGTGGCGGAGACGAGTTCGACGGACCGCGTCGACGGCGCGTAGCGGATCTTCAGTTCGGACGCGCTCTTCAGCCCGTTCCGCCCGAGGATCTTCTTTTCCACGACGTTCGTCTCGACCCATGAACGTGGCGAGGTGAAATGCACGTACGACTCAGACCGGAGGACGTTGTACGCGGCGTCCTCCTCCTCGTCCGGCGCCTCGAACTGCGCCTCGGCGCGGTCCGCGGTCTCCGTGTCCTTGCAGAGGTAGCGCAGGGCGTGGTACGTGGGGACGTCGAACTCCATGGCGTCCACGGCAATGCGGCGGGATGCCGTCAGTACACCCGACGTGCAGACGGCGTCAAGCGCGAACGAATAGCCGTTCGTCCCGATTTCGCATTTTGGCGGCAGATGGACGGCCCTGCCAGTCGCGTTCCCCATCGTCAGGCGCATGGTCTCCACGGCGCCGGCCGTGGACGGCATGCAAAGCGGAAAGCGGCGCGTCTCCAGGGCGGTGTTCTCGTCAAGCATCGCGCCGACGGCGGAGAAATGCCTTGTCGTGAACGGCAGCGAAATGGAATCCCGCGTCCTGCCGCGCAGGATGGCGTCGGGGATGCGCACGACGGTTCGCGCCCGCAGCGGGCGCTCGATGTCGCGAAGGTTTTCCGGTTCTATCTTGCACGACAGCATTTCCGCGCCGCCGGCGACGGAGGTCCAGACGTCGTTGAAGAAGAGCCGGCGTTTCGATGGACGGCGCGAGAGCAGGATGTCGCGCACGATGGTGTCGTTGAGGCCGTCGAACGCGAAGGCGGTTTCAAGAAGGAGCGAGCCGTCCGGCGCGAACGACCCTGACGTGTCCACGCTGAACATGTTCCTGCGGAAGTCGACGACGGGGGACGTCCGCAGCGTCTCGCCGGCGGGATGCGCTACGAGAAACGACTTGTCGCAGAGATAGCCCGGAAGGAGGTCTCTTGTCGACTCGTCGGTCGGATCCATCAGCCGGTAGCCGCAGGGCGCGGATGCGTCCGCCACCGCGGCGATCGCGTGGTTGAAGTAGGGCGAGGGAACCTGCGCGTCCTTCTTCATCTTCGTGTGGATCATCACCGGGTACGCCTCAAGCCCGGCGATGCGGAGCATGGCAACGAGCAGTGCCGCCTTGTCGCGGCAGACGCCGTAGCGGTTGGCGAACGTGACGTCGACGTCGTGCGGCTCGTAGCCGGGCGAAACGCCCTCCAGCGTCAGGCCCATGTAGCGGATCTCCTGCGAGACGAACTTGAAGACGGCGCGCATCCTATCATCGGGCGTCACACGCCCCTTCACGAGTTCCGCCACCTTGTTCGTCATCGCGGGCGTCGTCCTTGCAAGATGCCTCTCGCACACGGACCAGTACCAACGCGACACGTCCTTCCAGTCGCGGACGGTGGAAAGGTGGAGCGACTGGACGCATGAAAGGAGATGGGGCATTCCCGGCTCGGAGAACGCCTGCGGCACGTCGCGGACTGTCCACTTCATTAGCGTCCGTCCGTTCGCAGACTTCTCATCCGGCGCGCGGACGCACGTCTTCTCGAATGGGTTGCGCACGACGGCGTGGACGACGGGAAGTTCCGCAGGATAGTCGACGGTAACTACGGTGGAGACGATCGGCTGGAAGTGCTCAAGCGCGAACGCCTCCGCCCAGGCGCCCTTCATCCGCGTCTTGAACGTGTGGCGGCGCGTCCGAACATGGCGGATCTCGCCGACGGCGAGGCCCGGTACGGCGCAACGCAGCGTCTTGTCCATCGGGTCGACGATGTTCGCGCCCATGGACGAGTTGTCGGTGGCGACCTTGAGCGTCTTCGTGAAGTCCACTGCGCGGACCTGTCCGTTCGTTCCGACGATCTCCACGCAGAGGACGTTCGCGCCGCCGTAGCGCGCGTTGTAGTCGACCGCGATTGCGGAATGCGCTCGGCGCCCCTTCTCCGTGAGGACCTTTATCCACTCGTCGTTCCAGACGACCTCCGTGCCGTCGGCCTCAAGGAAGGCGTGAAGGCGCTCGTCCAGCGTGACGGCGTCGGCGTCGGGGAAGCGGGCCGCCGTCACGGACTCGGCGGCGGCGGCGACCTCCGCCGGAACTGCGCGGAAGCGCGGCGGCATGTCAAGCGTGTCGTCTTCAGACGCAAAGAGCGGCGAAGGCGCGGAGAGCGAAAGAAGCAGAAACGCCGCCGCCAGGCGAGTCCGCGCGCGCTTCGCCGTCCGGCCCGTGCAGACGTCGACGGCATTCACGACACTCCCCCTTCGCCTTGGCGCGAACGCGCGATGCGCACGACGATGCGCGATGCGCCGAGGTTGGGAAGTCCGCAGGCGATGAGAACGCGGCCGAGGAGGTTGTTCGACTCGGCGACTACTTCGCGGACTTCGATGCCGTCCTTCTCGCAGAGCGCGCGGAAGTCGGCGAGCGTGAAGAAGTGGGTGTTCGGCGTGTCGTACCACTCGAACGGCAGTTCGCGCTCGACCGGCATCCGGCCAGTGAAGAGGAGATGGAGACGGATTGACCACGCGGCGAAGTTCGGGAAGGTGACGACCGCCTCGTCCGCCTTTTCAAGGATCTTCGCCAGGAGTTCGCGCGGCTTCCTGACGGTCTGCAGCGTTTCGGAGAGAATCGCGAAGCGCCAGGTGCGGTCGGGCAGAAGGGTCAGCCCCTCGTCGGCGTCCTCGAAGAGGACGGACTCGCCGGCGGCGACGCACGTGCATATCTTGTCGAAGTCTATTTCGACGCCCGTGCCGTTCGCACGCTTCTCCCTGCGCAGAAGGGCCATCAGCGCGCCGTTGCCGCAGCCGATGTCGAGGACGCACGCCCCCTCCGGCACCATCGCCGCAATCGGCGCGAACTTGCGCGTCTTCTCCGGCGTGAGCTCGGACGTGACGGGTTCGCGGAAGAAACCCGACATTATGCGTCCGAGCTCCTTCGTGTGCGTAAGGAAGCCGTCGTGCCCGACCTTGATGTCGAGATGCGAGTAGGAGACGGACTTGCCGGCCTTGAGAAGGCCGGTTGCGATCACGCGGCTCTGCTCGGCGGAGAAGAGCCAGTCGCCGGAAATGGAGACGAGCAGGAGCTTCGCCCTGATCCGCCGGCACACCTCGTCCATGGAGCCGTACTTCACCGTCGCGTCGTAGAGGTCGAGCGCGCGCGTGATGTGGAGGTAGCTGTTCGCGTCGAAGCGGGCGAGGAACTTCTTCGCCTGGTATTCAAGGTAGCTTTCGATGGCGAACGTCGTGCCGAACCATTCGGCCCGCCGGGCGAGGAACGCCGGACCCTGCTGAATCCAGCTGTCCTGCAGTTTGCGCCCGAAGCGGCGATTCAGGAGGTCGAGCGAGAGATAGGTGATGTGCGCCATCTGGCGCGCGGAGGCGAGGCCCACGAGCGGGCCTTTCGCACCATAGTAGTCGCCGCCGTTCCAGTTGGGGTCGAACGTTATCGCGGCGCGGCCCACGATGTCGAAGGCAAGGGCCTGCGCGTTGAGGGCGACGCCCGCGGCGATCATCACGGCGCGGTCGACCTCGTCCGGATGGGCCGTTATCCACTCCATCACCTGGACGCCGCCGAAGCTGCCGCCTACGAGCGCAGCAAGATGCGTGACGCCGAGCTGGCGCAGGAGGAGGCGGTAGACCTCCACCGTGTCGCCGAGGGTGAAGCGCGGGAACGCGCTGCCGTAGGGCACCCCCGTCGCGGGGTCGACGCTGGATGGGCCGGTCGTGCCCTTGCAGCCGCCGAGGACGTTCGCGCAGATGACGCGGTAGCGGTTCGTGTCGATCGCCTTGCCGGGGCCGACTATGCCGTCCCACCAGCCGGACGACTCCGTCTCGTTCGGATAGCGTCCCGCCACGTGCGCGTCGCCCGTGAGGGCGTGGCAGATGAAAACGACGTTGTCGTTCTCCGGGCGCTCAAGGCCGCAGGACTCCCACGCCACGTCTATTCTCGCCAGCGTTCCGCCGTCCTCCAGCCTGAACCCGCCTTCCGGCAGATCAAGCGCAGTCATCTGCGGAACCACAACTCCAACCGTCGTCTGTCTTTTCTCTTCGCTGCTCATGCGCCATGCCACTCTTTCTGAAAGGGAGCGGACATTATAGCACAGATTGCGCCTGCTCTGCCGTCACGCCGCAAAGGAGAATGCGTTTCGTCTTCGACGTCTCCCCGCCCTTTATGACGACGCGGCTCTTCGGAATGCCGAATGCGTCGGCAAGCGTCTCGACAAGCTCCCTGTTCGCCTTGCCGTCCACGGGCGCCGAGCGGATGCGCACCTTGAGCGCGTCGCCCACGACGCCGTCCAGCCCCGCGCGCGACGAGCGCGGCTGGGCGCGGACGCCCAGCACGACGCCCTCCGGCGTCTCCGTCATGAATGCCGCCGCCATCTGCGTCCGCCCTTCACTTGTAGCGGACCTGGCGGCCCTGCTTCGCCTTTGCCGCGTCTTTTTCGCGCTGCGTCCTGACGCGCTCGCGGCGGCGGTCCTCGGCGGTGCGTCCGACTTCGGAATACGACTGCCTGTCGCCGACGAGGACGTTCCTTGGGAAGCCGCCCTTGAGGAGGATGCCCATGACCCGGCGGGCCGTGCGCATGTCGGCCATGTCCTTCGGGCATAGGATGTTGATCGTGTCCTCCTTGTCGAGGCCGGACGCGCGAAGGAGGTCCGGAAGGTCTTCTGGGTCGACGAACTTCCCGCGATACGTCACTCCGCCGTCCTCGGCAATGGCGACCTCCGGATGGCGGGCGTCGGTCACGTAATGCTCGGTGGCGCATCCCGCGGCGAGAAACGCGGCGGTTACGGCCATGCATATTGAAAGGCTGTGGTTCATGCGCCTATTCTGTCAAAAAAACGCCCTCGGCGCAAGTGCGAACGTCCAATGAAAAAACGGCCTCGACCTTGTTGGAGGCAATGTAGGTCACGCGCTCGACCCGCATTCCGCCACCCGACTTTTTCGGACAGCCATCATGACCTCCATGCGTCGCCGCCAGCTTCTCCGCCGCCTTGCACAGCCGCAACCGGTCGACTTGGCGATTCCGCGCGCTGCTGAAGACGGTGCAGACGTCCTGCGTGACCGTAATCTGGCGGCAAATGGGCGACAATGCGACCGAGTTTGTGGCGGGATCGGCCATTGCCGCGGAGATCGACGCCGCAGACAATGCCAATCCCGCCATCTGGACGCGAATGCGCATTTACAAAAAGTCCCCCGCCGCGTCGGAAGTCGACGTCCGGACGTTCGGCGGCTTTACCTCCGCGCCGGTCGCACGGTCAGCGGCCTTTGATTTCCGTGTGGAATTCCAATCGCGTATGGCATCGGTCTGTTCCGCCGTATCCGCATTCCAGCCAAGAATGACAACCGCCTCGTTATCGTCGTTAATACCGGCGCCTATCTGCACCATGCCCTTGACGAAGCCGGAAGCGACGATTTCGAGTGATTCCTGTGTGAACTCGCCCGCCTCGCTCGTCTCCGCGGACGTTCCCGAATTGCCACTCGATTTGCCCTTCTCGGCAATCGCCACGTCGTGATGGTCGATGAGCGTGTAGGTCACGGACGTCTTCAGCCATTTCATGAATTCAGCCCGTGCGAATGCATCGGCCCGTTTGAACGCCTGGCTCTTTGCGCGCGCCCGTGCCAACGTGGACGAAACCGGAGCCCGCCCAATTGACACGAGCGAGACGATTCGCCCACTTGAATTCTTCTTGACGTCTTGAATGCCGGACAAGTATCCGTTGACATAGCGTTCGATTCTTTCTTCGGGACCGGCTTTCGCCTTTTGCCCTGCGGAAGACGTTTCCTCCGCGAAAATCGGCAGAACTGGCATAGCGCCGCACAGGGCGACTGCAAGCA
The DNA here is from genome assembly GCA_964386385.1 of uncultured Lentisphaeraceae bacterium. Classification (GTDB taxonomy): domain Bacteria; phylum Verrucomicrobiota; class Kiritimatiellia; order RFP12; family UBA1067; genus RUG572. The sequence goes on along the minus strand of CAYLRN010000003.1, from coordinate 98,335 downwards.
ACATTGAACTTGATCTCATTTTTCTTCTCCTTTACTCGTTTTCGTTTGACTCAAGACTGATTTCAATCTCGTGGACACGCGCCACGTCTTCCCTGGCGATTTCCACGGCGATGCCGCCAACCACGCAATCGCGAAAGCCTGAAAGGGAACCGCAGAAAGGCGCAATCGTGTCGCGAAATCTTGCCGAACACCGCCAATTTACGGAAGCGCGTCCAACCGCCAACGCATCCCCCGTGCTGGACTTGAGAAGCAGAACGCAATCCACAGACTCCATTTCCCATTCGAGACCATGCCAATCGTCAAACACCCGCTTTTGATGGGACTCCAACGTCCACTCTCGGACATTGACAACTCGGCCTCCATTATTGACGCCTGAAACGATCCGAAGTCGCCCGCGGTCTGATGTTCCAAATGTTCCAAACATGGAATTTCCATTCGCAGGCCGTAATCGATAGCCGGAGGCGACATTTACGTCGTAGAAACGTTCCGCATCCGCTTTCTCGACGTAAAACGCCAATGTTCGCTCACGTCGGCGGACACTCGTGATTTGATCCAGTACACGGCTCAATCTGTCCACAAACATGCCATAGCGTTTCTTTGAAAAGCCCACTTTGAACACATAGCCCAGCGTGACGGTCTCGTCAGATGAACAAATGATTGACGATCGCCTCCCATTCAGCACGGTGACTTCCAAGAGCGATGTCAAACTGGTGGATTCCAGTTCCTTCCGAAGCAGGGCTTCTCCATTAAGGCGATTGCCCACGTCGACACTCAACAGGTCGCCATCAAGCACCACGCCTTTCGTCCCCACTTTGTTCATTCGTGAAAAAAAGTCCTGCATCTTCACCCACGCCTTTATTGTCACGACCACGCCCCTGCCATCGGCAGCTAGGCGTTCATTGATTTTCTCATAACGCTCGACAATGCCATTGCTGTGAGTGATGACTTCGTCCTTGATGATCGCATCGCTGTTCATTCTGAAATCGGAGTCCACATAGACGCCGACGACTTTCTGCAGGACGTCCCTCAAGGCCTCTTTCACCGCCTCCTCTGAAGTCTCGCCGAATCCCTCGCCGTATTCGACTTTTATTCTGTCGCTGAACCTGCGTCCGGCGTCGTTTAGGACACTCCGCCCGTTCGTCTTCACGTCGTGCGCGGAAGCCGCCGATGACGGAATTCCTGTTCTTTCGTCCTTCCGCGCAACGCCCCGTCGTCCCCGGCTCCGACTCTGTCCGAATGCGTCGTCAATCATCGCGACCATGGCAAAAGCCGCAATCGCGAATGCCAGCGTCCTGCGCCAAGTTCTCATACTCCGCCCCCCCCTCAATTGCCGCCATCCTTCGCCCGATACATGAAGCCTTGTCCGTCGCAGATGGCACATTTGACCTTCCCGTGTCCGACACAATCAGTGCAGTTCTGATATTTCCTCTTATTGACGACACCCTTCCCGCCACATCCATCGCACTTCCGCCAAACCTCCGTTTTCCCACTTCCCTCGCATTTCGGGCAGACCTCGGGATCGCCATATCCGCTTCCGCCACAGTTTCCGCATCTCCGAATCTGAAGCGAGAAGCTCCCTCCATGCCATTTTCCCTTTCCTCCGCATTCGGCACATTTGACCTTGATTTTCCCACGTCCTCCGCAGCGGGAACACCTTGCCTCCGCCTTGATTCGCCCTGAATTCTTCGACACTCGCCCAGAACTCTCCAATGTCAGAAAGTCGCCCGCAAAGTCTGAAACATTTTCCCGGTTTTCCCCGCAGACGGGACACGGCTTGTCGTAGGTGACCACAATCTTCCCTGCGCCCTTGCATTTCCCGCATCTGCTCAAGCCGGTCCCTGCACAGATCGCACAGCTTTCCTTCCGCGCTTCGAGTTCCTTCAAATCATACTTCTCCTTAACCCGCCCGATCGTCTCCAGACGCGATTGCAGACGCGCCTTTTCCTCGCTCAATGTCGCCAATGCCTTCTCCATCTCCGCGACGGCGCTCTTCTCCGAAAAAGCAGTTGAAATCGTTCCGTCGCTCTTTTCTTCCGCCACGCTGACAGTTCCATCCGTCGACGCGATCTTTGCGGCGTTGAAACCATTCCATCCGTCGTCGCGCATCTCGCCTTTCAGAATGGAATTGACACGTTTCTTGAGATTGGAAATTTCAGCCTCAAGCGTCCCCATCTTCGCGATTCGCCGCTCACGTTCGGCCTTTTCCGCCGCGACTCGCCGTTCCTGCTCGGCTCTTTCGTCCTTTATCCGCCGCAGTTCCGCTTTTGCGTCTTCACTGCCCGCGTCCATTGCGGACGCCAGCAGTTCTTCGCCTTTGGCTTCGTCCTTCGCAACGCCATGTCCGCGCAAGTGGCACAATGCAAGGGCATACAGCCCATTGGCAAATCCTTTCCTGGACGAGCGGGCAAACCATTTGGCCGCCTCGGACATGTCCTTTTCCACGCCAATGCCATCTCGATAATAGCATCCCATTGCGTATTGAACCTCACCGCCTCCTTGCTCTGCGGCTTTCAGCAGCCATTTTGCCGACTCCGCCTCGTCGATCTCGACACCTGTGCCGGTCTTATAACATATCGAAAGGCGCAACTGCGCGGCGTCACTCCCCAGGTCTGCGGCCTTGCGCAGCCATCGAACGGATTCTTCCGCGTCCAATTCGACTCCGGCAAGGAAAATCATCGCGTCTACGTCGCCGCGATCTGCCATCGTTCGCGCCTTGTCCATTGCCTTGCTTTGCAGCTCAATTCCCTTGTCCGCATCTTTGCGGACGCCCGCTCCCCGCCTATGGCATTCGCCAAGCGCGTAAAGCGCCGGCGGGTAATCTTGTTCCGCACCCTTGCGAAACCACCGAAGGGCAGACTGTCCATCCTTTTCCACCCCTTTTCCTTCCGCGTATAGCAATCCCATGGCCAGCATGGCTTTCACAAAACCCGCCTCTGCCGCCTTGCGACACCATCTTGCCGCATTCTCGACATTGCAGGCGACCCCTTTGCCATCTCGGTAGGACTCAAACATCCTGAACTGCGCTTCGGGTAGTTTTTGCTCGGCGGCCCTGCGATACCATTTTACGGCAGATTCCGTGTCCACAGCCGTCCCATTGCCGTGCGCATGGCATTCCCCCAGATGGAATTCCGCCCTTGCCACCCCGCTTTCCGCAAGCGGCTTGAACAATGCAAACGCCTTGTCATATCGCTTCGCGCTGTAATGCCCAATACCGCGCTCAAGACGCGGTTTTTCTCCGTAATAGAGATAGACTCCGTATGAAGCGCCGCTCAAGACAATCGCAACCCCAACTGCGGCAAGCAAGAAGCGAACGAAAACTCGCCGTTTTCCTCCAGCCTTTCCATCTTGAGGAGACGGTTCGTCTTGCGAAGCGCCGGCGTTCCGCTCGGAAAACGCAAATCGACTGGGAATTGGCACATGGGACTTCCCGGCATTCTCGTTAGGCAGCGAACGGCGTCTAGGTCGAAAGCGTCCAGACGCCCTGACTGGCGCCGATTCAACCGTCTCCATTCGCATCGCATTTTTCGGAACGACAATGCCCTTGTCGCAGTATGGACACAGCACGACCGTACCTTTCAACGCTTCGTCCACTGCCACCAGTTTCCCGCACTGGGGACAATCAAATCTGCATTCCGACATATTCTCTTCCTTCCACAACAAGAACGCGCATAGATTAGCATTTTTTTTTTCTCCCCCGTCAAGGCTCGTTTCGGGAATTTTTCACTTGAAGTTTTTCAACGCCCCATGAAGCGCGATTCAGTCCTCGGGCGGTGTGGGATTACGATGCGGACGAAATCTCCTGCCCCAGCGGGAGGAAAGAAACGCCACCATTCAAGGGTGGAGTGCGAGATTACGATGCGGACGAAATCCCCTGCCCCAGCAGGAAGAATGAAACGCCACCATTCAAGGATGGAGTGCGAGATTGCGATGCGGACGAAATCCCCTGCCCCAGTGGGACGAAAGAAACGCCTCATTCAAGGATGATGTGCGAGATTGCGATGCGGACGAAACCGGTGGGAGGCAGAAGACCGTTCGAGAGGCGACGCATGAGATTACGGCGCGGACGAAATTTTAGACGACTCCCATGACGACCGCCAGAGGCCGTGTGTTGGACTGCCAAAAGCCGCGCACCAGACCGCAAGAAGCCGCTCGCTGAACTGCGCGGTCTGGCGAGCGGGCGGCGAATCCTTCTGCCGGAAATCAGCGGATTTCGTGGAAGAGAAGCCCCAGCGGGCCAATCGTCCGCGAGGCGGCCGAACGCTCCCTGTCCGAGAAGTTGACGACTACCTCGTAGCGGTCGCCGAAGACCGAGCGCTGGACTGCGTAGTCCGAGGTCAGAACCTCGAAGTCGGTCATCTCCAGCAACGCGACCTTTTCGTGGACGCGGGCGATCTCGTGATAGCTCGCCAGAATGTCGCCACGAAGAAGACCAAAATCCTTCACGAAGAACGAATACAGCGGCGCACAGCCATAGAGACAGGCGAAGAGGGTCTTCCGCCGCGTCTGCGCGGGCGACATCTCGGTCGAATCGCCCCAGTAGGGGAACGCCAGTACGCTCTCATGGCGGCAGAGATGCCAGAGCGGGACTCGGCAGCGCGGGTTCAGCATGTGTCGTTCGATGTGCGCCGCCTTCTTCGGCGTGTAGACGTGCGCGTGGTTCCGTCCCGAATCGCGGTTGCGGAAATAGACGGGGCTGTGCAGACCCTCCACGTAGACGAGATGGTCGCTCAGATCCTCGAAGCCGTCCTCCGTCCCCGTGATCAGCCCCATGCCCTCGACCGCCGCGAACGCCGCGTTCTTGACCGCCAGGCTCTCCGCGCGCGTCAGGGGGTGCTTTGGACTGAAGCAGTCGGAGAGTCCCGTTCCGTAGACGTCGATGAAACGCCCCTTGTAGAATGGGAATTTAGCCAGAATGGCGGGAATCTCCTCCTGCATCCGCCGTGCGGCGACGATTGCGCAGCAGGCGTTCTGGCTGTACATCTTCCCGTCAAACCCCTTGAGCGCCCAGGCCTTGGCGAGCGCACCGCCCTTCCACACGGCGACGCCGTCCGGATAGTCCTTAATCCGCCGATGCGTGTAACCGCAGTTGCGAATCCGGTTATTGGGCACTTTGCCGAGCAGCGCGGGGTTGAAGACGTCGTTGTAGTTGTCGTACTGCGTGCTGGCGTAGCCGTACTTCCGGTGAAGCGGTTCGGAGAGATGCGAATCGACGTCGAAGAAAATCCCGAACAGCGCGTTGCGGACTCCGCCCTCATGCAGTGCGCCAGCGACGGCGAGCAGCGCGTCGCCGACGGCAGGGGATTCGTCCGTGTCCCGGTCTGCGTACATCACCTTGTCGTAGTTGTCGTTCCAGACCCAGAAGACGCCGCCCCCGACGAGTTTCCGCGCTTCGGGCGTCCGGGCGATTTTCTCCGCAAGCGTCGCGTACGTGCGCGGGCGCGTGGCGCGGTAGCGTCTGCAGGCGGCGACGAGGCTGTCGAAGACCGCATACGACACGCGGGTCTTCCGATGGCAGGAGATTGAAAGGCGGTACAGCCCATCGGTCCGCGCCGCGCAGTAGGAGGCGTCCGTGCCGTCGTCCAGACTGATGAGCAGATACGCGCCTCCACGCTGGACGACTACCATGTTGAGCGTGCCCTCGCGGCTGCAGAAACGTCCGCGGATGCGGTCGCAGTCGAACTCGCCCGGCGCGTACCGCTCGTCCGCAGTGATCGCGACACCCTCGTCCACGGGCAGAAGGAGACGGTCCCCTGGCAGAATCTCCGGCACGGGCGCCGCGCCCTGGACGTCGATCTGGAACTCCTCCGCCGCCGGCACGGCGGCGCCCTTGAACTCAAAGTTCGCGCCAAAAGCCGACAGCGCGAAGCCGTCGGGCATCCTCGCCACCTGTGCCGCACCCGCCATGAGCGCCGCGCCCGCCATCAAAGCGGACAATTCCATCCTGAGCATCACGTTCTCCTTTCGTTCGCGGCGCACACACGCCAGCCCTGTGAATTTTGTATTGTACCACGTCCAGACGACTCGCAGCCCCGACGAGACCGACATATTTCCCGCGCAGGGGGGGGGGACGGCCAACGTGCCAGCCAATGAAAACGACCGGCGAGTCCCCTGCCGCAAGATGACAATCGTCGCGGAAGGCAGCGGCGGGGCGGCCAACCACACGGCCTCCGCAAGAAACGCTCCGCCGTGCTGGCAGATAGGCGACAGAGACACGCCAGCCACGACATCGTGAAGCGTCGTTGCGCCATCTGGTGCGCGGACTGCCCCCCCTGGCAAGCGGATCAGCGTGTCCGAACACCACGCCTTGGCCTCGTAGAGACGCAGACGGAAGTACGGACACGAAATGCCGTGTCCGCATGGGAGGCACACGCTCCTGCGCGTCCGCCGTCGCAATGGTCGCGCTGGAGCGCACACCTCCCATGAAACTGCCACTTGTGCGCAGATCAACATCATGGACGTCTTTAGGTGAGTTCTCCTTTCCCGCGACAACCTCCTGCCATATCGCCCATGGATGGGCGACGCGATTTCGTCCGCTCCGTAATCTCATGCGGACAGATCGCCCGAAAAACGAAGCGACAACGAAAAAGAGCCGCATTCAACAAAATCAATGGCGATTCCCCATCCATTTGCGAGTTGCCCGCATGGCGGGAAACCTGCCGGAATCACGCTCGCGGAAAAGATTGCAAGGAACGCCAATCACGCCGACAGTTCAGCCAGTTCGCGCCGTCGGACCTGCGCCGTCGATGGCTTGAACCGTCGCGGAATAAGCAATCCGCGCATCGGCTTTCTGTCTCCCTGCCCGCTCCATCTCAGCCATATGTCCGACACCATGGGAACATGGCCGCTCTAGCGTTCAATACCGACTGCCCGACGCCATGCGGGACATGACCGCTCCGGCGTTCAATGCCGGGCGTCCGAACGAAAGAGAATCCGGCGAACGCCGCCCTTCCGCCTCATGCGGTTCCATAACTGCCGCCGTGTCTTCTCAATCTCCGCACCAGCGAGGACACGAACGCCGCCCTTCCGCCTCATGCGCTCCTGTGACTGTCTTTGGAATCGGCCTTGCGCAGCCATTTCGCCAGTCTTCCACCACGCAACTTCGTCCGCGCCGCAATCTCGGAGACGTGTTTCCGCCTCCATTCCGCCAGCATACCGCCCTCCTCCGCCGCCAGCCGCGGATCCAGCAGTGCGTCGATCCTCGCCATGAGCGCCGTCGGCGAGCCTCCTATTCCCGCGACCACTTCCCGCCATATCGCCCGCGCATGGGCGTTTTCCGTCGCATTTCCACGCGAAAAGTCATCGCGCGATGTCCCGGCTCGATCTCGTCCGCATCGCAATCCTGTGTCCCCCATGTCCGCCACGCCCTCGTCGGCATCCGCTGCATGGCCGGCGTGATTTCGTCCGCACGGCAATCTCACGCCGTCTTTGCCATTGAAAGGCATCTGCGAAATGTCCGCTTCCGCGCCGCAGACAACTCGTCCGTTCCGAAATCCCATGCCCTCCCTGGCATCGCCGTCGTTCGACACGCCAGCAGCTGGATCTAGTCCGCGCCGTAATCTCACGTCGTCGGATTCTTCGCTTTCGCATGGCGAATCGACGATGGCGGCGGCGGGGACAGGGTCGCGGAGCTCGGCTATCTGGCGGAGTTTCTGCGCGGCGGCCTTGAAGCGCATGACGGTCGTGTAGCGGAGGTAGAGAGCGGGTATGTTCTCCTGAAGCCAACGCTTCACTCCGCCGCGCCGCCCGACAATCGCGCCGTCGTCATCGAAGACAAGGCTGTTGTCGACATGGCACTCGAGGTCCATGATCAGGCTGCCGAAGCGTATTGTAGACTCGTGGGAGTCGGAGCGGTGCAGCCATCCGTCGAGAATCTGCTCGCGGGTCGGACACGGATTCGTCGTGGTGCGTTTCCGAATCCGCCGTCTCTCCGCGGCGAGGGCCCGGCGGCGGGCGTTCTCGGTCTCGTAGTACATGGAGCGGCGTTCGGCGTGGCGCAGACGGTCAATCCGCCGCGTCGCCTCCTTTCGGACGGTTCCGACGATGTGCATGAGAATCCACGGATTCCCGCCCGCCCACGCGACCATGTTTTCAGAAGTCCACGCCTCACGCTCCCATACGATGGGAAAACCCTCGGTCGCCTCCATAAGGTCGCCCCTCGCCCGTTTTTGCTCCTCTGCCCTCTCCTTCTGCCGCCGAACGCGACTGGCCACGCGCCTTTCGTGCTCTTCGACGATGGCGCGTTCTGCCGGCTCGTAGACCGCCCGCCACGCGCGCTCCGCCTCGCTGTCCGCGCTTTCGGGAGTTCCCTGTCCGCAGTCCGCCGTTCCGGTAGTTTCCGGGCCGTCTGGTGACTTCTTTTGCGCATCCGCGACTTCGTGAGCATCCGAACTGCCAGTCGCCCCACCAGTTTCCGAGCCGCCAGACGTCACGCGATGCGCATCCGCAACTTCAAGCGTTTCCAGACTGTCGGAAGCGCAGTCCACCGTTCTTCCCGCCGCCTGTCCGCCTATCCTGTCGCTTTCTACCGCATTCATCGCTTCTCCTTGCATTCCACTGATGCCGTCAAGTGTACCAGATGGAAGAACTCAATGCAACGGTAAAATGAGATTACGACGCGGACGAAGACTGTGCGGAGGGCAGAGCAGCATTCGAGAGGCGAGGCATGAGACTATGGAGCGGACGAAACATCATAGGCAGGCTAAACGCCACCTTCAAGGGGAAAGTGTGGGATTACGATGCGGACGAAGACCATGCGGAGGGCAGAGCGGCATTCGAGAGGCGAGGCATGAGACTATGGAGCGGACTAAACATCAGAGGCAGGCTAAACGCCACCTTCAAGGGGAAAGCGTGGGATTACGATGCGGACGAAGATGGTGCGGAGGGCAGAGCGGCATTCAAGCAGTCCAGCAGGTCCGACATGGTCGCGCCGACCGCCGTATCACACCGGCAGGGCATGGCGTTCCGCAGGCTTCAGAGCATTCCGCAGTTCAACGCCGCAGATGCGCAGACATCAGAGGCGGACTCCGAATTCGGCGAAGAAGCGCGTCAAGTCGCGTCCGGCCGCACGTCCGAGAAGCGCGACGGTTTCGGACATGGACAGTTCGCGCGGTTCGGCGAAGTGCGACATCGCCTCCGCCTTCTCGGCCGCGTAGCGTTCCATTAAGTCCGGACATTGGCGGCGAAGCATTTCAAGCATCAGAAAGACCTTTCCCCGTCGGTACGCGGACAGATCGCCAGAAGAGAGCGGTTCAAGCCATGGGAGGTCCGACCTACCATCAAAATCGTAGGCGCGCAGTTCCGGGTCAATCCTGCGCGCGGCGTTCACCGCCTTGAGAACGCCGTCCGCCTCCTTTCCGGCCGCCTCGGCCTCGACGTCCTTTTTGAGAATCGCGGCATATTCGCGCAACTCGTCCGCGATGGGCTCTCTGAAGTCCTCCGGACGCGGGCCGTCCACCGGCTCGCATGCGGAATCCGCAGGCATCGCGTCCTCTTCCACGACGGCGGCTGCGGCCTCCGCAAAGCCGCCATCCGCCGGCGGCGCGGACGGAACGCCGGCCTCGTCGGACGCCGTTTCCGCCAATCCTTCCGCCTCCGCACCGGCCTGTCCTTCCGACTTCGCGCCCGTCTGCCCTTCCGCAGAAACGACCCCCGCCTTGTCCGCCACGGCCGCGACCGCCTGGCCGGCCGGAACGTCGGGCGGCGGAGTCCGCCTTGAACTGCGTACGGTCCGCGCAAGAGCCACGAGGGCGATTGCGACGACGAGAACGCCAGCCACAATCGCGCCCAGCGCCATGCACACGCCGGCCGCCGACGTCGTCTTCCGCGAATCCCTCGGCTGCGGTCGCGGAGGCTCAGGGCAGACGTCGACGTTCGGATTGCGGCGCAGACGGCGCAGGGCGTCCACGACGTCCTGCGGCCTCTGAATCCGGCGGGAGACGACCGGCTGGCACATTCTCGCGATGAGAGCGGCGATTCCGGCGGGAACGGATTCGCGGACTGCGCGGACGTCAGGGAGCGACTCGCACCGCATCGCGCGCGCAACGAGTTCCATCGGGCTGTCCGACGGATATGGCCGCCGCCCCGCAAGCATTTCCCAGAACGTCACTCCGAGCGCGTGTATGTCCGCCCGGATGTCGGCTCTGTGCGAGTCGATCATCTGCTCCGGGGCCATGTACGCGGGAGAGCCGACAAGGCAGCCGGACTGCGTAAGGACAGTGCTCTGCGCCGCGCCGGTGGAGCGGCGGGCGATTCCAAGGTCCGCCAGCTTCGGCGTGACGCCGTCGGCCGTGAACATGATGTTGTCCGGCTTGATGTCTCGATGCACCACGTGGTGCGCGTCCACCGCGACAAGGGCGTTTGCAACGCGCATGACTATGTCGCACGACTCCTCGATCGGCAGCGCACCCCACTTCTCGATTCTGTCGCGCACCGTGCCGCCCGGCACGTACTCCATGACGATGTACGCATACCCCGTCTCCGGATCGCGCCCCACGTCGTAGACCGCAATCAGGTTCGGATGGCGTATGGACATCGCCAGTTCCGCCTCAAAGAGGAAGCGGCGTTGGTACTCGGCGTCCGACTTCTCGACGTCGGGGTCGAGAATCTTCAGGGCGAATTCGCTTTCGGCCCCGCGGATCAGGTAGACCGCGCCCATGCCGCCCGCGCCGAGAAGGCGGACCACAGTGTAGTCGCCGAACTTCATGCCCGGCTTCAGAAGGCTGTCGGCATTGCCCGCCATGCGCTACCTTCGCCCCCTTCCCACCCCGAGTTCGCGAACGACGTCAGGCCCGACGACAATGCGGAAGCGCGCCTCCCGGCCTTTCACGCCCCCACGCGCCTCCGCCTCCTTCTCCTGCGACGCGGCGGCGCGACGCGACGAGCCTCCGACCGCCCGCGCCGCCTCCGCCGGGTCAAGCAAATGCTCGGCGACGTCGCGGGACATGTCAGTGGCGACGGCCTCGCCCGAATCGCCGGCGTCCGTCCGCGACGCAAACGCCGCCAGGGCGCGTTCCCTCTCCTCCGCGACGGGGAGACGGAACACGTATCCGTTGGGAAGGCGGCTGCGGAACTTCTTCGTCAGATGCTCGCAGAACGCCGAAGCGTCCATGGTCGAGACGGAAACGGGCTTTTTGGCGTCGCCGCCCGACTTGGCGGAATCGTCGGACGGCGACCGACGGTACACGCGGAACTGTTCGCGGACGACCGCCGTCGGCGAAATCCAGAACGGACGCGAATTCGTCTCCGCGCCGATGGGGATTCCAACCAGGTTCAGTTCCACGTCGCGCAGAAGCGGAATGCGGATCGGCGGCAGTCCGTCCGCTCTGGGCCACGTCCCGTCGGCGGAAGCGTCGGAGGAAGTTGCAGCTGCGGCGGAATCGGCCTCCACGGCGGCGATCCGCCGTTCAGCCACGGCCTTCTTGAGACCGCGCAGGACGCCGTTCGTTATCGCCACGCGATACCACTGCGCCGCATGGTCGCGGTAGATTCCCTTCGCCTCCGCAGTGACGGAGGCGTCGTCGGCGAAAGCCCACCAGTGCTCCGCCACGTCGGCGCTCGTAAGCCCTATCGCGCCGACGAGCGGATACGCCTGCTCGAAGCGCGCAATGGCATCGTGCCGTCCGCCGCCGGCGTTTGCGAACTCGGCAAGCGCCTCGTCCCATTCGCCAAGCGCGACGTACGACCGCCCAAGGCCGTCGCGAAGCGCCGGGTCGTCGGGCGACTTCGCCAGCCTGTCGCGAAAATGCCCGACGGGGCGGGTCTTCCGCTCAAGTTCGGCAAAACGCTGCATGAACGCCTTCGCGCCATCCACCCGCCTGTCCGCAAGCCGCCGCAGGTCGGAGAGCGAGAAGCGGACCACCTCGACAGCGTACAGGATGCCGTCGGCGGACAGAACGGTGTCGAACATCTCCTCGAGAGAGGAGATTCCGCCATTGCCCTCCTCGCCCTGAACGCACGAAATGGCCTTCTGGCGAAAGGCGGTGCGCACGAGCAGAAACCGCGCCGCCGATGACTCCGCCGCCGTCGCGTACGACAGCAGAAGCGACGACATCTCGCCGTGCGAGACCTTCTTCGCGCGGAGCTGGGCGAAATCGTCCGCCGTCAGCCTCTCCACGACCGGGCGCACTTCGGCCTGCTCCGCCTCGGACGGCACGGGCGCACAAAGACCCGCGAACGCCGATAGACACAGCGTCGCGCAGACTGCACGCCCGATTCTGTAGAACGCTCTCACCATGGTGTGAAAAAGTCACACGATTGTATCAAAAAGCGAGGCGACATGGAATAGGGCGGCCTCTTTTTGACCGCGCGCAGGACTTAGCGGATCAGTATCGAAAGGCCGTTCCGGAGGCGGACGTACGGCGTGGCCAAGGGGGCGGGCGTCTCTCCGCAGTAGCGGCTCTTGTCGACCATGGCGTTGTACGCGCGCTCATCGTCGGTCAGGGCGCGGCTATAGACGCGAATCGAGGAATAGTGGAGGTTGGCGCGCGCCCACTTGCCAAGATAGAGGTTTTCATCGTGACGGAAGTTGGAATTGTCCGTATGGTAGTAGTTCTTCTCCCCGGTGGCCGTCGCGACCCCCTTCGTGAACGGCTCGCCGTTTACGAAGAGCGAGGAATCGGCGACCATTGGCGCCAAGACGGCCGAATAGGGCGTGTTCTTCAGAAGCCTGGCCGCCGTCGCATGCTCCGTTCCAAGGCCGTGCGTGTAGAACGCGCAGCGCGTAGCATTCTCCGTGAAAATGCCAAGGACGTAATAGCCGCCGCCGCCGCGGAACGCAATCGCGCCGTCGTTCCCGACATTGACGAGGTCGAGGCGGGAGTAGTGCCCCATGTCGAACGTCCCGTCCGTGCGGAAGACGCCCTCCGCCGTCTTCACGGACGCGGCGGGAAGCGCGCTTCCGAACGAGACCGTCATGGTGACGTTGCTGGCGAGCATCGCGCTCGTCGCGCCGAAAACGAACGAATTGGTGGGGATGTCGCGCGACCCGGCAAGATCCTTCCAGACGGCGGGCGCGTCGGAGTGCACTCCCCTTCCCGCGTTCTCGATCGCATCCCACTGCGCCAGAAGGCCGTCCTGCACGTAGGCCCCCGCGTCGAACTCGCAGACGAGGAAGAACCGAAGCCCCGTCGCGTCCAGAGCCTCGGCAGGGAGGGAGATGTTTTTCAGAACGCCCGCGCCGGCCGCCACGTCGCACAGGCGGCGCAGTTCAGTCCATGCGTTCGTCGTCTCGCCCCTGTCGCCGTTCGCCCACGCGACGTAGAGGCTGCGGACGAAGTTGGTCGGCGTCAGGCAGACGTCCGCCGTCATGCCTTTCTTGTCGACGTCCGCATGGAACGGAACGGGGACCAGGACGACGCCCGTCGTGTCGGCGTTGGGGTCTCCGCCAAGAAACCTCGCCTTGTCGACGGCGTAGTTCGCGTTGCGCTCCTCGTCCGTCAGCGCGCGGCTGTAGACGCGGATCGAGGCGTAGTGGAGATTGGCGCGGGAAAGGTTCTGCAGATGGAGGTTGTCGTTGTGCGCGAAGCCCGAAACGGTGTTGTAGTAGTAGTTCGGGCCGCCGGCGTCCGTCGCGAGCCCCTTTGTGAACGCCTCGCCGTTAATCCACATGGAGGACTGCGCGGCGTCCGGCGCGAACACGGCCGAATAGTTGGCGTTGGAGAGAATCCGGGACAGCCCCGCAAAGGCCGCGTCCGCGTTGTACGTGTAGAAGGCGTGGCGGCCGGCGTCGGTGAAAATGCCGATACGATAGCAGTCGTTGACGTTGCGGAACGCGATGACGCCGTCGTTTCCGGCATTTAGCACGTCCATGCGCGCCATGTTCCAGGCGTCGAACGTCCCGTCAGTGTGGAACACCCCTTCCACGGTCTTCGTCGCGGACGCGGCCATGACCGAGCCGAACGGAATCGCCACCGTGACGTTGCTGGCGAGCATCGCGCTCGTCGCGCCGAAAACGAACGAGTTGGTGGGGATGTCGCGCGACCCGGCAAGGTCCTTCCAGACGGCGGGCGCGTCGGAGTGCACTCCCCTTCCCGCGTTCTCTATCGCGTCCCATTGCGCCACAAGGCCGTTCTGCACGTAGGCGTCCGCACCCATCGAAGCCGTCCTGAGGATGAAGCGGAATGCGCCGTAGCGGGCACCGACGTCTTCCGGGAGCGCCGCAGTCCAGGACGAGGCGCCGGCCGGCACCGTGCCGACGGCGACGAGATTGCGCCAGCCGTCAAGACCATCTCCGCGGTCCGCTTCGTCGTAGACGATCCAGAGCGTCCTGTCGACGACGGAAGGGCCGAACGTCAAACCGACGCTCCGCCCGTCCTTCGAGAGCGTCGGCACGAACTTCTGCGCGACCTTGAACGGAATGTTCGTCGCAAGGCCGGCGTACGACTCCGTGGCGGGAACAGTGACGGTGAGCACGTAGTCTCCGACCGGCAGCGCGGCGAGCTCTTCGTCCGTGTAGTTCGCGGCGGGCGTTCCGAAGAACGACGCACCCTGCGAGAAGGACGGACGGTCGCCGCCTTCAATGAACCAGGTCGTCGGCGAGAGGGACGGCGCGGACGTCCACCTGTTGGCGTTCTGCAGGACCTTGAACGTCAGGGGCTTCGGAGAGGTCGTGCCGTCCGTCCAGCACGTCTTTTCCGGGTCGACGAGAGCTGCCGTGCCGTCATACTCGCCGGCGGATGCCGAAATCTCCTCCCAGACGACCGTGTAGCCCGGGTCGGAAGTGACGTACGGCGTCTGCACTGCGCCCGTGTAGAGCGCCTGCGGCGGATTGGCGGGAATCATGACCGGCGTTTTGCCGTCCGCCGTCGGAACGAGCGGCGTCAGCCGGCAGGAGATCGCGCGATGGTCGCTCAGTCCGTCGTCGGCGTGGACGGCGCCGCCGGAGATCGCAAAGCCCTTGACGTAGAAGTTGTCTATCGTCACGCCGCCGCATGTCGCGCCATAGACGCCTGTGTTGAAGACATGGTAGCCGGCGTCCATGAAGCGGGCGGGATAGTTCCACGCCGTCGTCGAGGCCGTTCCATCCGCCATCTTGCCAGAGTTGTTGAAGTCGCCCGAAATGACGACGCGCGGCTTGTCCAGGAAGTCGCCTATCAGCTGGTCGGCCTGGTTTGTGCGGTACACGCCTGCGGCCCAGTCGTTGTGCGTCTGCACCAGCCAGGCGTCTATGGCGTCGTCGACCAGGACGCGGTGGGCGACGTAGTACGTGTCCTGGACGTGCGATCCGTAGCGGTTGGTAATCGTTTCGAGGAGCGTGAAGCGGACGTTCGCGAACGCGCCGTTGCACTGGTAGGAGTTGCGCGGGCCGATCGACGCGAACGGATAGCGCCCGAAAACGGCGTCGCGGGCGGAGACGGAGCCGTCGGACGTGAATGCGTCCGACCACTCGCAGACGCCGAACCAGTCCGCGCCGATTGCGTCCAGATGGCTTGAGTAGGCCGCCTTCCACGTCTCCGCCTCGCCGGCGGGGATCTTCGAGGCGTTGGACGTCCCGTTCGCGAAATGGCCGATGTTCCACGACGCGCAGACAAAGCCGTCCGTCCCGGTCGCGTCCGCCGAATCAGGTACGAGCGGCGAAGCGATGAACGGTGCCTCGGCGTCGAAGTAGCGCACCCGGTCGACTGCCGCGTTGAACGCGAGTTCCTCCGCGTCAAGCGCGCGGGAGTAGAGGCGGATCGAGGAGAAATGCGCCTTCGCCGTAGACATCCCGATCGCAATGGTGTTGGTGTGCATGAAATCTGCCGACCAGACGCAGCCGTTTTTCGCGACGACGTAGCGCGAGCCGTCGACGCGAATGCTGGACGCGGAGGGGTCTGCGGCGGACTGCACGAGCGCATAGGCGTGGGGTTCGAGAATGCCGGCGGCGGAGGCGGACGGAATGCCGGCCGCGTCGCCGTAGTGGTAGCGTCCGGTCTGCCTGCCGTCGGCGTCCGACGCATCGCAGAAGATGGCCATCATGAAAATTGAATCGCGGCGAAATGCGAAGTTGAGGTCGTTTCCGACGGAGACGACGTCCGTGCGCGCGTAGACGTCCGCCGGAAACGTCTCGTCCGTCCATGCGATCGTCTCCAGTGTCTTGTCGGCGTTCGTCTGCAGCATGGGGAGCTTGAGGGCGGCCCGGCCGCCCATCGGGAAGACAACGCCGGAGTCGCCGTACGCGATGCCGGCGAGCGTGACG
Organism: uncultured Lentisphaeraceae bacterium; assembly: GCA_964386385.1. Taxonomy (GTDB): domain Bacteria; phylum Verrucomicrobiota; class Kiritimatiellia; order RFP12; family UBA1067; genus RUG572. The sequence continues at coordinate 82,161 of CAYLRN010000003.1, read as the reverse complement.
TCGCAGTCGCCGGCGAGGTCCTTCCACGCACTCGCCGCCGCGTCGTGCAGGCCGACGCCGGCGTTGTCGCGCGCATCGAGGTGGAGGACGAGCCCGTCCTGCACGTAGGACCGCGCGTCGTATACGTCGAACAGGAAGAAGCGGCCCTTCTGCGACGAGACGTCGAACGCGGCGGGGAGGGAGACGGAGACGCCGGTCGACTGCGCCGGGACGTCTGCCAGCTTCTCGACGCGCGCCCAGCCGTTCGTCCTGCCGCCCGCGTCCGAATCGCCCCAGGCGAACCAAAGCCCCCGCGCGACGCGCTTCGCGTCGAACGACAGCGCGGCCGAATCGCCGTCCAGCGTCCATTTCACCGGCGCGTGCGGCTGCGCGGCCGTGAGCGTCGACGACAGGGCAAGCCCCGCCGCAAGAACAGACATTCGCTTCATCGCAATCTCCTTTGCTTTCGCGTCTGCGGCAGAAAGTCCCCGTCAGAGAAGAACGCGACCCAATCTGCCGAATCTACGACTCCATTATATTCGTTTTTTTTTCTCGTCAACCGCGCAAGACGGCATTCATGGGGAAAAACTTTTCCCGACTTTTCCCGCGTTGCGTTCTCAACGCCAAATGGAATCGTCCCCGCGCGAGCCTGCAGACTCGCGCGGGGACGATTCGGGGGGAGGCTTTCGATTTGCCGCAGATAGATTCAGCGGAAGACGAGAAGCGTGCCCTTGGGCTCCCAGGGGCTGGAAGCATGGAAGATCCACGCCTTGCGCTCGCCGGCCGCCGTCGCGTAGACGCCCATCAAGCCGATTGCCGTGTCCGGCGTCTCGCCGTCCGCCGGCGCCTGCGCAAGACGCTCCCAGCCGAGCGAACGCGGAGCCCAGACCGTGCAGTCCTTCGTGCCGTCGAATGGCACGGACACGCCCGCGAGAACACGGTCGACCGTCTCAACCGCCGGGGCCGCGCCGAAGAAGCGGGCGGAGGAGAACTCCGTGCAGCCGGCGAAGGCGTCCACTCCCACCGACAGTCCACTGCGTCCGCCAAGTTCGACGGAGGCGATTCGCGCGTTCCGGAATGCATTGGAGGCGATGGACAACGTTTCGCAGGCCGTGCCGAGGACGACGTTCGTGAGGTTCTGCGCCCCTTCCAAAAACGCATAGGCGCGGCTCTCCTGCGCCGTCACGACTGCGCAGTTCGTCAGCGAAAGCGTCCCCTTGAGTTCGCACCAGCGCGGGAACGTGCGCATTCCGCTTGCGCGGACCACGCCGCCGAGGTCCCATTCGTTGGCGTCCGCGAGGTCGAGCGGGTTCTCGCCCCAGGCCTCGGACAAAGTCGCCGCGGAGGAGTTTCCGGCAAAGAGCATTTCCGGGAGTTCCCGGACGCTCGGTGCGCGCAGGACGGCCGTGCGGATTCTGTTGAAAGCGAACGCCCATCCGCCGAAGCTCGTCAGCGCGTTCGATTCCACGACGACGGTCTTGAGCCTTCCGTTGTTGAACAGCTGGTATCCGAGCGTCGTCGTGCATTCAGGCGCGATGAACTCCGTCACGCAGTCCTTCGCCGCCATGGCGAACTCGCCGAATTCCGAAACAGTCCACTCCGTTCCGTCCGCGTCTCGGACGACGCCAGTCATGTCGAGCCGGCCGTCGCCCTGCCCGGTGAACGCATGGCCTCGCTTCGAGGCGTCGTTCGGGTCCCACGCCACGCCGTCGTAAGTCCCCTTCTTCTGGTGAAGGCCCACGCCGAGCGTGTGCGCCGCCGCGTCGGCAACGTACGCATTGAGCGTCCAGACGCCGTCGGAGATCGTACCCGCTTCGGCGTCGTAGACCCAGTCGTGCCGGAACGCGGCGCCGACGACGCGGGCGGCGTCGGCGAAAGAGAGCGTGATCGGGTTCTGCACGTTGTTCGCCTCCGTGATCGGCCCGCCGTAGATCCAGCGCGCGAACGAGCAGTTCCCGCCCGTCGACGAGGCGGTGAGCGTCACCATGCCGCCCGTCGCCGATGCCGGAATCGTCCCGTCGGCGTCCGCCGCAAAATCCACGCCGGCGTATTCCACCGCAATCGAGTCGCCATATCTTGAATCGGCGTCCATCCGCGGACGGGGCAGGGCGATGCGGTCGCCGATCAAAATGTACTGGCGTTCCGAAAGCCCGAACGGCGAGCCCTGCGCGTTCCCCGGCGGCGGCGTGAACATGGCGGGCAGGACGCCGAGCGGAATCGCGCGGTCGGGATGGAGAGCGCGCCACGCCGCCTTCTCCGCGTCGGTGAGCGCCGTCAGCGGAGTGCCGGCGTAGAAGTCGCGCCACGCCTGCGTGGAGGGAATCTCGATGCCGACCTGCCTTGCGGGCACGTGCGTTCCGTCGTTGTAGTTACCCCAGTAGGTGGACACGCTGACGATTTCGGGCGACAGCGTTGGCGGAACGCCCAGGAAGCGCAGTCGGTTGAACTTCGGCTTCACACCGGTCTTCGTGCCGGTCTGCTCGATGAAGAGCGGATGCATTTCGAAGAAGAGCGAGTCATAACCTCCAAGCACTATTTCCTCAAGGTTCGTGTTGCAGCCGAACGTGTCCTTCCGCAGCACCACTTTCGCCGTATCCGCGTCGCCAAACTGCACATGGGCGAGACGTCCCGTGAACCTGAACGTGTTCGTGCCCGTGTCCACCAGATCCGACGCCCTCAGGACGACGCTCGTCAACGCGCTCGAACCCGCGAACGAATTCGTCCCCGAAAACACGATGGACGTCCCGCCCGAAAGGTCTATCGACGCGAGCTTCGCGCATTTCGCAAAGGCGCCCGCGCGGAATTCCAGCGCGCCCGCGCCGGTGGCGATAACGTTCTCCAGGGACGTGCACTGGAGGAAGAGGTTCGTGATTTCGTTGAAGTCGGCGAGATTCGTCAACTTGACGTTCCTCGCCGTGCATCCGGTGAAGACGTTGGACGGATTCAGGGAGACCGTCGCCGCGCTTCCGCCGATTACGAGGTTCGTCAGCGACCTGCAGTTCCTGAACGTGGCCTTGTCGACCAGAATCGTCTCCGTAGCCGTCTCGCCCAGGCGGATTTCCGTGAACGCGCTTCCCTCGAACGTTCCCTTGTCCTGCGCCTGCACGTACTCCGTCTTGCGGCAGCGCGGCAGGGAAAGGCGTCCGCGGACGCCAGAAAGGCCGGCGAACGCGCGGTTGCCGAGAATCGTGACGTTCGGCAGATCCCAGTCCGTCGCGTCGGTCGCGCAGAGCTTCGAGGCGTCGCCCTGCGCGTCGTACAGGAAGACGCCGCCGACTTGCGTCGCAAGAGGGGCCTTCAGGACGAAGTTCGTGATCTTCTCGTGTCCGAAGAACGCATACGGCGGAAGCGTCCCGGTGAAGTTCGGCAGGACCATCGTCACGGAACCGAGTTTCGTTCCCTTGCCGCTGTTAGACTTTACGACTTCGCTGCCTAGGCTCGTCACGCTCCGCGGGAACGTCAGGGAAGTCAGCCACTCCACTTTGTTGTCCTCGTCGCTTTTGCTGTTCGCGTTCAGCGCGAGCGCGTGGCTTGACGTCGTGACGATTGTCCACGCGACGCCGGAGGAATGGGCGATCGGCTTGTCGAGGTCGAGCGGGCCAGGCTGCCCGTCGGCGCGCGGGTTCAGCCCCGTGAACGCATTGCCGTAGTTGTCCTTCCCCTTCTGTCCAAGCCCGAGCGTCCGCGCCGCGGCGTTCTGCACCCACACGTTCAGCGTCCATTCGCCATCGACAATCGTGCCGGTGGCGTTGTTGACGAGGCTCTGCCCGTCGTCCAGCGTGAACGTCCACGCGCTTTCCGCCGCGTTCGCCGCGAACGCCAGGCAGAACGCGCCCGCAATGGCGCAGATTCTCTTTCCAATTTCCATCGTCTTCATCGTGTCAATCCTCCGGAGCGTGTCCCGTCCCTTGTCTTTCTCGAATCTCGGTCAGCGTTCGCATTCGTAGAGCAGCGTGGCGTTCTTCCGGTCGCGCGCGATGTCGGCCGTGAAGACGAGCCGCCCGCCTTCGTGCTTTGCCAGGACGCGCGCGCGGCGGCGGCCGTCCGTCTCAAGCGCCCACACCGTCCAGGGACCGGGCGCGACGGCAAGCGAGATGGCGGCCGTGCCGGCATGGGCGAGGAGCGGACGCCCCCCGCGCGCGAGGACGATCGTGCGCGCCTCGTCAGCCCATCTGGCGTCCGTGTTCTGCACGTCCACGAGATGCGTGACGAGGACGCGGCGCGTCTCGGCGAGGGACGGCGCCGCGTCCATGCCCGTCGCCCAGACTGCGGCGTCCGCGCCGGCGAGGCGCGCGGAGAGGCCGGACGTCTCGAACGCGCCGCCCGCGCGGGCGAAGCCGCCCTGCGTCCGGGGCGTGTCGACGGTGAACGACTTCGACGTCCCGTCCATCTTCAGCGCGTCGCGTCCGAATGCGTCGCCGCGAAGGTAGAGCGCCACGAGCGCGCGCTCGTTCGCCTGGTTGACGGGATCGGTCATCACGTCGAAGCTGCCGACGCCGCCCTTGGCCGTGTCCTCGAAGAGGTTGTTTATCCCGTGCGCGTAGGTGAAGCACCAGAGACCGTCCCAGCGTTCGCGCGCGGCGACGGCGGCCGTGTAGAGGCCGCCCTGATGGCGGTGGCTCGACGGGGCGCAGAAGTTCCACTCGGTGATGGTGTACGGCATTTCGGGGATGCGGACCGCCGCCGCATAGTCCACCGGGAAAGAACCGTCGGGATAGTCGAACAGGTCCTTGTTGCGGATGGCGAACGGCAGGCGCAGGCGCTCTCCGAGCCAGCGCGGGTGGTCGACGTAGAAGTGGTTGTCGAAGTAGTCGAGGAACTCGGCGCGGACGGCCTGCTTCTCGTCCGGGTGCGGGCCGTTGTTCATGTCTGTCAGGAGCGCCTTCACGCCGAGTTCGCGGAGGAAGGGAATCATGCGCGAAAGGCTGCGCCGCTCGACGTCCATCGTGAACGCGGTGAATGCGGGGTTGCCCTGCGTCCGCTCCAGGCGCGCGTCGCGTCCGAGCGCGGCGGACGCCTCCGGCAGTTCGCGGATCGCGTCCCATCCCTGCGTGAGCGCGGCCTCGTTCACGAGGCAGACGAGCGGCATGGCCGGCTCGTCCTTGTATGCGCGGCCGGTGTACGGGTTCACGTGGTTCATCAGGTTCGCGGCATACGCCTTCCAGTTCTCGAACCCCGCGTCCGTGAGGTGGATCATGCCCTTCATCTGCATGAACGTGGGCGAACCCGGCTCGTCGCGCCCCAGCGCCTTCCACGGCGCGGTGCGGTAGGAGTAGAGGTCGATCGTGATGTAGATTCCGCGCGCGATGAGCCGTGCGGCGAAATCGTCGAGGCGGTCCATGGTTTCGGGATTTAACGCCGTGCCGATCGGGTCGCCCGTGCCGGTCGTGACGCCGCCGGCGCATTCGATGTGATGGAAGCGCACGGCGTTGTAGCCGCTGCGGAAGATCCGCTCCGCGAGTTCCTCCGCCTGCATCTTCGTCTTCGGCCAGCAGCAGCTCCCGACGAGATTGACGCCGTAGAACCGGGCGGGGACGCCCGGCCTCTTCTCGAACTCGAAATGTCCGCCCACGCGCCGGAGCCAGCCGTCGCCCCCCGCGGGCCTGCGCGGCGCGCGCCCGTCCGAGAAGTCGGTGGCGCCGCCGGGGACGACGCCCTTTCGCATCGACAGGGGAATCCATTCCGCGCCCGCCTTCAGAGTGACGGGGGCCGCGGCCTCCGCCGCGAGGGCGCGGCCGGGCGTGGAGACGGAGAAGACGTCCTCGACCCGGTCGCCGGGACCGAACGTACCCGGCGGCTGGAGGCGGAGGGAGAATGCGTCGCACCAGGCGGCGTCGTTGCTCAGGTGGACGAATCGCGGCGTCGGGAAGGCGAACGAGATTGTCTCGCCCGCGGCCGTGCGCAGCGTGACGCCGCGCACGGCGCGTCCCGTGAACAGCCCCGCGCGGAGCGTGTTCGTGGGGAAGACGCCGGACGCGCCCGTGTCAGTCGTCCACGTGCCGCCCGCGAACGCGGAATGCGGAAGGTAGAGGCGCGTCCCCGCGGCCTGCGCCTTCACGTCGCGCGCGAAGACGAGCGCGTTCGTGAGCGTCAGCGCGCCCGCCGCGTCCGGAGAACCCCACGTCCACGTCCCCTTCGCGTAGACGTCCCCGCGGGACTTGAGCGTGTAGATTCGCATCCCCGGCTTTCCCTCCCCGGAAACGACTGGCGCGGCGGAGGACTGCCAGTTGTCGAAGTTCACAAGCCCGCGCGCCGTGACGCCGCCGAAGGGGAAGCGCGCCGTACCGTCCATTCCAACGCGCACCACGCGCGCGTCCGCCGCTCCGTCCGCCGCCAAGGCGGCGGCAAGCAGCGCGGCCAGGCACGCCGCCCGGCGCGATGCGTTCGCAAACGTCTTCATCTCAAGTTTCGTTCTCATTGTCCATTTCCATGCATTGTCTCTCCGCGTGGCGGGCGGCATAGACCATGCCATCTGCCAACGAAGCACAATATAGCATTTTTTTTTTCTCCAAGTCAATAATGGCGCTATTCATTTCTGCGAAGTCCGTATTCTACCACAACTTCCGCACAAGGGACGTGACGGAGGATGAGCGACTTCGAGGTCCGCCGCGACCTCTGCCTTCTCATGGCGGGAGGCGAACGCATGGCGAATCCGTTGCAGAAGCAAATGCTCCCCGCCCCCATCGGGAAGGTTCTTCCTTCCCTTCAACCGCCATCTCACATGCACACCATTCGAAACGACTCAATGCCATCTGTCGCAATCACGGCCTTCGGAACAGGTAGATGCGACTGCCCGGGGCGCATTCACTTTGACAAAACACGCGGGTGAAATTTTTTTGAAATACCCCATTGCGCTTTCTACGCCAGTCTGATATACTAGCACTCGTTTTCAGCGCAGTTCGGGCGTGGCGCAGTGGTAGCGCAGTTGACTGTTAATCAATTGGTCGCTGGTTCGAATCCAGCCGCCCGAGCCAATCTGAAGTTGTCGGAAAGCCAGTCGCCCTTGTGGGTCGGCTGGCTTTTTCGCTTTATGCGGCGCATGGGGACACACGCCCTCCCGGCGACGCATTTCTCCATTCCATCTTCCATTCAGCCGCGCGACTTTCCATGCGGCGGGGCGAAACGCCCCGCCCTACCGCAATGCCCTTTCACGGACAGCCGTCCCGCCGCGGACGTTCCACACTGGCATTGCACACGCGGGAGGGACGCGCTCCCGCGCGTCCGCCGCGCGCAGTGTCCCGTTGCGCCGCCGCGAATGCCCGGCGGATGAACGTCAAATGCTGTGCGCCCACAGGGAGGGCGGATGTCCTCATCCGCCGCAGCCGGCAAGACGCAACGGCGACAGGGCTTTTTTTTGAGGGGGGGGGGAGCAGAACACAAAAGCGCCAGACAACCATACGGAACGCAAAAGGCACTGCGAACACAACTGAACACAACATGGGGGGGGGGGGGGAATGGTGGAGATAAGGGGAGTCGAACCCCTGACCTTCTCAATGCCATTGAGACGCTCTACCAACTGAGCTATATCCCCAAGCGGTGGGAACAGGCAATAGTATATCTAATTCCCGCGCAGAAAGCAAGAGGGCATCGCATAAAAAATCACTTTTCAGTAAAACATGAAATTCTGCGCCAGAACCATGGCGTTTATACGATTTCAGTCCCATGAAAAGCGCCGTCCCTCCCATATTCCATGAAACGGCATGGGATTTCCCCTTCGGGCCGCCGCGCAGCGGCGGGATATGGTATACTTTCCTCCATTGGCGCGGTTTCGCGCGCCGTCGATGCGCCTTTGCATCAAACACAAGGATACAGACGAAAATGAACCTCGACATATCGCAATGCTGTGAATTCTTCATGCTCTTCACGTTTGGCTTCTCGTGGCCCTTCGCCATCGTGAGGACGTACCGGGCGAAGCGCGTAGACGGAAAGAGCCCCATGTTCGCGCTTCTGGTGATTCTCGGCTACGTCGGCGGAATCTGCGCGCGTCTGCTCGACGGCAATCCGAAGAACGACTGGCTTGCGTTCGTCTACGCGCTGGACATGGCGCTCGTCTCCACGGACCTTGCGCTCTACTTCCACTACTCGCGCAAGAACCGCCTTGCCGGCGGGAGGTAAGGCGCCCGCGGAATTTTTCCGGACGTTATTTCCCGCGTCCGCCGCTGCGTTGTGCTATAATGCCCATTCCTCCATGCCCCAGCCATCCACATACACCTACGAACTAGACGCGGCGCAGCAGGACAGCCTCTCCGCCCTTCTCGCTTCCGGCAACTTCCGTCGCCGCGAAGTGCCGTACTCCGTCGTCTCCGTCGAGGGAGACGGCTTCAACTGCACGCTCTACTCGAAGGAGAAGCACGGCAAGCGAAAATGCGTGATACAGGGCGGCAAGGCGCGGGAGTTCATCGAGTTCTTCTTCGAGCTCCAGGTGCTTGGACGGGCCGGAATCGGGTACGAGGACGTGCTGGACCCGGAGCGCGACGCGCCGCACGGCGGAAGCGACGAGTCCGGCAAAGGCGACTACTTCGGCCCGCTCGTGGTGGCGTGCTGCTATTCGGACGAGACGCTTGCGCGGCAGATGCGCGACGACCTCGGCGTCCGCGACTGCAAGACGATGACGGACAATGCCGTCCTTTCCGTCGGCCGAGCCCTCCGCGCGCTCCTGGGCGAGGGCCGGTTCGCGATCGTGAGGATCAACCCGCCCAAATACAACCGCCTCTACGCTCGCATCGGGAACATCAACCGCCTTCTCGCCTGGGCGCACGGCACGTGCATCGAGGAACTGCTCGAGAAGCAGCCGGCGTGCCCGCGGATAGTCGTGGACCAGTTCGCGCGGACGGAGGCGGTCATAAAGGGCGCGCTGAAGGAGCGCGGAAAAAAGGTCGTCGTGGACCAGCACCACAGGGCGGAAGGCGATTCCATCGCGGTGGCGGCGGCGTCCGTCATCGCCCGCGAGACCTTTCTGCGGGCAATCGCCGACATGGCGAGGGAAATAGGACCCATCCCCGTCGGCAAGACGCCCCTCGACATGATTCCGCGCGGTTCGAGCGACCCGCGCGTCCGCCGGCTGGCGGAGGAGAAGGTTCGCGAATTCGGCCCGAAGTGGCTGATGAACCACTGCAAGGCGCATTTTCAGACAACGGACAAAGTACTCGCCGCCTGTGGGAAGTCGCGCGCCGACCTTCCGCCGGAGGGCCGGGTGACGTCAGCGGTAAAGAACGGAGAATATGGGCATGGTTGAGTTTTTCGCAGGGTCGCTGACCCAGGGAATCGTCGATTCCAACGCCATGGGACAGGCGCTGGTGTACGCCCAGCTGGCAATAGCGTCGCTTCTTGCATGGATAGCCTTTTCCAAATTCTACTATCTCTGGAAGACGCACAAGCTCACACGCAGGCTCGTACGCGACGTGATGGGCGGACGCGGCGTCCTCGAATACTACGTCGCGCGCCACGACAGCTCCCATTCCGCCGTGGAGAACATCTACTCCGCCACGTGCGACCGCCTTCTGCGCCTCTTCTCCCCGGAAGTGCGCACGGGCCTCATCGCCCGGCACTCGGAGGCGATGGCCGGCGCCGCACTTTCAAAATACGAGATGGGCCTTGTGACGTCCATGTGCGAGCACAAGCTCGACGAGGAGGAGGTGAAAGTCGAAAAAGGCATGGGCATCATTTCCACGATCGTCGCGATAGAGCCGATGATCGGCCTTCTCGGCACGGTATGGGGTGTGCTGGACGCATTTGCGGACATGGGCGCCGCAGGCGCGGCGACAATCGCCACGATGGCCCCCGCCATCTCCGCCGCACTCGTCACCACCGTCGTCGGCCTCCTTGTCGCCATCCCCGGAATCGGTCTCCACCTCTGGCTATCGTGGATGGTCAAGCAGATAGAAGTCGCCCTGGAGGGGTTCGTGGACGACCTGACCGGACGCATCGAGTTCGAATTCCGCGGGAGAGACGACTGATGTCGCGCCGCAGAAGAAGAGGCGGACGCGGCGGAGGCCTCGCCCAGGCCAAGATCAACATGGATTCGCTGATCGACCTGACGTTCCTCCTGCTCGTGACGTTCATGGTGACGATTCCCGCCCTACAGTCGGGCATCTCCATCATGCTGCCCCGCGCGAAGGCGGACACCCTTCCGAACAAGGACAACAAGGCCAGCACGATCACCCTCGACGCGCAGGGCAAGCTCTGGTTCGGCGACGTCCCCACGACAACCGACGAGCTGGAGGCCATCCTGAAGAGCAAGGTCGCGGAAGACCCCGACGTCCCGGTGCTTGTGCGCGGAGATGAACGCCTGGACTACGGCTCGGTGATGGACGTCGTCAAGATCGTCTACAAGTGCAAGGTCCGCAAGATGGCCCTCGTCACCGTGGAGGAGAAATAGCCAATGCCGTTCTTCGGGGAAGAGGACCGCAAGTGCCGCAACGAAATCATGAACGTGCCGGGGCTTCTCGTCGCCCTGGCCGTCCATGCCGCCCTCGCCCTCCTCGTCTGCATCTCCGGCTGCCATTCCACCCCCAAGGAGACGATCATTCCGATAGACATGACGGTGGTGCCGCCATGGGCGGAGCAGACGGACGACCCCGATCCTGACCCCAACCCGCCCCCGCCCGATGAAAAGTCCCAGCCCAGGCCAAAGCCCGACCCCAAGCCCGTCCCGGAGACGCCAAAGGAGGAAGACCGAAAGGTCGACGCCGTCCAGAAGGTCGTCAAAGACAAGCCCAAAAAGGACAAGCCCAAAAAGAAGGAAAAGCCCAACCTGAAGGGAACGGCGAAGCTTGTCAAGTCCGAGCCAAAGACCGCCGACCTGCGATCGAGGGCACAAAAGGTCGAAGCGCCGCCCACGAAGCGATACGGCAAGGGCACCGCCGCCGACAAGCCGCTATCGCCAGAGGAATTCGCAAAGCGGATGAACGAGGGCTACCGCATCGGCTCGCGCAACCAGATCGCGACAAGCGAGGAGCAGCGTTGCGCAAGCATCATCAAGGCCGCGATTGCGCGCGAATGGAGCAAGGACTCCTTCATGTGGCATTCCGGACTTGTCCCGCTTCAGGTGGAGATCTCGTTCGGACGCGGCGGCCGCGTCACAGGCTTTCGCATCCTGCGCGGCAGCGGGGACGCGACGGTCGACGCAACCGCGCGCAGCGCGCTCGGACGCCTTCGCTCGATTCCTGGCCTTTCGGCGGCGTTCATCGAGCAGTTCCCAAAGATCGTCGTGACGATGGAGCCGACAAGAGGCACGTGACGCCGCCGCATTCCCCCGCGTTTTCGCCGCTTGAGGACAACCGCCATCCGGAATCGGCGGACACCCCCCCCCCTACACGAGTTTGCAAACTCGTGTAGGGGGGGGGATTGCGCGAAAGCCAGCCTGCCAGAACGAAAAAACGCAGAAGCGGGGGGGATGCGTTCATGCGCGTACGCGTTGGACGTGCATGCAGTGCGGCGCGACGGGGACGTCGCGCCGCACCGAATTGGCCGGGCAGTCGTACTCCGGCAGGGCGGGGCGTTCCGCCCCGCCGCGTTCCCCCGCGTTTTCGGCGCCTGAGGGCAACCGCCCTCCCGAATCGGCGGACAAACAGTCCCTACACGAGTTTGCAAACTCGTGTAGGGGTGGATT
>CAYLRN010000003.1:0-70471 GCA_964386385.1 uncultured Lentisphaeraceae bacterium | reverse complement strand
AGTGCGGCGCGACGGGGACGTCGCGCCCTACCGAATTGGCGGAGCAATCGCCCTTTGGCAGGGCAGGGCGTCCCGCCCCGCCGCGTTCCCCAGTGTTTTCGGCGCCTGAGGATAACCGCCCTCCCAAATCGGCGGACAAACAGTCCCTACACGAGTTTGCAAACTCGTGTAGGGGTGGATTGCGCGAAAGACAGCCTGCAAAACGAAAAAACGCAGAAGCGGGAGGGATGCGTTCATGCGCGTACACGTTGGACGTGCAGTGCGGCGCGACGGGGACGTCGCGCCCTACCGAATTGGCGGAGCAATCGCCCTTCGGCAAGGCGGGGCGTCCCGCCGCGTTCCCCCGCGTTTTCGGCGTCTGAGGACAACCGCCCTCCCGAATCGGCGGAGTAATCGCCAGCTGACGGTCAGCGGAAGATCAGCACAAGCCCGACGACGTGGTTGAGGTAGAGGACGTCCCCTTCCCGCTGGATGCGCCAGTCCTTTTCCGCAAGGACCGCAGGAAGCGTGAAGCGGCCGGACGGGAAGAGTTCGGCGTCGGACGCGGAGAGAATCGGACACGACGCCTTTCCACTCATCTCCGCAAGTTCCGCAACATCCGCATCGTCCATTGCAATCGCGACCTGTCCGTCGGGAAACGCGAGCGCGGCGTCGCCCTCAAGCGTCAGTGGCTGCGAGCGCGGTCTGCCGTCGTCGTCGAAGAGGTCGGACTTGCGGATCGTCCAGGCGGAGGACTCCACCCTCACCGCGCCGTTGCGGATCGTGGGAAGGCCGGCCAGCGACGGCAGGACGACCGGCGTATACGGCTGTACGTCGCCGGCGTCCAGCACCGTCCCCGGCCCGAACGCCACCGGCCCCTCGAACGTGGCGCGGTACGGCGCGGGGTCGATTTCGCCCTTCTCCGCCAGAGAACGCCGCAGGAACGAGCCGTCGCCCGAGTCGACGAGCTTCGCATAGTTCGCCGCGTTCGTCGTGCACCGCGCCTGCCAGTCGACGCCGATGCCGAAGCCGCCCGTCCAGCCACAATCGCCGTTGGCATACGGCCCGCATGTGCCGTTGTAGAAGTTGCCGCAGTATACGAAGATCTGCTGCCATCCGCTCGGCAGGTCCACGGGCGGGTTCACGTAGAGCCTCCTCCAGTCCTTCGCGTTGCCGCCGCCATCGATCTTGTTCACGTTGTCATTGCCCCACACGACCGTCTTCCCCGCTATGTCCACCCTCACGTTGCGGCACATCGACGAGATGAAGTTGCACCGCGCCGTGCCGCCCTCGTCGCCTGGGATGAGGACGTAGCCCTTGTAGTAGTAGCTCTGCCTGTAGCTGGAATCATTGGCTGCGCCCGTTCCGCTATATGGCCAAGAATGGTAGGCGGCGGCCACGCCCTCCGGGCAGAGACCGGCATACGTCCAGCTGACGCCGGACGGTACGTCGGAATGCCACACGCTTCCACTATTGAGCAATGCGTGCCAGGAATCAAGCCCCGCCTCGGCGGACGGCACGCGCGAGGCGATGCGCAGCGTCCCTCCATTGATTTCGGTCATGCCCAGCACTTTAACCGACCCCACGAGGTCGAGCGTCCCCGCGCCCGTCTTCACGAGCGACTTCAGGACGGCGTTCGTCGCCAGCATCCGCGCGTCGGCGGTGCCGGACTGCTTCACGACGGCGCCATGCGCGTCCACGCGCCCCGCGCCGCGCACCTCCACCGCCGGCAGGTCGTAGCGGTCGGCGAAGCCCAGCCAAAGCGACGAGTTGCCGACGACGACCGGCCCGCCGTCTAACGGGACTGCCCCATTCGCCACCACCGCCACACCGCCCGTCGGGCCGGCGAGGGCCGCCGGACTCGTCATCGCCACTCCGCCCTGGAAGGAGTTCGTCGCGCAAGCCAGCTGCAGCCATCCGCCCTGACTGCCGTAAAAGCCGCCCGCGCCAGACACGCAGCCGCCCAGCGTGACGCCCTTGCCCGGTGCAATCTGCATATTGTTCGTCCCCTGAACGACGACGGAACCCGACCACAGGTTCGGACTCGCCACCTTGCCGAGCGTTATCGCAGAGCCATAGGAGGTTACTTCCACACGGGTGCCGGGTTCGAAGACGAGCTCGTCGTTCAGCCAAGCCACCATGCTGCCGCCAAAGGCGATGCCGCCGCCCTCGCGCACGAGGACCGTGTGGCCGGTCCGGTTGCCCGCGCCGCCCTCGAACCCCAGGACGCCGTCCACGTCGATGTCGCCGGGGTTGGATGCCCAGTTAGACACGAAGCGGAAGAGGGCCGTCTTCTCGCCCTTTATCTCGATTTTGTGCCCGCCCATGTCCACCGGGTACTGCCGCAGGTCGACCTGCCGCCCGTCCGGAATCGCGATCCGCGTGTCGCCCGTGAAGACAAGCTTGTGGGCGAGGCAGTGCGTCCCCTGGGAGCACACGAGCGCGCCGCGCCCCTCGAAGCCCATGCCCTCGACGTAGACGTGCTCGTTCGTGCCGAGAGACGGCACGAGGTCCCATCCGCCGTACACGCTCACGCGGCTCTCCAGCGTGCCCGCGTTCGACACGTAGGTGCGGGTCACTGCGGACACGCTGCCAAGTCCGCCCTGCTTCGCCACGACGTAGACGCCGTTCGTGACGTATATGTCGTGCGCGAACGCGGCCATCTCCGCGCCGGCAACGAGCGTCCCATCTCCGCTCTTGACGAGATCGCGCTCTCCGATCGCCGCGACGTCGGCGGCCGTGAGCGCATAGTTCTCGCCTGCGGGGACGGACATCTCCCATCTGCCGTCGGCATTCTCGAAGCACGTCGGCGCGGCGACGAGCGTCCCCACGCACAGTGCGGCAATCCCATAAGCTCCGCAAATGGACAAAACAGTCTTCCGCATCTCTCTTCTCCTTTTGACAAGTCTGAAGCCTATTATATTCATTTTTTTTTCCTGTCAATTGCGCAGGAAAAGAGAGATGGTTCGCCCGTTCGCGGGCTGCAGCCGACACAGAAAGCGCGGAAGCTCCTGGCTGGCCTACGGCGACACGAAAGCACGTGAAAGCCACATGGGACACGGAAAGAACGAACGAAAATCCGGGAGGGTCGCGCTCCTGCGCGACCGAGGCGGGAACGGCGGACGCACGGGAGCGCGTCCCTCCCATGCGAGACGGACATCATGCGATAAGGCGGGACAAGACGCCACGCCCTACCGGTGGAATGACTGTCAAACGCGACTTAAACACTTAACCGCTTAACTCTTAAAAACCACAGCGGCCGCCCCACGTGGGGCGGCCGCTGTGCAGGACGCATGGGAGAGCGTCCATCCAATGCGAGATGGGCTACTTCTCAATCTCGAGGGAGAGGCCGGCGTCGAAGTACTGTCCGCCGATGGTCTGGACGACCTTGACGGCCAGCACGTTGTCGCCGTTGCGCACGGCGGCGGCGAACTTGGCAGACGGGATGCTGTAGGGGACCCAGTCGGTGGTGTAGCCCTTCGTCTCGAAGACCTTCTGCCCGTTCAGGTAGATTTCGACGTCCTCGTCGTGGAACATGTCGAGCGTGGCGGTGACGAGCTTCGCGGGGACTTCGCCGAACTGGAAGTGGCGGCGCAGCCAGAGCGTCTTCGTCGACCACGGCGTGGCAATCTTCGCGTGGGGGTGGCTCTTCTCGATGCCGGAGCCGCCAACGCCGCCCGCAGTGCGCTTCCACGCGGCGTCGTCGAACTTCGCCTCCTGCCAGCCGGCGGCCGGTGTGTCGAACGTGTACGCCCAGGCGGTCGGCGACGGGTCGAGGCGCGGGAAGACGGCCTTTTCGACGGTCGGCTTCATGCCCTGCTCGGCGGCGGCGCGAACGAGGTCGTGCACGGCGGAGAGCGCGGCGGGGTCGAACTTCACCACCTTGCGGTCGTAGGTCAGGAGACCGTTGATCTCGGCCTCGACGTCGGTCGTCTGCGTGTAGACGCTGCCGGCGAGTCCGCGACGCGCCAGGTTGGCGACATGCTCCATGAGCGCGACGAACTTGTCCTGCACCTGCTTGCGGTCGACGTCCTTGCCGGTGTTGCCGTAGCCCCAGGCGTTCGTCGTCCAGAGATGGTCGGAGACGCGGCAGCCGATGCCGCCGAATTCGCCGAGGAAGCTTGCGCGGCGGTCGTTGACCGGGAACATGCGCGGGCGGAAGCCGTAGTCGTGCTTGTCGACGGAATGCGCGGCCTCCTCCTCGCCCATGGGCTTGTGCGACGTCGTGCGGCGGGGATTGAACCAGAGGTCGCCACCCTCGTAGTCATGCCAGCCGGAGGGGCCGTTCACGAGGCGGGTCGTGTCGTAGCGCTGCGTCCACATGAGCGTGGAGTGGGTGAGGAACTCGCCCGGCTGTCCCCAGCCTTCGTTGTAGGGAATCCACATGACGATCGACGGCACGTTGTAGAGGTGGTCGATCATCTGCTTGAGCTCCTGGCGGTAGAAGCCGTAGCGCTTGAGCGTGTCGCTGAACCCGGAGGGCATGTCCTGGAGGACGAGCATTCCGAGCTTGTCGCAGAGGTAGTAGTAGCGGCGGGGCTCTACCTTGATGTGCTTGCGCATCATGTCGAAGCCCATCTTCTTGAGGGCCATGATGTCGTAGGCCATCGCGTCCTCGGACGGCGGCGTGAGAAGTCCGTCAGGCCACCAGCCCTGGTCGAGCGTGCCGATGATGAAGCGCATCCTGTTGTTGAAGTAGAAGCGCAGCACGCCCTTCGGGTCCTTGCGCATATCGAACTTGCGCATTCCGAAGTAGCCCGTGACGCGGTCCTTGACGTCCGTGTCGTCGTCCTCGAGCGTGATTTCGAGGTCGTAGAGCTCGGGCGTCTCCGGGCTCCAGAGGGCGACGGGTTTCGGGAGCGCGATCGTCACGGGGCGGCCCCACTTCTTCATCTCTCCCTTGGCGATTTCCCTGCCGTCCTTCAGCACCTTCACCTTGCCCTCGGCCTCGGAGATGTTGCCCGTGCCCTCAAGCGTGACGGAGACCGTGCCGGCGTCGATGTCCGTCGTCACGCGGTAGCCGGTCAGATGCGTTTCGGGGACGGTTTCGAGCCAGACGGTGCCCGTGATGCCGGAGGAGCGCGTGTACATGCAGCCATGCGGCTTGAAGGTCTGCTTGCCGTGCGAGCCGATGAAGTCGGTGGTAGGGTCCCAGATCGAGACGACGAGTTCGTTCGCTCCCGGCTTCACAAGGTCGGTGACGTCGAACGAGAACGGCATCTGCCCGCCCTCGTGCGGAACGTCGGCCTCGACGCCGTTCACGAACACCTGCGTGCGGAAGTCGGCCTGCTCGAAGTGGAGGAGGAGACGAGCCCCCTTCTTCACGTCCGCGTCGAACGAGCGGCGGTACCAGAGCGTCTCGCGGGGTTCGAGAAGGCGTCCGACGCCGGAGAGCGAGCTTTCGATTGCGAACGGCACGAGGATTTCCCCGTCCCACGCCTTCGGGACGCAGGGAGCGTCCTTCGTCACGGCGTACTGCCAGAGGCCGTTGAGGTTCGTCCAGTTAGCGCGCACCATCTGCGGACGCGGGTATTCGCGCCATGCGTTCTCAGGCGTCACCTTCTCGCCCCACGTCGTCTTGAGCGCCACGGGGGCCTGCCGATAGGCCGCCGCCGGCAGCGCCGCAAGCGCCAGGGCGACGCACGCCCAACCAAGTCCATTCCTCATCTGTCTCATGCTCCTTTTGTTCACCATGCCATGGACCGACACACGAATCGGCGTCTGTCGACTGAATCCACCGGTCAAATGGAAACCCATTATCGCATATCCACGCGCCCATTGAAAGCGCAAAATGCGGCGGGCGGACGCGCGGGAGCGCGTCCCTCCCATGGAACGGCGTCTACGACGCCGGCTGGAGTTGTCCGGCAATATCCCATTTCGGCATTTTGCAGACGAAACGCCACACGCCGCGCCGTGAATGTGGTAGAATGGCGGCTAATGGCAACGCACAATCAAATCCGTGAAATCCAGCCTCTCATTTCCGTAGTCATACCCACGTACAATCGCGCGAAAATGGTCTGCGAGTGCGTGGAGCGGGTTCTGGCGGCGGACTGGACGAACCTTGAAGCAATCGTCGTCGACGACTGTTCGCCCGACGGAACGGCGGAGGCGCTGCGCCGCCATTTCGCCGGAGACGCGCGCGTGAAATGCCACCGCAACGAGCGCAATTCGTTCCAGGCGGTTTCGCGGAACAACGGCGCGCGAATGGCGAAGGGGGAATACATATTCGTCCTCGACGACGACAACCTCGTGGACTCCGCCATATTCCGAGAGCTGATGGCGGCGTTCGCAAGGCATCCGGACGCGGGCCTTGTCGCGCCGCTTTCGGTGCACCGGCGCACGGGTGCGTCAAATCTCGTCTGGACGCTCGGAAGCGACTTCAGCCCCTGGACATCGCAGCCCCGCGACAGTGGCGCCAACCTACCGGCCGACAGACTGCCGCCAGAGCCTGTCGACTACCCCACGACCTATTCCCCCAACGCCTTCATGGTTCCGCGGAAGGTGTACGAGGAGCTTGGCGGAATGGACGAGACGTTCGTGCAGATCTACGAGGAGAGCGATTTCGGATGGCGCGTCTGCGAATCGGGGCGCACGGCGTGGATAGCGACGAAGGCGCGAACCGACCACGTCGGATTCCTGGAGCCGGGCTGCACTCCCGAACTGCGTCTGCTGGGAATCGAAAAGCCCGCGCGCACCTTCTACTTCTCGCGCAACCGGCTTCACTTCGCGCACAGGCACTTCAACGCGCTCCAGTTCGCGTGCGTCTTGTTCCTTTTCGCGCCGCTGTCCGCCGCGTACTACGTCCTCGTCGCGTTGCGCAACAGGCGGATCGACATAGCGCTTGCCTATCTGAAGGGGCTTGCCGTCGGAGCGTTTACCTGCTGGCGGACATAGACGCCACTGGATGGCGGCGCAGTCCCGCCATCGTCATCGGCGGAGGCCAAGCATCCTCATCGCCTTCCAGCGGAAGACGACGTACTGCGTGCGGAACGTATCGCGCAGGGGATGGAAATGCGAGGAGCGGTTTTCGTCGATGTACACCGTCTCGATGGGAATCTGCAGCGGCGGGGATGGGAAGTCCCGGCTCTGCACCAGCATCTCCATCTCGAATTCATAGCGGTCGCCGCGAATCGCGAGCATTCGCGGAAGGAGGCCACGGGGAACGCCGCGCAGTCCGGTCTGGGTGTCCAGAATGGAAAGGCCCGTGAGCATTCTGAAGAACATTCTCGCCCACCAGTTCCCGAAGCGGCTTCTGAACGGCACCTTTCCGGAAAACGACCTTGCGCCCAGAACGAGGCCGCCGGGATGACTGCGGAGCGCGTCGGCCACGCGCGCGACGTCGCGTGGAAGATGCTGCCCGTCGGCGTCCGCCGTGACGACGCCGGCGACGCAGGGCAGATTTTCCAGAATCCACGCGAAGCCCGTTCGCAGGGCTGCGCCCTTTCCGCGGTTTTCTTCATGGACGAGCACGATGTCCGCAAGCGGGCGCACGGCGGCAAACGCCTCCGCGCCCGAAGTCGAGCCGTCGTCGACGACGACGACGTGTCCGAAGAGAGCGCGTATTTCCCTCACGAAGGCGACAAGCTTTTCATCGGGGTCGAGCGCGGGGATGAGAATCGCTACGTCGTCCATAGTCTGCGAACGTCCTCAAGGCTTTTCTTCAGTTCGTCATGCGACACCATGCGCTTCGGCTCGAAGACGCGCAGAACGCCGTCGCGCCGCGCAAGCGGCTTCAAGGCGGCGAAGTCCACGCTCCCCCATCCCGGCTGGCGGTGGTCGTCGCAAAAGTCCTTCACGTCGTTCAGGTGGATTCCGCGCACGAAGCGGCCGAGGCGCGAGACAATCGCGTCCGCGCCCTCTTCCCAGAGATGGCTTTCGCGCACCTTGGCGTGTCCGGTGTCGAACCACAGCTTCAGCGGAGATCCGTCGAACTCCGCCATGAGCGCCTCCGCTTCGTCGGCGTTGGGAAATCCCTCGAAGCTAGGAAGGTTCTCAAGGCAGAGGTCGACCTTGGCGGCGGCGAAATGGTCGAGGAGCGGGGAGATGGAGGACTTGAAGGCGTCCAGATGGCGGACGCCAGCCTTCCTGCGGCGCGGAAGCGCTTTCGCGAGCGCCTTCGCGTATGCGGGGCGCGTGGCGTCGGGAGCGCCGTCCTTGCCGACGAGGGCGGCGTTCAGCGAGGCGGCGCCGCAGCGCCGGAACAATCCGCCGAAATCGACGTAGCCCGCATGGGCGACCACCGCCTTCGCTCCCATCTCCATGGCGCATTCGAGCGTCTTGCGCATGAAAAGCGCGGCCATGGCGCGTTCGTCCTCGTCGAGGCTAGCCAGAAGATGCAGTTCGGGGTGTCCGCACGGGGCTCCGACGGGGACGGGGCAGTAGGAATGGACGGAGTCGACGGGCATCGTATCGAGGCGGCTCCTGAAACCCGGAATCTGCTCCGGCGGCGTGTTGAAGCCGAGCTCCAGCGCGTCGAAGCCGAGAGCCGCCGCCTCGTCGGCGATCGCGGCGCCGTCGGCGAGGCGCCAGTTGCTCCAGTTTGTCGAAAGCGCCAGGCGCATTTTCCGAAAGCCAATCTGCGTCCGCTACGAATTGCGCCACTTGGCGACGTCGGCGACGGACGTCTCGTCGGAGACGGCTATGATCGGGCGAAGGGCCGTGCAGCCGATTGTGGCAAGGCGGCGGTTCAGGCGGTCGAACGCCTCGTCGTCCTCGTAGGTGCCGACGATCGCGCCGCCGGACCCGGCGAACTTCGCGGAGGCGCCTGCGGAACGGGCGACCATGACCATGTTGCGGTTCTGCTCGGAGACGTTGAAGATCCTGTCGCGAAGGTCGAAGTTGGCGTCGATCAGGGCGGGGATGTCGGAGAGGTTTCCGGAGACGAGCGCGTCGCGACCCTTCTGCGCGATGTCGGCGAACTCGGACATGGCGGACATTATGTCCGGCTTCTTCTCCTCGAAGAGACGCTTGACCCTCTGGTGCGCCTTTCCGCTCTCCTCGGCTCGGTTGGGGTCGTAGGCGACGTAGAGGTTGAGGCCGCGGCCCGCCTCGAGGAGCGACGGCGACAGGCGCTCGTAGCGTCCGCGGTTGTGCGCCTCGACGTACGCCCTGTCGAAGTCCATGAACACCATTCCGTTGTACATCTGTATCACGCGGTCCTGGAAGCCGCAGTTGATGCCAAGCTCGTACTTCTCCGCCTCAAGGCAGATCGTCGGTGCGTAGTCCTCCGGGATCGAGACGCCGTAGAACTTCATGAGGGCCTTGAGCATGGCGCTGCAGATGGCGCTGGAGCCGGAGAGTCCGACGAGACGCGGGATGTTGATCTTGTACTCGGCCGTGAAGTTGCGTCCGCGCAGCGGAATGCCCCGGTCGAAGCAGTACTCGAAGAAAAGCTTCGACACCGCCTTGAGCATCCTTATGCCGCCGTAGTAGCCGTAGAGGCGCAGGTCGCGGACAAGCGTCTCCGGCGACTCGAACGTCGCGTCGTCCACCTCGCCCGGAACGAAGCGCATCCGGGCGCTCTCGGTCAGCTTCAGGTCCACTCCGAAGTTCGCGAACGCGAACGAGAGCGTCTTGCCGAAATAGCCGTCGGACGGATTGCCAAGCAGTCCCGCCCTTGCAAAGCTCCGCGCATTTACAGTTTCCATGTCAGCCACCATTAGTCGATTAGTCGCAGTTCAGCCCTTCGCGCCGTAGACCTTCTCGTCGTGGAGGAGGGTCGCCTTCAGGTACTGCCGGTTCATCTTCGCGATGTTCCCGGCGGAAATGCCCTTCGGGCAGACCGTCTCGCAGGCGCGGACGTTCGTGCAGGCGCCGAAGCCCTCCGCGTCCATCTGGCGGACCATCGACAGGACGCGCCGGCCCGCCTCCACCTTCCCCTGCGGAAGGCTGGCGAGATGCGCCACCTTCGCGGAGGCGAAGAGCATCGCCGAGGCGTTCGGGCACGCCGCCACGCAGGCGCCGCAGCCGATGCAGGCCGCCGCGTCGAACGCTCGGTCGGCGTCCTCCTTCGGCACCGGCGCCGTCGCCGCGTCCGGCGCGGCGCCGGTGTTCACGCTGACGAAGCCGCCGGCCTGGATCACGCGGTCAAGCGCACCCCGGTCGATCACGCAGTCGCGGATGACCGGAAACGCCGCGGAGCGGAACGGCTCGATCGTGATAGTCTCGCCGTCCCTGAAGAGGCGCATGTGCAGCTGGCACGTCGTCGTGCCGTAGTCGCGCCCGTGCGGGACACCGTTCACGACGAGCGAGCAAGTGCCGCAGATGCCCTCGCGGCAGTCGTGGTCGAAGGCTATCGGCTCGCGCCCCTGCTTCATCAGGCTCTCGTTCATGACGTCGAGCATTTCCGGGACGGACATGTCCGGCGAGACGTTCTCGACGACGTTCGTTTCAAAATGGCCTTCCGAACAGGCGTCCTTCTGGCGCCACATTTTCACGGTGACGGTCATTACTTGTAGCTCCTCGTGGCGAGATGGACGTTTTCAAACGACAGCGGCTCCTTCGAAAGTTCCGGCGGAACGTCGTCGCCCTTGTATTCCCAGGCGCCCACGTAGCAGAAGTTCGCGTCGTCGCGCTTCGCCTCTCCCTCGGCGGTCTGGCTTTCCTCGCGGAAATGGCCGCCGCACGACTCCTCGCGGTGTAGCGCGTCGCGGGCGAGGACTTCGGCGAATTCGAGGAAGTCGGCCACGCGGCCGGCGCTTTCGAGGTTCTGGTTGAACGACGCCGCGTCGCCCAGCACGTTCACGTCCTCCCAGAACTCCTGCCGCAGCTCCGGGATGCGCCTCAGCGCCTTTTCAAGCCCCGCCTTGCTGCGCGACATTCCCACATGCTCCCACATGACCGCGCCGAGCTCCCGATGGAACTCGCGCACGGTGCGGCGGCCCTTCACGGCGAGAAGGCGGCGAGTGCGCTCCTCCGCCTGTCGCAGCGCGTCGCGGAACGCGGGCGCGTCGGTGGAGACCGCGCCGCCGAGCGGCGTGGACGCGAAGTACGCGCCGAGCGTGTAGGGAATGACGAAGTAGCCGTCGGAGAGGCCCTGCATGAGCGCCGAGGCGCCGAGCCGGTTCGCGCCGTGGTCGGAGAAGTTCGCCTCGCCGAGGACGAAGCAGCCGGGGATCGTGCTCATCAGGTTGTAGTCCACCCACAGCCCGCCCATCGTGTAGTGGATCGCCGGGAAGATGCGCATGGGAGTCCCATACGGGTTCTCGCCCGTGATCTTCTCGTACATCTGGAAGAGGTTGCCGTACTTGGCGGAGACGCCGGAGACGCCGAGACGCGAAATCGCGTCCGCGAAGTCGAGATAGACCGCCTGGCCAGTCTCTCCCACGCCAAGCCCCGCGTCGCAGACCTGCTTCGCGTTGCGGCTTGCGACGTCGCGCGGAACGAGGTTGCCGAAGCTCGGATACTTCTCCTCAAGGTAGTAGTAGCGCTCCGCCTCAGGGACGTCCTGCGGACGTCTGCCGTCGCCCTTCCGGCGCGGCACCCAGATGCGTCCGTCGTTGCGCAGCGACTCGCTCATGAGCGTCAGCTTGGACTGCAGGTCGCCGTGGCGCGGGATGCACGTGGGGTGGATCTGCGTGTAGCACGGGTTCGCGAAGAGCGCGCCGCGCTTGTATGCGCGGAACGAGGCCGTGACGTTCGAGCTCTGCGCGTTCGTGGAGAGGTAGTAGACGTTGCCGTAGCCGCCCGTGCAGAGCAGCACGGCGTCGGCGGCGTGGCATTCCATTGCGCCCGTGACGAGATTGCGCGTGACGATTCCGCGCGCCTTGCCGTCCACGACGACGAGGTCCAGCATCTCGTGGCGCGGGAACACCTTCACCTTGCCCGCCGCCACCTGGCGCATCATCGCCTGGTAGGCGCCGAGAAGGAGCTGCTGGCCGGTCTGCCCGCGAGCGTAGAACGTGCGCGACACCTGTGCGCCGCCGAAGGAGCGGTTGTCCAGCTGCCCGCCGTATTCGCGCCCGAACGGGACGCCCTGCGCCACGCACTGGTCGATGATCCGGTTGGAGTTCTCCGCAAGGCGGTACACGTTCGCCTCGCGGGCGCGGAAGTCGCCGCCCTTCACCGTGTCGTAGAAGAGGCGATAGACGCTGTCGCCGTCGTTGCGGTAGTTCTTCGCCGCGTTTATGCCGCCCTGCGCGGCGATGGAATGCGCTCGTCGGGGCGAATCCTGGATGCAGAAGCTCTTGACGTTGTAGCCGAGTTCCGCAAGCGTCGCCGCCGCGCTCGCGCCGGCAAGCCCCGTGCCGACGACGGCGACGGTGAACTTGCGCTTGTTCGCGGGGTTGACGAGCCTTGCTTCGCGCAGATAGCGCGTCCACTTCTCCTCGATCGGTCCGGAGGGGATTTTCGCGTCAAGCTTCATCACTTCGCCTTTCCTTTCTCCGCCGCCGGCTGCGCGGCCTGGGCCGAAACCCGCTCCGCAAGCGCCTTCTGCGCGTCGCGCGACTTCTGAATCTGCCTCTTCGCGGCCGGCGTGTGCGCGATGGCGCAAGTGGCTGCAGCCGTCGCGATGAAGCCGCCCGCCAGCGCGACTGCGGCAAGCCGGCCTAAAAGCGTGAACGCCGGCGTCCACTTCGGATGGTCGAGGCCGAACGTGCGGAAGAGCGACGGCAGGGCGTGGAAGAGATGGAATCCTACGGCCAGCAGCCCGGCGGCGTAGAGGGCGGTGCAGACGGGATTGCCGAAGAACTCGACCGTCGTCAGCCACATGTCGCGTATGACCGCGCCGTCGGCCGCCAGATAGAGGAAGCGCTCGCCGTACTTGAAGACGGCCAGATGCGAGACGGCGAAGAGAAGGACTACCGAGCCGGTGACGTACATCGTCGTCGACGCGGGCGTGGCGTCGCCGAGGGCGGCGGACACTGCGTAGCGCCGGCGTCCGCGCGCGCGGCGGTTTTCAAGCTTGAGCCACGTGGCGACGGTCACATGGAAGGCGAAAATCGCCAGCAGTCCCAGTTCAATGAACCAGATCAGCGGCTTGAGCCCGGTCAGAAAGCGCGTGTAGGCGTTGTAGGCGGCCTGCGCGGCGGCGGGGTCGGGGTTCAGGAGCTGGAGGTTGCCAAGCAGATGGCCTGCGAGAAAGCCGACGAGCATGACGCCCGCCAGCCCCATCGTCTGCTTTCGTCCGATGGACGACTTCAGGTAAGCGATAAACCACATGGCGCGTCCGTCCTACCGCTCGAATGCACGATGCGCAATGTCCGTCCGGTGGAACGCGCCGTCGAACGAAATCTTCCCGACCGCAGCGTAGGCGGCGTCCACTGCCTCGCGCAGCGTCGCGCCAAGGCCGGTCACGCTCAGCACGCGCCCGCCCGAAGTGGCGACCGTGCCGTCGGCGGTCCGCTTCGTGCCGCAGTGGAAGACGATCGCGTTCGGCACGGCGGCCGCGGCGTCAAGGCCGGAGATGGCCTTGCCCTTCTCGTAGGCGCCGGGATATCCGCCCGAGGCGACGATCACCGTGGCGGCAGCCTCCGGCTTCACCACGACGTCGGAATCGGAGAGCCGCCCTTCCGCGACGTGGAGCAGCGTCTCCGCGAAGTTCCCGCCGAGGCGCGGCAGCACGGCCTCCGTCTCCGGGTCTCCGAAACGCGCGTTGAACTCGACCACGTTGACCACGGAGCCGCTCAAGGCGGTCTTACCGCCGGGCGGCGTCACCATCAGGCCGGCGTAGAGGACGCCGCGGTAGACTATGCCGCGCCTCTTCAGTTCGCGGACGACGGGGAGGATGATGCGCTCCCTTATTTCGGGCAGCATTTCGTCCGTGACGACGGGCGCGGGCGAGTAGGCGCCCATGCCGCCCGTGTTCGGGCCCCTGTCGCCGTCGAAGGCGCGCTTGTGGTCCTGCGAGCCAGGCAGCAGCACGGCGCGCTCGCCGTCGACGAGGGCGAGAATGGAACATTCCTCGCCGTGGAGGAATTCCTCTATCAGCACTTCGGCGCCGGCGGCGCCGAAGCGGTTGTCCACGAGCATGGAATCGATCGCGGCCTCGGCGTCCCGGAGCGTCTCGGCCACGACGACGCCCTTGCCGGCGGCAAGGCCGTCCGCCTTGACGACGACGGGAAGGCCGAATTCCGGCAGCGCGGCCTTCGCGGCCGCGGCGTCGGTGAACGTCCGCGCCCGCCCGGTCGGGACGCCCGCGGCTTCCATGACTTCCTTCGCGAAGCGCTTGGAGCCCTCCATGCGGGCACCGGCCTGAACGGGGCCGAACGCCCTGACGCCGATCTTGTCCAGTTCGTCCACGAGCCCCTTGCAGAGAGGGGCCTCCGGGCCGACGACGACGAGGTCCGGGCGGTTCGCCCGCGCCCATTCCGCCACGGCCGCAACGTCCTCCGCGCCAATCGCGAGGTTCGTGGCGACCCCGGCCGTGCCGGCATTGCCCGGCGCACAGAAAATCTCGTGCTTCGCTTCGTCCTGCGCAAGACGCCAGGCAATCGCGTGTTCGCGTCCGCCGCTGCCGACAACCAGAATCTTCATTTCGTTCTTCCTTTTACCTGAAACCGGAGACCGCAAGTCCGCCGTAGATGCGCGGCGTCTGCCGTACCATGCGCCGCAACGGCGGACATTCTACCATAGTTCGCCCCTGATTTCCATATACGAAACACGGGATCGAGGTTCGCGATTCGCTCCGGGCGGCGAACGCCCTTGACTTTCGTCCGCAAACGTGGCAGATTATGTGCGCTTTTTGGGCGCGGTGCGTCCAGAAGCGGAAAAGCGAGGACAAGGACATGGCAAGATATCTCGACCCAAAGGCGGACCCGGCGTTCAAGCGGGTGTTCGGAGAGCATCCGAACCTCCTCGTCAGCCTTCTCAACTCCCTTCTGCCACTTCCCGAAGGAGAGGAAATCGCCGAGGTCGAATACCTCTCGCCGGAGCGCGTCCCGCGCACGTGCATCGGAAAGAACAGCATCGTGGACGTCTTCTGCAAGACCGCCGACGGCCGCAGGTTCATCGTGGAGATGCAGACGTACTGGACGAGCGACTTCAAGGACCGGGCGCTCTTCAACTCCGCGAAGGTCTACGTAGACCAACTCGAGCGCTCCGACGAGTTCTCCAGCCTCCGCCCGGTATACTCGCTCAACCTCGTCGACGCCATCTTCGAGAAGGAAGTCCCGGAGTTCATCCACCACTATAGGGTCGTCCACGAGAAGTACACGGACAGGGTGATCGAAGGCCTCCACCTCATCTTCGTCGAACTGAAGAAGTTCAAGCCCCAGACAATCGCGGAGCGCAAGATGGCCGTGCTTTGGCTGCGCTTCCTGACCGAGATAGGCGGAACAATGGAGCGGGTGCCGGCGGAGCTGATGGAATCAAGCGAAATCCGGCAGGCGGTCGAACTCGTCGAGGTGTCCGCGTTCACGCGGGAGCAGCTGCTTGGCTACGACATGTTCCTGGACGCCGTGCGGGTCGCCCGCTCCATCACCGCCGACCCGGAGTACAGCTACCAGAAGGGGATGAAAGAGGGGGAAACGCGGGGCCGCCTTGCAGGCCGAAGGGAAGGCCGCGAAGAAGGGCTGAAAGAAGGCAAGGAGAAAGGCCGCGAGGAGGGTCTGAAAGAGGGAAAACTCGAAACCGCCCGCAAACTGAAGTCGATGGGGCTTTCCGTCGGGCAGATTGCGGCGGCGACCGGCCTTGACGAGGCAGAAATCGCCGCCATATAGAAAGCCGTGGCGGGCGTCAGGCCTCGTCCTTCATCGTGCGGGACATGAGCGCGACGATCGAGTCGCGGACCGGATAGCCGCCGAAGCAGACCTTTTCGACTATCTCCGCAATCGGCATCTCCACTCCAAGCTCCGCGGCAAGTTCGCGCACCGTGCGCGAGTTGCCCACGCCCTCCGCCACCATCTTCATCGAGGCCACTATCTCGTCTATCCCCTCGCCCTTCCCAAGGCGCACTCCCACCGCGCGGTTGCGCGAATGGCGCGAATTGCACGTCACGATCAGGTCTCCCACGCCCGCAAGCCCGGCGACGGTGCCGGGGGCAGCTCCGCGCGCGGCGGCAAGACGCCCCATCTCGGCAAGCCCCCGCGTCACGAGCGCAGCACGGGTGTTGTCTCCGAATCCAAGACCGTCGGAACAGCCTGCGGCAATCGCAAGGACGTTCTTCACCGCGCCCGCGACTTCGACGCCAATCGGGTCGCGCGACGTGTAGACGCGCAGCGCAGGCCCGCTCCAGAGCGCCTGGACGAGCTTCGCGCTCCGCACGTCCTCGCAGGCGGCGACGAGCGCGGTGGGAATCCGGCGGGCCACCTCCTCCGCGTGCGACGGGCCTGAAAGGACGACCGCAGGCGCACAGCCAAGCTCGTCCGCGATCACCTCGCTCATCCGCCTGCGCGTCCCCGCCTCGACGCCCTTCACAAGCGACACGACGCAGGCGTCGGACGGCACAAGCCCCTTGAAAAGGCCGCATACGCCGCGAAGATGGGCGGACGGCACGGCGAACACGACGACGTCCGCGCCCCGCGCCGCGCGTTCGCAGTCGGACGTCAAGGCAAGCCTCTCCGGCAGCGCGACGCCCGGCAGATACCGCGCGTTCTCGCGCGAGGCGGACATCTCATCGGCCGCCTCGGCGCGCCTGCACCACAGCGCGACTTCGTGTCCGTACCCGTCAAGGACGAGGGCGTTCGCGGTGCCCCATCCGCCCGCGCCAACGATTGCGATTTTCATTTCATCAACTCCTCCATTGCCGACTTTTCGACAAAGCGTCCGTCGGCGACAATCCGCCCCGACGAAAGGACGACGGTACGCGAAAAATGCCGCACGACATCGTCCAGTTCGTGCATGGCCGCGACTACCGCTCTCGGCAGCCGCGCAAGAATGGAAAAGAACTCCGTCCGATGGCGGAAGTCCAGCTGCGCGGTCGGCTCGTCCAGCAGAAGGACGGGAGCCTCCGACGCAAGCGCAAGCGCAAGGGAGAGCCGCCGCCTCTCGCCGCCGGAGACGGAGTCGAGCCGGCGGGCGGACAGATGGGCGGCGTCGACGGCCGCCAGGGCGGAGCGCACCGCCGCGTCGTCCGCCGGCGACGGCCGCCGCCAGGGCGAAAGGCGCGGCGTCCGCCCAAGCATGACGTAGTCGCGCGCGATTAGCGGAAGCCCGTCCGGAACCTGCTGCGGCACGAGGACGCAAAGCCCGCGTTCGCGGGAGAGCTCCCGGAGAAGCGTCGACTTGCCGGAGCCGTTCGACCCGACGACGGCGATGCGCTCGCCGTCGCGGACGGAGAGCGACACGTCGTCCAGCGCGACGACGCCGTCGTACCTGACGGTCCTGTGGCGGAGTTCAGGCACGTCCCCTCCTCGTCAGAAGCCAGAGAAAGAACGGAGCTCCGGCCAGGGCGCACACGACGCCGAGCGGCACGGAGTCGGGAAGCGCGCGGGAGACGGCCTGCATCGCGACGAGGAACACGCCTCCGCCGACCATGCTCGCCGGAAGGTACGCCCTGTGGTTCGCGCCGAGGAGACGCCTCGCCACGTGCGGCACTATCATGCCGACGAATCCGACGGCGCCGGCGAGGGCGACGGACACCGCCGTCGCAAGCGACGCGGCGCCCAGTGCGACCAACTGCGTCCGCCGCACCTTGACGCCAAGCGACTGCGCCACGTCCTCGCCAAGCGCCATCGCGTTGAGGTTCCGGCACTGCGACTGGAGCGCAAGAAACGCAATGGACAGCGCCGCAAGCGAGACGAGGACGGACTCCATGCGCACGTCGCGCAAGTCGCCCCAGACCCACTTCAATGCCGCCGCGGACTGCTCCGGCGTCGCAAACGAGAGGACGAGCATCTGCAAGGAGTTCGTGAACGACCCGGCGACGAACCCGGCGAGAATCACGACCCCGCCGCCAAACGCGCGCCGCCCCATGCGCCGCGCCGCGAAGAACGACACCAGGCAGACGAGCGCAAGCGACAGGCAGGCGCCGAAAAGCGCGGCGGCGGGGACGGCAAGCGCGGACGCCGCCGCCCACCCCGCCTGGAACACGACGGCCACTCCAAGCGACGCCCCGCCCACAAGTCCAAGCACGTACGGCTCGGCGAGCGGATTGCCGAGCACGCTCTGCAGCGCGGCGCCGGAGAGCGACAGCGAGGCGCCCACCACCATCGCCGCGAAGAGAACGGTGAAATCCGACATCCGCACCGCCTCCGTCTTCACTGCGCGAAGACGCAGACGACCGTGTAGTTGTCCGCCGCGCCGCGCCGCCGCACCGCCTCGGCTATCTTCGCCGCCGCCCTCTCTGGCGACGGCTTCGCCAGCGCGCGGCGCAGAAAGTCGTCCGCCAGCACGTCGTGCACTCCGTCGGAACAGAGGAGATAGCGGTCTCCTGGAAATGCGCGGATCCGCTTCCATTCGGGATTGACGCGCAGCTCCGTGCCCACGGAGCGCGTGAGGACGTGCGCAAGCGGATTGCGCCGCGACGCCAGCGCCTTCGCCTGCTCGGAGGAGAAGGTGTTGCGGCTCATGGCGTTGCCGACCGTGTGGTCGGAAGTCAGCGCGTCAAGCCGTCCTTCGCGCAGACGGTACACGCGGCTGTCGCCGGCGTGGCAGACGAGCCCGACTTCCGGCTTTCCCGGATTGAGATGCAGAATCGCGATGGTCGTGCCCATCATCCTGAAGTTCATGGAGCGCGCATGGACGCGAATGCGCTCGTTGGCATTCTGGAGGGCTTCGCCAAGGGCGCGTCTGCACCCGTCGACGGATGACTGCGGCATGGAGACCCCGCAAAGGGCCTCGCAAGTCCACCGGCTGGCCAGGGCGCCGTCGCTGCCGCCGCCCATGCCGTCGGCGACGCAGAAGAACCCGTCGTCGGGACGGCAGATGAACGAGTCCTGGTTCTCCTTCCTGACGAGGCCGACGTCGGACACGCTGGCCGCCGTGAAGAAGAGGCGGTCCGCCGGGGCGCGGTGCGGATGCAGAAGCCTGGCAAGGCGCCTGAGCGCCGCGCCAAGCGGCGTCCTGCTCATGAAAAGCCGTGCCCCCAGCGAACTCATTTGCGGCCGAACGCCCGGTCTGCGAAGTCCATCGTCCAGTTCCAGTCGTCGCCGGCGATGCCGTGCTCGCCGCCGCGGCGGACGTAGCCGAGATGCGAGCCGATGCACGACGTGTCGTAGTTCGCGGGGAACGGCCTGTCGGGGAGGCCGGGGAGGCCGTTCACCGTCCAGGCGGGCGAGGCCGCCCGGCAGGCGAGGTATTCGCCCTTCGTGTCGAACCAGCCGGCGTTGTAGCCCTCGACGAGAATCCGGCGCGGGGCGATGGAGGCGACGAGAAGGTGCTGGTCGAACTTCATGTTCGCCTCGTTGTCGGCGTACTTGGCGTAGGCCTTGCAGTACCAGTGCGGGAACATGACGACCTCTGTGGAGACGTTCTCGCCAAAGTCGCGCTTCGCGAGCGGGACGCCGCCGCCGCCGGTCTGGACGGGCGCGCAGACTGCGAAGCGCTCGTCGCGGGAGCAGGCCAGGAGCGGGGTCTTCGCGAGGCGGGAGCAGCCGGTGGCGACGTTCCTCTTCGCGTCGACCTCCGGGATGCGCTCGGCGAGGTCGAGGCCGCGCGAAAGCGTCCACGCCCAGGCGCCGATGGCGGTCGTGTTGTCGTCGCGGTTCGGGTCGCGCGGCGGCCAGAGCGAGAAGATTCCGGTGTAGGCGAGCGCCTCCGGCTCTCCGCGACGCACCTCGACGTCGGGCGAGATCTGTCCGTAGCAGGCGGTCAGCACGGCGTATCCGCGCGCAAGGATCGTCTCAAGCGGGAAAGGCGAGGCGCTGGCGAGCTTCCGCTTGACGCCCTGCCGAGCGGGGGACGGCTTGTGGTCGACGACGCCGGCGGACTTGTCGTTGCGCAGCCATGTCTGGTCCGGGGCCTTGACTTCCGTGTCCGTCGTCAGCTCGTGGTTGCCGCGATAGTTGAGGAAGAGGATGATCGGGCACTTTTCCGCGTTCTCGCAGACGGGGCGGCCGCCTTCGAACTTCGGCTTGACGCCGGAGATGCGGTTGGGGAGGTAGAGAAGCCAGTCGACGTGCGGCCCCGACTTGTCGGACTTGAACCACATTCGGTACTGCCGGCGGATGCCAAGGCCGGCGAGCGTCGTCCCCTCCTCGAACATTTCCGTGACGACGGCCTCCGGCGCGGGCGGAGTGCGCCCGAACATCTCGCTCTCGAAGATGCGCACGATTTCGCGACGGCGCTCCTGCCAGTCGGCCGGGGTCTTCACCTTGCGTCCGTCGACGAACGTGAGCGGGTCTTCGAGCGTGTACGGCCCGACCTTCGATTCGTCGTAGTTCGGCGGGCGGGCGGTGGCGACTGCCGCGGCGACGACTGCCGCGACGGCCAGAAGCGTCTTTGAAATCCCCTTCGTCATTGCATTTCTCCTCTGATGGTTGAACTTCGTCTGAAAGGCGGCTATTTTCCCTCGGACGGACGCACGGCGGGCTGAAGGTAGATCGGCAGCGGCTCCGGACGCAGCAGGTCGGGACGGGCGACGGATATCTCCGCCAGCCGTTCCGCGAGCGGGGCGCCGGCGCCGGCGTAGCGCTGCGCGAACGTGGACCTGAGAATTGCGTCCATCCTCTCGCCGTCCGGCGTCACGACGGAATAGCCGTCCGGCACGGACTGCGCAAGCGTCTCCATCGTGGCAAGCGCGAAGTCGCCCACCATGTCCAGGCCGTCGTGCAGGGCGACCCAGTAGCGTCCGCGGCGGGCGTCGCCGACGACGGCCACGCGCGATCCGGCGCGCGTGAACGCCATCGGGCTTGGGAGGCCGACGACGGACTTTCCGCCCGGAAGGGCGAGTCCCTGGGCGAACGCGAGCGCGGCGCGGATGCCGGCGAACGAACCGGGCCCCTGTCCGACGAGGACACGGCCGACGTCCGCAACGGAAAGTCCTTCGTCCGCGAGGAAGTCGCGGACCCTTACGGGCCAGTCGGCGCTGCGCGAATCCATGCCGGCGAAGACCCTCCCGACGACGCGGCCGTCGTCCGTCGCCAGGGCGACGGACTGCGTGTCGGTCGAACGCTCCAGCGCCAGCGTCGTCATGCCGGACCGTTCTGCTTGGAGGCCTGCTGCTGCAGCCAGGCCTCGATGAAAGGCTGGATGCGCCCGTCCATCACGGCGTTGACATCGGACGTCTCGCACTCCGTGCGGAGGTCCTTGACCATGGTGTAGGGGCAGAAGACGTAGGAGCGGATCTGGCTGCCCCAGCCGTTGGCGGACTTCGCGCCGTAGAAGCGATCCATCTCCGCCTTCTTCTGGTCTTCGTAGTACTCGTAGAGCTGGGCGCGCAGCATGCTCATGGCCTTTTCCTTGTTCATGTGCTGCGAGCGCTCCTTCTGGCAGGCGACGACGATGCCGGTGGGCAGATGGGTGAGGCGCACGGCCGAATCGGTCTTGTTCACGTGCTGTCCGCCCGCGCCGCCGGAACGGTAGGTGTCGATGCGGAGGTCTTCGTCCTTGATCTCCACGTCCACGCCGTCGTTGATCTCCGCCACGGTCTCCACCGAGGCGAACGACGTCTGCCGGCGCTTGTTCGCGTCGAACGGCGAGATGCGCACGAGGCGGTGGATGCCGCGCTCGGCCTTCATCGTGCCGTAGGCGTAGGGGCCCTCGATGCGGAAGTAGACGTCCTTGAGGCCCGCCTCTTCGCCCGGCTGCTGGTCGTATTCCTCCACCTTCCAGCCCTGGCTTTCGGCGTAGCGCTGGTACATGCGGTAGAGCATCGCCACCCAGTCGCAGGCCTCCGTTCCGCCCTGCCCGGCGTGGAGCTTCACGAAGACGTTGTATGCGTCGAACTTGCCGCCAAGCAGGGACTGCATCCGGAGCTTGGCGAAATACTCGTCCGCCTTCGCGCATTCCGCAAGAGTGTCCGCGAGGGCGGCCTGCTGGTCCGCGCCCTCCTCCATCTCCGCGAGTTCAAGCATCACCGCCGCGTCCTCGACCGTCTTCGAGAGCGCGTCGAACGGCTGGACGTACGCGCGCTCGGCGTTCGTCTTCGCTATGACGTCCTTCGCCTTCTCCTGGTCGGTCCAGAAATCCCCCGACGCCTGCACGGCCTCCAGGTCCGCCAGCGCCTTGCGGCGGGCGTCGATCTTTATGTAGTCCGCCATCTCGGCGACGCTCCGCCGCAGCGCCTGCACGCGCTGCGACACGGCCTCGGCCTCAAGCAACTTCTCTTTCTCTTCTGCCATTGTGTCCTCTTGATTAGGACAAGATTGTATCATATCGCGCCGATTGGGGCGAATGAAACGTTGAGAGTCTACCTATCTTCGGCGGCCGCGCGAAAGCGTCCGTCGGATCCGGGAGGGCGCGCGTCCCCACGCGCCGCCGCCGAAACGGTCGCAGACGACGGCGCGACGGGGACGTCGCGCAATGCAAAACCCATTTACCGGACGACATTCGACGCGCTCGTGTCCGCCGGCAAAAGCGGGAGGGACGCGCTCCTGCGCGTCCGGTCCGCCGCCGCCTCAGCGGAAGACCAGCGCAAGTCCGCCGGAACGCGCCGTGAAAACAAGTTTCCCGCCGGCGACCTTCGTCTCCACCGACATCGGGAAGCCGCGCCCGGTGTTGACCGCCCGCCACCAGCCAAGCCCGGCCGGCGCGGAGGCGTCCGCCGCGAGCTCCGCCGCCACGATGGTGAACGGCGAGGGGAGCGGATCGTCCGCGTCGCAGTGGAAGTCAACCACGCCCGCGCCAGTCGACGCCAGCTCCTTCGTCACCGCCAGAACGGGACACGACGGCGCGCCGGACTCGTCCGTCGCCCAGTCGCACGACCAGACCGTGCCGCGGCCGACCGCCAGGCGCTCCACGGACAACGACGCTGCGCCCGCCGCGTTCGTCCCCGGCTCGACCCGCCCGACGACGGACAGAAGGCCGTTCGTGACGAGGCCGCATCCCGACAGGCCGCCTACGACCGCCGTCGCCCCAAGCGCGTCGAACGTCGCGCCCTCCGCGACGGCCAGCGCGTTCGTCGAGCAGACCACCGCGCGCAGCAGACCCTCCTCCACCGCCAGCGGCCCGTTGAACGTGCTGTCCGCCGCCGTAAGCGTGAGCGCGTTCGCGCCGCGCTTGACGACTCCGCCGTCAGTCTCCGCCGCGTCGTCGTGGCGCAGCGCCTGCGCGACCGTGAAGTCCGCGGCGCGGGAGACGTCGAACACCGCGCCGTTCGTGGACACCACGGCGGCCGAAAGCCCGGCCATCGTCCGGCCGTCCGCAGTCGGGCGGAACACGCCGCCGTTGAAGTGGACGTTCGCCGTCGCGCCGACAGACCCCTTCACGAAGTTCCGCGCGATAAGCGTTCCGCCGTCGAGGTGGAAGTCGCACACCGACGTCCCTGACACGCCCATGACCACGTCCGCGCCGTTCGCCGACTCCATCACGCCGTCGCCGGAGAGCCGGGCAAGCGCAGTCGCGGCGTTGTCCACACCCATGCGGAATCCTCCGGCGTTTGCGGCATCCGCCGCCGCGGTCCAGACGAAGCGTCCGCCGCTGACATCGAGCGTCGCCCACGTCCGCCCGCGTTCGCCCAGGTTCAAGTTGCCGACCTGCAGCAGTCCGTTCGTCACGACGACCCATGGGCGGCACGTGTACGTGGCCTCGCTCACCCCGGTCTGATTGTCCCAGTATCCGACGCCGAGCGTTCCGAAGAGGACAAGCGACCCGCCCGTGACGAGAAGCTTCGGCTCAAGTCCGTCCGGCGCGGTCGTGGTCGTGCCGTTGTTGCGTCCGATTGTCATCGACGCGCAGTCGGTGTAGCAGAGAGCGCCGCTGCGGATTTCCAGTTCGCCGGTCGTCTCCGCCCCGGGCGCGGTCGTCGTCATCGACCCGACGGCTATTCGCGAGCCGGAGACGAAGTTGGTGACGCCGTCCGGCGCGGCGAAGACGACCCTGCCGTCTGCCACCGTGATGCCGAAGCAGTTTGCGCCCGGTCCCTCCCCGTTCGGCCCGACGACGACCTGCCCGACGCCGCTGTTGGCGTTGAGGACGAAGTTCTGGTTCGAGGAGTTCGCCACGCGAAGCGTCCCCTTCCCGGTCTTCAGCAACGCGCCGCGTGACGAAACGCGCCGCCCGGTGAGAGCGACCTCCACGCCCTCGTCGACGTCCATCACGCCGGCCGCGTTGGAGTTGCCAGTGTCCAGCGTGAAGTTCCCCGAGAACTCAAGATTCCGCGTCGCGTGGATCGTGGCCCTGCCGAGCGTGACGGCGCCGGGCAGCGATTCGTTCAGGACGAGCGTACCGTCCGACACCGTTGTCCTGCCGGCCACTGACACGCCGCCCGAAAGGTCCGCCACGCTTGCGCCGCCCTTCACAAGACCGCCCGCTGCGGTCGTGCGTCCCGCAACCGTCAGCCTCGCGTTCTTTCCGGGAGAGAGCGCCATGTCGCCGAGACTCTCCATGTCGGCGGAGAGGACGTTCGTGCCGGACGCGGAGAGCGTCGAGCCGTCCAGCGTCAAAGTCCCAACCTCTGCGTCCCGCGTCAGCGTCAGCGTCCCCGGCCCTTTCGTCCGCACCGCCGCGCCCGCGCCGGAAACCTGCCCTAGCGCAAGTCCCGCGTCCTTGGCAAGGACGACGTCGACGTCTCCCGCCAGCGTCACCGGAGCGGAGACCGAGTGCAGTCCGCCCGCCGCCGACAGCACGGCCGCCCTGCCATTGTTGTCCAGTGTCAGCCCGGAGCCGGCCAGCGTGTACGCGAACTGGCTGTCGAACCATATTCCGCCCGCCGTCACGCCGGAGGCGTCGACCGCGCGCGGCGCGGTTATGGCGTCTGCGAACCTTGCGCGGGCGCCCGCAGACGAGTCGGGCGGGGACGTCCAGTTGCCCGCCGCCGTCCATGTGCCGTCCGCGTCTACGTTCCATATGGAGGACGCCGCGTCGACGCCTATCTTCACCGTCACGACGCCGTCGGCCGCCGCGAAGGAATACGACTTTCCGTAGACCGGATTCTGCACCGTGAACGACGAGACGCCAGGCGCGCCCGATTCGTACGTGAAGAGCGCGTACTCGCCGTCCTTCGCGAAGTCAAGCCCGTCCGTAGTCAGAAGCCGGAACGACACGGCGCCGGCCAGACCATCGGCGTCGGCGAGGGCGATCCTGTCGTTTGAGGAGCCATCGCCGGCAAACGCGAACGCGAACGCGGCGCCGTCCGAAAGGCTGACGGAGGAGACGGACAGAGTCCCGTCCGCGCTTCCCCCCGCCTGGAAGACGCCGGCGGAGGCGATGCGCAGCTGGGAAGCGGGAGGAAGTTCGCCCGTAACCTGCAGCGTTCCCTCCTCGACGACCGTCGGCCCGTTGTACGTCGAAGCCGTCGAGGCGAACACGAGGCGGTTCGTCCCAAGCTTTACGAGGCCGCCGTCGACGTCCGCCGACCCGTCGTGCGCGAAGTCCTGCGCGACGACGTAGGACGTCCCGACGGGACTGAAACGCGCGCCGCCGCTTCCCACGCGGACGTCCGGCAGGCCGGACAGCGCGGCGGCCGTCGCGGACGGACGGCAGACGCCGCCGTTCAGGTGCAGGACTGCCGCCGCGACGTCCTTGTCGTCGCAGGCCAGCTGCGAGTAGACGAGTTCGCCGCCGTCAAGGCGATAGACGGCGGAGGCCAGCGGAGTCCGTCCCAGGACGAGCCTGTCCACGGCGACGCGCCCGCCGGTCTGCTCGAGCGTTGCCGTCGTGTTGGTGGAGTTGGCGATGAAGATATTGACGGCGTTCACGACTCCGCCGCTGACGTCCATCGTCGCGGAAATGCCGTCCTTTTCCGCCAGCCGGATCTCGTCCACGTCCAAAAGGCCGTCCGAGACGACGACCTTGGGCCGGCTCGTAGTCGTCTTCGCGCTGGCGCCGAACGTGCCAAAGGAATCGTCCCAGTAGCCGACGCCGAGAACGCCGACGCCGGCGAGCGCCCCGCCGCTCACGATCAGCTTGGAGGAAAGTCCGTCCGGCGCGGTCGTGGCCGTGCCGTTGTTGCGCCCGATAGTCATTGAGACGGAATGCGCCGGATCGTAGACAAGCGCGCCGCTGCGGACTTCAAGTTCGCCGGCGGTCTCGGCACCGGTCTTCGTCGTGCATCCGCCTACGGTGACGCGGCCGTTGCAGACGAAGTTCGTCGCGTTCCCGCCGTCGACGACGAGACGCCCGTCGGCAATCGTCAGGCCAGTGCATCCGCCCGTCGGTCCCTCGCCGTCCGCGCCGACCTGAATCACCGCAGGCGAACTGTTGGCGCCGCTGGCGATCGTCTGGACGCCGGAATGGGCGAGGACCATCGTGCCCGCGCCCATCTTGAGCAGTGCGCCCTGCCCCTTGCGGAACTCGCCCGCGAACGTCGCCGTCACGCCCGAGGCGACGTCGACGACGGCGGCCGAGTTCGGACTGCCCGTCGCCCGGTCGACCGCGCCGGAGAGCGTGGCGTCGGACGTGACGCGGAACGTTCCGCGCCCCATCCGAATCGGCGCGGAGACGTC
Source organism: uncultured Lentisphaeraceae bacterium (assembly GCA_964386385.1). Taxonomy (GTDB): domain Bacteria; phylum Verrucomicrobiota; class Kiritimatiellia; order RFP12; family UBA1067; genus RUG572. The sequence goes on along the minus strand of CAYLRN010000003.1, from coordinate 44,069 downwards.
GGAGGCGACTTCCAGCGAACCGACGTCCACGGACGCCTCGCCGACGAGCCCCGAAACGTCTTCAACTGACGACACGCCGCCCTGGAACGAGACCGGCCCCGCGCCGGAGAGGCGCTTCGCCGCAAGCCGGGAGCCGGATTTCAGCATGAACTCCGCAGAACCATTCAGCGCGACGTCGTTCGCGAAGGAGACCGCCCCCGAAAGGACGCGCACAGGCGCGCGTTCGTCGAGCGTCAGCGTCTGCCCCGAAAAGGAAAGGCCGCCCTTCGTGTCGAAGAGAAGTCCGCCCGCGCCGGCCGGCGCGTCGACGCTGACGGCAGAGACGGAGTTCGTGAAATGCACAAGCCGTCCGGACGCGCCGACGATTCCGTCCAGCCAGTTCGCGGACGACGACCAGGCTCCGTCTCCCGCGGTCCAGGCCGCGCTTGATTCGCGCATCATCGGAAAATCTTCCGCCGCCGTCCACGACCAGGAGACGCCCGTCAGCGTCCCCGGTCTGCCGCCCGCCAGGTCGGACGCCGTCGTACCCTTGCCGTCGCGAAGAGGCCAGTAGTGGAGAAGACCCGCTTCTGAGCCGCCGAGCGGGTCGAAGCGCCTTGCCGCGATCTCGTCCGCCGTCCGCGCCACGCTCCAGACCCTGACGTCCGCAACCGCGCCGCGGATGAAGCCCGGCGAGTGCGGATTGTAGAGGCTCTCGCCGCTTGTCTGAATGTCGTTTTCGGACGGGGCCACGGACGGGAACGTGGAGGACACGCCCTCATGGACGCCGTCCAAGTAGATGCGTACGGTCGTCAGATTGCTCTCGCGGACGGCGGCGACATGATGCCACACGCCGCTCTCGACGGCTGTCGTGCCGTAGACGTACGACCCGCCGATGAAGAGGCACGGCAGATAGTTCCCGTTCTTTTTCGCGACCATCAGAATCGTGCGTCCCGCGTTTGCGCCAATGTACTGCTTGACGAGATGGCTCTCGCCGTAGGGAAAGGAATCAAGTTTGAACCAGCATTCGATCGTGAACGCGCCGGTAGGCAGACGCGCCCCGGCGTACGTCGCGGACGAAGAGTCCGACGTGAAGACCGCGACCGGTCCGACGTCCGCGCCGCCTGTGGCGGACGCGCAGACGGCGAGAGCCAGACACACGCTGCGCAGCGCCGTCTTCGCGCCGCACCATTTCGAGATGGATTCAAACGACATTCCTGCCTCCAGTCTTAAAATGAAAACACTGACGATTTGAAGAACAGTATATCCATTTTTTTTTCTCCGCAAGCGCGAAATCGGGCAAACGTTTAGACAGCGCCTGATCGCCCGCGACGGCGCGACGAGACGTCGCGCCCTACCAGAATGCCATTCGTCTGTCCATCCGGTAGGGCGGGGCGTCCCGCCCCGCCGTAAAACCGAATCCACGCGAGAGGGCGCATATCCTCATGCGCCGCAAAGTCTGATTCACGCGGGAGGGACGCGCTCCTGCGCGTCCGCCGCCGCAACGGTCGCGCAGGAGCGCGCCCCTCCCCAGGCAACCGCCCGATCACACACGCCGGCTAGCGGAAGAGGATCAGGGTGGTGTCGGCGAGGACGCGCAGGACGACGGCGTCGCCCTCCTGAACGAGCGTCGCCTTCAGGTCGCGCCGCGCAAGGTCGCATGTCCACGCGCCGCCAAGCGTGGCGGACGAGGCCGCAGCCAGGACGTAGCGTCCGGGCTTGAGCGCGTTCACTGCGCCTGTCAGGACGATTCTTCCGCCGTGCGAGGCGTCAAGCGTTCCATCAACTACGAGCGGGCCGGACACCATGCCGTCCGTCGCCACCTCCGCGCAGAAAGCGCCGCCCGCGGCGACATGCACGTCGCCTTCCACCGCGCCCGCGCCGCCCAGCGCTCCGACCTGCACGAACCGGCCTTCCTCTATCGTCGCCTTGGCGCCGGCGGAGACGAACAGGCCGTCGGCGACAGCCATCATTCCCGGCTCGACGTGGTTGAACCACTTCCAGCGCAGAATCGCCTCGGCATGGGCAAATTCGTCCGCCGTCAGTTCGCGTTCGTAGGCGACGACCTCGCCGTACTCAAGTCCGCCCATCTGCCCGGCGTTCTGCCCGTAGCACGCCAGCGTGTCGCTCTTCCGTCCGGTCGCCCACTTGAACGCGAAGACGTCGTACCCGCCGGAGAAGGAGTCGACGAACGGGTCGATTGCCACGCCGTTCTGGCGGAAGACGGCGGTCTTGTTCGAGACGGCAACCGACATTCCGCTCACGCCCCACCAGTAGTCGGGAGAACACCCCGCAGACTGATTCCCCAGCGTGACCATGGGCGCGCCGAATTGCGTCGTGTTGTGCGGGAATCCGTGCGCGGGATAGCAGTTGCCCAGGCATCCCAGCAGCGATCCGCCGCCGTTCTTCGACCCATGGACGATGAAGACCGTCTTCAGGACAGGGGACTCAAGGTCGGAGCTGCCGACGCCGGAGCCGTGCAGGTACTCCGTTCCGTCCGCCTTGTAGATGCGCAGGCCCGCACCTGATCCGAGAACGCCGGTGTCCACGACGGCGCGTCCGTTCAGCGCGCCCGGCGTCCACGTGGCGCTCCGATAGGTCACGAGCGGCCGGACGGCGACGCCGTTCCCGCGCACGTCGTGCCACTTCGTCACGGCGTCGCCGGCGCCGCGTTCGACCGTGTCCGGCCGCGAGGCGTCCACGTGCAGCCAGGGTTCGACGGGGAATGCGTCGTCCGACATGTCGCGCGACCGTACGCGGAGTTCGCCTTCCTCGACCGCCACCGTGCCCGACGGAAGCGCCTCGACGTGGAGGACGCCGCCGCCGGTCTTCGTCAGCGTCCCGGCGCCGGACACCTCTGACACGAAGTGGATGTACCCTTCCCCGACTTCGACCGACGCGCCGTCCGCGACGACGTCCCCTGCCCTGTCGTGGACCGGCGGTGCCCATTCCTCGTAGTCCGCGTCCTTCCCAAGCCACTTCTGCGCGAGATACTGCGCCACCTGCGCGCGCTCCGCGTACGTGAGCGAGTTCGTGTAGACTATGCACTCCGCCATGCGCTGGCCGCCGTTGTGCGAATGGATGAAAGTCTCCTTCGGGCAGTCCGCATACCCCGTGCCGAAGGCGTCGCACCAGAGCTCCTTGTAGGAACTGCTTGCAGGGTAGTTCGTGTTGACGTGATGCTCGACCAGCTGCATGAACCTGCCCAGGTAGCCGGTCTTCAATCCGTCCACGTGCGCCCCGTTCAGGTACGTCCAACCATTGGTGACGCAGGCCGTGCCGTAGTTCCTGGCGATTATCGGCGACTGCCAGTTCACGGAGCCGCCGCGGTAGAACGGGCCGCCGCGCGATCCGTAGCGGTTGTCGCCCAGTCGCCACGAACAGCGGCCAAGCAGTTCGCCGCCGCCGTCGGACGGATCCTGCACGAGGAAGACTGCGCGGACGTCCTTGATCGGGACGCTCCAGACCATCTGCTCGGTGTTGGTGAGGTATTCGGTGTCGGTGCAGGGCGCTATGCGGACGTACTTGTTCGTCATCAAGTCGCCGTTGACGAATTGCGAACGGCGGGCGATGTTCGTGCAGAACATCGGTTCGCCCTCGCGGCAGTCGTTCCAGCGCGTGACGTAGTTCACGCCGTTCTCCGTGACGTAGTCGATCGTGTCCGGCTTCGAGGCGTCGACCCAGAACGCGGGGTGTCCGACGACGGCGGCGACTGGCTTTTCCACGACGTGCATTCCATCCTCGATCGGGACGCCCATGCCGACGACGCGCAGCGTGGCGCCGTTCGTCAGCGTGACCGCGTCCAGGTCGGCGCCGGGGGACAGCATGACCTGGAGCTCGCCCGGTCCCGAGACGAACGCCTCGGTCGTCGCGTCGAGGACGTCGACCGCAAGGCCCTCCGCCGGAAGCTGCAGCGTGGCGCCGGGCGCGATGCGCAGAGTTGCGATGCTTGGCCGCACACCGCCCAGTGCTGCCGCCGTCCCCAGCGCGACCGTACCCTCGGAGACGACGAGCGCACCGGTGTTGGTGGCGTTGCCGAAGCCAAGCGAAAGCGAGCCGGCGCCGTCCTTGACGAGCGTGCCGATCCAGTTCGTGATGACGGCGACGGAGGCCGTCTTGTCCTCCGTCACCGTGACGCGGGCCGTGTACCACGATTCGACGAAAGACCACGGGCGATTTGCGGAAAACGCCGTCGGCGTTCCGTCGGACGCGCCGGCCAGTTCAAGGTGGCAGTTCTGAAGGGCGTCCACGCCGGCCGTGGCGGTCTTGCGGAAGACGTGCGTTCCCGGCACGTAGTCCTTGCATTCCGTTGCCGTGAGGCCAAGGCGGTTGATCTGCACCTTGGACGTCTGGTAGTCGTCTATCTCGAAGCGCAGCGTGTCCTGTTCACGGTACTTGAAGAGCTTGAAGTCCGTCGCGCCGCTTCCCTGCCGGCTGAACGTCTTCATGGAAATCCTGACGTCCGGCGTGAATGCCGCGAACACGAGCTCGTTCGCGTCGATCGTCTCCGTGGCGGACTGGCTCAGTTCGACGAGGCCGGAATCGAACTTCCTGCGCACGTACGCGCCGTCGGGGATTCCCGCGCCGGCGACAATCGTGCCGACCGCGATTGGATGCGCCGTCTCAGAGACGCACTCAATGTAGGGCGAACCGGCGGTCTGCCTCCACGTCCCCGTGCAGGCGTCCGCGCCCTGCGGCGCGTAGACGGCCACGTTGCCGTTGCCGGGATGGTACTTGACGCCCTCTCCCAGCACGATGTCGTCAGTGCGCAGTGGATTGGACGACGTCGCGTACCAGTCGAGGTGGTGGGCAGTCGTGCCCCAGGCGGGCGTTATGTTCCAGTTCTCGGCAATGACGCGCCCCGCCAGTGAGATGTCGCCGAAGTAGGGGACACGCGTCTTGCCAAGCGGATTGGGAACACTGTCGGTGTCAGTGCCGTAGTAGACGTCGGCATAGACGCGGCAGTTCTGCATGATGGCGAATTCCGTGCTGTCGACCGCGCGCGTCAGATAGATCCGCTCGCCGATCAGGCGGGCGTTGCCGCTGCCGGATAGCGACTGGACGTACAGGTCGTCCGGCAGCGCGACGTAGCACGGCGCGGCGGGGGAGAAGAGGCGGACGATTTCGCGGTCGCCGGGCGCCGCGCCGCCCTTCCAGTTCGCGCCGTCCGTCCACGCATACGCGGTGGCGGGCGTGTTCCCGCCGGCCGACTGCGCCCAGTCGTTGGTGACGACTGCGAACGCCTCCGCGACGCAGACCGCCGCGATTGCGGACAGCGCGATAGTCTTCGATGTCTTCATGTCCAGCCCTTTCAGTGCAACCGAGAAAAATGCAATTTATCCAGTCTGCGTATATGATATCCATTTTTTTTTCCCACTGTCAAGAGGACAGGCGAAAAAGCGGAACGAAGCGGCGGGGCGGGACGCCCCGCCCTACCGGATGAACAGACGAATGGCATTCAGGATGGCGCAGTGAATGGTGGACATCTCAAGGAAGAGTTCGGCGACATCCTTCGTGTCGCGATTGGCGTTGCGGGCAAGTACGCTCTCGTACCGTGTCAGGTCTCCTCGAAGCTCCGAGAACGAAGGACGTCTACTCCGCGGCGTCCGGCATGGCCGAGGCGAGGAATTCAAGGCGGTCGGCCACGTAGACCATGCAGTTCACCCAGTCGCTGCCCCTGCGGCTGTCGAAGTATGTCGGAATCGTCCCGTCCGCGCGCTGATGCCGGGTGATGTTGTCCGCCAGCGCCTTCGCCTTTTCAAGGCAGACCCGGTCGCCCGTCGCCCTGTACGCGGCGGCGAACGCGCCAATCATGTCGCCCATCGAGGCGTCGATCGGCGTGTAGTAGTCGTACTGCTCAAGCGCGGTCGGCGTCTTCCAGTTGCGCCAGTCCATGTGGCGGACAGGGTCGCTCCAGACGGTGAACTGGTCTTCGCACCAGTCGACGATCTCCTGCGCCCTTGCCGTCTCGCCGCGCCCAAAGAGGCGTCCGGCGGCGTCGACCGCCACGCCCTTCTGCAGGTTGGCATATGGCGGCATCGGGTCCATGTCCTCGAACTGCCCGTCCCAGTTCCACGTCGTCGCCGGGCCGTCGAGGACGAATGCGAACGCGCGGTCGCGCGCGCGGGCGAACGCCGCGTCGCCTGTCGCGGCGAGGGCGCGGTCGAACGTCTCAAGGACATAGCGGGCAGGGACAAGCCGGTTTGCCCGCACTGGAGAGCCGTCTCGCTCTCTGACCTTGAGCGGCCAGGTGCCGTCGGATTCCTGCCGCTTCACGTACGTCCGCGCAATGGCAATCGCCGCCGTCCGGTACTTCTCATCGCCCGTCGCGTCCGCCAGGTCGAAGTAGGCGAGCGCCGCATGGGCGGGATAGCCGAGCATGTTCTGTCCGGCGTTGCGCACCGCGACGTCCCGGCGGTCGCCCCAGTAGGTGGGCGGAAAGAACGCAAGCGGGGCGTCCGCCGGCTGGCTATGCGCGATCAGCCAGTCGGACATCCGGCGGGCAAGCGCCAGCGCAGACTCCCGGTCGGCGGACGCATTCCGCGCATGGCGCACGAGCGCGCGCGTCATCGCGCTCAGGATCTTCGCGGGATAGCAGTAGAGGTCGTAGCCTTCCGGCGGATTCTCCGCCGTCTCCCATTTCCGCACGTGCGGCATGGCGTACACCGCAGCGTAGACGCGGGCGGCCGCAGCGCGGTAGTCCGACGCGGCCGCAGGATACGGGCCGCGGAATACGGCGGCGCGGTGAAACCGCCGTTCGCCGGCGAGGCCCGCCACCCGGCCTGCGGAGTCGACGCCCTCGACCTTCACGGAGCAGGGCCCGGGCGGCGTCGCGTCCCAGGCGTCCGCGTCCAGCGGCGACCACGGCGCCGCCGCAGTCCACGTGCGGGACCTGCCCTTCGCGTCCGCCAGCGTGAACCGATATGAAACTGCGCCGGCGACGGTCTTGAACTCGAACGCCGGCGGGTGGATGAACGCCCTGGCGCGCCCGTTCCAGAACGGCCGGACGCCGGGAACGCCCGCGCGAATCGGAGTCCGCGCCTGCCGTCGGGCGGCGGCGTTGACGGCCTCCCAGTCGACGCCGCCGGACGCGGCGCAGATTCCAAGTGCGGCAAATGCCAGGACTGTCTTCTTCATCTTCATCGTTCCTTTCAGTCAGCGGATTTGGATCAGGAATCCATTGCGCCCCCACTTCGCGCGATGGGCCGTCAGATGCGGAGCGCGAGCGCACATGGGATTCTCCATGGAATACAGCGCGCAGTTCGCCACCAGATGCGAGTCGTGGAGATGGGCGTGGACGACAAGGGACGTCCGCCCCGCCGCCTTCGCGTCCGCCACCCAGCCGGTGACGTCCAGAACGACGGGGACTCCGTCCGCCAGCTGTCCGAACGGGACGATCAGGTCCGCGGCGGCGTCCATTCCGGCGTGCGTCGCGCGGTCGGGAATCTGCTCGCGCCACGTCGGGGCCGTCTCGTTCGTCCAGGAATCGCCGTCCACCTGCACGTCCTCCGCGACGCGGAAGCAGAGGCTTTCGTCCCCGCTGAAATCGCCGAATCCATACGGCGTGGCCGTCAGCGTCGTCGCAACCGCGTCGGACGGAATCAGCGACAGGTCGAACTTGAAGAACGCCTCGCGCGTTCCCCAGCTGTCGCCGCATTTGAGAACCATCTTCGTCGCCGTGCCGAAGCGCGAATCGGGCGCTCCGCTGTGGACGTAGGTGTCGGCCACGGGATAGACGGCGGCGGACGCCGTGTCCAGCGTGTTCGTGAGAACCCTGACAACCTTCTGCCCGTTCGGAAGCGTGGCCGTCAGCGCGTAAACGGTCTCCTCCGGCAGCGCCTTGTCGTCGACGTGGGACGTTGCCTCGATTCCGCTCGCAAGCGTCTTCTCGCGACCGTCCCGCGTCGTCGTGGCGGTGAGCGAATAGACCGTGCCCGTCGGACCGGCGCCCCACGACAGAACGGTTGCGGGCGGCTCATGCGTCCTGTCGGCCTCGGCGCACAGTCCGCTCAGACCGGTCGGCGTCGGATAGACGAGCATGGGTGGATTCTCCTCGGCCTCGGTCGAATGGAAGAACCTCCATTCACTCGGATGGGTCTGCGCCAGCATGAGCGTGACGAGGCCTCCCGTCCGCGCCGCCTTCCGGACAAGGTCCGTCACGTCGATTTCAATGGATGGGGCGAACGAGACCGACGAGCCTACGTCGTACTTCAGGCGGGCGATCTCATGCTCCATATCCTCAGACGGAACGGGCGCGACGTGGGAGAAACCCGGTACGTTCGCGTTCCACGTCACGTTCGTCGGATTCCATGCGTCCGTGACCATGCCGAGAACGCGCAGCTCGCCGCTCTGAATCGAACGCCGCGACGATTTCAGGCGCACCCGCGCACATGGCGTATCCTCCAGCCCAGTCGCGTCGAAGGCAAGATAGACGTCGATGCATCTGTTCTTTGCCGGACATCCGCACTGGACTTCCGAACTGGAACTGGAATAGTAGGCGACGTCGCACTTGGCGCCGTAGTCGTTGAACGGAGCGGAGAACCACAAGGCCCGCCTCGTCTCCCATACGGGGCGTTCCTGGAACAACGTGGGCATGGACGGCGTCTCGCCGCTTTCCGCAACGGACACTACGCGATACCACCACGTTCCCCGGCAGGGACACGAGGCGTCGTAGACCGACGTCGTCGATACGTTTTCAACCACGCGCGTCCACGGCCCGTCGGGATCGGCCGACCGTTCGACATGATAGGCGTCCGCGCCCGCCGAGGCCGGCCAGGAGACGAGAACGCCGTCGTTCGCGTCGCGGACGACCGAGACCGCGGACTTGCGGACTTCGAGCACAAGGCGCGGACGGACGGATTCGTCCGCTGCGTCCCGCGAATGCCCGATCGCGTAGTTGCCGGGCACGCAGCCCTGCAGAGTAAGGCAGCCTGACGCGAACGACGCGCCCCTCTGCACGAGCGCCGTCACGTCGTAGTCGTTTGTCCCATCGCTGTCGAACGCCCGGCTGAAGCGCTGACGATTCTCCGGCAGTTCGGCGACGGACGGAAAGGAATGGTACCACTCGACGCCGGACGGAAGCGAATCCATGGTCACGGACGATTCGCTCCAGTCGCCCGAATCAAGCAGAATAAGGTCAAGCGAGGACGCGGCGGGATTCGGCGCGTCTGCCCCCACGAGCCGGAGAGTGGCGGATGCGACCCTGCCGGCATACGCGCCGACGTCGAACTTCATCACGAACTCGCGCCCGCCGCCGGCGAGGAATAACTGGTCGTTCCTGATCTTCCCGCCCTCTATGACGAAGTCGTCGGACACGACGACCTCCACCGTTTCAACGGCGCCAGGCGCCGACCCGCCGGCGCGGTCGAAATCGACGACGAGCTGGGGAATCTGCTCCGGAAAGGTTGTAGACTCCTTTGACGCGAAGCAGTCCGGCACGTATGCGGAGGCATCCGCCGCCGTGGCGTTCACGCATGGCTGGTATAGGAAGAACCCGGCCTTCCCCGTCGTGCGCGCGGCGTCCGCGACGGCCTTCGTCACGTCGAACTCCACCCATTGGTTCGTGGCGCACACGACCGAAAGCCCGGCAAACCGCGCGTCGTTCGTCGCCACCCACGCCGACTGGCAGTTGACAAATGGAATCTCGTGCGCCATGCCCGCGCCAGTGGCCGTCGCCTCGTCCCATGTGAGGTCGTCCATGCGGAGCGCAATGACGGGCTTGTCGCCATCCGATTCCTCGTGCTGCGTGCAGAAAAGGCGCAGCGTGGCAGACCGGACGTTTGTCGAGACGCCCGACACGTCGAACCGAAGCGCGCTCTCGCGATTCTGCGACGTGGACAGATAGCCGTCAAGTCCATGCGCCTCCAGAGGCGCGTCCTTGTGGAAGAACGCATCGGCCTCCGGCGCCAGCGCCACCGTAGCGCCCATGCCTATCCCGGTCATTCCAAAGACGGCGAAAAGAGACAGCGACCGTCTCCATCCTTTTTCCGCAACACGTACCATGGACATTTCCTTGTTTCACCTGCGCCATCCAGTTGGAAAAGGCCGGCGCTCCGTCCGCGCCGTGCCTCCTTTGCCGAAGGGCGGCAGCCTTTCCCTCGCAAAGTGAGGCTATTATTTCATTTTTTTTTCCTTGTCAACGCGATGGCATTTCGGTTGGCGAACGGACTCGTCCGCCGCCGCTGGAGGAACGGCGCGACGAGACGTCGCGCCCTGCCAGTGCAGAAAACTGGTGGTGTTGAATCGGGAGGGTCGCGCTCCTGCGCGACCATACTGGAACGGCGGACGCGCAGGAGCGCGTCCCTCCCGTCCCGACTTGACCGCTTAAGCGCTCCACCTCTCAACCACTTGCGCACCCAAGCGCTTAACCACTTAACCACTTAATCTCCCTGGATCGCCAGCTGGCGACGCCGCGTTTTTCCGTGGAGAAGTTGATTCCGACGAGCGTGACGCGCTTCCCCTCCGAGAGAAACTTCTCGTGGTAGCGTTTCTTGAGGATCTGCGAGATGGCGGACGGGGCGGACCCGTCCAGCTTCAGTTCGACGACGTAGATCTCCTCGCCCGCGCGGATGGACATGTCGATGCGGCCGGCGTTCGTGCGCTCCTCCGGAACGGCGCGGAGGCCGAGGAAGTTCAGGATCACGACGAGAATCGCCTGCCAGGTCTGCTCGTTCTGCCGGTCGGTGAGGTCGTAGGGGACGTTCGCGAAGAGGACGGCGAGCGACTTGAAGAACGCGGGAAGGTCGTGCGCCACGAGCGCGTAATAGCAGTCAAGCTTCGCGCGCGTGAAGGCGGTCTCTCCAAGACTGGAGTACGCTTTCATGAGCGATTCGCTGAACGCCGTCCGAACTTCCTCGTTCGGAAAGCGAAGGCGGTAGACGCGGCTTCCGGCCACCGCCTCCGCGTCGCGAATCGTCAGATATCCGGTCTGGAAGAGAAGCGGCTCGACGGCGGGGTCGCTCGGCTCGTACGACCCGAGCTGCGCCTCCGAGACGGTCAGGTCGGAGACGTCCTGCGGATGCGCGCGCAGCATGTTCACGAGGAACGTCGGCGTGGCCGTCTCGTACCAGCATGAGTTGAACTTCCTCTCCGCGAGGCAGCGTCCGAGCGAGACGGGGTTGAACACCCGCTCCGCGTTCTCCTCGAAGCGGTAGCCGTCGTACAGCCTGACGATTTCGTCAAACGCCTTTTCGGCTGTCATTCCATTTGCAGCGGCAAGCGCCTCGAGCCTTTCGGGGAAGTACAGCCTCACCTCGTCGTGCGTGTAGCCGAGGAGCGTGGCCGCGTCGGCCGCGAGCGTGAGGTCTACGAGGTTGTTGAGGTCGGAGAAGATGGAGACCTTCGAGAACTTGCTCACGCCGGTGACGAGCGCGAAGCGCTGCAGATGCTCTGTCGTCTTCACGACGGAGTAGAACGACTTGAGCGCGGAGCGGAACTCCTCCACTTCGGGCCTGCAGAGATGCCCCAGAAGCGGCTTGTCGTACTCGTCTACGAGAAGCACGAACTGGCCGGTGGGCGTGGATTTCGCCACGGCGTCGCAAAGGTTCACGAACCGTTTGGCGATCGTGCTCCCCGGCGACGGAGTGACGTTCAGTTCGCCGGCGACGTCTGAAAGCATGTCGCCAAGTACGGAATTGAACTCCGCCACCGTGCCGGCGTAGGCCGACCCCATGTCGAGATGGACGACCGGATACGTCTTCGTCCAGTCCCACTGCGGCTCGATGGCAAGCCCCCCGAAGAGTTCCCGTTTCCCCTGGAAGAGGGACTTGAGCGTGGAGACGAGAAGCGACTTCCCAAACCGGCGCGGGCGGGCAAGGAAGAACTGCCGCCCCTGCGAATCGTTCACGAACGGAAGGATGCGGTCTGTCTTGTCGACGTACGTGTAGCCGGCTTTCCGCAGTTCCCCGAACGTGTAGATGTCTGTCGTGATTTTCTCCATGGCGCGATTATAGCATTTTAATCTCTCCGACGCCATGCGCATGCCCTCCCGTGCGGGCCGGACAAGGACGTCACTTCCGGTCGACCCTGAAGATCCGCGTCTCGCCCTTGGCGAATGGCAGGACGAGACGGAATCCGGCGCCGACGGCCTTGCCGGAAAGGAGGTCGACGATTTTGCCGTCGGCGCCGAAATAGATTTCAAGGAGGCCGTCCTGCCGGGCCTGAACCATCACGCAGCCCTCGGCAGCGGAGACGTTGGCCGCGCCAGGCGCGGTGAACGGGCGAACGCCCGCCCTTCTCGCAGCGGCAGCGATGGCCTCGGCCGTCATGTCCGCCGCAGACGGGTTCTCCACGAACACCGCGTCCGGCCGCGTCCGCTTCAGTTCGTCGATGCGCCGACGCTGCTCCGACGTGGCGTCTTCCGTGAAGAGGAGATAAAACACCTTCGCGGGCGGCGGATTGTCGAGGACGTCGTTGAGGAGGTACTGCCCGTACGTAGTGCCGCAGGCGGCGAATCCGCGGCGGTCCAGACGCGAACCCGTCACCTTGGCCGCGCCCCAGCCGTAGTGGAGCATGCAGGCCTCGTCGACGACGACGGCGACGTTTGGCTCGTAGGGGCGAGTCCGCTTCAGCATGGCTTCGTCCAGCGCGTTGAGCGCACGGCGCGCGTCCCAGAGCGCGGGGTCGCGGAACCAGCCGCGCCCGAACAAATCCATCCACCAGTCGCCGTAGCCCTGGAGGATCTGCACGGCGCTGTCGCGCAGAAAGGTCTGCCGCGTCCGCGCGGGGTCGTCGTAGCGGGCGGTGATCATATGGTCCCAGATGTCCTCGAGATGCGTCCGGTTGTCGTCCTCGTTTATCCAGAGGAAGCCATTGCGCCCGATCGTCTCGGCGGCGCTCATCACGGACATCGCGCCGGGCCATTCCCGCTGGGCGTAGCTGATCGGCGCGGAGAAGCCGTCGACGTTTTCGCGTCCGTTGCGCATGAGCCATTCAAGACCGTAGTGGCCGGTCTCCGCAGGGCCGGCGGGCACGGCGCCGAGCTCCCAGGCGTAGCCGTAGAAGAAGAGCGCGAGGGACTTGCCGTCAGAACCGCGCCTGATCGCCGCGCCTAGCTCCGATATGAATCCCGCCATCTCCTCCTGACGGAACTGCGCGAAGTCGAGGGCGCGGCGGTCGCGCGCGTCGTCGCGGCGGAAGCCGGGCAGAATGCGCATGCGCTCCTCGGCAGAGGGGACTTCGGCCGTGGCGGCGTCCCCGTCCCCGCGCGCGGCCAGCCAGCGGCGGAAGGCGTCGCGCGTGGCGGCGTCGTAGCCAGAGAGGTCGGCGGTCTGGGACATCATATAGAACCACTCGGCGGAGTTCTGCCCGCTGACATGCAGCCCGGCGAAGTTGCGCGGGAATTTTGCGCGCAGATGGCGCGTCAATTTCTCGATCTGCTCGCAGGCGGCCTTGCGGTAGGCGCGGGAGGAGACGGATGACATCTCGATCGTGAATCCGCGCGCGAACTTCATCTTCACGGCGGGGTCGCTCGCCATCATCCACGGCGGGGCGTCAGCCTTGACGCGGGGCACGAGCAGGACGTCCGGGTTGATGGCGATCAGGCGCGCGCATTCGCGGTCGAGCTTGTCGTACGCGCCCTTCTCGCCATCGGGAAGCCACCAGCCCTCGGACCCCCACGAGGTGTCTGTCGAGAAAGTGACGAAATCCACGCCTGCGCCGGCGGCCAGGCGCACCGTATCCCCCAGCGTGTCGCCGTAGGGGAGAGGCAGGACGACCTTGCGTCCGTCGTCCGCGACGTAGGAGGCCTCGTACTTGAAGTACGTGCGGAAGTGGGTGGCGCGGTGGCTGACGGTCAGCCAGTAGAGGTGTCCCCTGACGAGGGGAAGGTTGTCCACGAAGAAACGGCGGGTGCGCCATTCGCCCGCCGCCTGAACGGCGTTTGTGGTGGCGGCCGTCTTGTCGATCAGCGTCGCCTCGGAGAACCACATCGGGTCGTCGCCGTCGAAGCCGGTCAGGTCCACGCGCCCGCGCCGCGTGTCGGCCTCGGCGCGGAACGGCATGACGAACGTCTTTTTATGCGTGAACGAGATGGGGGCGAGGCAGGACGGAGAGCCGTAGTAGAAACGCGGGCGCACGGGACGTCCGTCCACGAAGATGCGCGGGCCGGTTGGCGTCTGGCGGACGCGGACCTCCACCGGACCTGCGGACGCGGACATGGCCGCCGCCATCGCGCACAGCGCGGCGAAGATACCGCGCTCCATCGTCTTCCATCCTGTGCAATTCCCTTTCATGCCTCGCCCTTTCCGTTGAGATTTCAAACAGCGCCTTCGCCGAAGAATGCCTGAAGCGTCTCGAAATAGCCCTGCGGGTTGCCAATGTCGTGGCGGCGGCCAGGGTAGCGGTAGCCGTAGACAGGACGGTCGCGGAGAAGGCGGCGGATGGAGTCCGTCAGCTGGATCTCCCCGCCCTTCCCCGGCGTCTGCGTCGCGAGAAGTCCGAATATCGCGGGGTCGAGAAGGTAGCGTCCGGCGATGGCGAGACGCGACGGGGCTTCGTCTGGCGCGGACTTTTCCACCAGCTCGTCCAGCTCGTAGACGCGGTCGGAGATTTCGCGGCCGCCGACGATTCCGTAGCGCGAGACCTTTTCAAGCGGCACTTCCTCAAGACCGACGACGGACGCGCCGCCATGCGAGCGGGAAATCTCGGCCATCGCGGGGGAGGGCGCCGTTCCGGAGACGAGCGCGTCGCCGAGGAGGACGAGCGCCGCCTCGGCGTTCGCGTCCACGAGCGGCGCCGCCTGCAGGACGGCGTGCCCTAGTCCGCGCTGCTCTCTCTGGAACACCCACTCCACCTTGCGTCCGATCTCCTCAAGATGGGCAAGCGCCGCGTCGACGTCGGGCTTGCCGGCGCAGCGTTCGCGCCAGCGCGCGTCGACGTCGAAGTGGCGGCGCAGCGTCGGCTTGTCGGGGGAGGTTACGACGACGACGCGCTCCGCGCCGGCGGAGAGGGCCTCTTCGACGATAAGCTGGATCGCGGGCTTTGCGCCGACCGGAAGCATTTCCTTCGGGAGGGTCTTCGTGGCCGGGAGGAAGCGGGTGCCGTAGCCGGCGGCGGGAATGACTGCGACGAGTTTCATGCGAAGAACGTGCGAAAGTAGTCTATTGTCCGTGAAAGGCCCTCGCGGAGGGAGACCTGCGGCCGCCAGCCGCCGAGAAGTTCGGAGGCGAGGGAGATGTCCGGGCGGCGGCGCTTCGGGTCGTCGGAGGGGACGGGGCGGCCGACGATGCGCGACTCCGATTCCGGTATCAGGCGCAGCGTCTCGTCCGCCAGCTGGCGGATGGTGTATTCGCCGGGATTGCCGACGTTGACGACGGCGGCGCCGAGGCCGCGCGCGGCGAAGAAGGAGTCCACGACGCCGCGGTCCAGCGACATGTAGCGGCGCATGGCCTCGATCAGGTCGTCGCAGTACTGGAACGAGCGCGTCTGCGAGCCGTCGCCGAAGACGGTGATGTCGCGGCCGGAGAGAGCCTGCATGATGAAGTTGGAAATGACGCGGCCGTCGTTGGGGTGCATGTTCGGGCCGTAGGTGTTGAAGATCCGCACCATGCGCGCGTCCACGCCGTGTTCGCGGCGGTAGTCGGCGCAAAGCGTCTCTGCGCAACGCTTGCCCTCGTCGTAGCAGCTGCGGACGCCGATCGTGTTTACGTTGCCCCAGTACCTCTCGACCTGCGGGTGGACGAGCGGATCGCCGTAGATCTCGCTAGTGGACGTGTGGAGAAGGCGCGCCTTCGTCTTGAGCGCCAGGTCAAGCATGTTCATGACGCCGAGAACCGACGTCTTGAGCGTCTCGACGGGATTCCTCTGGTAGTGGACGGGGGACGCGGGGCAGGCGAGGTTGTAGATTTCGTCGAACTGCCCCCAGAACGGCCGCGTGACGTCGTGCATGACGAAGGTGAACTGCGGATTGCCGACCATGTCGGCGACGTTCCTCTTCGTGCCGGTGAAAAGGTTGTCCACCGCCGTCACCTCGTAGCCTTCCGCCAGCAGCCGCCGGCAGAGGTGGGAGCCAAGAAAGCCGGCGCCGCCGGTGACAAGGGCCTTTTTCGTTTCGACGTTCTTCATCATGTCAGAGAGCACCCGTTGCAAGAGATCCGAAAGTGGTGATTGGGGTCGTGTCGCGGTAGTTGTCGACGATCTGCCGGACGTCCTTCAGGAGGGCGTTCAGCTCGTCGTAGAGTTCGGACTCGGCGGCGAGCTTCCCAAGCGTGCCCTCGCCCTTCTCAAGGCGCTCGGAGACGGTCTTCAGGTTGGCGACGAGCGCCGCCGCGTTGTCGGCGAGCTCCCGGTCGCCGGAGATGCGCGCGAGAAGGCCGTCCTTGCTCTGCAGACGCTCCGTCACGGCCCTGACGTTCGCAATCGCCGCCTTGACGTCGGCGTACATCGTGCCGTTCGTCGCCATCAGCTCTCCAAGGACGCCCTGCCCGGCGGCAAGGCGGTCCGAGATGGCGGCGGCGTTCGCAAGCGTCTTCTTCAGGTCGGCGTAGACCGTATCGTCGGCGGAGAGAAGCCTGCCGACAGTCCCCTCGCCGCGCTCGACGCGGGCGGCGACGGAAGACGCGCTGTCGAACGTCTTCCTGAAGCCCTCCAGACCGCTTTTCAGCTCCGAGACGACGGCGCCGTCGTCCGCGACGAGCTTTCCAATCGTGCCCTCGCCCTTCTCGATCCGCGCGACGACCCTGTTGAGCCCGGCGACGGCCTGCTCCAGGTTCGTCTTCACGCCTTCGGGAATTATCGACGAAAGGCCGTCGCCCGCCTTTTCGAGCTTTCCGATGAGCCGGCCCGCGTCGCGCAGGAAGTTTACCGGCGGCTCGCCGCGGAAAAGCGTCGTCTCAAGCGGACGCGCCCCGCCCTCGCCCTCTTCGAGAAGAAGGTAGTTTCCGCCAAGCAGGGAAAGCGGCTCGACGGAGACGCGGCAGCCGTCGCGCAGCACGACGTCGCGGTCCACGGACACCGTGACGAGTATGTTCGACGGCGCGAGGTCGATCCGCTCCACGGACCCGACCTTCATTCCGCGATACATCACGTTGTCGCGGTTCTTCAGCCCGCCGACGTCGGAGAACTCGATCCTCGCATGGACGCGGGAGCGTCCGACCAGCAGGTCCACGCCCGATATGACAATCGTGAAATAGGCCAGCAGGGCGAGCACGGCGACCATGAACACGCCCACGATGAACTCGGAGAAAACGTCAGTGTTTCTTTTCATATTCAGCCTTCATGTGCCTGAAACCCGTCTCTGTTATGAACTGCGCGTCGAGGAATTCGCGGACGTCGGGATTCGCCGAGGCGACGAACTCCTCCGGCGTCGAGCATTCCACCACGCGCCCGGCCTTTAGCATCAGAATGCGCCCGGCGAAGAGCAGGGCGTTCTGGATGTCGTGCGTGACTACGATCGACGTTATCCCGCGCTCCCCGTTGAGGCGCTCGATGAGCCTGTTGATCGTGACCGACGTCACCGGGTCGAGGCCGGACGTCGGCTCGTCGTACAGCACTATGTCGGAATTTCGCACTATCGCGCGGGCAAGCCCGGCGCGCTTCTGCATTCCGCCGGAGATCTCCGCCGGAAGGCGGTCCGCAGCGTCCGACATGTCCACGGCCTCAAGCGCGGACGCCACGCGCCTGGCTATTTCCCCCTCGCCAAGGCGCGTCTTCTCCCTGAGCGGAAGGGCCACGTTCTCCGCGACCGTCATCCATCCGAGCAGGGCGCCGCCCTGGAAGAGGTAGCCGAAACGCTCGCGGATCCGCTCAAGGCGCGAACCGGTGGCGGCGGAAATGTCCTCGTCCTCAAGCAGCACCCGCCCGGACGTGGGGGTGAGCAGGCGGACGAGATGCTTCAGCAGCACGGTCTTGCCCGTGCCGGACGGGCCGACGAGAGCCAGGATCTCCCCCTTCGCGACGGAGAAGCTGACCCCGGAGAGGACTTCCCGGCCGTCGAAGCGCTTCACCACGTTGTCGAATCTGATCATATGCTGAACTCAAGGTAGAAGCTGCGCGTGACGATGTAGCCGAGCATCAGGATGAAGAGGAACGAGACGATCACGCTCCTCTGCGTGGCGCGGCCCACGCCAACCGCGCCAAGGCGAGTGGAAAAGCCCTCGTGGCAGCTGACCGTTCCGATGACGAGGCCGAAGATCGCCGCCTTGAGAAGGCCGACGAAGAGGTCCTTTGTGTCCGCAATCGACATCGCGCTCGCGATGTACTGCTGGAACGGGACGTTGAGCTGCGTGTAGCCGACAAGGCCGCCGCCCACGACGCCCAGGACGCAGGCGTAGAATGCAAGGACAGGCGACATCGCCAGCAATGCGCCCAGGCGCGGGGCGACGAGAAACCGGACGGGCGAAATCGACATTATCTCAAGGGCGGCCACCTCGTCGTTCACCGTCATCGTGCCGAGCTCGGCGGCAAGCGCAGACCCCACGCAGGCCGAAAGGCATATGCCCGTCACGAACGGGCCCATCTCGCGGACGAGGGAGATCATCACCGTCGCGCCAAGATACGCCTCCTGGTTGAACCGGCTGAGCGCAAGCCCCACCTGAAGGCCGAGGATCATGCCCGTGAAAAGGCCGACGACGGTTATCACCGGGAGAGTGCGGATCCCGGTGACGTAGAGCTGGCGGACGAACGCGGCGCGTGAATCGCGCCTCGCAAGCGTGGACGGCAGGAAGCAGATCGCCTCCACCATGAGACGCACAGCGCGGCCGACATCGGCAAAAGCCTCCACCACGTGCCGCCGAAGGCTTTCAAGCCTGCCATGCGGAACGTCCTCGTACATTGGCTCGCGAATGATTGTCATGATGGTCGAATATCATATCACTTGCCGCCCTTCATGACAAATGGGATTTTGGTGAAACCGCGGGAGCGCCGCCCCCCGGACTTGATCTTTTCAAGGCGAATCCCGCTTTCGCCTCGGTGAGTTCCGGAGGCCCGCGGTTCATCGTCTCCGAAACCCCCGCGAAGCGAAATCATGAGCGGCGGCGGGCGCGGAAGAAGTCCACGAGGACCGCACGGCACCGGTCCTCCATCACGCCCCGGACTACGGCGGGGTGGTGGTTTATCCCCGGATGCGAGAAGACACCGAAGACGCTTCCGCCGCCGCGCTTCATGTCGTCAAGCCCCCAGACGACCGCGTCGACGCGGGCGAGGACGATTCCGCCGGCGCACATCGGACATGGCTCCTTCGTGACGTATAGCCGCGTTCCGGTGAGGCGCCAGCTGCCCTTCGCGGAGAAAGCGGACGAAAGGGCCAGCATTTCCGCGTGGGCGGTGGCGTCCTGCAGCCCCTCCGTCTGGTTGTGCGCGCGGCCGAGAATCCTGGCGGCGGACGGGTCCGGGTCGTATATCGCGTCATGTCCGTCATGTGCCGGCTCAAGGACGGCCGGCTGGACGACGACGGCGCCGGCCGGCACCTCGCCGTCCGCCGCCGCCTTTTCCGCCTCGCGCAGCGCCATGCGCATGAAGAAGTCGTCGAACGCCCTCATTCGCCGCCCTTCTTTCTCCACCATGCAAGATACTCCACGTTGCCCTTGTCCCTGCCGCGGATGGGGGACTCCGCGACGGCGAGAAGGTCTAGTCCGAGCTCGTCGACGCCGAATGCGCCGATGTCCTCCACCACCTGCCGGCGCACGGCGGGGTCGGAGACGACGCCGCCGGGGGCGTTTCCGCGGCCGGCCTCGAACTGCGGCTTGATGAGCGAGACGATCTCCCCGCCCGGCAGGAGGACTTCCGCCATGGGCGGGAGGATGAGCTTGAGGGAGATGAAGCTGACGTCGGTCACGGCGCGCGACGGGCGTTCCGGAAGGTCTGCGGCGGTCATGTACCTTGCGTTGAAGTTCTCCTTCGCCCAGACGCGCGGGTCTACGCGCAGCTTGTAGGCAAGCTGGTTCGTGCCGACGTCCACCGCCATGACGCGCAGCGCGCCGTGCTGGAGGAGGCAGTCGGTGAATCCGCCCGTGGAGCTGCCGACGTCGAGGCAGACGCGGCCGGCCACGTCGAAGCCGTCGAACGCGGCGAACGCTCCTTCCAGTTTCTCGCCGCCGCGGGAGACGAAGCGAGGAGGCTCGGCGACGGTCACCTCCGCGTCGCACGGGACGGCGCGTCCGGCCTTCGTCTCGACCTGTCCGGCGACGCTCACCTTGCCCGCAAGGACGAGGGCCTGCGCGACGGTGCGCGACGGCGCGAGCGCGCGCTCTACGAGCAGGACGTCCAGCCTGGTCTTTTTCGCCATGTCCGTCACTTCGCAAGCGGCGCGATCTTCTTCACGTCGCCGATGGGGAACGTGGAGATGACGCCCTTCTTCACTTCAAGCGTGACGCCGGCGATCGGGTCGTTGCCGACGAGGACGCCGCGGTACGTGCCGCGGATCGTCTCCACCTCCGTGTCCGGCACGAAGAGGCGCACGAGCCTGGGGAAAAGCCTGACGGTGTCCTTCGCCTTGACGACGACCTTGCGCTGGAACTCCTGGTGGCCGTCCAGCCTGACGACGACGGAATGCTCGCCGGCGGCGACGTCCTCGACGGCCAGCACCGACGAGGCCGCGACGCCTCCGCCCTGCGCGCGCGTGGAACCCTTGCTCTTTCCGTCGACGAACACCCTTGCCCCGGGCGGAGTGGACGTCACCTCGATCCGGCCCATGACGCTCGCCATCTTGAACTCCTCCGTCTTCTCCTCTCCGTTTCCAAGCGCGACGGAGCGCGTGACCGGCGCGTGGCCCGGAAGTTCGATGCGCAGTTCGCGCTTTCCGGGGCGCACGTCCGTGACTGTCAGCGGCGTCTTGCCCTGGTAGTCGCCGTCGATGAACACCTTCGCCTGCTCCGGGGTGGACACCACCTTGAGCCGCGCGGGGGAGGACTTCATCCTGACGGAAAGCGTCTGCCTGTCGCCGGGCGCGAGGCGCAGTTCGCGCACCTCGTCGCGGTAGCCGGCGAGCTTCAGCGAAATCGTGGCAAGCCCCTTGGGGACGTTCCTGACGACGACCGGCGTGACGCCGCGCTCCACGCCGTTGACGACGACCGCGGCGCCTGCCGGGTCGGAAACGCATTCCACGATTCCAGAATCAAGCGCAAGCGTCTCGGTGCGCACGACGGGCGCGCGTCCCTCCGGCGAGACGTCTATCCTCTTCGTCTGGTAGCCGGTCTTGGAGAGTTCGAAGACGTGTGTGCGCCCGGTGGGAAGCTCGGAGAGCAGAAGCGGCGTCGCGCCCATGGAGACGCCGGACATCCTGACGTCGGCGCCCGCCGGCTCGGTCCGGATCAGGATCAGCGCCTTTTCGGGTTCGAGGGAAAAACTGCGCCGCTGGAAGTCGCCGGGGCCTGAGACCTTCACGAACTCGTCCACCGACTTGTAGGAAGGCGTCTCCACGTGGACAAGGTGGCGGCCCGCGGGCAAATCGAAGACTGAGCATGGCGTAGCCCCGCGCCTTTTGCCGTCCACGAACACGTGGGCGCCGTCGGGGACGGACGAGACGTCGAGCCGCGACGGGGCATCCTTCGCCCCCATTCCCGTCAGCGGCGCCAGGGCCGCCAGCGCCGCAAGGGCGGCGACGGCCGGATTCAGGATTCTCATTGCAAAGGGCCTCATTTCGCACTTCCCTTCTTCAGGCGCGCCTCGACGTCGAGCAGCTTCGCCGCCGCCTCGGCGTGGCGCGGGTCGGCGGCGTCGGGCACGAGCTCGCACAGCACGCGGAGCTCGCGCGCGGCGGTCTTCCAGTCCTGCAGGCTTATGGCGCGGTCGGCGAGGAAGCGCCTGTCGGCGCAACGGCGTTCGAGTTCCTTCTCGACCTCTCTGCAGCGGGCGGCGAGGGCGCCGTAGTCCACCGGCTTGGGATTGACCGTCTCAAGGTAGAACATCGCCTCCCTGTACGCGGCCAGGGCGGCGGCGGCGTTTCCGAACTGGACGTCGCGCTCCTCCCACTTCGCGTCGGCGACGCGGCGCGATTCGCCGCTCATCTCCACCAGCTTTTCGGCGGAGAACTGTATCGCCCAGATCCCGAGTTCGTTCTTGGAGAAGGTCTCCAGTTTTTCACGCACGGCCCTGAACGCGGCGGGCTCGGCCACGTTCTCGACCGTCGTCGAAAAGACCTTCGACCCGCGCACGACCTTCAGGCTGCGGCTCTTCAGAGTGTTTGGGCGGAGCGGGACGCCGGCATATTCGGGGTCGAGCGACGAAAGGGCGTCCGGGGAGAGGATGGCGGACAGGCGCTCGAACGCATCCGGCTTCAGGGCGACGGACTTGCGAAGATGGCGGTTCTCCTTCGGGACGTCGTCTATCTCCACGTTCAGGACGCCCTTCGAGTCCAGAAGGAGCGCGTAGCGGTAGATTCCGTTCCCGTCGGACTCCACCTTCTCGAAGGACATTGACCTGAGCGTCGCGTCGTCGTCCTCCGGCAGCTCCTCCGTCGCGGCCGCGGCGCGCGAGGCGTCGTCGTCGGACGGCTGCGGAGAGAGGACGAGAATCGCCGCTCCGGCGACGGCCAGGGCGGCAGCGCCCCAGACGGCCAGGCGGCGGCCGGCGGCGGGGCGCGCGGCGGCGGACGCCGGCGCGTCTGGCGCGGGTCCGAGACCGAGGTCGACTTCTGGGACGGACTCCGGCGCAACGGCGGCCGCGTCCGGCCGCGAGTCCGCGTCGCCAACGACAAGCAGCGTCTCGCCGATCGACACGCGGTCGCCCGGCCTGAGGCGGCGCGAATCGGCGCCCAGCATGTCGCCGTTCACGAACGTCCCGTTCGCGCTCGCCAGGTCCGTCACCCAGAGCGCGTCGTCGCGTATCTCGAAAAGGCAATGGTTGCGGGAGAGCGCGGGATCCTGGATGGAAATCTCGCACGACGACGAGCGTCCAAGTCTGACGCCCTGCGCCGTCACGGCGAAGCGCCTCCCCTTCAGCTCGCCCTCCGCCACGAGGATGTCTGGTATCTGCGTATTCATGTCGTTCCCCTAGAAAAGCCCCTTTGCCGCCTGCATCAGGATCGGACCGAGCAGGATCACGAACACGGCAGGGAAAATGCAGAGCATCAGAGGCCCCAGCATCTTCACGGGGGCCTCGTTGGCAAGTTTCTCCGCGCGGTCGAAGCGCACTCCGCGCAGCTGGTCGCTCTGAATGCGGAGAATCGGCCCGATCGAGACGCCAAGCTCGTCCGCCTGGACAAGGGCGTTGCACACGCCGCGCAGGTCCGGCTGGCGCACGCGGTCCGCCATGTTCGCCAGCGCGACGCGGCGCGGCGTCCCAAGCTGTATCTCGCGCATCATCCGCAGCAGCTCCTCGTTCAGCGCGTCCAGCCTGCGCCTCTCGCAGTTGCGCCGGAGCGCGCTCATGAAGTCGAGCCCCGCCTCCACGCTCAGCGTAAGCAGGTCAAGGACGAACGGAAGTGCGCGCTGTATGGACAGATGGCGGCGGCGAAGCGTCCCGCGCAGCCACGAAATCGGATAGACGTACGCCCACAGCGCGCCAATCGCGACCAGCGGGACCGCGTTCGCGGAGACGAACGAATCGGGAATCGCGGCGCCGAGAAGCAGGACGAAAAGCGCCCACGCCGTCCCGCACACGGCCGGCATGAGGAACTTGAGCGCGACGAACTCCGCGCCCGTGAGCAGCCCCTCGAACCCGGCGGAGACGATCATGCGGTCCGCCGCCTCCCGCGACTTCCTGAACGAGGCGCCGGACGCCATGCGCGAAAGGTTCGGCGCAAGGGGGAGGAGAAGGCGCAGCACGAACGGAAGCGCGTGCGCCGTCCTGCGCCCGTCGGCGAGCGTGACGTAAGTCATTTCGCCGACGACGGAACCCGCGTACGCGGCGAAGAAGGCCGCGCACGCGCCCCAGCACGCGATGATGCCGATCGGTAGCAGAAAGTCGTGATTCATGGTCTGTGCAGATTCTATCAAAAATGGATTGAAGCGTGAAGCGGGGATTTGGTATCATATGCGGCGTCCCTTTCGGGGCCGTAGCTCAACTGGACAGAGCGACAGTTTCCTAAACTGTAGGTTCCGGGTTCGATTCCCGGCGGCCTCACCACTTCGACGAACCATGAAAGCCGTAGTCATAGGCGCCGGTTTCACCGGAATCCAGCTCTCCCGCGCGTTGATTGCGGAAAACAGCGACGTCGTGCTCGTGGACCGCGACGCCGCGCGCGTCCGCGACGCCGGCGGCCAGCTGGACTGCTCCGTCGTGCAGGCGGACTGCACGGACGTCGAGGCGCTGAAATCTGCGGGAATCGAGGACGCGGACGCGCTCGTCATGCTCACGGAGGACGACGAGACAAACATGATCACGTGTTCGCTCGTCGACGCGATATACCCCGCCATCCTGAAGATCGCCCGCGTCCACAACTACTCCTACTACCGCAACGCGGTCGTGAACGCCAGCGGCGTCACCGCGTCGATGACGGGACCCAACAGACCGGTGTTCGGCGTGGACTGGATGGTGCACCCGTACGTCGAGGCCGCCGCCGCGATCTCAAGCGCAGTCGCCCAAGGCGCGGTCGGCAACGTCACCGAGTTCGGCGGAGGCTGCGGAATAGTCTCCGTGCCGATAGGCGGGAACAGCCCGCTGATCGGCGTCCCGCTCCAGAGGCTGCCTGGGACGGTGGAGGGATGGACTTTCCTCATCGCATACGTCGAAAAGCCGTCCGGAACGGCCGTCCTGCCCACGGGGAAGACGCGCCTCCAGGAGGGGGACCGCATCGGCGTCGTAGTGGACGAGGCGGACCTCTCGCGCCTGCTCGGCATCGTCCGCGTCTCGCGCGGACGCTCCCACGAGATGGTCGTCTTCGGCGCCGGGCGCGTCGGCACGTTCGTCGCGGAGGAGAAGCTCAAGCGAATGAACGCCTCCATGTTCGCGCGCCTCTTCGGCGGAAGGGAGAGGAGTGAACAGCGACTGGTCATCGTGGACGGCGACGCGGAGCGCTGCCGCCTTGCCGCGGAGCGCTTCGGGGACGCCAGGGTGCTATGCGGGGACATGACGGACGAGGGCTTCCTGCAGGAGGAGCGACTTGACGGATGCGACCTTCTCGTCGCGGCGTCGGAGGACTACGACAGGAATCTCGTCATCGCCGCATACATGAAGTCACGCGGAGTCGGCCGCACGATCGCCCTCACGTCCAGCTCCTCCGTCGGCGGCATTGCGCACAAGCTGGGCGTGGACGTGGCCGTCCCGGTGCGCGACACGGTCGTGGACAGCATCATGAGCCATCTGCGCGGACAGCACGTCCGCGCGGTCCACACCGTCTGCGGCGGCGCGTTCGAAATCGTCGAGTGCGACGTCTCCGCCACCGGCAAGGCCGTCGGAAAGGCGCTGCGCGACCTGCCGGGGCTCGGCGGATACGTCGTTCTGCTCGTCCGCCGGCCAAACGGCGGCACGAGCGTCCCAAACGGCGCGACGACCCTGCAGCCGGGTTCGCGCGTCGTGCTCATAACCCCTGCGGGGAACAACAAGGCCGTGCGCCTCTTCGGCGACTGACGTGGAGGTCTCCGTGCCGTCGATGATTCCGCGCCTCCTGGCGTACATGCTCGCCCTGTCCGGGCTTTCCTTTCTCCTTCCACTGGCGGCCGCCCTCTTCTACGGGGAGCTCTCCGTCGTCCCGGCCTTTGCCGCGCCGATGGCGGCAAGCGGAATCGTGGGCGGAACGGTCTGGCTGCGCTGCCGCAGGACGCCCGGGGCGATCGGCGTCGAGCATGCGTTCATGGTGGTCGGATGCGCATGGGTCGCGATCAGCCTCTTCGGTGCGATCCCCCTCCGCCTGAGCGGGGCGACGCCGAACGTCGTCGACGCGGTGTTCGAGAGCGTCAGCGGCTTCACGACGACGGGCGCCACAGCCATCCCCGACGTCGAATCGCTGCCGCGCTGCATAAACCTCTGGCGGTGCGAGACGCAATGGCTCGGCGGCATGGGCGTGATCGCCCTCGCAGTCGCCCTGCTTCCCCTTCTTGGCGTGGGCGGGTTCAGGCTCATCAAGGCGGAGACTACGGGTCCCGAAAAGGGCAAGCTCACCGCGCGCATCGCCAACACCGCGAAAATGCTCTGGTTCATGTACTGCGCGCTGACGGCGATGCAGACCGTCTCCCTCCACCTTGCGGGAATGTCGTGGTTCGACGCCGTCTGCCACGCCCTCTCCACGCTCGGCACCGGCGGGTTCTCGACGCGCAACGCCGGAATCGGCGCGTTCGACCTCCCCGCCGTCGAATGGATCTGCACGGCGTTCATGCTCCTCGCGTCGACGAACTTCGCGCTCTTCTACCATCTGCTGCACGGACGTTTCCGCGAGTTCTTCCGCAACTCGGAACTCCGCGCGTTCGCCGGCGTCGTCCTCGTCGCAACCGCCCTCGTCGCCGCATTCCAGTTCCGCCTTGACGCGGCTACGGGCGAATCCATCCGCTCCGCGGCCTTCCAGGTGGCCGCGATCGTCTCCACCACCGGCTTCGAGAAGAACGACTACCTTTCGTGGACGCCGGCGGCGCAGATGATCCTCATGGCGCTCCTCTTCGTCGGCGGCTGCTCCGGCTCGACGGCGGGCGGCGTGAAGGTGATACGCTGGACGGTTCTCGCCAAGCAGCTCGTCAACGAATTCCACAGGCTTCTCCATCCGCACGGCGTATACACCCTGCGGATGAACGGCGTCCCCGGACGCGAGGAGATCGTCCCCGTCGTCGCGTCGTTCGTCTTCTGCTACGTCCTGCTGGTTTTCGTCACCGCCGTCGTCGGAGCGCTGGGCGGACTCGACCTCGTCTCCGCGTTCACAGGCTCGCTCGCCATGGTCGGAAACGTCGGCGTCGCATTCGGCCGCCTCGGCGTCGCGGCGAACTACGCCGCCCTTCCGGACTTCGTCAAGGCATGGTACTGCCTGGCGATGCTCGCAGGGCGACTTGAAATCTACACGCTCGTCATCCTGATCGGCCGCCTCGTCCGCGTCCGCTAGCGACCCCGCCCGTTCATTCGCACCTGACGAGCACGGCCGGCGTCCCCGGCCGGCACAGTTCAAGCCAGCTCTCCACGCCCTCGCCGTCGTCGTCGTCCACGCGCACGTCAAGCCCGAACACGCCCGCCGGAGCCGGCAGCACGCTCTCGTAGACGTCGAACGTCCCCTTGCGCGAAACCCTGTCGAGCCGAAACGCCCGCCGCGCCCCGCCCTTCCCGTCGCACAGGAACACCGTCACCCCGTCGCCGGGCGCGGACACGTCGTCGCACACCACCGCCCTCACGCGCAGCCCCTCCGCAGTGCGCCGAAGCCACAGCTTCGCCGAATTGTCCGCATCCCCCTTCCATAGCCGATGAGCGTTCGCGGGGTCGGCCTCGTAGACGTCCCGGACGAATCCCGCGCCGGAAAGCTTCAGGTCCGGCGCCCGCGCGCCGCCGCGGACGCCGACCGTCAGGACCGTCCTCGGCGCGCCATTCGTGAAGGCGGCGAGGTCGGCGGCCTCCGCCCGCGTTGCGCCGTCGAGGAGCAGAGCCTGCGGAAGCGCGGCGACGGGAAAGGCGACTGCGCCGCCTCGCAGCGGAAGCTCCCGGCGGTTGCCCATCAGGTCCGAAAGCACGGCCCGGCGCGCGTCCGTGCGGATCTCGACCGGAATCGTCTGCCCTGCCGACAGCCCCGTCCACCATCCCGCCACAACCCGGCCGTCCACCGCCGCGGAACGCCCCTTGAAACGGAACATCTGCCGCCCGCCGTCGGAATGGAGGACTCCGTCGCCGTCCAACCCCTGGAAGACAGTCGCCAGTGCCGCGAACGCCGCATATCCGGCGCGCGGGCGAAGGTCCGCCGTCATCAGCCCGTAGCCCGGCTCCGGCCCGTCGAACCACCCGGTCGCCCGGAGGTTGTACCAGACGTAGTCCGCAGAACCATGCGCCCAGGCGTAGAGGATTTTCTGCCACACCGCCGCCGCCACGTCGCATTCCCTGCCGTTGTGGCTCGTCAGCGCCGTCTCGTTGCAGAGCCACGGACGCGACGCGAGCGGAGTGGACGCGCGAAGCGGAAGAAACCTGTCGCGGACCTGCGACTGGAACCAGAGGGGCTCGCCGTGGCAGTGGAACGCCCATGCGTCGTACAGCTCCGGATGGTGCGCGAAAAGTTCGATCAGCCCGGTGTTCCAGCCCTGCGGCATGGGCGTCGGCTGCGAGGCCGCGGCGGCCCATCCGTTCGGGGTCACGCAGACCTCGGGGCATCCGGCGTGAAGGCCCTCGTAGGCCTCGCGCTGCATCCGCAGAAGCTCGTCGTGCGGCCCCACCCCCTCGCCGGATATGTCCCACTCGTTGCCGGTCTCGTAGTAGTCGATCGCGGTCCCATAGCGGCGCGCGAACTTCTCGCAGAACGAGCGGAAGAGCCCGGGGCGAGTCGGCGCGAACCCCCAGCGGACGCGCCGGCCCGTCTTCTCCCATTTGGGACACGCCTCGCGCCACGCCTGCGTGACGGCCCAGCGTGGAGAGGACGCGAAGATGATGTCGAGCGCAAGCCCGGCCGCCCGCAGACGCGCCAGCATGTCGTCAGCCCTCTCCCACGCGTAGACGCCCTCGCGCCTCTCTATGTCGCTCCAGAGAAAGCTGTAGTCCGTCCGCACGAACTTCGCGCCGGCCGCCACGAGCGCGTCGATCGTCGGGTCCACGAGGTCGGGCAGATAGAACGTACCGTGATAGTGGATGCCAAGACGGAACTTCGGCTTCGGCACGTACGGCGTCCGCTCGTGCAGGTCGATCCACGCGAACCGCGCCGTCCGCTTCGCGCGCGAACCGTCCTCCCCCGCGACATCCGCCTCAAGGAACCATATCCCGCGTCCTGGAAGGGGCCATGGCACGTCGACGCGGACGTCTTCGCCGGGCGCCACGGCGCGGTCGAACGGAACGTCCACCACGTGTCCGAAGAAGTCCTTCAGACGGAACGCCGTCTTCCAGCGCAGCGGACGGTCAGACGGGTTGCCCACGTGGATCGCGGGCCGCTCGCCCTTCCCGTCCCTGACAATGCCAAGCCCGTTCCCGGTCTCGACTCGCACGCGCATCGCCTCGGCGGCGGTCTGGCGGAAGACGCCCTCCGCCGACAGGACGCGGATGGGCGGCTTCGCGGAAAGTCCGATGAACTGGTACTGCCGTTCGTACGGCAGCGCGACGTCGAAGACGACGCGTCCGCCGCCGGCGACTGCCGTGAAGTTCGTCTTCCACCCCTGCTCCGCCGTGCCGGAGGAACCGTAGGAAAGCGTCAGCGACACCGGCCCGTCGATTGGCGGATAGACCTTGAACGCCAGCGAATCCGCGCCCGGAAACGGCGCCGCGCCGGGATATGTGACGTCGATCGAAATCGCCTCGCGCGAAACGACCGTGCGCGGCATCGCGTTTTCAGACTGACGCGGACGCCCCTCGATCCGGATGAATACGGCCTCGCCCTTCCGCGATGCCGGGTCGTCCCCAATCGCATTGAAGTGCAGGTTGAGGGCGCTTAAGCGCAGCGCTCCATCCACGACGTTGTTCGGATTCGCCCCGCCCCATCCGCGGCCCGGACGGCTCTCGGCAAGGTCGAAGAGAAGGCGGAACTCGCCGTCCTCGCCATACGATTCGGACTTGCGCAGGAACTGGAAAGTCTCGCCCTCCTCGTCCACGAAGTTCAGCGCGACGTCCGAGCGGCAGCGTCCGGACGGCGCGTCCAGCAGCACAAGCTCGAAGCGGGCGTCGCGCCAGTCGCGCCCGGCGCCAAGCTCAGGCGGAACGGACATCGTGAACCAGGGACCAGGACTCGCCTCCCTGTCCGCGTCCACAATGACGCGCAGCCCGGCCGGCGTGACGGACACCTGCCGTTCCGTCTCGCCCGCCCGCCAAGCGGCCGAACTCACCGAATAGCCGGCATCCGGAGTCCTGAAGTCGACCCACGTCTCGCCGCCCATGGCCAATGCCGCCATTGCGCAGACGGCCGCGGAAAATGCGATTCTTCTCATGCCCGCATTATACACCAATTGCCGACGCCCCGCCACTCGCAAACGAAAACGGACGGGCGGCGCAGAGTCGCCAGAAACAGGAAAAGCCCCGATTCTCGGAACTTTTTCGATGGTGGTGAGACAAGGATTCGAACCTTGGAAGGCGTAAGCCAGCAGATTTACAGTCTGCCCTCGTTGGCCACTTGAGTATCTCACCAGTGGTGCTCGGGGCGGGACTCGAACCCGCAAGGATCTCTCCACATGCACCTCAAGCATGCGTGTCTGCCAATTTCACCACCCGAGCAAAGGGGGTTGAAAACGAGTGATATGATACCATATGTCGGCGCGACGTGCAACAGCAAATCGAACGTTTTTTTCATTGCCGCGCAGATGCGCATTTTAGATGGATTTTTTCGGCGGGAACTTGCGCTTTGCGAAGGCAATGCGGGCGGCGCACCGGGGTGCGCCGCCCGCAGGGAGCGTCCGAAGGCGCGGACTAGCGGAAGATGACGATCAGGGACGCGGGGTTCTCGACGACCTCAAGGCGGTGGTAGTCGAGGCAGACCCAGGGCGTAGTGCCGAGCGGCCCAGGAACGACCCAGTTGAACTTGTTCCATCCCGCCTTCAGCTCGCCCTTCTCGAACATGCAGAAGACAACGCGGTTCGGCCCGCCCTCCGTCTCCCAGACCTTCTTCCCGTTCATCACAAGCGCGAACGGCAATTGCCACTTCGTCCAGCCCAGCACGTTGAAGAGCGTGTTGGTGGAGCCGTCGGACGCGCCCTGGTCGGTGATGCGCGTCGTGTAGCGGAACGCATTGCGCGCGGCGAGTTCGGGCGGCACCCAGAAGTCCACCTCTGTCGCGTAGTTCGCGCTGCCGCCCACGGATGCGCGGGCGAAG
This sequence comes from uncultured Lentisphaeraceae bacterium, assembly GCA_964386385.1. Lineage (GTDB taxonomy): Bacteria > Verrucomicrobiota > Kiritimatiellia > RFP12 > UBA1067 > RUG572. Next base: position 13,315 of record CAYLRN010000003.1, on the reverse strand, counting down.
CGCTTGAAGTTCCACTGCCCGGCGTAGGACGCCGCCTCCGTCTTCCCCTCCTGCGACATGTCGGTCGTGCTTCCGTTCTCCACGCCGAGAGACGCGGAGCCCGTCATCTCCACGACGTCGAACGCGAACGTCCCGCCCGCGCGCCAGCGCAGCTCCACGGAGACGCCGCCGGTTTTCCGCGCCAGCAGTTTGGCGGGCACGAACCACGTCCGCGCGTCGCCCGGCTTGAACGAACGGACGCCAAGCGACACGCCGTCCACGGACGCCTCCAGCGTCGCCGTCCCCGACGCACCCCTGACGCGCAGGACATAGGGGACCTTGCGCGAATCGGAACGCATCGGAGCGGAGATCGTCACCGATGGACGGGCGGCGGAGAGCGTCCTGCGGAAGTCCTGCCACGGCTGCTGCTCGGCATTGAACGCATCGCCCGTCTCGTCCGCAAGGCCGAACTCGTCCGCGGAGCCGTTCTCCGTGCCGACGCGGAACATCGGCGGCGACTGGACGAACGCCTCACGGATTTCGTCTTCCGACAGCGCGCGCGACCACACCGCGATGCGCTGGATGCTGCCGTTGAACGCCTTGCCGCCGCCGGTCGTGTCCGTGCCGCCCTGGCTCCATCCGCCCAAGTACTCGCCGCCGATCAGGAGCGGACGGGTTCCGGACGGCCACTCGTTGGTGAAGGCGTTCTGGAACGTCCCCGTCTCGACGTAGACGCCCACCGCGCCCGTGTCGCGCTCGGAGTACGCCATGATCCAGTCCGCCGTCTTGTCGCCATTGTCGCGAAGGCTGTACGCTACGTCGTACCAGACGTTCGTGTGGAGGGCGGGGCCGCCCATCTGCACGTATTTCTGCCCCTGGAGGAAGCGCAGATAGCCGTTCGTCCCCGCAATGTTGGACTGGTAGAACCCGAACTGGTCTCCGCGCCAGTTACCCCAGTGGAGCGCGTTGTTCAGGAACCAGCTCGGAGAGTTGTGGAAGGCGTTGTAGGCGAAGTTGCCTATCTTCAGGCGGGCGACGACGGTGATGCTGCCGGCGACGTTGGCCTTTTCGACCTGGACGCCGTTGGCCCACATGTTTGTCTTCCCGTTCTCTATCTCGTACACGGCCGGAATGTCAAGGTACGTGGCGTCCTCAAGCGCGAAGCCGCGCGACGGCATGGAGACAGACCCCCTCTTCCACGCGATTCCATCGGCCGTGCCGGCCGAGACGGCGGACGACTTGACATAGACGGTCTTGTCCCAGACGGAACCGTTCTCGTTCGTCGACCCGAACTGCAGCGCGTTGCGGATCTCACCCGCCTGCACCTCTCCGTCGCCGTTCAGGTCGGCGCGCGTGAAGTCCCAGAGATACGTCGCGTCGCTCCAGACGTCGCCCCGGCGAAGGCGCGAGAGGTCGATCGACACGCCCGTCTCGCAGCCGGCGGGAATCGCGTCGCGCCCTTCGCCCACGACGAACGGCACGTCAGAGGCGCTTGCGAGAAACGAGCCGTCCACGGCGTTGCGCACGCCGGCGACGCCGTCTTTGACGTACGGCCTGTAGTCCGCCACAAGGACGCCCGAATCGGAAATCGTCGCGCCGTAGAACCGCGCGCTCATGAAGTGCCGGAAAGTCCCCGACGCGGTCGATTCGCCAAGGAGGGCCAGCGGCAGCACGGACGTCTTCGTGTGCGCGGTCGTCATGTCGTTGGAGGCGACGACATAGCCGGCGACGGAGAGCGTCACGCAGTTTCGGAATCCGTCCAGAGTCATGCGAGTGCGCAGCGCGTTCATCTTCTGGCCGAACCACGTCCAGTTCCCCACGTCGTTCTGGAATCCCCATGCCCAGACGCTTCCGCCGCTGATGTATCCCGCGACGGTGAGGTCGTTGTCCGCCGTGCCGAAGATCCGCTGCTGCACAGTCTTCACGTCGGTCAGTTCGACCTCGGCGGAGACGGACATTGTGGGCGAGACCTTGACGCCGGTGTCGATGCACTGCGTCCCAGTGCTGCGGACGTGATCGAGGGCGTATGTCCCATTAGGCGGGACGAGGAAGAACCGCGCCGCCGATGCGCCCTTCGCGCCTTCCGGGAGTTCGCCCGTGAACGCCGTCGACTGCGCGGCGACGACGCCCATGCGTCCGTTCGACGCCCACGCGGAGAAGTCAGCGCCTCTGTCCGCGCCATCCCACGCGCACCACAGTTCACGCGCGGACGACGACGCGTCGAACGCCAGCGTCGCCGTGCCGGGCGCGTTCGGCGACCCCTTGAAGTCGGTCACGACGATCGCGGCGCGCCCCGCAGCCGCCATCAGCATTGCCGCTGCAAATATATGCCTCATCTTCGCACTCTCCGTTTCCACGGCCGTCCCATGCGCCCGCCTTGGACGCAATCAGCCGAACGGAGAGAATTATATTCATTTTTTTTTCCTGTCAATATTCGCAAATCGACTTTTACCGTCATGGGGAGGGCAGACGTCCTCGCCAGCCGCATTTCACCAGTAGGGCGCGACGTCCCATCGCGCCGCTGCTGGTGAAAAGGCGGTTGAAGAGCCAATTCGGCGGGGCGGGACACCACACCCTACCATCGCGCCGTTTCATCGGTAGGGCGCGACGTCCCGTCGCGCCGCCGCCGGTGAAAAGGCGGTCGAAGAGCCAATTCGGCGGGGCGGGACGCCCCGCCCTACCATCGCGCCGTTTCATCGGTAGGGCGCGACGTCCCGTCGCGCCGCCGCCGGTGAAAAGGCGGTCGAAGAGCCAATTCGGCGGGGCGGGACGCCCCGCCCTACCATCGCGCCGTTTCATCGGTAGGGCGCGACGTCCCGTCGCGCCGCCGCCGGTGAAAAGGCGGTCGAAGAGCCAATTCGGCGGGGCGGGACGCCCCGCCCTACCATCGCGCCGTTTCATCGGTAGGGCGCGACGTCCCGTCGCGCCGCCGCCGGTGAAAAGGCGGTCGAAGAGCCAATTCGGCGGGGCGGGACGCCCCGCCCTACCATCGCGCCGTTTCATCGGTAGGGCGCGATGTCCCGTCGCGCCGCTGCGAAATGCGCGCGAGGACCGCGCCCTCCCCCCGGAGGGCGGCTGCCAAGTGCAACTTGACCGCTTAATCCTTGATTGCGGTCAGCGGAATACGATCAGCGTTGCGTTGGGATAGGTGAGGTAGAGCGTCTTGCGGTCGGCGGAGAACGAAACCCCGAACGGCGCGGGGAGGGTCGTCCGGTCGACGGCCGGCGTTCCATCGATCGCGTTCGCCGAAGTCACGAGCGGCCAGCGGCTCGGCCCCTGCGCAAGGTTTTCCGGGTCGGACAGCCCCACAGCCGCGCCGTCCGCGAACGTAACCGCACCCTCCACCGTCAGCTTCGCCTTCGCGTTCAGGTCCGCCGCGTCAGCCACGTACCCGGACGTCAGCGTGACGGCGCCGCCCGCGATCCGTCCGGCGCCGCCAATGGACTTGAGGGGCGTCGCGCACGGGAGTTGCAGCGTGGCTCCGGCCTTCACGCGCATGTGCGAGTTCGTCGGGACGTTCCCGGCGGCGTTGAACTTGAGCATTCCCTCCTCCACGCACGTCGCGCCAGTATAGGTGTTCGTGCCGTAGAGCGTCGCCAGCTGGGCGCCGCGCTTTGTGAGGCCGCCGCCCGCGTTGGGCGCCACCTTGCACGTGCAGACGTACGTCTTCGTGCCGTCCGCGCTGTCGAGAAGGACAGTCGGCGACTCGGAGTAGTCGCATCCGCGCGACGTCACCTTCACGCCCGAAAGCGTCCCCGTCTCCGGATCGAAGTCCGCGAACGCCGTCGCACCCCATCCCGCCGCGTCGAAGATCCGAACGCGCGCCGGCATGGTGTACGTCTCTTTCCTGAACGCATCGGAATCGGGCAGCGCGATGGAGACGACGCCCTTCCCCGTCGGGGCGAGGATGCTGTCGGAGAACTGGTGCTCGGTGGCATACGACATGGTGTTGTTCGAGCAGACGGACGTGTCCAGCGTCATGCCGTTTTCGTAGACGACCCATTTCCCGACGTCGCGCGCATGGTACGTCCCGCCCTGGTGGTTCCAGCCCCACCCGAACAGCGGACGTATCACGCCGCCGTCGACGTTGACCACGTTGAAGACTCCGTTCGAGAACGGAGACGCGTTGCCGTACGACTCCGCGTAGAAGCGCGCGGAGGAGAAGACGCCGCCGTTCGCGACGTTGAGGACGTTCGTCTGCGGCGAGTCGTGAGCGCCCATGACGAGGCCGTTCACGCGGAAGAGCGTCCCCGTCCCGTCGACCGTCAGCGTGGAGCTGCCGTGGCGTCCGGTGCCCATGAACGCGGTCATTGCACCGTATGTCGAGGCGTACATGTGGTCGTTCGTCCCGCCGCCGACGTACATCACTGCGTCGCCGCTCTCGCCGAGGTTCATGACGTCCGAGTTCAATTTGAAGACGCCGCCCTTCTGCACGACCGCGCCGAACGTGTTCGTCCCCTTGGCGACGTACATCGCGCCCCTGAGCGCGGACACGCCGTCCAGCACCTCGAACGAGCCGCGCGACGCGACCGCCTCGGCCATGTAGAAGTTGCCGCCAATCGCCTCGAACGAGCCGCCCGTCTGGCGGAACGCGCACCGGTTCGAAGTCCTGTTCGCGATGCGGATCATTCCCGCAACGGCCGTCTCGCCCGATTCGTGGAGGACGACGCCGCCGTTGTGCTGGATGAAGTTCTGGAAGTCGCGCACGACGTCACCGGACAGAATGACCTTGCCCTCTTCCACGTCGAACGAGGAGCGATTGGACGTCCCGCCCGTCAGCCGCAGAGCGCCCGCGCCATACTTGCTGACGTTGGTGGAGACTGGATGGGGATACGTGAAGTCTACGCCCGCCTCGACGTGGAAGCCGACGCTCGTGTCCGTGTTGACGGCGGCGGCGACGTTCGCCATGAGCGTCCGCACGTCGTCCGCAGTCCACGTGTCCTGCACCGACAGCCCGGAGAGCGGCTTTCCGACGACGGCGACGAGCGCGCCGCCGGTCAGGCGAATGCGCTCCGGGGTCTGCCACTCCGGCAGGACGGACGGCGCCGGCGCGTAGGCGCATCCGGCCGGGACTTCAAGGCCGCCCGTCCACGAGTTGCCGGGGTTGTCCAAATAGAGGATTCCCGAACCGGTAGACTTGAGCGTCCCCGCGCCGCCGATCGCGCCCGAAATGCGCAGAGACCTGTCCGTCCCGCTCGCCCCCACCTGAAGCGTCCGCCCCGCCTCGACGAGAATCGGTCCGGACCATACGTTGCAGTTCCGATACCCGCCGGAATTGGCCACGATCCGCGAGTCCTCCGCCACCGTCAGCGCCATCGGCACCGGCGTCCAGCAGCTCCAGAAGCTGACGTATCCGCCCTGCGTCGCGGCGAGCGTGAACGGCGCGTCCGCGGCGGTGGCGTCGCCGAACGTCACCGACTGGAAGCACATGTCCGCCGTGCCCTTGTGGACGTAGCCGCCGACGTTCCGCCATGTCGAGTTCAGCGCCATCATGTTCGTGCCGGCCCACGTCAGCACGTGTCCCTGGAAGTCGAGTTCGAGCGAGCCGAAACGCCTTCCTCCCATTGTCGCGTCCCCGGCGAGGACGATTTTCTTGAACAGGTTGTCGCCCATCGCGGAATTGGAGTAGACGAGCGCGCCCGTGCCGTCGGGCCCCGATCCGCAGATCGTCACCGTGCCGTAGACCGAGACGATCTGCTGCCCTTTGCCCGGATGCGAGACGAGCATCTGCGCACCGTCGGCAACGTTCACGTCCGCCTTGCCGTATGCGCCGTCGACGGCGAAGTCGGCAACGCCCTCGCGCAGTTCGATCGTCCCCGAAAAGCCGCTGGCGGCGACGCCGAACGTCGCCGTGCCCGCGCCCGTCTTCACGACGGACGAGACGTCGGACGCCAGCGCCGACGGATAGGCGTACGTCTCGCCCGTCGCCACGCCGATCGTCACCACGCCCGCGTCGTTCGTCGACACCGTGGCGGACCGTCCGCCCGCCACGCATCCGACGACCGCGCACAAGACGCCAAGCCTCCTTGCCAACACGCCGCCCCGCATCGTCTTCGTTCCAATCATGCTGCCTCCAAAACTTTTAATGCCGCGATTTTGACGGCACGATTATAGTGTTTTTTTTTTCTCTGTCAATTCACGCGGACGTCTTGGAGGGCGTTTTGGGCAGGGCGGAACGCAGTCGGCGCGACGGGAACGTCGCGCCCTGCCCAAATGGCGGGGATGGGCGCTAGCGAACGACGCCGGGCGGGGCGATGCGCCCGTCAAGCGCGTCGGCGAAGAGATCGACGGCGGAGACGTTCTTCCTGAAATTCTCATCGTTGTCGCACGACGCCCACGGCGCCATGAGGAATCCGAGGAGGTGCCCGTCGGAGACGACTTCGCGTCCGAGCTTCACAAGCCGTCCGATCACGTCGTCCGCGCCGACGTTCTTCTGCCGGCGCTTCCAGCCCACCCAGTTCGTGCCGCACGGAATCTGGTCGAAACCCGCCGCCTCCAGGTCCCAGAACTCCTTCAGGCGCTTGTAGTCCGCGGTCTTGTTCGCGGACAGGTCGAATCCGCCGTGGCACTCGTCATAGTACCAGTTGCTCTGCACGACGCTCTTCGGGCAGCGCTTGAAGTAGTCGGGATGGTCCCAGCCGTAGTCGCTCCACACCCACGCCCTGGAGCCGCAGTCCTCCACGCACCTGACGGCGTAGAGGAAGTCGTGCCACCACATCTCCCCCGCGCGCATGACGAAGTAGTTGCGCCTGTCGGAGAACCCGGTCGTCTCCTCGTCGAATCCAAGGTGGAAGAAGCGCGGCGCGCCGAACACCTCCGCGACGTCCCGGATCACGTCCTTCACCACCTCGTAGTACTTCGGCAGGGTGAGCATCCTGTGGTAGTCCTTGAGCCAGCCGTCGTGCGTGGCCGAGAAGTTCAGCTTCGGTATCGCCTCGATGCCCATGCCGCGAAGGCGCGCTATCTCCGCGCGCAGTCTGTCGGGAGTCCAGCTGCCCTTGATCGCGAGTTCGGGATGGCTGGGGTAGACGAGGCCCTCGCCGACGTCGATCACGAGCATGTTCAGCTTTCGCTCCGCCATGCGGGCGGTGACGCGGCGCCAGAGGTCCTCCTTCATGCGGAGCGCGTAGTCCGGGGCGTACTTCTCTTCGATCGTCGCCGTCTTCATGACGTCCTCCGGCAGCCATTCGCACCACATGTTGTGGCCGAGGTGGAGGAGCATGGCCCTCACCTTCTTGTCCGCCGCCCCGCCGGCCGCCGCGGACGCCGCCGGGACGCCGCCGGCCGCGGCGGCGGACGACAGCGCGGAGAGCCTGAGAAAATCGCGCCTGTTCATGTCATGTCCTGTTGTCATTTCCGCACTCCTTTGCATTTGCCGAAAACCCTACCGAAAGATTATCGCCGTGCCGCGATAGGCGTTCCAGACGAGCCGGCGGCCGCCCTCCTCGAACGAGAGCGCGTTCTGTCCGCGCACCGCCTCGTTTCCGACGAGTTCGAGGTCCGCGCCGTCGAGTCCGGCCGGCGGCTCGTCCAGGCTCCAGACGACGACGCGGGAGCGCGTCGCGGCGCAGGCGGAGACGTCCACCGCCACCGCGGAGCCGGGCCAGAACGAGAGCGCCGTCCCAGACGCGATCTGTCCGCAGCGTCCGTCGGCGTCGGCCGTGAACCGGATCTTCGACGCCGTCTGCCCGACGGTGTTCGAGACGACGATTCCGGCCGCCGAGACGACGCCCGTGCCGGAGAGCTCCAGCGCACCCGAGCCGTCGCGCCCCAGCACAATCGCGCCTGCGGTCGTGAACGCGCCGTCCTTAACGGAGAGCGTTCCGTCCGCGTCGTGCCACTGCGTGATGAAGTCGCCGTTTTTATGCCAGTGGCACAGGTCGTTCGTCAGGACGCCGCCAACGTAGACGTTGCGCAGAGTGGTGAACGCGCCGCCGTTCAAGGCAAGGCGCGCGCGTCCGCCGAACGCGCCGACGACGACTTCGCCGAACCTGGATGCGTTCGTCTTCGACGCGTCGGCGACGACGCGGGCGTCTCCGCCGTCTATCAGGGCGGCGCCGTCCGCGCACGGGCCCATTCCCACGAGGAAGTTGCCCATGTGCTGCGTGAACGAGCCGGCCACGACGAACTCGCCGCGCAGATAGGACTGTCCGCGCCTCTTCTGCAGGGCGATCCCGTTGCCGACGGTGAAGCCGCCGAAGCCGCCGTGGTTGTCCAGGGACATCCCCGCGTAGGCCGTCAGCGAGGCCGCCTCCGCGATCTCCACGCGCCCCGTGGCGAACATCGTCCCGCCGCTCGTGACGTCGGTGTTCGGCGAGGCTATGTGGTACATGTCCCAGTTCCCGGTCTCGTACGCTCCGCGGCGATAGAGAATCTCGCCCACACCGCCCTCGTGGTTGCCGACGAACGTCTGGTTCCACAGGTTCTTGACGAGCTTGTCGTATTCGGAGTCGAACTCCAGTACGGCGTGCCCGCCGCCGCCGGTGACGTAGAGCGTCCAGGGCGTGTAGGGGAAGTCCGGATGCGCCCGGTCCCTGAACGTCATCCGGGACGTCTTGCCCTTCGCCGCATTGAGCGTGTGGTAGAAGACGGTCCTGCCGGTCTCCTGCTCAAGCGTGAGCGTGGCGTCGTCCTCGAACGTCGTCGTGGAGCCGGACTCGAATTTGAACTGCGTGTTGAGGTTGCTCTCCAGTTTACCGGCCGTGTAGCCGGATTCGGGGATGCCGAACGTCGAGAGAATCCCCGTGCCGCGCACGGCGATTTCCGCGCCCTCCTCCATGCGAATGCCGGAGACGTTGCTGATGCCGCCGACGGCGTTGCCCTTGTCGGAGATGCGCAGCTTCGCGTCGACTATCTCGATGCGCCCGCCGGTGCCGACCGTCAGCATGGGGTCTGTCGTCGTGCGCGCGGCAACTTCCAGGGTGGCGCCGTCCGACACTCGCAGCGTGGCCTTGCCGCCGCCGAGATTCCGCACGACGAGGTTGGAGACCGTTGCGTCCTCCGCGACGGTCGCCACGTAGTCGCCGCCCATGGCGTCCACGAACGCGCTCCCCGCGACGGAGGGCGTCAGCCCCCACGTCCAGCGAGCCGCGTCGGTCCAGTCGCCCGATTCGGGCGTCTTCCAGATGGCGGCGCCGCCCTCGGCCAGTGCGAGACGCCCTTCCGCGTCCACCGTCGCCGGATGTCCGTTGTACGTCACGCCCGCCGGCGCGTCGCCCGCCTCGACGCCGGCGATTTTCACGACGGACGTCTCGCCCAGCGCGCAGAAGTCGATTTTCCTGTCGGACGCGGCCGTCAGCGCGTCGATTTCAAGCGTCGCGCCGTCCGGCACGACGACGCGCGTGGAACCGCCGCTCGCGTACAGAGATGAGACGTGCATCGACCCGCCAAGGCGCAGCGTGCCGCCGGAGACGTACGCGTCGCCCGTGAAATCGGACTCCGGCGCGAACGTCCAGTCGCCGTCGCCCGACTTGCTGACGGATATGCCCGACGCAATCGTTCCCGCGAACGTGCCTGGCGCGGACAGTCCGCCCTTCAGCGTAAGCGTCCCGCGCTCCATGCCCGGCGCAAGCGAAACGGCGGACGTGACGGTCCACGCCCCCGAGCCCTGATGGTCCAGGCAGCCGTCGCCGCTCGTCGCCGTCGACGACCAGTTCGTGAGGACTATCGACCTGTCGGTCGTCTCCCCTCCGCCCACGTAGCGCAACGCGCCGCCGCCGCCAAGGGCGAAGTCCACGTCGCCGAGCGAACCGTACGTCCCGCGCATTCCGATGCGCTCCGCGACAAACGCGCCCGGCGTCAGCATCTGCGCGACGCCCTTGATCGCGCTTCCGCCACGCATTTCGATCGTGCCGCCTCCGTGGACGACCAGAATCCGCGCCGTGAAGTCGTCCGGCGGCGCGGCTCCGACGATGCCGGTGGCGGCCGGACAGTCGAGCAGGAGCGCGCCGGTGTGCTGGAATTCGCATATCACGCCCGCGCCGGAACGTTCTCCGACGCCGAAGTAGAACGTGCCCGGCCCGGAGACGTGCATCGAACGGCGTCCGCCAAAAAAGTTGTAGCAGCTGTCAGGCTCGATCGAGCCGTTCTCCGTCAGCTCCACCTCCATCGTCTCGTCGGAAAGGCCGTTGTCGGCGCTAAACATCCGCACTTTCAGCGGCGCGTCGACGACCAGCCTGCCGGTCATGCGCAGATAGACCATCACGTACCACGCCCCTGGCTGGTACTCTTCGGTCATGCGGACGTCGCCGGAGCCGTCGAAGTTGACGCGGGGCTGTCCGCCCTGCGCCCCGGCGGGGCGGTCGGGCGAATTGCCGCCGTAGCCCCACTTCCCCAGGACGAAGGTCTCCCTGGAGTTGCTGCGCACGGTCATAGTCTCGCCGCCCCACTCTGTGGACATGCAGTCGACGCCCAGTTTCAGCCGGGCGGCAAGCGTCGCCGCTGGCGTGTCGGCCGTTTCGGCGGCGGAGAACGTGCCGTAGGGCTCGATGGGGAGCATCTGCCCTTCGGACGTTCCGTAGACGTAGCGGTTCGTGCCGGTCGTCAGCGCCTCGCGGACGGAATAGACGCCGTCGAGGTCGATCGTCGTCGTCCGCCGTCCTGCAAGGCCGTCGCCGAACACGGCCACGTCGCCCGTCGCCCCCTGCCGGCCGCCCGCCGTCTCATACTGTCCCGGAACGCGCAGTTCCGCCCAGTTGTTCGCGTTCGTCCAGAACCCGTCTTCCGCGCCCGTCCACGTGAAAGTGCCGCCGAAAGCGGAAAGGACGCCCGATGCGACGAGCAGTCCGGCGGATGAAAAAAGCGTCTTCGATTCCATGATGCGTTCCTTCCTGTGCGATGCCACTTCTGCGACCTTACTTCCAGAGCTCCTGCCAATGCCCCTGCCAGTACTTCGGCGGATAGAAGCGCAGGATCGCCGTGGCGTGCGGGGGCACGGCCTCCACCTTCCAGGCGCCCTTCCACGTCCGCTTCGTGAAGCCCAGATCCTTCTGCGCCCAGACGTCGCGCACGCGCCAGTCTTCCGCGATGCCGTTTGGCTCGAGGGGGAAGGCGAAGTCGCGCGGCTCGTAGAAGCGGTTGAAGAACGCCACGGCGAGCGAGCCGTCGTGCATCGGCTTCACCCATGTCTCCGCGGCGTCCGTCCGCGTCACGCAGTCCGCCGAGCGTCCGAGCTCGTCCTGGTTTATCTCCAGCATTTCGTCGTTCGTGAGGAGCGAGCGCGTGAAGTCGTCCATGCCGGCGACGTCGCAGCCGATCTGCATCGGCGCGGCCAGCATCGCCCAGAGGCCCACGTGCGTGTACTGCTCGTTGTGGGTGAGGCGCGACGGGCGCAGGCCGCGGCCCCATCCGAGCGAGCCGACGACCAGCATGTCCGGATCGTTCCAGCCGCCGGGCTGCGCGAAGCGCGACACGGCGCGCTGGCGGGCGAGGATGTTCTGGCAGGAGCCCCATATGTCCATGATGTCGCCCGTCGTGCGCCACATGTGTCCGCCAACGTCGCGTCCCCATGCGGGAACGGAGTAGCCGCCGTACTGGCAGACGTCGAATATGATGTCGCGGTTCTGGGCGCGAAGCGCGTCGCCCATCAGGCGGTAGGGATGCTGGGCCCGGAACGGCTTGCGCCGCGTCTTGTCGAGAACGCTGTCGAGCGAGCACCAGTCGTACTTGAGGAAGTCGATTCCCCATTCCGCGTACGTCGCCGCGTCCTGCGCCTCGTGCTGCCAGCTACCGTAGCAGCCGCCGCATGTCAGCGGGCCGGGAGAGGAGTAGAGGCCGAGCTTGAGGCCCTTCCCGTGCGCGTAGTCGGCGAGGGCCTTCATGTCCGGAAACCGCGAATTCGGCAGGATCCGCCCGGCGGAGTCGCGTCCCGGTCCCATGATGTCGGACACGCCCCAGCCGCCGCGCGCGCTGTTCATCCAGAAGTCGTCCAGGTTCACATAGCTCCATCCGTGCCGGACCAGCCCCTTCTCGACGAACGCGTCGATCGTCTTCCTGATCTTCGCCTCGTCGATCGTGCGTCCGTAGCAGTTCCAGCTGTTCCAGCACATCGGCGGAGTGAGCGCGATCTTGTCGCCGACGACCAGGCGGACCGTCCGCTCCGCGCGGCCGTGCGCGTTCACGGCGCGGAATCGCAGGGGATATGTCCCCGGGCGCGTCACCCGTCCGCGCAGAAAACCGTTCGTCGCGTCGAACGCCGCGCCTTCGGGCAGACCGTCCACGGACATCGCCATCGGCCTCTCGCCCGTTACCGGCAGCGTGTACAGGATGGGGCTTCCGGGGCGGACGCCGAAGAGCGCCGGCCCGTTGATGCGTGGTTCGGGACGTTCGGGCGGCGTCAGGACGCCCCACTGCGGCGCGGCGGGCGGCGGAACCATGCGGATCTTCGCACCCGGGCTGACCGTGAAGAACGCATCGCACCAGTTGACGGGCGTGAACTCGTGCGTCTCGGAGTAGAAGGCCTGCAGATAGACGCGCCGCGCCCCGCGCACGTCGGCGTGGATGCGCTCCATCCTGTCGGGGGGAAGAAAGTCGTATGATTCGAAGACGAGCCGGTCGTCCGCCCACACCTGAAAGAGCGCGTCCCCGCCCCACCGCCAGGTCTCCCGCGTGATTGCGTCCGCGCCCGCGACGGCGTCGAACGAAATGGCCTTTCCGCCCGTCTCCACCACCATCAGGGAGTTGCCGAGCGCGCCCACTCCGCGCGCGAAACGGTTCGTGCCTATCGTGAGCGGCCCGCCGAAGCAGTTGAGATTCCTCTTGGCCGCCACGTCCGCCGCGCCGAACGCCACGCCCTTTCTCCTGGCCCTGTTCCAGTCCATCTGGTCGCCGCTCACGGCGGACGACAGGTCAAGTTCGTCAAGGTAGACCCTCTCCGACCCAGCCGCGGAAAGGACGCCCGCAGCGACGAGCGGCACGGCGAATGAAGAAAACGCTCTCAATCCCATGGCAGAACAATCTCCTTGGATAGCAGACCTGATTTTAAGAAAAAAGTAAAACAGTACGATGGAAGTTTACCATTTTTTTTTTCTCCGTCAAACCCCACGCGGAGATTAATTGAAAAGTGAAAAGTGCATCATATACTGGACCACTGCGGACAGGTCCGAAAGGGGGCTGGAGGCAGGAGGCGAAAAGGAAGAAGGACAGGCCGGGAAAGGCAAGGGAGAGAAGGAATGCGAAGGAGACGGAGACGCGCCCGGCGGATGCAAAGACCGCCCCCCGTCTGCTACAATGCGCTCAGGAAAAATCTGCGCGGGCAGAGGAAAGGCGGCATGAGACATCATGCCATGCACAAGGCCCCGGGGGCGCACCTCGTGCGGGAGCAGCGCGAGATGCTCGC
>CAYLRN010000002.1:0-292653 GCA_964386385.1 uncultured Lentisphaeraceae bacterium | reverse complement strand
GATCGTCGCTCGCCGACCTCTACGACCCGCTGACGATGCCCGCCGACCTCCGCGCGGCGCACCTTGCGAACGACCGGGCGGTGCTCGCCGCCTACGGCCTCAGGCCCGACACGCCCGAACCCGCCATCGTCGCCCATCTCTTCGGCCTGTACGCGGCGCTGGCAGACCGGAATGGAGACGCGAAATGAACCTTTTGTCTTTCGTGCCGTTTTTTGCGTTCGCAGCGATCTGCCATGCATACAGCTTGCGGATTTGACACTGGAACGCGACGAGCGGCATAATGGCGCGCGTGGCTTTCATTGGGAAAAACAGAATCCTCGCCGCTGCCAGTAGATGCTTCCCTGCCGTCCCCGCCGCGTTCTGGGCGGCGCCGTTCATCCACCACGGCGGCACGAAGCGCGCGACGTCGGCGACAAATGCGGTCTGCGTGGCGGATGGCGGGATTGACGGCGGGGCGGGACGCCCCGCCCTACCGAATGTGCAGACGAATGGCATTCCTGATGCCGCAATGGGTGGCGAACGGGAAAGCGTTTCGGTAGGGCGCGACGTCCCCGTCGCGCCGAGTGCGAATGGCAAGGCATATTCTGCTCGTATCGGAATGCGAGAACTTCCTTCGTCGGCCGGTGCGATCGCGCGGGGAAATCGAAAAGCGCGGACGCGAATGGAGGGAAAGGGAAACAGACGGAATCTAGGCGGACGCCTCGGCGAATGTCCATCATGGAACGAGTATTTTCAATGAGGGCGGATAATGGCGGCGTGCGCCCCGCGCCGTTCATCCCCGCGCCGTTCATCCCCGCGCCGATTGTGGTATAATGTCCGTCTGGATTCAAGGACGACATTGGGAAGAGCATGATGAAAAAGAACATCGCAGTGATTGCAGGCGACGGCATCGGCCCGGAGATAGTGGGCGAGGCCGTCAGGGTCTTGAAGGCCGTGGCGGAGAGGTTCGGCCACGAGTTCGCGCTCGACGGGCATCTCGTCGGCGGCGCGGCGTACGACGCGACGGGCGACTGCCTTCCCGATTCCACGCTCGCCGCGTGCAAGGCGGCCGACGCCGTGCTGCTGGGCGCCGTCGGCGGCCCGAAGTGGGACGCCCTCCCCGGCCCGAAGCGTCCGGAAAAGCGCGCCCTCCTCACCCTCCGCAAGGAACTGGGGCTTTTCGCGAACCTGCGCCCGGCGAAGGTCTGGGCGCCGCTCAAGGACGCAAGCCCGCTCAGACCCGAGATAATCGGCGACGGTCTCGACCTCCTCGTCGTGCGCGAGCTCACGGGCGGCGTCTACTTCGGCGACCACGTGCGCGCGGAGGACGGGCAGTCCGCCTACGACCGGATGCCGTACTCGGTCCCGGAGATCGAGCGCATCGCCCGCGTCGCGTTCGAGTCCGCACGCAGGCGCGGCGGCAAGGTTACGAGCGTGGACAAGGCGAACGTCCTCGAGACGTCGCGCCTCTGGCGCGAGACCGTCGCCCGCCTCCACGCCGCGGAGTACTCCGACGTCGCGCTGGACAACCTCTACGTGGACAACGCCGCGATGCAGCTCGTCCGCGCTCCGCGCCAGTTCGACGTGATCCTCACCGAGAACATGTTTGGCGACATCCTCTCCGACGAGGCCTCCCAGATCACCGGCTCGATCGGAATGCTCCCCTCCGCCTCCCTCCGCGCGGACGGCTTCGGAATGTACGAGCCGATCCACGGCTCCGCGCCGGACATCGCCGGCAAGGACGTCGCGAACCCCCTCGCGACCATTCTCTCCGCCGCCATGATGCTCCGCTTCACGTTCGGTCTTTCAGCGGAGGCGGACGCCATCGAGACCGCCGTCGCCAAGGTCCTCGCCGGGCCGACGCGCACGAGCGACATCGCGTTCGACGGCTGCGCGAAGGCCGGCACGAAGGCCATGGGCGACGCGGTTCTCGCCAACCTCTGAACTGGACGCTTTCGATGGCATTCACCGAAAAGACGGAAATAGTCGCCCACAGCGACGCGGGACCCGGCTACCGCTTCCTCGTCCTCGCCGCGCCTCGCCTCGCCGCCGCGCTGGCGCCCGGCCAGTTCGTCCACGTCCGAGTCCCGCGCCTGGAGCCCAGCGCCCTGCGCCGCCCCTTCTCGGTGTTCGACGCCGACGACGGGCGCGTCACGCTCATGTACAAGATCGTCGGCCGCGGCACGGAGGCCCTCTCTAAATCCCGCGTCGGCGACTTCGTCGACGTTCTGGGTCCCCTCGGCCACGGCTTCCCGACGTCCTCCGCCGGCGTCCCCCTGCTTGTCGGCGGCGGCTACGGTGTCGCGCCCCTCCACTTCCTCGCCCGCCGCCTCCGCGACCCGCGCGCCGTTCTCTTCGTAGGCGGCCGCACGAAGGACGACCTCCTTGCGCTCGACCGCTTCGCCGAACTCGGCGTGGACGTCCGCACCGCCACGAACGACGGCAGCGCCGGCGCGAAGGGCCTCGTAACCGAGCCGCTGGACGACGAACTCGCCGCCCTGCGCGAAAAAGGCGAGCGCTTCGAGCTCTTCACGTGCGGGCCGGACGGGCTTCTCAAGGCCGTCGCCCAGCGCGCCGTCGGCACTGGAATGCCCGGCTGGATCTCCATGGACCGCCACATGGTCTGCGGCGTCGGCGCCTGTTTCGCCTGCATCCAGCAGATCCGCGGCGCGGACGGCAAACCCTTCAACGCGCGCTGCTGCGTGAACGGACCCGTGTTCAAGGCAGGCGACATTATCTGGAGTTGACAGACATGGTGGACTTGAACGTGAACCTGGGCGGACTCGCCATGCGAACGCCCGTGACGACCGCGAGCGGCACTTTCGGCTACGGCACGGAGTACGCGGAGGCTCTGGACTACTCGAAGCTCGGCGCCGTGACCGTCAAGGGAATCCGCGCGGAGCCCTGGCCCGGCAACCCGATGCCCCGCCACTGCGAAGTGCCGGGCGGACTTGTGAACGCCATCGGTCTGCAGGGGCCAGGCGTCGAGTCGTTCATCGAGCACTATGTCCCGTTCTACGTGGACAAGGCGGGCGCGGATCTCCCCATGATCGTCAACGTCTGGGGCGGCTCCGTCGAGGAATACGCCGCCGTCGCCCGCCGCCTTTCGGAAGTCGGCCGCCCCGTCGGCGCAATCGAGATGAACGTCAGCTGCCCCAACGTCAAGGCGGGCGGGCACACCTTCGGGCAGAACCCCGCCGTCCTTTCCGAAGTCGTCTCCGCAGTCCGCGCCGCGACAAGACTTCCGCTCATCGTGAAGCTCGCCCCGAACGTGCCGGACGTCGCGCCGTACGTTAAGGCGTGCGAGGACGCCGGCGCCGACGCGCTTGCGCTGGTCAACACGATTCCCGCCATGGTCATCGACGTCGAGACGCGCCGCCCAGTGCTGGGCAACCGCACCGGCGGGCTGAGCGGACGCTGCGTCCACCCCGCCGCCGTCAAGGCGGTCTACGACGCGCACCGCTGCTCCGGGCTTCCGATTCTCGCGATGGGCGGCGTCTACGAGGCGAAGGACGCAATCGAGTTCTTCCTCGCAGGCGCCACCGCCGTCGCCGTCGGAACGGCCACCTTCACGAACCCATGCGCCGCGGCGGAAGTGTGCGACGGCGTCGCCGCCTACTGCGAACGCCACGGCTTCGCGTCCGTGCGCGAACTGACGGGAGCTCTGCTGGACGCCTGAGCCGCCGCGTTCCGCGCGCGCCGCCGATGAAGGGACTTATGGAGACGCTGAAGAAGGCCTGGGAGACGCTGACGGGACGCAAGGCGGCGGCCGCCGTCCTCGCGCTGTCCGCCGTCGTGTCCGTCGCCCTCGCCTGCTTCGGCGCGGACCGGGCTCTCGCCCTGATGCGCGTCAGGACGTCCGTCTTCGCGCTGCTTGCGCTGGGCGTCCTGTGCCTCCTCGCCTTTCTCCGAGGCGCGTTCGCGTTCCGGCGCGGGCTTTTCTCCGCGCGCCGGCCCGCCATGGCCCTGCACCTCGGCTTTGCGCTCGTCCTCGGAGGATGGGCCGGCAACGAGCTTGCCGGGACGCAGGAGGGCTATCTGCAGCTTCACGCCGGACGCGCCGGCGCGGTGGACGACGCGTTCGAGTTCGCGCTTGACGAATTCCGCATCGACCGCTGGTCAGACACTGGGACTGTGCGCCAGTACGTGAGCCGCGGCCGCGTCCTGCCGGCGGGCGGGACGGAGCGCGGGATGCGCGGCGAGCCGGTGGAGATCTCCGTCAACCACCCGCTCGTGAAGGACGGCTGGTGGGTCTACCAGTCCTCGTACCAGGAGATGCCGAATCCCCGGACGGGCGAACCGTTCTACGTCACGGTCCTGAGCTGCGTGAAGGACCGCGGACTCCCCTTCGCGTTCGCGGGCGGGCTTCTCCTTCTCCTCGGCGCGTTCGGATTCGCCATGCGGAGCGTCCGCGCCGGCGTGGCGGGAGGCGCATCGTCCGCGCTGCGCGCTTCGGCCCCGGACGGCCGCCGGACGGCCGCCCTGCGCGTCCTCTACGGCGCGGCGTTTCTCGGCGCCGTCGCGATGCTCGTCCATCGCGGGGTCTCCACCGGCCATCCGCCGATGCAGAACATGTACGAGTTCCTGATGTGCACCGCGGCGATGCTTCCCGCGCTCACGTTCGTCTCGGCGAAGTTCGACCGGCAGGACACGCTTCTTGTCGACTCCGCGCTCCTTGCGCTCGTGACGATCCCCGTGGCGTTTTTCATGGACGGCTCGGTCAGGCGTCTGATGCCGGCCCTTCAAAGCCCGTTCTTCGTGCCGCACGTGGGCGCGTACGTGATGGGGTACGTGCTTCTCGTGCGCGCGGCGTTCGGCGCCGGGCGGCGTCTCGTCGGTGCAGGGTTCTTCCTGCTCACGCTGGGGCTTGTGCTGGGCGCGGCGTGGGGGAAGGTCTGCTGGGGGAACTGGTGGCAGTTCGACCCGAAGGAGATGTGGTCGCTCGCCACGTGGTTCGTCTACGCCGTCCATTTCCACCTGCGCCCGCGCCTCTCGCCGGCCGCCGACCGCGCCTTCCTCGCGGCCGGCGCCGCGATGGTCGTCCTGACGCTGACGTGGATCAATCTTTCGCGCATCTTCACGGGGATGCACAGCTATGCCTGATTTCGATGAAAGGAATGTGACATGAGACTGGGAGTTTTCGCATTGCTCGCCGCGCTGGCAGTGTCGGCGCTCGCCGCGCCGCAGACCGCCGCGCGCGCGTCCGCCACCGCGAAAAGGCCGGCGGCGCAGCAGCGCGCCGTGAAGCCGGCAAGGCCGGCCGCCGCCGCTTCGAAAAGGCCGGTCGCGAAGAAGTCCGCGGCGAAGGGCGCGCCGGCCGCGAAGAGGCCGGGCGTCGCCGGAAAGCCCGCTCCCGCCGCGAAGCGTCCTCCCGCGGTCGCCGTGCCGGCCGGAGCCGGGAAGGGACCGATGGAGCCGTATCGCGGGGCAATCGCGGTGGACGCGGACACCGGCCGCATTCTCTTCGCGGACAACGTGGACAGGACCGGCTACCCCGCGTCCTGCACGAAGATCATGACGTTCCTGCTCGTCCTGGAGGACCTCGCCGCCGGACGCTACTCCGTCTCCGACCGCGCCGTCGCCAGCGCCTACGCCGCCGGCATGGAGCCGAGCTCGGTCGGGCTCAGGGCCGGGCAGTCCATGACGATAGACGACCTCCTCTATTCGCTCATGGTCAAGAGCGCGAACGACGCCGCGATCGTCCTCGCCGAGCATTCCGCCTACCGCCTCCGCGGCCCCAAGGCGCCGCCGCAGTCGTCCATAAAGAGCGCCGAGCTCGTGGACGCTTTCGTCAGCCGCATGAACCGCCGCGCTCGTGAGCTCGACATGCGCTCCACACGCTACGCCTCGCCGAACGGACTCCCCCCCGGCCCCGGCATTCGCGGAAAGGACTTCGACGTCTCCACCGCGCACGACCTCTCGAAGCTCGCCCGCGCCGTCGTCGCCATGCCGCGCGCCCTGCAGTACTCCGCCCCCGCCCTGAAGACCGTCGTGGACGGAAAGGGCGAAAAGCTCCAGCTCCAGAACCACAACTACTTCGTGAAGGGCAACGTCGACCCCAGGCGCTGCTGCGAGGCGCTGCCGGAGTGCGACGGGCTGAAGACCGGCTACACGCAGGCGTCCGGCTCGTCCATCGTCCTCACCGCGAAGCGCCGCGGCCGCCGCGTCGTCGTCGTCGTACTCGGCAGCTCGTCGCGCGCCAATCGCGAGGCCGCCGCCGACGCCATCATCCGCGACGCCCTCGCCTCCGTCTCCCTCTGGTGACAGGGCTTACGCTCCCGCCTCCGACCTCTTTTTGCGTCCATCGGTAGGGCGCGACGTCCCGTCGCGCCGTTGTATCTGCCGCAGAAGGCATTCAAGCCCTGCGGAACGCAGAATGTCTTCGCCCCACGGGAGGGACGCGTTCCTGCGCGTCCCTCGCCGCCGCGGTCGCGCAGGAGCGCGACCCTCCCGAGGCTCCGGCGGCCTTTCATGTCGGGAGTCAGTCCGCTTTAGCGTGTTCAGGGGCAGAATTCCGACGGCGGCGCGTGAGGACACGCGCCCCGGCGCCATTCGCGCCGAAAATTCCGCCGCAGTCTTGCGTATGCGGAAAAAATCGTTTATAATAACACACTCGTTTTCGAAAACGGAGATAATATGGATACTGAACTTCTCAAAAAGGCCCAGAAGCGCATACCGTCGATTCCCGTGCTCGTGAACCTGGTCTCCAGGCGCACGAAGCAGCTGATTGCCGGGGACAAGCCGCTTGTGCGTCCCGAGTCTCCGATGGAGGACAAGGTGGACACCGCCCTTCGCGAGGTGGCCGAAGGCAAGCTCATTTCCGAGATTGACTTCGACGCGATCGCCCGCGCCGAGGAGGCGAAGACGCGCTGGGAGAAGCACGCCGCGCTGAAGTCGATCTTCGCCGACTGACGGACTGCGCGATTCGGGGGCGAAGGTGGCCGACGGAAAGAGGAAGAAGCCGCAGGGCGACCTGGCCGTCAACCGGCGGGCGTACCACGACTATGCCGTGCTCGAGAAGATTGAGTGCGGGATGGTCCTGTCCGGCACGGAGGTGAAGGTGGTCCGCCATGGCGAGGCCTCCCTCTCCGGCGCCTTCGGCGCGGTCCTTGGCGGCGAGCTCTACGTCGTGCAGATGAACATTCCCGTTTACGCCTTCGGCAACCGCTTCAACCACAAGCCGCAGGGCAACCGCAAGCTGCTCGTCCACCGCAAGGAGGTCTCCGAGCTCAGGCTCAAGACCGAGGCGAAGGGGCTCACCCTCGTTCCGCTCAGGATGTACCTGAAGAACGGACGCGTGAAGCTGGAGCTCGGCGTCTGCCGGGGCAAGGCGCTTCACGACAAGCGGGACGCCCTGAAGAGGAAGGCGATGAGGCGCGACATGGAGCGCGGGGACTTTTGAACATTTCCACTTTCATTGTCCTTCCGAATCGTGTATAATCCGAAAAAGTTTCAAGGCGGAGTGTCTGCATTCCACCTGCCGGGCCATTGGCCGCGGGACGGTTTTCTGACGAGTTTCAAATGACGGAGCAAGCATGAAAAGGAACTTCTTGATTCTGCTGGGCGCGCTGGCCGCGTTCCTGTTCGCCATGTCGGCGGGCGCCGCGGACTATTCTGTCACGGCGGAGATGGCCAAGGCCGCCGCCGACGCATGGGTTGCGCGCAACGCCGCGTTCGGCGTCGTCGGCTCCGCGACGTCCGTGGAATCGGTGTGCGACACGAATGCCGCCAAGACCGTCCTCTGGCACCAGGTCGCGATGTCAGGCGGCGGAACGCTCGTCGTCGCGCCGTCGCAGGACGTCGAGCCGGTCTTGGCCGCCGTGGACGGCGCGTCGCTCGCCCCCGCCCTCCGCGCAATGCTCTGCAGGGACATGCGCCGCCGTCTCCGCGCCCTCGGCCTCTACGACGGGGATTCCGCTTCGACGTCCGCTTCCTCGTCCTCCTCGTCTTCTTCCACCTCCGCCGCGTCTTCCCGCGCGCTCAGGACCGCCGCGTCTTCGTCCGACTCCTCTTCCGCCTCCCGCTCCGCCGACATGGAGGACTGGGCGCAGACGCAGCGCGCGAAGTGGGCGAAGCTTGGCGTCGGGTCGTCCTCTTCGGCTCTCCGCGCCGCAAGGTCTGCCGTCCCCGGGCTTGACGACGTCGAAATCCAGATCGGCGTCGTCGACGGCTTCGAGAAGAACGGGCGCTTCACCCACTGGAACCAGAACAAGTCCGGCGGCGAGGCGTGCTACGACTACTACACGCCCGGCAACGCCCCCTGCGGCTGCGTCGCCACGGCCTGCGCCGCCGTCATGCAGTACTTCGCCGTCACGGGGCCCGTCGAGAAGATCTCCGGCCTCTGCTCCTACAACGGCGTCTGGTCCGAATACGAGGCCATCGGCGGCGTCTACGACTGGTCTGTCCTGCCCGCATCGTTCGGCGGCGAGGGTTCGGGCACGACGCTCGACGAAGCCCAGCGCGAACTTCTCGGCCGCGTCGCCTACGACGTCGGCGTCGGCCTTGGAATGCAGTGGACGGATTCCGAGTCCGCCGCCGCCCTGGCCTACGTCCGCGACCTCTTCAGACGCTCCTACGGCTTCAAGGACGTTCGCTACTTCGCCTATCCTTCGCAGTCGCAGATCTCCAAGCTCGTCTACAACCAGTGCCGGGCCGGGGCTCCCGTCCTTCTCGGCATCGGCGCCGAGGACTCCGCCGGCGGGCACGCCGTCGTGGCCGTGGGCTACGGACTTGACTCCGACGGCGTCGAGCGCACCCGCGTCTTCCTGGGATGGGGCGGCACCGGCGACGCATGGTACGCGCTTCCCGACATCGCCACCTCCTCCGTGCCTGGCGGCAGCGTCCACGACTTCGACGTCGTGGACGAGGTCGTCACCATGATCGGCTACGATTCCGACGAGGTGGTGCCGGTCGTCGGCCGGCTGACCGGCCGCGACGACGTCGCCGGCCTTCAGGTGACCGTCCGCGGCGTCGTGGACACGAACGGCGACGTCCGCGTCGTAACCTCCGACGCGAACGGCTACTTCGCCACCCGCGTCTCCCCTCTCGTCGCCAACGGCGTCCTCGACTGCTGCGGAAAGGTCGCCACCTATTCCATCGGCGAGGACGCGCGTGATTCGGAAGTCGCCGCCGCTCTGGTCTCCGCGCTTCCAGACCCCATCGACTTCGTGATCCTGAACGCCTCCGTCGCCTACTCCATGGAATCCGCCATCGAAATGGCCCTCGCGGAGAACAAGGCCATCCTCCGCGTGAGCGGAACACGCGGCGAGGCGAACACGGACGCGATCGTGGACTATGTCTACGAGCTGGACGGCGGCAACGTCGACGGCTTCTCCGACAGGTTCGTCTACTTCTTCAGCTCCAGCGATTCGGACGACCCGTCCGGACCCGACGGCAATCCCTCCTTCGGCGTCTTCCTCCCGCAGGTCGCCACCGCCGACGGACGCTGGTCTGCCGACAACGGCCGTCTCTCCTACGGCTACGTCAACGTCGAGGATGCGGGCGTCGTCGTCTTCACCGACCTCGTCTCCACGAACTACTATGAAGTCCTTGAGGCCGACGACGCCGACGGCGTTGCCATCGCCGCCCTCGACAGCTTCGACGAAGTTCTTGCCGTCGGCTGGGATTCCTACTCTCGCAGCGTCTCCGGCATCACCCTCTCCGTGACGGCGTCTCCGTCCGCCGCCGGGACCGTCTCCCCCGCGTACGGCGTCCATGCCGGCGCCTTCACGAACGGCGAGGAGGTCGTGGCCGTCTGCCCCGCCGCGCTGACGAACGACGAGAAGACGGTCGTGATGGCCTGCGCCGGGTGGACGCTCACGAACGCCACCACGGGCGCTTTCTCGAAGGGCAAGGGCGCGGAGGCGAAGTTCACGCTTTCCGACGGCGACGTCTGCGTCCTCGCGTGGCAGCTTGAGACCAATCTCGTCTATGTCGCGGTCAACACCACCGACGACGGCAAGTGGGGAACGGTGACCCCCGCCTCCGGCTGGTTCCCCTACGGCGAGGTCGCCGTCTTCACCGCCGTCCCGCAGAGCGGAAAGTTCATCAGCTTCTCGGCCGGGCTTCCCGCCGGCGCCGCGGTTGCCGGCTATTCCGCCGCATGGGCCGTCTGCGAGCCTGCCGTGCTGACCGCGAACTTCGGCCGCGGCGTCGACGACACCGTCTATGCCGCGACGAACGTGCTGACCGTCAGGTCGTGCCTTCTCACGGAAGATGGAACGTACGTCCTCGCCTCGGGAAGCGGCTTCGCCGTTCCAGACTGCCGCGTGGCCGGCGCGAAGGGCCTGGACGGCCTGACAATCGCCGATGGCGCTTCCGCCGACGTCCCTGCGACGGAGCTGCTCGTCGCCCCCGTCGCGACGTCGGTCACGAACGCCGACGGCGTCGTGTGGCAGGTCTATATGGCCGGCTATTCCGAAGGCAGCGCCCTGGGCGAGACAGCCTACCGGACTACAAGCCCCGCCGCCTACGTGGACGCGTCCGATTCGGACATGACCGTCTACTTCTTCTGGCAGCCCGTCGCGTCCGGCGACGACGACGGCGATGACGACGATCCCTCTGGCGGTTCGGGCGACGACCCGTCCGCCGACCCCGAAGTTCCCGCCGGCGCCGCAGGCGCATCGCCTCTCACGATCGTCGCGAACGCCGACGGCACCGTGACCGTCAAGGCGGACGTCGCGAACGCCGCCGCCGGCTGGTGGTACACGCTCTATGCGGCGGACGAGCTGGACGGGACGTGGCGCCGCGCCTCGGCGGTCGAGACGCGCCTTGTGTCCGGCAGCGTCGACGCCGTCCAGGCGACGGACTCCGACGTCTCGCTCTCCATTACGTTCACCCCGCAGCGGGCCTCCAGGTTCTACAAGGTCGTCGTGACGAAGGACCCGCCCAGCGAGTGATTTTCATTTCTCCCTTGCCCTCCCCCTCAACACATGATAGAATGCACCCGTTCTTGCAAGAGCCATCTACTTCACGAGGCATGAAATTGACATGACGACAGTTCTGAAATCCTGTCTGGCGCCGTTGCCCGCGGCGTTTCTGCTGCTGTTTTCCGCATTCGTTTCCGGATGCGGAAAGCCGCAGTCCCCGGAAAAGCCGTCCCCGTCCGCGGCGGACGACAGGCGCAAGGACGCCGTCTACCAGAAGCAGCTTTCTGAAATTGTGCATGAGCGCAACGGCCTTGCGGGGCGGAACGCGGACAACGTGGCGGCAATGAAGAAGGTGGTGGCCGCCGCCCGCGCCAATCTGCCCAAGGACGCGACGGAGGCCGCAGTGGAGGCGGAGCTGGACGGACATCCCGAACGCTATCCCGAGTGGAAGAATCTAAAGGTGGCCATCGCGGCGGACAACGCGGCGATGGCGGAGCAGCAGAAGAAGGCGCGCGACGTTGTTCGCGCCCGCATCCTGAAGGAGGCCGCCGCCAATCGGCAGGCCGCCCCCGTCCAGAAGAAGTGATTTCAAGATTTTTTAGAAGCGGAGACTGAGATGAACATTAAGAAAACGCTTGGCATTCTCGCAACGGCGATCACCGCCCTGGCATGCGGCTGGTCGCAGCAGGCACGCGCGGAGGGCGACATTCGCAGCATTTTCGCCGTCCCGACCGACCAGCATTCCGTTGTCAGCACCTCGCAGGGCTATCGCTCCTATGCGGCCGGCGACTACGTGACGTCGGGGCAGGAACTGCGCTTCTGCATCCGTCTTCTGAAGAAGGACTTCGCCGCCGGCGCCCCCCAGACGAACGACTGGGCGATCGTCCACACCGGACTCGGCTCGGAGGAGTACGACCTCCTGTTGAATCCGCTCCGCGTCGGCATCATGGTCGGCGGACGTCTCCGCTTCGCCGAGCTCGTAAAGGGCGGCGTGGACAACAGGTCGAACGCCGGCTTCACCGACCTCACCTTCAGCTACGTCGCCAAGTCCGGCGACATGGCCCTGCCCGTCAAGCTCGCCACTGCTTCGGGCGACGAGGCCGGCTCGGAGGAGAACCTTGACACCGCCTACTACTTCGACACGGCGGCGTTCAACCTCCAGGCGCTTCCTTCCGACGGGACCGCGCCATCCGGCGATCCCGTCTACGCCACCATGTCCTTCGGCGCGCAGATCGGCGTCGAGGACATCGCCCCCGTGCAGCGCGACTACGATCTCTCCCTCTGCAACTTCAACATAAAGACAATCGATTTCGACGACAACCCCAAGCAGACTGGATACGCCGATTCCGGAATCTGGCGCAAGATCCGCGCCAACAGCACCGAGGCCGAGCCGTACGCCGCCTCGCTCGTCGTCGAGGGCGGCCTGACGAACGACGTCTCCTCCACCGTCTACCTCTGGACGACGAACAACGCCGCCGCCATCCTCTCCAACGGCAGCGAAGTCGAGCACACGCTCAAGGACGGCACGGTCACAAAGGTCTACGCCGCCACGATTCCGCCGGGCATGAGCGAGTTCTCCTTCAAGATCCGCGGCGTCGCGCAGGGCGCCACCGCCGACGTCTTCCTCAGCTCCACACCCACCAACATCTACAACGGCTCCGGCGACGTCATCCAGAACTTCCTCGTCCGCAAGGTCGCCGTCATCGAGCCTCCGGCCCCCTCCGTCTCCATCACCCTCGGCCAGTCCTATGCGGACAGCCTTGACGTCGTCTGCAACACCAACAAGAACCCCTTCGTCAGCGTCTGCCGCATGACGGTCGAGATTTCCGAGAAGTTCACCGAGGACGTCACGGTCGACCTCAATCCCGTCCTTGACGGAATAGCCGACGTCTACGACGCCAAGATCATCGCCATCACCGAAAGCGCCACCGGCAACTGGAAGGATTCCAGCGTCTCCAGCGTCGTCTTCAAGTCGAGCGAGGACGTCCTTTCCAAGACGCTCTACGTCTACGCGCTCGGCGCCACCGAGAAGTCCGGCAGCTACGAGTACGGCATCAACTTCAAGCCCAAGGTCTCCCCGACGGCCGCCGACAGCTTCTACACCGACAAGAAGGGCTGCCAGCTCCGCGTCAGCGGAATGTCCCCGGTCGTCTACCATCCCGCCGAGGGTTCTGAGCTTTCCTTCGTCGGCGGCGCCGAGCAGCAGATAGCCGTGCGGATCGACGACAGCTACCGCAACTACAACGCCGGGGACATCGACGGCGTCGGCGGCTACACGCTTGTCTGGGACCGCGGCTCCGGCATGAACTCCAAGCTGACCTTCGAGAACCAGGTCCCCGTCGGTGGCGTGATTACGCTCCCGATCAAGTACACGACGGCCAAGGAATACAAGTCCTCCCTCACGATCACCAACCCCGAAGGGAAGACGACCGTCGTCAACTTCAACGTCGTCGTCTCCGAGCCGGCGCAGGTCTTCCTGACGACCACCGACGACAAGACGCAGGTCACGGTCGACGAAAGCGACTCCGCCGGCCTCTCCGTCAAGATCCAGCTTTCGGAGGCCTATGGCGACATCCTCTATGCGTTCATCGTCCCCGCCAACGACGACGCGCTGAACTACACCGAGTCCAAGCTCTTCGCGTACGACAGGGATGGCGTCGCCTCCACGCGGAAGGGCGTCAAGATAGTCGACGGCGAGGCGGTGATTCCCGCCGAACCGATCAAGTTCAGCGACGGTCCCAGCACCCCTGAATTCCAGGTGGTCCTCTGCACGACGGAGACCTACGACCCCGCCAATGTCGTCACCGACTTCCAGTCCAAGACTCTCTACGTCACGGTCAACAACGTCAAGCCCGCCATCTCCTACGTCAATGTCGGCGGCGCCAGGATATCCGACGGCCAGATCACGCCCACGATTCCGCTCGGCATCCCGAAGAAGTTCACGGCGAACGTCAACGACGTCAAGGCCGACCTCGCCTCCACCAACACCGCCACGTGCCACGTGCTTCGCTGGACGATCGGCGACGGCCGCGGCCTTCCCCAGACGTTCTACACCATGGGCAGCAACACGCTCTGGTACGCCTTCCAGAACGAGGGCACGAACAACTACGTCGAAGTCTGCGCCATGGACAAGGACATGCGCTCTCCCGGCGACTTCACGTGGGTCGCGGATTCCGACGAGGAGAACGGCGGACACTGGCAGGCCCCTGACGACGACCCCGACTGGGGCGACTCGATCAGGTTCGCCGTCGACGTCGGCACCACCCCGTCCGTCGTCATCGAATCCGCCTGGGGCACCGACAGGATCGACGAAGACCAGACCTGCAAGTTCAACGTCTACCTTTCCGAGGCTCCCTCGAAGAGGGTGAACATCGTCGTCGACGTCGTCACGAACGGCATCCACGTCGACAGCATCGAACTCTCCGCCACAGATTTCCAGGTTCTCGCCAACAAGACCGTCGTCAACTCGGTGACCCTCAAGGGCATCGACGGCACGTCCTGGACCGACGGTCTCCAGCTCACCGCCGCCGTCACGAACGAGACGGTCGACACGGCCACCGAGACCATGATGAAGGATCTCTTCCAGCCGGCCACCTTCACCTTCTCGATCGACAACGTCGACCCCAGGTTCGTCCGTCCGGTCGACACCACCAACGTCACGACCGTCGCGATCGGCCAGGAGGTCAAGATCGACTGGACGGTCAAGGACATCGAGATCGACCTGCGCGACGGCATGACGGTCGAGATCTCCGGCGACTGCGAGCCGATGTCCAAGACGTCGAAGTTCGGCGAGGTGGACGTCCGCACCGGCTCCTACACCACCTCCTTCACGTCGGGCGGCGACAAGACCATCATCCTCACCGTCACCGACAAGGACGGCGGCGTCCACTCCCTCACCCGCTTCTACTACGTGAAGCCGTCACTCAACCTCTACCTCACCCCGAAGACCCCCAGCTGGAATTCGGACACTGAGCTCGCCAAGCTCTACAACAGCGCCGTCGGTCTCGGCGCAGGCCAGGTCTGGACCGAGAACGGCGCGCTCGCCAAGGTCTTCACCGACTACATGCAGCAGTGGAACTTCTCGATCGACGACGCCAAGAAACAGGTCTTCTTCTACGGCAAGGGCTTCAGCGTCGGCGAATCCATGCCCACGAAGTACGGCACGTACGCCTACTCCAACAAGGAGCTCGACAGCTTCTTCTACTGCTGGATAAACAACGTCTCCGATCCGTCGTCCGGCTCCGTCACGGGCGAGATGCTGATGCTCAACCCGGCTCTCGGCCCGGTCGAGATACGCGGCTCCGTCACCCTCCCCGAAGGCGACGACGATTCCACCCAGTACGAGGACCGCAACGTCACCGGCGTCTTCTCCCTTGAGTACATGCCGTCCGACAACGTGGGCGACATCAACTTCGACGGCGTCCCCGACGTCTTCGCCACGCGCAAGTGGGAGGGCGGCTACCTCTACGACCTCATCGGCGGCTCTGAAGGCAGCGACGCCTCCGGCTCCGGGGCGACGACCTCCGACGGCTCCGACCTGAAGGACGTCGACGGCTACAACGGCGACGACGACTATCTGCCCAGCCTCACCATGACCGGCACCGTCCTCGCCAACTCCGTCACGAACTGGACGACCGTCGGCCCCAAGTTCACCGCCGACCTTGAAATCCGCGGTGTGAGCGGCCTCTCCCCGACCACCATCGGCAGCGACTACACCGCCGAGCGCTCCGGCCTGAACCTCCGCAGCGCGAGCCGCGGCAAGAGCTACTACACCATCGGCGACTGGATCTCCGAGCCGCACTACACCGAGGCCGAGTCCAACGCCTTCATGAAGGCCTGGAACGCGAAGAACGCCGACAGCCAGCTCTCCCTGCCCGTCGACGCCACGAACGAGACGCTCATCGCGCAGTGGGCTGCCGCAATCAGGGAGTCCGACTGGTCGCCCGAAAACCGCACCGACCCGACGATCGCCGACACCGACGGCGACGGCGGCCCCGACGGCTACGAGTACTACTTCTGGTATCTCGCCCATGTCGGCTGGATGCAGGACGGCGAACACCGCCAGCTCACCGGACGCCGCTTCTCCCTGAACGACATCGCCGTCGGCGAGGTCATCACCTCCGAGGAGATCGAGGCTCTCTTCAACCCGACCGTCAAGTCCGGCGTCGAGTTCGCCCTCCGCGATTCCGACAACGACGGGCTCACCGACGCCGAGGAACTCGCCCTCGGCACGAACCCGGTCGACTGGGACACCGATGGCGACGGCCTCTCCGACTTCTGGGAGGTCATGTACGGCATGAACCCGCTCAAGACGAAGGACGGCGAAGGCGCCGACGGCAACGCGGACGGCGACTTCATGGCCAAGCACGTCACCGACGACACGTATCTCGTCCTGAAGATCTCCGGCGACCTCGAAATCGCCCTCCCGAACTACGGCGCCGGCGTCGTCACCGCCACCGAGGACGGCGGCTACAAGTTCATCGCCTCCGCCACGAACGGCTTCTCCTGCATCCCCGTCTACCGCTACGGCGCGGCGGATTCCGAAGTCGTCCCGACGAGCCGCGTGAAGCCCCTCGACGCGCAGGCTTTCGACCCGATGGACTTCGTCAAGAAGTTCGGCAAGGACAACGGCCTCTTCACGGTCGAAGTGGACATGGAGGCCTCCACGCTGGACAATCCGGTCATTAAACTGGTCCTCTCCGAGGATGCCTTCCAGGGTTCGACGAACTCCATCATGCTCGTCCACGACCAGGTCTACAGCCAGTTCGGTTTCGACCCGCGCACGGGCTGGTTCAAGAACGAGAAGGGCTATCTCGCCGAGCGCTGGGAGAAGCCCGCCACCATCGACAAGGGACCCGAGGCCATGGCCGCCCTGAACGTCGGCGAGGCCGGCGTGGCGCAGAACACCGAGAAGTACACGGCCCGCGACGAGTATCTTCTGCTGAAGTACCGCTACAAGACCGGTCTCCGCAGCATGGCCGACGACCTTGGGAAGTGGTCCAGCGAGGCCGAGCGCGCCTCCGTCTTCGCCGACGGCACCACCAATCCGAACGTCCCGTTCACCGTGCCCGAATACATGCCCGACGGCGTGAAGCAGTACGCCTCCACCGTCCACGGCGCCGACACCGACGGCGACGGCGTCCCCGATGGCTGGGAGCTCTACGTCGGACACGATCCGAACGCGGGCGGCGAGGCCGACATCGCCGATTCCGACGACGACGGGCTCGACCTCGTCCAGGAATACGCCGGCACCGATTCGTGCAAGGCCTACGAGGACGTCGAGACGATCGTCGCCAACCATCCGGGGCGTCTCCGCGGCTGGTACAACAAGTTCTTCCCGACCGACCCGGCCGATCCCGACACCGACGGCGACGGCATCTCCGACGGCGACGAAGGCGAGATGGACACCGAGTTCTGGCGCCGCTCCATCGTCTACGGGGCAACCTCCCACGGCGAGCACGTCTACACGTTCATCTATGGCTCGAACGACGGAATGCCCGAGCTTGACGCAGACGTCGTCGACGGCAAGGGGCTCATCTGCGTCCGCGGCGGCGGCCTCAACCCCTGCTCCGTCGACACCGACGGCGACCTTCTCCCCGATCCGTGGGAACTCGAATTCGCCGGCATCGTCTTCGGCTCCGACGGCAAGCCCGACAACGCCGACGGGCTTGGCGACGACGAGATCGAGTTGATTCGCCGCGGCGACGGTCTCGCCTCCGGCGCGTCCGCCCTGGGCTGCTACATCACCGCCGGCATGGACCCGACCTACGCCAACGACTCCTACACGAAGCCGAACTCCGAGGATTCCACCGGAGCCTATGACTACCGCACCGGCACCTACCGCGACTACGACTTCGACCACGACGGTCTCCAGAACTTCCAGGAGTACCTCGTCCAGTCGCTCCGCCACCTCCGCTACGACGACGGCTCCACGCCCCTCATGGGCAGCTGGATGCCCGCCGCCACTCCGGACTCCCGCAAGTTCGTCAAGTTCCTCCCGATGAACATCATGGACGGCGAGGCGTTCTACGCCGAGGCCCGCGCCGCCGGGTTCAACGCCACCGGCGCCTGGAACTTCGACAAGCTCGGCTACTTCGCCAAGCCTCCCCATGCGTGGGACAAGGTCGCCCTCAACCCGTCCGGCGCCGGCGAGTACGACGAAGTCGGCTACCGCGTGATGCTCCGTCCCCAGCTCTACGTCGGCGGGCAGTGGTATCCCGCCTCCGGCTACGCCTCCACCGACCCGCGCGTCCAGGACACCGACCAGGACGGCATGGACGACTACTACGAGCTCTTCCACGGCCTCAACCCGCTGCTCGGAAGCGTGACCGAGGGCCGCAAGGAGACCGACATCATCTCCGGCGACGTTATCGCCAAGGCATTCGGAGGCGTCTGCACCTGGTACTGCAACGCCTGGACCGGCTGGGCGCTCACGCCTCCGGACGAGGTCGAGTTCGACGCGGTCAAGTATCCGTGGATGAACGGCGTCCCTGAAGCCGACCCCGACGGCGACGGCCTCCGCAACGCCGACGAGGCCCTGCTCGTCAACATGACAAGCGCTTCGCCCACGCACACCGACCCGACCCCGCTCTGGTTCACGGACTCCACGGCCCTCGACAATTCGAGCTACGTCGCGCAGTACTATCGTCTGCCGTCCGACCTCCTCGCCTATCCTTGGGGCTGGTCTGTCGGAAGCGACCAGACGCTTGACGGCTCTTCCTCCGACTGGATGTTCGCGTTCGAGGAGAACGAGGGCTACGACACCGACCACGACGGCATCCCCGACGGCGAGGAGCAGAAGGTTACCTCCACCGGCGTCTCCGACGCGCTCGACTTCTCCGACCCCGACCGCCGCCAGGCGCTCTGGCTCCCGGGCGAGAACTCCGCCGCGGCCACCCGCTGGAGTTCGCTCACACGCCCGAACATGCTTGAGTACGACCTTCTCCGCCAGTTCACCGCCGAGGCGTGGATTTGCCCCGAGGACGTCGCCCGCGACCAGGTGATCCTCGAGCGTGTCTGCCGGTACGGCGCCGACTCGATCTCCAACAACGTCTCCCGCCTCCGCGTCAACTTCCGCATCGGCGTCATGGCCGACGGCCGCGTCTACGGACAGTTCGACACGAGCGCCGCGGTCGAATCCGGCTCCTCCGACGGCTCTGCGTTCGTCGTCGGCAGCGCCCTGACCGCCGGCAAGTGGACGCACGTGGCGATCTCCTACGACGGCAAGACCTTCTCGCTCTACGTCGACGGCAAGTTCGTCAAGGGCACGGCCACCTCGCAGATTCCCGCCAACGGCATCTACGTCCTCAACCAGGAGGCGCGTCCGGGCGAGGCCTCGTCGCTCGTCCTCGGCCACGGCTACAGGACGGTTCCCGCCGCCATGGTCCTCGGCGCCCGCGCCACGGCCGCCTCCGGCGTGGAACTTTCCGCCGAATCGACGTTCGACGAAAGCTACGGCTCGTTCTACGCCGGCTATGTTGACGAAGTCCGCGTCTGGGACGGCGTCCGCACGGCCGCCGAGATCGCCGAGACCTACAGGACGCGCCTCTCCGCGGACGATGTCAAGTCCATGCGCGACTCCGTGTACGCCGCCTGGGTGGCCGGCGCCACGCGCAACGACAACGACGGTCTCGCCACGCTGCCCGCCGAGCTCGTCCTGCACTACAACTTCCAGACGCTGCCCGGCGGCGTGACGCCGGAATACGGCGACGTCGCCTACGAGCCCTTCGGCTTCACGAAGAACGTTCAGGACGCGGCCCGTGCCGACGGCGCCCTCTTCCCCGGCGACATCTACTGCGGCTGGTGGTATGAGACGCCCGTCCACAGCACGGTCTACGGAAACTACCGCTGGGTGCCGTGGATTCCCAACACCGTCGGACATCTCCCGATGATGGACGGCTCCGTGGTCGACTCCCACTACTGGGCCGAGAACGTCGGCGGCGTCTGTCTCGCCAGCGAGTCCGGCAGCGCGTCGTTCACGTTCCCGAACACGATGACGCCGTATCCGTACTACTCGTTCCTCTCCGACCTCACCTGGCGCATCAACAAGCTCAGCATGCTCAGCGAGACGACCGGCGATTCCGCGGTCACTGAACTCTACAACAAGTACCTCTTCCAGCTGCGCTCCGGCTTCGTCGGCTCCTCCGACCTCGTCCCGCTCGGCGGCGCGTTCGCCAAGCGCGCGAAGGAGATGTGGGACGGCAACGGCCCGTCCGACGCCTGGGCGGCCACCGGCGACGACCTCGACGCCAACGGCATCCCCGACTGGTGGCAGGACTTCGCGATGGCGGAGTACGACGCCCCCGAAGGGTTCAACTGGGATTCCCTCGTCAACTACGGCGGCGTCCAGATGACCGCCCGCGAGGCCTACCTCCGCGACCTGGCGAAGGGCATGCTTCCCGACGGCACGATCGACTCCGACTACGCCTCCACGGCCGACGTCGACAACGACGGCCTCCTCGACTGGTGGGAGAACCTCTACGGCTACGCCGACGCGGACGCCTATGCCGATTCCGATGGTGACGGCCTCTCCAACTACGCCGAATACCTGATTGGCGAGGGCTTCAGCCAGTACGGCTTCCCGAGCGTCAAGCCCGATATGCCGATGACGTTCTACGTCGACGGCCAGCGCGTCCCCGACTACTTCCTCACCGTCGGCTCGCTCTACCTCGGCGAGATGTTCTCCGACCACGACTTCATGGAGGACGAGTGGGAGGACAGATACGGCCTCTCCCGCGCGCTCTACAATCCGTGGAACGACGACGACGACGACGGCTGGAGCAACTTCGCGGAATGCCGCGCCCTCACCGACCCCACGAAGGAACTCTCGCTCTCCCTTGAGGAGAACGTGATGCCGGAATACCCGGTGCCGCTCATCTCCCTCACGGCGGTCCGCGCCGGCGGCAAGCCCCTTTCCGGCTCGCTCGTCGTCAGGGCCTACTCCGAGAAGTCCGGCGTCACCGGTCTCCCCGACGCGACGTGGAACGTCGCCGGCGCGGGCGGAGCGGCGTCCTCCTGCACGAAGTTCATCGGCGTCAATCCCGGCGGCCGCATGACGATCAACCTCGGACCCGGCTCGATTGTCCCGGGCACCGTCAAGCTGGCATTCAAGGACACCTATCCCCTGACCAAGACGGAGGAGAACCTCGTGTGGAACGCCTCGGGTTCCGACTGGCTCAGCATCGTCAGCACCCACGTACGTCCGAAGGACGCCGACGTCGACGACCTCACGATGATCAACGATGTCGTCGGAAAGGTCGACTATGCGTCCAACTCCATCGAGATCGACTTCGACTCCATGCCGCAGTACGTCTACTCCGACGGAACCACATTCAGTTCCGGCGCATATGACGAGGACTGGACGCGCTTCGACATTGCGCAGTGCTTCGTCGAAGTGAGATGGGACAGCAAGGCGGCCTCGGACGGCTCCACCGTCAAGTGCCAGCTCTCCGCCGCCGAGGCGATGAGCGCCTCCTCGGGCGGTCATGTCCGCGAAGGCAGGAACACGTTCGTCGTCTTCATGGACGAGAACGCCGACGGCGTGTGGACGCCCGGCGAACCCTACGGCGTCGCCGCCGACGTCGACGTCGGCTGGAATCACGCTGACGTCAAGGTCGAACTGACCGACACCTCGTCGCAGATCGTCCGTGTCGCGCTTGCAGACGCCCTTGCGGCGACGGACTTCGACAGCGTGAACGCCCTCACCGACCGCGGCGTCAAGGGATCGTACTACGAGAACTTCGCCTCCGCTTTCGTGGGCACGCAGTCGGTTGTCTCCGCCCGTACCCGCGTCCGCGTCGTCCGCTCCTCGATCAACGAGAGCAGGATGGCGGCCTACAACAGGGTTGTCTTCGACCAGGTGCTCGACCTCACGGCGAATCCCGCGCTCACGGAGGCGAATCTGTTCGACGCCGGTCTGCTCGACCTCGACTGGGGCCGGTTGACCTCCGACTTCCAGGGCACGGCGTCCTACATCACGAATGCCACCTATCGCATCGTCCTCGGCGAGGGTCCCGTCGCCTACGGCGTGACGAACAACAACATGGCCGTTCTCTTCGGCAATGTCTTCGAACGCACCTACACGAAGACGACGCCCGACGCGAACCTCGCCCAGATCGTCTACTCCGGCAGCCCGACCTTCCGTTGGAAGCACGAGCCGCTTGACGCGGACGGCATCCGCGTCAAGGACTACCCGGCGTTCATGGCCCGGATCTACGCGGCGGACCAGAAGACGGTCGTCTACGAGTCCGACGCCCTGCCCGCCCCCGTGCGCGATTCCAGCGGCTACTATTCGTGGACCGCCCCCGTCTACGCGGGCATGGTCACGGACAAGGGCTACGTGTTCGAGACGACGAACAACTACTACTGGGCCGTCTCGATGCTCGACGCGAAGTTCACGTCGTTCAATTCGAGCGAGACCAAGACGCCGTTCCGCCTGAACACGACGGGCAACGCCAACGACGGCGCCCGCTGCGGTTCGATCAAGGTCGCGGTGAAGTACTTCGGCCCGCTTGCCGGCAGCCTCTCCACCAGCCCGAAGAGCCTGAAGAACCTCGTCCACGTCCAGGCGTTCACCACGCCCGACTTCGCGGGCCAGCCCGTCGGCGAGGCGTACGTCACGAACGTCGCGACGATTGCCGAGACCGACACGGTCGAAGTCAACGCTGTCATCTGCGGTCTGCCCGCCTCCGCGGACACGTCCTACTACGTCCGTGCCTACATCGACACGAACGGCGACTTCAAGAAGGACAGCTGGGAGTCCTGGGGCTACGGCAACTACGTCGGCGGCGTCAGCGAAACCTCCGATGGAGTCCGCTGGCTCTACACGCCCAAGGCGTACGTCGTCGGCGCGGGCCGCGAGACGCCGACCGCCGAGGTCTTCATCGAAGACGCCGACACGGACAACGACGGATTCCCGGACGCCTGGGAGATGAACGAGAGCGGCAGCCTGACGGCGACGTCCCCGATTGCCGGCGACACGTTCTTCGCCAAGGTCAACCCCGACCTGAAGAAGACGCTGGCCGCCTACACGAAGCTCTCCGCCGATGGCGCGTTCTCCGCTCTGGCCTCCTACCCGATGGGCTCGCTCGTTGCCAACGGCAGCCCCGTCGCCCTGGCGCTCCTCTCCACCGCCCCGGCCGCCGCCTCGTCCGCGAAGGACGTCACGACGCTGAAGATCGAGTCCTTCTCGCTTGAGGACGGCATCTCGCTCTCCGTCACCTCCGAGGCCTCCGCCGGCGACTTGACGCTCTACGCGATCGATGACGTCGCCACGGTTACGGTCTGGCTCGTCGCCTCCGAGACGCCCGACTTCGCAAACGCCGTCACGACCAAGGTGAAGACGATCGAGATTCGCGCCAACGCCGAGACCGTCGAGACCGTCTCCGCAGAGGAGGTCAAGGCGGCCATGGACGCCGCGGGCGTAGGCTCGTCCGCGTTCCTCAAGGTGAAGCTCGAGAAGTAGCGCAAAAAGATGAAAGGAAGGCCCTGCGGCGCATCGACGCCGCAGGGTCGTGACTGCCATGAAAGCGATTCAGAAGGTTCTTGTAGTCAATTGCGGTTCTTCCTCGCTCAAGTTCCAGTTCTTCGACATGAAGGGCGAGCAGATGCTCTGCAAGGGACTTGTCGAGCGCATCGGGCTTGACGGCTCCCGTCTCGTCTACACGAAGACGGGATGCGAGAAAAGGACGATGGAGATTCCCGCGCCGGACCATGTCGCGGCGATAAAGTCCGTCACGGCGACGCTCTGCGATCCGGAGTGCGGCGTCGTCGAGTCCCTGAAGGAAATAGACGCCATCGGCCACCGCGTCGTCCACGGCGGCGACAGGTTCGCCGAGTCCGTCAAGGTCACGGCCGCCGTGAAGAAGGCGATCGTGAAGCTCAGCCCCCTCGCCCCCCTCCACAATCCCGCCAACCTCCAGGGCGTGGAGGCCTGCGAAAAGGCCGCCAAGGGCGTTCCGAACGTGGCCGTCTTCGACACGGCGTTCCACCAGACGATGCCGGGCTGCGCCTACGTCTATGCGATTCCCCGCGCCGTCAGCCGCAAGTACGGCCTCCGCAAGTACGGCTTCCACGGCACAAGCCACAAGTTCCTCACCCAGGCCGCGGCCGAGTGGCTGGAGAAGCCGCTCAAGAAGGTCAATCTCGTGACGTGCCACCTCGGCAACGGCTCGTCCATCGCCGCCGTGAAGAACGGCGAGTGCCTCGACACCACGATGGGCCTCACTCCGCTGGACGGTCTTGTGATGGGCACGCGCTCCGGTACGCTCGATCCCGCGGTCCTCTTCTTCCTCGGCAAGGAAGGCTACTCCTTTGAGCAGCTGGACAGGATGCTCAACAAGGAATCGGGCTTTCAGGGCCTTACGGGAGTCTTCGGCGGCGACACCCGCGACGTGGTGGCGAAAGCCGAGACCGGCGACCTCGACGCGCTTGAGGCTCTTGAGGCGTTCGGACACCGTGCCGCGATGTACGTCGGCGGCTACAACACGCTCGTCGGCGGCGCCGACGCGATTGTGATGGCCGGCGGCATTGGCGAGAACGCGGCGGAACTGCGCGAGCAGATCGTGAAGCGGCTCGGCGCCCTCGGCGTGAAGCTGGACAGGAAGGCGAACAAGGCAATGTTCGGCGGGAAATCGGGCGTGATCTCTACGGCTGATTCGGCGATTCCCGTGATTGTGATTCCTACGAACGAGGAGCTGATGATCGCCCGCGAAACGGTTGCGGTGCTTAAGGCGGCAAAGGCCTGAGGCGCAAGGGCCGGGCCGCCGGCGGGAAAGGCGCAAGGGCATTCACGGCGGCATGGCTTTCGGCTGCCGCGGGAATGCAGAACTCTGATGGATGGCGTCCCCCGATGCTTCCTGCGGCCATCCGGGGGCTTGTGGCATTTGCCATTTGCCCGCCCGCGCCTGGGCGTCGCCTTCGGCATTCGCCGCTTCGCCCGATTTCACCGCCTTGCGGCCTTCGCGCTCTTGCCCAATCGCCTTGCATGGCAGCGGCCTTGCCATTCGCTTGGGCATCGTGCGCGGGCGCAGGCGCGGCGGTCTGTGGCTGGCCGCGCCGTCAGCCCCGATGGCGTCTTGGCGGCAGCGCGGCCACTGCCCCTGCATGGGCTGCCACCTTGGCGCCATGGCC
Organism: uncultured Lentisphaeraceae bacterium; assembly: GCA_964386385.1. Classification (GTDB taxonomy): domain Bacteria; phylum Verrucomicrobiota; class Kiritimatiellia; order RFP12; family UBA1067; genus RUG572. The sequence continues at coordinate 267,676 of CAYLRN010000002.1, read as the reverse complement.
GGCTCGGCGTCGCCGTTTCGCCCGCCTCGTCGGCGGCGTTTTGGCTGCCGGTCGGTGTGCCTTGGCTGGCTTGGCAGTGGCTTCGCGCCACCGTCCGGCATCGGCCATGCGGCCACTGCGCGGCGGCGGTTTCGCGTTGCGGCTTTGCATCTGCCGCTCGGCCACTGCGCGGCGGCGGTGTGCCTTGGTTGCGGCTTTGCATAGGCCACGCGGCCGCGGCATGGCGGCGGCTTTGCTTTTGTCTGTGCGGCCACGGCATCGTCCCGTACGGTGCGGTGGCCGCCCTGAAACAGTGTTGATGGCCGAACTGCGTTCGGCCAAGGAAAGGATTGAATGAACGCAATAGAGAAGATAATTGAGCAGGCCTCCAAGCTCAACGGCACGATCGTGCTGCCCGAAGGCCTTGATTCCCGCGTCATCGCGGCGGCGTGCGCCTGCGTCGACCGCAAGATCTGCACGCCGGTCGTGCTCGGCACGCCGGAGGAGATCGCGGCCGCGGAGGCGAAAGCCGGCTTCGGCCTCAAGCTGGCGGCGCACGGCGTGCGCGTGATCGACTACACCACCGACCCGCTCGGCGACGAGCTGGCCAGGGACTATCTTGAGGCCTGGAACGCGAAGGAGGGCCGCAAGCCCGTCGAGAAGCAGAAGATCATCGACCTTGCGACGGCGCTTCGCACGATGCGCACGAAGCGCATCTACTTCGGCGGCATGATGGTGCGCCGCGGCCTCGCCAACGGCCTCGTCGCCGGCTCGATCGCCTCCACCGGCGACATGCTCCGCGCCGCGTTCCACACGCTCGGCACGCAGAAGGGCGTGAAGACGGCGTCCAGCTGCTTCATCCTCGACCTCCCGCAGCCGACGCCGAGCGGCGACTCCGTGATCGCGTTCGGCGACTGCGCGGTGATTCCCAATCCCACTGCGGAGCAGCTCGTGGACATCGGCCTCGCCACCGCGCAGACGTACCGCGACCTCACCGGCAACGAGCCGCGCGTCGCGTACCTGAGTTTCTCCACGAAGGGCTCCGCCGCGGGCGAGCTCGTCGAGAAGGTGCAGAAGGCCGTCGCCCTCGCAAAGCCCCTCTTCGCGGAGCGCGGAATCAAGATGGACGGCGAACTGCAGTTCGACGCGGCGATCGCGCCTGCCGTCGGCCATCTCAAGAACCCCGACGGCGACATCCAGGGCAACGCCAACGTCTTCATCTTCCCCGACCTGCAGGCCGGCAACATCGGCTACAAGATCGCGCAGCGCCTTGGCGGCGCGAAGGCCATCGGTCCTAACCTTCAGGGGCTTGCGAAGGCGATGAACGACCTTTCGCGCGGCTGCTCGTCCGACGACATCGTCGGCACGATCTGCGTCACCCTGCTGCAGAGCACGGCGAAGTGAGGCCCTTCCGATGACTGCCGACGAACAGATCAGGCGCGCGCGCGAAGTCTTCGACGTGGAGATCGCCGGGCTTGAGCGCACGCGCGATTCGCTTGGCGAATCCTTCGCCGCGACGATCGGCCTCATGCTCGAATGCCTTCGCGGCGGCGGCAAGGTCGTCGTCACGGGCGTCGGCAAGAACCTGCACGTGGCGGAGAAGATGAGCGCGATCTTCGCAAGCACCGGCACGTGTTCGATCGTGCTCAATCCCGTGCAGGCGATGCACGGCGACCTGGGCATGACCGGCGCGGGCGATCTGCTTCTCGCGTTGAGCTTCTCCGGGGAGTCGGACGAGGTCGTCCGCCTCATCCCGGCCATTCGCCGCCACGGCCTCAAGGTCGTCGCGATGGTCGGCAATCCCGACTCCACGCTCGCGCGCCTGGCGGACGTCGTGCTTGAGATCCCGTGCGGCGCGGAGGCGTGTCCCTTCGGTATGGCGCCCACGAACTCCACGACGGCGACGATGGCGATGGGCGACGCGCTTGCGATGGTGATGATCGACGCGACGCGCTTCGACAAGGCGAGCTACGCGCTCAACCACCCGGCGGGGGCGATCGGCCGCGCGCTGCTGCTCAAGGTCTCCGACGTCATGCGCACCGGCGACCGCGTCGCGTTCGTGAAGCCGTCTGCGACCGTCCTCGAATCGCTCCTTGCGATGACGAGGGCGCAGGCGGGTTCCGCCGTAGTCGTGGACGACGAAGGCCGCCTCCTCGGCATCTTCACCGACGGCGACTTCCGCCGCCACGTCTCGAAGGGCCGCGACGTCCTCGGCGACGCGATTTCGCTCCACATGACGAAGGAGCCCCTGTCCATCTCGTCGGACGCCTACGCGGTCGATCTGCTGCGCGTCTTCGAGAAACGGCACATCGACGACCTCCCGGTCTGCGGCCCGGACAAAAAAGTTCTTGGCTGCGTCGACATTCAGGACTTGCCCAAGATGAAGGTTTTGTGATACTATCTCGTCCGACGTTCCAACCCCTCTTGCAGGAGAACAAGACATGAAAAGAAAACTGTTCGCCATAGTCACGATTGCGCTTGTCTGCGCGCTGTCAGTTTCCGCCCAGTCGAAGAAGCGCGGCCCGCGCGGCGCCGACGGCGGCGCCACCGTCGCCAAGGGACGCGACGCCTACGTGACCATCGACGCGCCGGCGCGTCCGGGCGGCACGTGTCTTGCCAGTGCCCCGAATCTTCAGGCCAACGGCCGTCTCATGCCTCCGCTCGGCGGCAAGCCGCGCCAGTGGATCGTCCTTGAGATGAAGTACACCACGATGGCGAAGTGGCAGGACGAGCTGACGTTCACGTGGCACGTGCTTCTCGACTCCACGAAGGCGAAGGAGAAGGACCCCCGCAACCCGGTGGCGCAGTACTCCTACTACAACACCCAGGTCCGCTACGTGGACATCAAGAAGGGCGGCCACATGGCGAGCGTCTGCCTTCCGCCGTCCGTCCTCGAGCGCTTCGGCGAGCCCTGCACGGTCACGGTCATGATCACCAACAAGGAGGGCGACGAGCTTGCGTTCCAGACGGAGAACGCCAGCGGCGACGTCGCGCAGGCCGGCGAGAAGTGGTGGGAGAACGACAAGTTCATGAACTGGGAGAAGACGATCAAGGGCGAGAAGCGCGCGATGGTCGAGCGCCGCCAGGGACTTGTCGACCGCTCCAAGACCCCGTTCTACCTCGTGAACAACGCAGACTACGAACTTGCCCAGTAGCAGGGCGCAATCAGGACACGCTCCTCTTCATCGGAAAACAAAATGTCACGACTTCTCACTCTCAATATCGGCGCATCCAGGGCGGTGCTTGCCGACTATTCGCTGAGCGGAAAGCGCAATCTGACGTTGAACGCCTATGGTTCGGCGGAGCTTTCGGGCGTCGACGTCAACGCGCCCGAAACGCTCGCCGCGGCCCTGCCGTCCGTTCTCCACCAGATCATGCGCGAGAAGGGCATTCGCCCGGCGCCGCTCGTCGTCTCCCTCAGCGGGCAGATGGTGTTCCCGCGCTTCGCCAAGTTCCCCGCCGTCGGCGACAAGGAGAAGCTCGAGCAGCTTGTCCGATACGAAGTGGAGCAGAACGTCCCGTTCCCCAGCGACGAGATCGTGAGCGACCACCAGTTCCTCGGGAACACTCCCGACGGCGACCTGGCGGCCCTGATCGTCGCGGCGAAGCTGGACGGCGTCCGCGCCGTCACGGACGGCGTCCGCGAGGCGGGCCTCAAGCCCGTCGTCGTCGACGTCTCCCCGATGGCCGTGTGCAACGCGCTGAAGTTCGTCCACCGCGGCCTTCCGGGATGCACGGTCCTGCTTGACGTCGGGTCGAAGACGACGAATCTCATCCTCATCGAGAACGAGAAGATATACAACCGCTCCATCCCCGTCGCCGGCAACGCGATAACGAAGGAGATCGCGCAGGCGTTCGGGTGTTCGCTTGAGGAGGCGGAGCAGCTTAAGGTGGAGCGCGGCTACGTGTCGATGGGCGGAGTCACGGAGGACGCCGACGAGGTGGCGGACCGCGTGTCGAAGGTCATTCGCACGGTCCTCACGCGCCTCCATGCCGAGATCTCCCGGTCGATCAACTTCTACCGTTCGCAGCAGGGCGGCTCCGCGCCGTCGCATCTCTATCTCACGGGCGGCACGGCGCGTCTTCCGCAGATCGCCGAGTTCTTCCAGGAGACGCTTCGCGTAGACGTCGACTTCCTCTATCCCTTCGAGACGGGCGTCGCTCTCGGCCCGAAGATCGACAAGGCGGAGCTTCAGGAGAGCGGCGCGTTCATCCTCTCCGAATCCGTCGGCCTCGCCCTCCGCATGACGGACGGCGCGGCGATCAGGATCGACCTCATGCCGCCGGAGCTCGTCAAGGAGGCGCAGACGATACGCCGCATTCCGTCGCTCGTCGTCGGCGCGGCCGCGTTCCTCGCCGCCCTCGCCGCCGGATGGGTCGCCGAGAGCCGCACCGAGGCCGTCGTGAAGGCGAAGTGCGACATGGTCGACGCGCGCAACGGCAGGCTGGGCTCCATCGAGTCGAAGCTCAAGGCGGAGCTCCGGGAGGAGGCCGAAGTCCGCGAGAGGAGCGACGAGTTCCAGGGGCTTCTCTGGCGGCGTTCCGCCGTGCTGCAGCGCGTCCGCGCCGTGCGCGACAGTTTGCTGCCCGGAATGTGGATCACCGAGTGGGCCGCCGTCGGCGACAGGCCGAAGGCGGGCGAGGAGGCTGTCGAGCGCGCCCGCGTGACGATTCGCGGCTGGAAGGACGCGATGACCAAGGCCGAGGCGAAGTGGTCCGCCGAGAACAAGGGCAAGAAGTCGACGGCGGACGAAATAGTGCAGGCCGCCCTCAAGGGACGCCAGGCCATCGTGTCCGATTCTGTCAAGATCGTGGCGCAGAAGGACGTGAAGGCCTGCATGGTCGAGTTTGCGATCCAGATGGATTTCGCCAAGGCGCCGTCCGCCATTCCGGAGACGGGGCGTAAAGGAAAGGCGTCCAGAAAATGAGTCTCTCTAAGCAGCAGATTGCCGGATTCGTCGGCGTGGGTGTTTTCGTCGTGCTTGCCGGCGGTCTGGGGTACATGCTATGGGACGCGATGTCCCAGAGGCGGAATGCCGAGGAAAATCTTGCCGGCGGGCAGGAGGCCTTCAGGCGCTACAACGAGGCCGACGTGTTTCCGTCGCAGAAGTCGATTGCCGACGTCCATTCGAACAAGGCCAGCTACGCGGCGTGGCAGGAGTCGGCCTGCGCCTTCGCGGCGCGCGGCGACCGCGGCCTTTCGGGCGAAACGGAGTCGATCTTCAAGCAGCGCCTCCAGTCCGAGGTACGCCGCCTCGCGCAGCTGCCGGGCGGCGTCGACGGGAAGATCAGCGCGCAGACGTTCCTCTTCGGGTTCGACCAGTACCTTGGCGAGGGCGGCGTCATGCCGGCGAAGGCGGACGTCCCGCGTCTCGCGTCGCAGCTGGACCTGATCTCGCACGTCGTCGAGATCTTCGCCGAGGCGGGCGTCCACGACGTCCGCGCCGTACAGCGCGTCGAGGCCGCGAAGAAGGACGCGAACGCGGACGACGAAAAGCCCGCCAAGGCGAAGAAGAAGGCAAAGGCGAAGGACGCCGAGGACGAGGACGCGCCCAAGACCACGTGCCTTGAATATGCGTTCGAGTTCTCCACGCGCCCGGCCGCCTTCGTGTCCGTGCTTAACGCCCTGACCGCCGACGAGCGCTTCATCGTCGTCAAGGGCTTCTCGTTCAAGGAGACCGCCGACCTCATCCTCGAGCGCATCGCGGCCGCCGAAGCCGCCGAAGCCGCCAAGAACTCGCCGAACGCGGGTCGCCGCAGAGGTCGCCGAGGAGGCGACGCGAAGCCGGAGGAGGCGAAGAAGGTGGACCGTCTCGTCGTCGACCCCGAATCGGACGCCCCGATCCAGGTGAACATGACGCTTGCCGTCTACGACTTCGGCCGGGCCGTCGCCGCCCAGCCGGCGGCGCTGGAAACGCCGGCGGAGGCCGCCGCTGATGGCGGAAAGAAGCCCGCGGACGGCGAGGCCGTCAGGGGCGATGGCGAAAGGAAAGAGGCCGCCGCTGAAAAGCCGGCCGCAAAGAAGGAGGAAAAGTAAATGGCCGCCTCCAGGCAGAGTTTTCTTCAGGCCCACTGGGACAAGCTGGCTATGCTTCTCGGCATTGCCGCCCTGGGCGTTTCGGTTGTCTTTCTTGTCCCCGCGCTCGGCAGGTCTCCCGAAGCCGAGGCGGAGGCGTTCGACGCGAGCCTTGCCGCGGTAAGGCCGTCCCACGAGGGCGTCCCCGCAGCCGACCTCGGCGTTCTCCAGAAGTCGCTCCGCGACGTCAAGAACCCGCCGAAGCTCCGCGAAGTCGACGCCAAGTCCTCCAGCTTCCTCGCCAGCGAACGGCGCGTCCTGTGCCAGAATGGCGACGCCGACTCGAAGAAGAAGGCGTGCGGAAAGCCGATTCCGGCGGAGGCGGAGACCTGCCCGTTCTGCGGACTCAAGCAGAACGTCGTCAAGGTCGAAGTCGACACCGACCACGACGGGATGCCGAACGACTGGGAGAAGAAGTACGGCTTCAATCCCGACGACCCGGCCGACGCCGCACAGGACGCCGACGGCGACGGGTTCACGAACCTCGAGGAGTTCCTCGCGAAGACCGACCCCCGCAACGGCGACGACCATCCCGACTATCTCGACTTCCTCGCCGTCTCCGGCGAACTGCGCAACACCGAGCTTCCCTTCTACTTCAACGGCTACCAGCCGCTTCCCAAGGGACAGCGCTATGTCTTCCAGCGCATAGGCAAGAAGGTCTACGACTCCAAGGTCTACGCCGAGATGGACAAGGAGATCGCCAGCATGGACGGCCGCGCCAAGACCGGCTGGACCGTCGTCGGGTTCGAGAAGAAGACTGAGCAGCGCGTCATCAAGGGGTCCAAGATCGGCAACAAGACGCCGGTCGACGTCTCCACCGTGGACATCGCCCGCAAGTCCGACGGCAAGAAGATGAAAATCACGCTTGGAGTGACGTCGAACACGGTCGAGTCGCAGGTCGATCTCGCCTACGGTCGCGGCGACAGGAAGACCTACACCGTGACCGAGGGCGCGGAGATCGAACTGGTCAACGGGAAGAACCGTTCGAAGTACCGCATCGGCAAACTCAGGGGCGTCGATGGCAAGTGCCAGGTTGAAGTAATCGACCTCAAGACGAACAAGAAAAAAATCATACAGTAATACTTGATTTCTCCGTCCAGATAGGGTATTGTGTAGAACAACCTTCAAGGAGCATTCTAATGAGATTCAACAGGAATTCCTCGGCCTTTCTGCCGTTCTGCGTCATGCTTGCATTCGCCATCTGTGCGTCCGCGCCGGTTGCAGCGGACGCGCAGGACGACGTCAACGACCTTTTGAACCTTGACGCCGCGCCGGCGGCCAAGTCCGAAGAGAAGGCGAAGCCCGCCGAAAAGGCGGAGGAGAAGTCTGCGGAGGCCGAGGTCGCCAAGGACGAGAAGCCCGCCGAGGACGCTCCCAAGGCCGCCGAGAAGGCGGAGGAGGAGAAGCCCGCGGAGGCCGAGGTCGCCAAGGACGAGAAGCCCGCCGAGGACGCTCCCAAGGCCGCCGAGAAGGCGGCGGAGGAGAAGCCCGCGGAGGCCGAGGTCGCCAAGGACGAGAAGCCGGCGGAGAAGGCTTCGAAGGCCGCCGAACCAACCGAGGACGAGAAGCTTGTCAGCGAAATCGCCGCCACCGAGGCGCTCGTCCGCGAATCCCTGAAGATGCAGTCCGAGAAGGAGCTCGCCGCCGCGCGCGCCGCGATGGCGGCTCACGACTGGAAGGAGGCTTTCGCCCAGTACAAGCTTGCGAACGCGCATGTCACCGACCGCGCCGACCAGGTGGACGTCAAGCGCGAATGCCAGACCGGCATGGCCGAGGCGAAGTACCAGGAGGCCAAGCAGGCGCTCAAGGAGAACAACCGCGACCACGCGAAGGCGTGTGCCGAGGAGGCCCAGGCGCTTCAGCACCCGCGCGCGGGCGCGCTTCTCGACGCGATCGTCGCGGAGAAGGAACTGGAAGTCGCCTCCGACTTCTCCGAGATAAAGCACCGCCGCAACGACGAGGACTACAAGAAGAGCCGCGACGTCGTGCGCCAGCGCATCCGTCTCGCAAGCCAGTACCTGGCCGTGGCGGACCTCGACAACGCCCTTGAGCAGGTCGACCTCGTCCTCCGCTCCGACGCCTACAACGAAGAGGCGATCAAGCTCCGCACCCGCATCCAGCGCAAGCGCGAGATGATCATCGACAAGGAGCGCGAGGCGCAGCGCCGCGGGATGATCGCCGACGTGAACGCCGCCTGGCGTCCCGTCTACGCCGTCAACTCCGCCGAGCTCAAGAACGTCGACGGCGGCACGTCCAAGACGCCCGTTGGCGCGGACGCCGTCCGCTCCGCCGAGCAGTCGATCGAGAAGCGCATGAAGGACATGATGCTTCCCGCCATCTCCTTCCGTCCGCCGGCCACGATCATCGACGCGGTCGACTTCTTCCGCCAGGCTTCGAAGGACTTCGACCGTCCTGAGATTCCGGTCGACCAGCGCGGCTTCAACTTCGTCCTCCAGCTCGACAAGGCGCTCACTTCGGGCGGCGCGGCCGCTCCCGCCGGCGACGGCAAGGACGCGGACGGCGGTTTCGCGGCGGACGACGCGGGCGGCGACGAGGCGGCGCCCGGCGACGTGCCGGTCATCCCGAACGTCAACGCCTCCAACATCTCCCTCCACGAGGCCCTGAAGCTCGTCTGCCAGGTCTGCAAGCCCGCGTACAAGTTCAAAGTCCAGGGCTCCGTCGTCATGGTCATGCCGAAGACGATGACCACGGACGAGCTCGTGACCCGCACCTACAGCGTCGTCGAATCCTTCGTCGACCGCATGAACGACGCCTCCTCCAGCCTTGCGAACGCCAAGACGGGCGAATTCGGCGGCGGCGGAGAGGGCGACGGAGACGGCGAGAATCCGGAGAACCAGTGGAAGGCCTACTTCGAGGACCTCGGCGTCTCCTGGCCGCAGAACTCCAAGATCAAGTACATCAAGGCCGTCGGCAAGCTCCGCGTCACGAACACCGAAGACCAGCTCGCCATCCTCGAGGACGCCCTCAACGAACTGAATGTCACGCCCTCGATGATCGAAATCGAGACGCGCTTCGTGGAAGTCGCCCAGGAAGACCTCAACTCCCTCGGCTTCGAGTGGCTGCTCAACAGCGACTACTCGTTCAATGTCGGCGGCAAGCTCAAGAAGGCCCTCAACCTCAAGGATGGGCAGTTTGGCTCCTACGACAAGGTCGTGAACGGCGGCGTTCTCAGCGAGAAGACCGAAGTTTCGGCTGGCGGTTCGTACAGCAGCGAGACGACGTACGGCCAGACGACGGAGACGGTGTATGGCTGGGGCCGCGGCGATCCCATCTATGCGACCACCAAGGATCCGACAACTGGCGAAACGATTACGACCGACAGGATTGTCGGCTACAAGAAGACCGGCAAGAACGTCGGCATCAACGCGATCGACGGCAGCACGTACCAGACCGGAATGCGCTACCTGAGCACGGAGGGCAACCACATCTCCGGCGACGGCAATTCCAGCAACGACCAGTTCATGCGCGTCAACGCATTCCTCGGAAACGCCGACCTGTCGATGATCCTCCATATGCTCTCGCAGCGGAGCGACACGGACCTTCTGTCCGCCCCGAAGGTGGTCACGAAGTCCGGCCAGGAGGCGACGATCAAGGTTGTGACGATTTATCGCTACCCGCAGGACTACGACGTGACGATCCAGTCCACCTCGTCCGGATCCACGTCCAGCGTCAGCGGCTCCACGACCGGCGGCTCGGACGGCAAGATCCTCCCGATGGTCGAACCGCAGAACTTCGAGACGCAGGAAGTCGGCGTGATTCTCACGGTCACCCCCGAACTCTCGCCCGAAGGGTTCATCAACCTCCAGCTCCTTCCGAAGGTCATCTCCGAGCCGACGTGGAAGGACTACGGAATGCGCGTCCCGATGTCGTCCGTCATGTCCTCCACCGCGCAGACCCTTGCGATGGCCAGCGGCAACGAAGACATGCAGTGGTTCAACGTCCCGATGGAGCAGCCCTTCTTCAAGGAGCGTTCGATCGACACGCACGTCACCCTCTACAACGGCTCGACAATCGTGATGGGCGGTCTCATCACGGAGGAGCGCAAGTCGATGGAGGACAAGATTCCGTTCCTTGGCGACATTCCGTTCCTCGGCCGCTTCTTCCGCAGCCGCAGCGAGTGGTCCAACAAGCGCAACCTGCTTCTCTTCGTGACGGCGCGCCTCGTCGACCCGAACGGCCGCCAGATTGTCCAGAACGCGAGTTCCGACGCGGAGAAGAAGGACGCAGGCGTCACGCCCGCTCCCGCCGCCAACTGACGGTCATGCGAATCGTTCTGACAGGCGGAATCGCCTGTGGCAAGAGCCTGTTTGCCAAGTTCCTCCGGGAGCTTGGCATTCGGCTTATTGACGCGGACGATGTCGTGCACGGGCTGGAGACGCCGGGCGGCGAGGCGGTGGAGGCGATCGCCGCGCGTTTCGGCGAGGGCGTCCGCGCCTCGGACGGCGGAATCGACCGCCGTCGCCTGGCGCAAATCGTCTTCGCGCCGCCGCCGTCCACTGCGCCGCGCGCCGTAGATGCGCCGTCCGCGCCATGTCTCTCGCCTTCCGCGCCCGATGCGGCGCGGCGCGAGCTGGAGGCGATTCTCCACCCGCTCGTCCGCGCGCGGTTGCTGGATTTCCTCGACGCGCCGGACGATTTTGCGCCATGCGCTTCGCCGTCCGCCCGTCCATCGGCGGACGGACGCGCATGTGTTCCACCCTTGCGCATTGCGGTCGTTCCATTGCTTTTTGAATCGCATTGGGAGAAAGATTATGATATAATACTCTGCATTCTTTCCTCTGCGAAAATCCAGATGTCTCGCATGACATCCATGCGCGGCTATTCGCGGGAGGAGGCGGAGGCACGTCTTGCGGCTCAAATGCCTGTTGCGGAAAAGGCTCGCAGATCGGATTTGGTTGTGGTGAATGACGGCTCTCCCGAAGAACTGCAGGCCGAGGCGCAGCGTGTCGCCGAATGGCTGAATGGGAAAATAAGACATGAGCATTGAAGAAGAAGTGAAAACCATTGAAACGCCGGCGGATTCCGCCTCGGCTCCCGCTCCGGCCCCCGCGCCCGCGCCGAAGCGCCGCGGCCGTCCGCCGAAGAAGCGCCCTGAGGCGGCAGTGGCGGAGGCGCCGGCCGAGGCCGTCCGCGCCGGCGTTGAAAAGGCCGCGGCATCTGCGGATGCGTCTGCCGGTTCGATGGCTTCGCCGAAGGATGCGCAGGCGGATGCAGCGGCAGGTGGACTGGTTTCTGCGCCGGCGACCGCGGATGCGCAGAAGGCGGCGCCGGCGAATGCGCCTGTGGACGTTTCGGGAGATGCCGTGGCAAGCGTGCAGAAGGATGCGGCGGCAAGCGTGCAGAAGGATGCGGCGGCAAACGCGCCGAAGGACGGCGCGGCCAACGCGACCGCGCCGGCGCCGCAGCAGGGGCTGTCGAAGCGCCAGCTTCGCCGGCAGCAGTGGCTTGCCAACCGCAACGCGCGCCTTGGCATCCAGCAGCATGGCGGCAAGCAGCAGGTGCAGGGCAACAGGCGCGCGCAGGAGTCCGTCCAGCCGCAGCAGCCGGCGCAGTCGCAGCAGCAGTCGGTCCTGCGCAATCCCGAGCTCCCGGAGTACAAGCTCGTGGACATCCATTCCTGGGACAACGGCGAGATCGTCTCGAAGATGATGCCGGACGCCAATGCCGAGGACTTGGGCGCGATGAAGCGCCATGAGATCATCTTCGCGGCGATCCGGGCGTATCTTGCGCGCGGCGGCGCCGTCCTGGCGAGCGGATGCCTTGAAGTCGTCAAGGAGGGCTATGGCTTTCTGCGCTCCGCGAAGACGAACTTCCTGGCCTGTCCGGAGGACGTCTTCATCCCCCAGCAGCAGATCCGCCGCCATGCCCTGCGCACGGGCGACATCATCGAGGGCCCGATCCGCGACCCGCGCGACCGCGACCGCTTCTTCGCGCTGGGCAACGTGCAGACCGTGAACGGCAAGACGCCGAGCGAGGCGGCGCGAATCGTCCATTTCGAGAACCTCACGCCCACGTTCCCGAACCGCCGCATCGTCCTCGAGACGATTCCGCAGGAATTCTCCATGCGCGTCGTCGACCTCTTCACGCCGATCGGCTTCGGCCAGCGCGGCATCATCGTGGCGCCGCCGCGCGTGGGCAAGACCGTCCTTCTCCAGAAGATGGCCAACGCGATCACGCGCAACCATCCGGACGCGATTCTCATCGTCCTCCTCATCGACGAGCGTCCGGAGGAAGTGACGGACATGCAGCGCAACACGAAGGCGATGGTCCTTTCCTCCACCTTCGACGAGGAGCCGCAGCACCACGTCAACGTCGCGGAGATGGTGATCGAGATGTCGCGCCGCCAGGCGGAGAACGGGAAGGACGTCATCATCCTCCTCGACTCCATCACGCGCCTCGCGCGCGCCTACAACACCGTCCAGCCGCATTCCGGCAAGATCCTCACGGGCGGCGTGGACGCGCTTGCGCTGCATCGTCCGAAGCGCTTCTTCGGCGCGGCGCGCAACATCGAGAACGGCGGGTCGCTCACGATCGTCGCGACCGCCCTCATCGACACCGGCTCGCGCATGGACGAGGTGATCTTCGAGGAGTTCAAGGGCACGGGCAACATGGAGCTCGTGCTTGACCGCGGGCTTGCGGACAAGCGCATATTCCCCGCGATAGACATCCTCAAGTCCGGCACGCGCAAGGAGGACCTGCTCCTTGCGCCGCTCGAGCTGGAGAAGACGTGGGCGCTGCGCCGCGTCCTGAGCGACTGCGGACCCGAGCGCGCCATGCAGAGCGTCATCGGCGGAATGCGGAAGTTCAAGTCGAATCCGGAACTCCTGCTTTCGCTCGACCTCGGGCACATCTGACGGAAGCGCCGCCCGCTTGGCGGGCGGTTGCGTCCATGCGTGGAAAGTGATAGACTTACTTGGATTTTTCATACAAGAAAGGTAGTGTTGAAGAGATGCGCAAGAAAATCATTGCCGGCAACTGGAAGATGAACGTCAAGCCGTCGGAGACGGCGGCTCTCGTGAAGGCCATCGCGGAGGCCACGAAGGACTATGCGAACGTGGACGTGGTGTGCTGCGCGCCCGCCATCGACGTCCCGGCCGCGGTCGCGGCCTGCGCGGGCACCGCCGTCCAGCCGGGCGCGGAGAACGTGCACTGGGAGGCCTCCGGCGCCTACACGGGCGAGATCTCCACCGGGATGCTCGTCGACGCGGGCGTGAAGTACGTCATCGTCGGACACTCCGAGCGCCGCCAGTATTTCGCGGAGACGGACGAGACGGTGAACAAGCGCGCGACGGCGGCGATCAAGGCCGGCCTCACGGCGATCGTCTGCGTCGGCGAGACGCTTGCGGAGCGCGACGCCGGCAAGGTGGAGGAAGTGATCGTCCGCCAGATGAAGGAAGGCCTGAAGGGACTTTCCGCCGCCGACGCAGCGAAGCTTGTCATCGCCTACGAGCCCGTGTGGGCGATCGGCACCGGCCGCACGGCCACGCCGGAGCAGGCGCAGGAAGTGCACGCGCTCATTCGCAAGACCTTGGGCGAACTCGTCGGCGTCGACGCGGCCGAGACCGTCCGCATCCAGTACGGCGGCTCGATGAAGCCCGGCAACGCGGCGGAGTTGCTTGCGCAGAAGGACATCGACGGCGGCCTCATCGGCGGCGCCGCGCTCAAGGCGGACAGTTTTGCCGCCATCATCGCGGCGGCTGCGGCGAAGTGACCGCCGCCGTCGCATGACAGGGAAATCGCCAATGGCAAGTCCATTCAGGCTGGCGGCCGCGTTCATATGCGCGGCCGTTCTTGTTCTAACCGCGTCCGCCGCGTTTTCGCCGGCGGGAACGGTCGTTTTCGCGAACCTCGAAGAGGTGGCGAAATCGGTGGCGGGGCTTGCCGGCGATGGCGTAGACCCCGTCTTGAAGACGGCCGTCCCGAGGGCGATCCGCGGACAGGCCGCGGCGCGCCTGTTCGGTCCGATGCGGCGCGGGATGCCCGGCGTGGCGGTCTGCTACGTCGACGCGCAGGCCGTCGCAAGGCTGATGGCCGCGCCGAAGAAGAACGGGGCGGCGTTCGAGCGCACGAAGCTGTGGTCGATTCTCTATCCGGCTTCGATCGGCCGCGCCGAGTTCCTGAAGCGCAACCCGGAGGCGAAGACCGTCGACAAGTCGGGCGTCATCTACGTGCCGCCGGGCCGCCATTCGCGCCGTGCGTTCTACGCCTGGTATTCGCCGGACGGCAACTGGGCGACGCTTGCGCCCGCGAAGAGCATGGCGGCGCACACGTACAAGGCGGCGCTTCCCGCGCTTGGACAGCCGCTTGCGGGGAATCTGGCGATAGTGAAGCTCGACGCGGCCGGGGCGCGGGCGATATTCCAGTCGGACGTCTGCGCCGGCGGCACGATATTCGTCCGGCTCACGGCGAGCGGGCTTGAGCTCCGCGGCACCGTGCGCAACAGGGAGGCCATCTGCCCCACGCTTCCGGCAGGGGCGTTCTCGTTCGCCGGCGTGCCCGGGTCTGCGCCGCTCTTCGGCGTCACTTCGCTTCAGGACGACATTCGTTCCGCCGACATTTTCGCGCTTGCGGGTCCGGACGTCGCGTCGTTCGTGCGCAAGTCGCTCTGCTTCGTGAAGGGGCGCGGCGTGAACGCGTACTATCTCCCCGGCGCGGCGGCGGAGCCGGAGAAGCCGGGAAGGCAGAAGGGGGCGTCCGCGGCGCCGCCCGCCTCGTCGCTGCCGTCCGCCGAACGGCTTTTCCGCATTCTGCCCGAGGCCCGCAGAAATCCGGCCGCGAGCGTCATGTTCTGCTCTCCTACGACGGTGCTGCGCATATACCTTCCGAAGGTGGCGGCCACGATGATGCCGGCCGACTCGATGCAGATGATGCTCGGCGTCAGGATGCTCCGGCGCGTTCGCGGCGACGGCGCGGGGTTCATGGGCTGGCGCGAAAAGGGCGTCGACCACTTCCTCATGCGCATCTCACGCGACGAGCTTCGCGGCACGGCGAATCTCTGGAGCATGATGTTCCTGTAGCGTTGAACGCCGGCGGCGCGTTCTGGTAGAATGTGCGTCATGAACTTGAGGCCGATGGCGACGACGACGGGCGACTTCCGCGACCTGCGGCGGAGGGGATGCATCTACGTCGGCAAGACGGCGCACTTCCACCGCCTCGTCACGGACGCGGGCGCGAACTTCTTCTCCGTCTCCCGTCCGCGCCGCCTCTCCGACGCCGCCGCCGAACGCGCCTGACCTCGCCTGTGCCCGTCTGTCCGGCGAATCGACGACGCTTCATTTATTCGCCGCTTTCTAACGCCTGCCTAACGTCGCGGTGGTATACTGTGAGCCGTGAACGCAATGGCAGACATATTGATCGTCGAGGACGATTCGACAATCCGGTCGATTCTCGCAATGACGCTGAAGGGCGCCGGATACGCGCGCGTCAGGTCGGCGTCGCGCGGCGACGAGGGGATGGAGATGATTCGCCAGTCCCATCCGGCGCTGGTGCTGCTCGACCTCATGCTCCCCGGCCTTGACGGACTTTCCATCTGCCGTCTCGTGCGCGAAAACCCGGAGTTCGCCGACACGCGCATCCTCATGCTCACGGCGAAGGGCGAGGACGAGGACGTCGTGCGCGGCCTGGAGCTTGGCGCGGACGACTACGTCGTCAAGCCCTTCTCCCGCGAAGTCCTGCTGGCGCGCATCAACGCCGTGCTGCGCCGCCAGAATCCGATGGACGCCGGGCGGCGCATCGACGGACTTCTCCTCGACGAACGCGGCAGATCCGTCCGCCTCGGCGACGAGGTCCTCTCCCTCACGCGCCTGGAGTTCCGCATTCTTGCGCTCCTTGCCGGACGCCCCGGCCGCGTGTTCACGCGCCAGCAGATAATAGACGCGACGCAGGGCGACGAACGCCTGGTCACGGAGCGTACCGTCGACGTGCAGATCGTCGGCCTTCGCAAGAAGCTCGGCGCCTGGGCCGCGCACGTCGAGACGGTCCGCGGAATAGGGTACAGGGTGAAGCCATGAGGAGAATCCATCCAGCCACCTTGTTCATGGCCCTTGCCGCCGCGGGGTTCATCGGCCTGATCGCGATACTCGTCGCGGAGATCGGGACGTTCCACGATTCTGTGCTCGACTGGGCGCGGCGCGACCTCGGAGCGCAGACCGCGCTTGCCGCTGGCGAGATCGGCGACGCAATCGCGGCGGAGGACTTCCGCAGGATACACGCCTTTGGCGACAAGTGCGCGGCGGAGGGCGTCCGCGTGACAATCCTCAGTTCGCGCGGCGGCGTGAAGTTCGACTCCGCCGCCGGCGCGTCGAAGGGCGGACCGGGCGCGAGGCCGGAGGTGGACGAGGCGATCCGCGACGGCATCGCCTCGACCATGCGCATCTCGTCCGTTACCGGCAGCGAGACGCTGTTCTGCGCGCGGCGCATCGGCGATTCCGTCGTGCGCCTGGGCATCCCGGCGGAGCGCGTGTTCGCGCCGGTGAAGAAGTCGCGCCTTGGGCTTCTCCTTGCCGGGCTCGTCGGCGCGTTCGGCCTTACGCTCGTGTTCCTCTTCGTCGAGCGCCTTCTCGTGCGCGTCCGCGAACTCGCTGCGGAGCGCGACAGAAAGGAGGCGCAGCTGGCGGAGCTCCGCCGCGCCGAGGCGTTCCGCCGCGAATTCGTCTCGAACGTCACGCACGAGATAAAGACGCCGCTGACGGGCATTCTCGGCGCGGTGGACCTTCTCTCCGGCGAGGCGCCGGTGGCGGACGACGACCGCAAGGCGCTTCTCGGAATGGTGAAGAAGGAGTCCATGCGGCTCGACGACCTGGCGCAGGACATCCTTTCGCTCGGCAGGCTGGAGCACGCCGAGGCTGCGGCGGACGCGCGGGCGGGCTTTGCGCAGGCGGACCTGGCGGACGTCGCGGCGGGCGTATGCGAACGCTTTCGCGCGAAGGCCGCCTCCGCCGGCGTCGCACTGTCCCTCGTCTCCGCCGGGCCGTGCGTCGCGGAATGCGACGCGCGCCTCGTGGAGCAGGCCCTCTCCAATCTCGTCGAGAACGCCCTGCGCCACAGCGGCTCGCCTGATGTCGCGGTGTCGCTTTCGCGCAGCGGGGACATGGCGGAGCTGGCGGTGGAAGACCATGGCGCCGGCATTGCGCCGGAGCATTCGGCGCGCGTCTTCGAGCGTTTCTACAGGATCGACAAGGGGCGCAGCCGCGACCTTGGCGGCACGGGGCTTGGACTTGCGATCGTCAAGCACGTGGCGCAGCTGCATGGCGGCGGCGTGTCCCTTGAGTCGGAGCCGGGGCGCGGCGCCAGGTTCGCGTTCACGGTCCGCATTGGAAATCACGACATGACATGAAAGGAAAACGAACAATGAAAAATGCATACATGATGGGATCATGCGCTTTGGCCGTTGCGCTGACGTTGTTTGTCGGCTGCGGGCAGGCCAGCGCCGCGGAAAACAAGGGCAACACGTCGAAGACGGCCGAGACGTCCACGGTCACGAACGACAACGGCTCGGTGTCGCGCACCTTCACGGAGACGTCCGTGACGACGAACGGGAACATGGTTACGGAGCGCCGGCGCGAGACACGCACAAACATGGACAAGAACGGCAACGTCCTTGAGACCAGCACGAGCGAATACGCGCAGTCGTACAACGTCGGCGACGCGGGAATGCGCCGTCTGCCGGCGCTGTCCGCCAGGGCGGACGACGCGGCGGCTTCGGCGGAATCGGACGTCTTCATGGGCTTGAAGTTCGGCGAGGAGTTCAAGTCCACGAACTTTGTCCACGAGGCGGGCGACCCCGTCCTTCTCCGCGCGAAGTTTACGCCGAAGAAGCCGCTTGCCGGGTTCGACGACTACTACGTCTACGTCACGCCGAAGACGCACAAGGTGGTGAAGGTCTGCGCCTGCGCGAAGGACAGGGTTGAGCCGGGCGGACGCTGGAACCGCCACTACCTGATCGAGGCCCTGGAGAAGCGCTACGGCACATGGGCCAGGCTCTGCAGCTGGTTTCGTCCGCTGTACGCATTCGACATCGTGCCGGGCCGCCGCCAGGTGAGCATCTGCCTCGCGGGGGCGTCCGACGACTACGAGACCGTCATAACGGCATACGACGCGGACGTCGAGAGCGTCGCCCGCGACGAGTTCGAGCAGCTTAGGGAAGAGGCGCGCAAGAAGGCCGCCGAGAACCGGAGCAAGAAGGTGAGCGACGCCGCTCTGTCCTTCTGACGGCCGGAAGTCCCGACCGGCAACCCAACCCGGACGCGCCCGTGGATGCGGGCGCGTCTTTTTTCGTCCCGTCGCTTTCGCCCGCGCAGCGGGAGGGACGCGCTCCTGCGCGTCCGCTGTTACGGCGGACTTCCGCTCTGCCATCGTGCCGTTTTCCGGTAGGGCGCGATGGGACGTCGCGCCGCAGGGGGCGGGACGCCACGCCCTGCCGGATTCGGTCGTTCAGCCGCTTTTTCAGGCGCAACGGCGGCGGTCGCGGGGCGACCGCCCTACCAGACGCGGAATCGGCGGCAAATGGCGGATCGGCGGTCGTTGCTGCGAATCCGGTAGGGCGCGATGCCCTCATCGCGCCGTCCGCCGATTAGGTGGCGAATGCGCAACCGGTAGGGCGGGGCGTCCCGCCCCGCCGTGTCCTTCCTCCTCGCCCCGGTCGCGCAGAAGCGCGCCCCTCCCTTCATTACGTCCGTTTACCGCTTTCAAACCCGCAGGGTTTCGTTCGTCTGCAGCGGTGGATTCCGCTGCATTCTCCCTATCGAAAACACCCACGGACTTTATTAAATCCGTGGGTGGCGTGTAGGCGGAAGGTCGAATTGTCTCCTCGTGAGATTACGGTGCGGACGATTTTTTTTTTTTCAAAAACGCCATATTGACGGGGGGGGGGGCTATTATCGATACTGTTTTCATTTAAGCCAATTAGGAGAGAAGATGCTGAAGCCGAGGACTGTTTTTGGATTGCCATTCGCGATGTCTGCGCTGGCATTGCCTTTTTCGGGATGTTCAATCTTCATGTCCGCGCGCCTTCCGCTTGCGCGTCCTCAAGAAGGAGAAGAAGAGCCGCATTCCGCTGATTCCGGAACTCGTGGCCGCGTACGACGAGGCGAAGTCCAAGGCGTTCACCGTGAGGCTGTCGGCGGTGTCGGCGGACGAGCTGTACGACTTCGAGTACCTTCCGACGTTCACGGCTTCGACGGCGGGGCGGGATGACTGGAGTGCGCACGCGCACGCTCGTGAACGTCCAGAAGTCGGGCAGGGCCGTCTACACGAACGAGTTGAAGGTCGTCGTGCGCGACGGCAAGACGGCGGACGATGGCGCGTGGCTCGACGCCGGCGCTGAGGTGGAGCTGGCGATGAACGTCCCAGACGCGAAGGGCGGGGGCGCGCAGAAGCGCGTCCCTCCCGCGGCGGCGGTCGCGGGGCGACCGCCCTACCGGATGCCGAACGTTGCGTCAGCCATCCACAACTTAACCACTTGACTCTTAATCACTTAACCACTTAATGGGTCTCTTGTTGACGCGGGAGGCGGGGGAATGGTAGAATTGCGCACAATGAAAAAGGCAAACCTCATGTTCCCGTGCATGGCGGCGCTGTGCGCCGCCGCTGCGGTCGCGTCGCCGACGTGGATTGTCAACAACGGTCCTGACGCGGAGCGCGTCTCCGTGTCGCAGGGCGCGGCGACGCACGAGCTGGGGCTGCTCTCCGTGCGTCCGACGGGCTTCGACATGACGATGACGTTTCCGATGAATGACGCGGGCGCGTTCGCAGCGGCGGAGCGTCCGTTCTTCGCCATGCGCTACCGCATGAAGACGAGGCAGAAGGTCGGCGGCGTCTTCTTCACCACGGACACTTTGACGAAGCTCTGCGACAGGTCGTACACTCCGTTCCCGATCGCCGGCGACGGGACGTGGCGGCACGCGGTGGTGGACATGAGGAAGTCACCGCATGGGGAATGGAAGGGGAAGGTGACGGCGTTCCGCCTCGATCCGACTAATCCGAGCGACTGCGATTCGACGGTCGAGGTGTCGAGGCTTGGGTTCTTCGCGTCGCCGTCCGAGGCCGAGGCGTTCCTCTCGGCGGCGAACGACGGCGCGGACTACTCGCGGGAGACGGTTCTGCGCGCCGGGAAGTCGCGCTGCAGGATTCCGGGAGGACGTCTTGCGCCGGGGTGGAGGCGGGAGCAGTACCTTCTGTCTTCGTCCGCCGTGCCGGCCGGCGAAGGCGTGCCTGCGGTCTGCCGCGACGGGACGCCGGTGCCGTCGTACGTGAGCGAGCGCGGATGGGTTGACTACATTGCCGACCGGCCGGGCGTCTACGCGGTCGCGCGCGTCCCGGCTGACCGCGCCGTGCCGATGCCGGGCGCGTTCAAGACGCCGAAGTGGGACCGCGCGAAGTTCCACGTCGGCGCGTACTGCCTCAACCCCGCGGCAGTCCGTACCGACGACGTCGTGTGCGGGATAAGGGACTGCGGCGTGGAGTTCATCGTCGGAGTCGACGCGAACGACGTCGCGACGCTGAATCTCTTCGCGAAGCACGGCATTGCCGCGTTCGCGAGCGGCGCCTTCCCCGGATGGTGGGGCGGGAACGGCAGCAACGCCGGCAGGATGGCGGCGCACAATCCTCTGGAGAAGTACCGCCGCTGCGCGGACGAGTTCCCGGACCATCCCGCGATCTGGGCGGCGGACATCGGCGACGAGCCGTCCGCGCTCGACTTCCCGCACTACGGAAAGGTCGTCGAGACGCTTCGCAGCCGGGCGCCGGGGCTTCCGCTCTACCTCAACCTCTATCCGAACTACGCGTCCGTCGCGGAGAACACCGGGAAGCAGACCATCAACCAGCTCGGCACGAAGACGTACCGCGACTATGTCGCCGAGTACTGCCGCCACGTGCCGCTCGACTACGTCTCGTACGACTTCTATCCGTACATGAAGGACGAGAAGGCGAACGCCGTCTTTCGCCTGAAGATGTACGACAACTTCCGCATCGTCGCGGACGCCTGCCGGTCGACGGGGCGCAGTTTCTGGTACATTCCGCAGGTCAACTCCCGCTACGAAGACCTGCACATGACGGAGAACACGCTGCGCTTCCAGGCGTACGCCGCGATGGCGTTCGGCGCGGACACGATCACGTGGGCCTGCTACACGAAGGGCTGGTGGGTGAACAACGTCCTGAATCCGGACGGCACGAAGAACGTCGAGTACGATCGCCTTCGCGCCGTCAACGGAGAGCTCCATCGCCTCGGAGAGCAGTTCATGCGCTTCCGCAGCGTCGCCACGCATTTCGTCGGATTTCCCGCGGAGGAGAGACTGGAGACGATCGGCGTCTCCGTCCTGCGGGAACTTGACGCGGCCGGCTTCGGCGGCGTCAGGGCGGACGACGGCGGCGCGCTGCTCGTCGGCGAAATGGTCGCGCGCGACGCCTCGTCGTCTGAACGGGCCATTTTCGTGATGGCGGCGGACGACATGTACGACCGCCATCCGGCCAGGCGCGTTGTCCGCTTCCGCACCGCGCGCGGGGACGTCCGCGCGTTTGGCGGCAACGACCCTGTCGCGCTTGCGAGGGGCGCGGCGGAAGGCGAATGGACGTTCACCCTCGATTCCTCGTCCGCCGCGCTCGTCGTCGCGCGCTGACGCATTCCTCTTGACAACTGCAACGGCAAGGACGCTCACATGAAATCGCCTTTCTCCTCAATTGCGCGCTTCTTCCGCGATGTCGCCATGGTGGCGGCGGTTCTCTTCCTTCTACTGTTCGGCGCTGACTTCGCCGCGCGCTTCGGATGGCGTCCGGTCGGGCTGTTCGGCGGCGGCTCTGAGGTGGTCGAGAAGGGCGTTGCGGAGCTTGACCGGCGCACGGCGCTTCTCGACGCGAAGGTCGGCTGCATCGGGACGAACACGGTGGAGCTTGCGCGGCAGCTCGATCGTATCGAGGAGAAGCTCGACCGGCTCATGCGCATGGCGACGCCGTACGTGCCGGACGGGATGAAGCCGGCCGTCGCGCGCTAGTTGTTGTTGGCGTTGCCATTGTCTTGCCCATCACGGCGATGACGTCCATGCAAATCTTGCCTTGAAAGTAAGATTTGCACGAGACGCCTTGCGGCGGGGTCATCTCCCTCCGCCCGCCCAATCTTACCATTGTCTAACTCGTCCTTTTCTGCGATAATTTCCCACTAGTTCACGGATTGGATTTTACTCTCAAAAGGAGAATCAGAAACATGGCAAAGAAGATCATGGTCGACGGTAACACCGCGGCCGCCCAGATCGCGTTCGCCTGCAGCGAAGTGGCCGCGATCTATCCGATCACGCCGTCCTCGCCGATGGCGGAAACGTGCGACGAGCTCGCCGCCCACTGCAAGACGAACATCTGGGGATCGATTCCCTCGATCGTCGAGATGGAATCGGAAGGCGGCGCCGCGGGCGCCGTGCATGGTTCGCTCACGACGGGTTCGCTGACGACCACGTTCACGGCGTCGCAGGGCCTGCTGCTGATGATTCCGAACATGTACAAGATCGCGGGCGAGCTGGCCCCGTGCGTGTTCCACGTCTCCGCCCGTTCCCTCGCCTGCCAGGGCCTCTGCATCTTCGGCGACCAGGGCGACGTGATGGCGTGCCGCCAGACCGGCTTTGCGATGCTCTGCTCCAACTCCGTGCAGGAGGCGCACGACATGGCGATGGTCGCCCATGCGTCCACGCTTGAGAGCAAGGTCCCGTTCCTGCACTTCTTCGACGGCTTCCGCACGTCGCATGAAGTCCAGAAGATCGACGAGATTCCGACGGAAGTCATCCGCGAGATGATCGACGACAAATTTGTTGCGGACTTCCGCAGGCGCGCGCTCGACCCGGAGCATCCGACGATGCGCGGCACGGCCCAGAACCCGGACATCAACTTCCAGGGCCGCGAATCCTGCCAGAAGTACTACGACGCGACGCCCGCGATCGTCCAGAAGTACATGGACAAGCTGGCGAAGCTCACCGGCCGCGCGTACAGGCTCTACGACTACGTCGGCGCCGCCGACGCGGAGTACGTCGTCGTCGCGATGGGCTCCGGCTGCGACACGCTGCACGAGACGGTCGACGCGCTCGTCAAGCTCGGCAAGAAGGTGGGCCTCCTGAAGGTGCATCTGTACCGTCCGTTCTCGATGGCCGACTTCGTCAAGGCGCTTCCGTCCACGACGAAGGTCGTCACGGTGCTCGACCGCACGAAGGAGCCGGGCGCGATCGGCGATCCGCTCTACCTCGACGTCGCCGCCGCGATCGGCCAGGGCATCCAGGACGGCGTCGTTTCCATGAAGTATCCGAAGATCCTCGCCGGCCGCTACGGCATCGGCTCGAAGGACTTCACGCCGCAGATGTGCGCGAACGTCTTCGCGAACATGGAGAAGGACAAGCCGCTTGACCGCTACGTCGTGGGCATCGTGGACGACGTCTCCGGCCGCTACCTTCTGGGCGATGACGCCTTCGTCGTTCCGACGGGCGACCGCAAGGAGTGCATGTTCTGGGGTCTTGGCGCGGACGGCACGGTCGGCGCGAACAAGAACTCCATCAAGATCATCGGCAACTACACGCAGAACTACGCGCAGGGCTACTTCGAGTACGACTCCAAGAAGTCCGGCGGCGTGACGATCTCCCATCTGCGCTTCGGCTCGGACATGATCCGCAGCCCATACTTCATCAACCAGGCCGACTTCACCGCCTGCCACTGCTTCCCGTACCTCGAGAAGTACGACATGCTCAAGTCCGCCAAGAAGGGATCCACGTTCCTTCTCGCCGCGCCGTACACGGCCGCCGAGATCTGGGACCACATGCCCGACGAGGTCGAGCGGCAGATCATCGACAAGCAGCTCAAGTTCTACGTCATCAACGCCGCGAAGATCGCCCTTGAGAACGGCATGGGCACGCGCACGAACACCGTGCTGCAGACCGCGTTCTTCAAGCTCTCCGGCATCCAGCTCAAGACGCACGAGGGCACAATCCTCGATCCCGTCCAGACGCTGAAGGACTACGCCGAGAAGGCCTACTCCAAGAAGGGCCAGGACGTCGTCGAGAAGAACTGGAAGTGCATCGAGGCCGCTTCCGCGGCGATCGAGGAGGTCAAGTATCCCTCCGCCCCCGCCGGCAAGCTCAAGCAGCCGCCGGCCGTCGCGGCCGAGGCGCCGGAGTTCATCCAGAAGGTGACGGCCAAGATGATCGCCCAGAAGGGCAACGAGCTTCCCGTCTCCGCCATCCCCGACGACGGCACGTGGCCGACCGCCACGACGCAGTGGGAGAAGCGCAACGTGGCGGCGTTCATCCCGGCGTGGGACCCCGCGGCCTGCATCCAGTGCGGCAACTGCACGGCGATCTGCTCGCACGCGGCGATCCGCATGAAGGTGTACGGCGACGCCGACCTACAGGGCGCTCCGGCGACGTTCAAGTCGGCCGACACGAAGGCGCTCACGAAGCCGTTCGGCACGAAGTTCACCGTCCAGGTGGCCCCCGAGGACTGCATGGGCTGCGAGCTCTGCGTCGTCAAGTGCCCGATGGCCGCCAAGGGCGCGCTGAAGATGGTGGAGCAGATTCCGCTCAGGAAGCAGGAGGCCGAGAACTGGAAGTTCTTCCTCTCGCTGCCAGAGGTCGACCCCGCGAAGCTCGACACGAAGAAGCTGCTTGACAGCCAGCTCAAGCGTCCGCTCTTCGAGTTCTCCGGCGCCTGCGCCGGCTGCGGCGAGACGCCGTACGTCAAGCTGCTCACGCAGATCTGCGGCGACCGCCTCCTCATCGCGAACGCGACGGGCTGCTCGTCCATCTACGGCGGCAACCTGCCCACGACGCCGTACTGCCAGCGCAAGGACGGCCGCGGCCCGGCGTGGTCCAACTCCCTCTTCGAGGACAACGCGCAGTTCGGCTACGGCATGCGCGTCTCCGCCGACAAGCTCCAGGCGTACGCTTTCGAGCTTCTCGACAAGGCGATCGCCGGCGAGAAGACGCCCGCCGAGATGAAGAAGGTGTGCGAGGAGATCAAGGCGACGAGCCAGTTCGACGAGAAGGGCCAGGGCGTCGAGAAGGTGCGCGCGCTCGTCGCGCAGCTCAAGCCGATGCTCCAGGCGGGCGTCGAGGCCGGCTGCCAGACCTGCCAGGCGCTTCTGGGCGTGGCGGACAACATCGTCCGCAAGTCCGTCTGGATCCTCGGCGGCGACGGCTGGGCCTACGACATCGGCTACGGCGGGCTCGACCACGTGCTCGCGCAGGGCCGCAACGTCAAGATCCTCGTCATGGACACGGAAGTGTACTCCAACACGGGCGGACAGGCCTCCAAGGCGACGCCGATCGGCGCCGTCGCGAAGTTCGCGGCCGCCGGCAAGAAGCAGGCCAAGAAGAACCTCGGTCTGATGCAGATGCAGTACAAGAACGTGTACATCGCCTACGTGTCGATGGGCGCGAACCCGGCCGCGACGGTCAAGGCCTTCAACGAGGCGGAGAACTACGACGGCCCCGCGCTGATCATCGCCTACGCGCACTGCATCGAGCAGGGACTTCTCACGAAGACCGGCCCGGCGCACCAGAAGGTGGCGGTCGATTCCGTCCACTTCCCGCTCTGGCGCTACAACCCCGACGTCTCGGCGCAGGGCAAGAACGGCCTTACGATCGACTCGAAGGACATGAGCGCCACCGTCTCCTTCTCGGAGCGCGCTCTCTCGAAGGAGATGGGCGAGAACCGTTTCAAGCAGCTCGTCAAGATCGCCGGGCCCGACGCGGCCAAGGCGATGCTCGACAAGGCCGAGGCCGGCTTCAAGGAGAACTACAAGCTCCTGACCGAACTCGCCAAGCTGCCCGAGCTGTAAGGCGCATCTGCGGACAATCCGCGACATGGACAGGCGGCGGGCGGCTTCCGCCCGCCGCCTGTTCTGCCGTCAAGACCTGGCCGCCGCCGCTCCGCCATCCGGGAGGGAGGTTGAAAACGCGGCTTAATTTCCCTCAATTGCCCTCTTGTCTTAACGCCCGTGAAATGATAAACTGTAAGTCCGCCCCGAAAAAGGCGGCCAATCGCGATACGGTCCGGGTCTCCGGGCGCGTCCGGCAAACATTCGGAAACGTCTGCGCACGCCGGGAAGGCGTCGTAGGCGTTTTTTGTTGTGATGAGGCCGGCTTCAAGGGGGGAGACTGTGCAGACACTCAGTTCCGAGACGGCCTGAAAGGCCGCGCGGGCAACGGCGCAACGCCGTCCGGCGACTTCGGAATCGTGAAAGCGCAGGAAGCAAACGAAACAAACAGAAAGAAAAAAAGAGATGCAAAAGAAGAGAGTACGCATCCGCCTCCAGGCATACGACCACCGTGTGCTGGATCAGGCCGTCGGTGGAATCATCGACACGGCCCGGGGCACGGGTGCGCAGGTCGTGGGGCCGATCCCGCTGCCGACGCGCGTCGAGCGTTTCACGGTGAACCGCTCGCCGAACGTCGACAAGAAGTCGATGGACCAGTTCGAGATGCGGACGCACAAGCGTCTGCTCGACATCGTCAGCCCGACGGTCAAGACGATCGACGAACTGAAGAAGCTGAACCTGCCCGCGGGCGTGGACATCACGATCAAGATCTAAGGAGGTTGTGGTGGAAGGTCTTATTGGAAAGAAAGTCGGCATGACGCAGGTCTACGATGCCGAGGGGCGCTGCCTGTGCGTGACCGTGATCGAAGTCGGCCCCTGCCCCGTGGTGCAGGTGAAGACGCCGGAGACTGACGGCTATTCCGCCGTGCAGCTCGGCTTTGGGACGCAGAAGCTCTGGAAGGACCCGGAGGCGGACAAGGAGGCCCACGGTGGCCGCTCCGCGCGCAACCGCATGACGAAGGGCGAGTCCGGGCATCTCACGAAGGCCGGCCTCACGACGGGCGTGCGCGTCCTCAAGGAGTTCGCCCCCGAGGCGGGCGAGAGCGTGAAGGTCGGCGACGTCCTCACGGTCTCCAACTTCGAGGGAGTCAAGTACGTCGACGTCACCGGCGTCACGAAGGGCAAGGGCTTCGCGGGCGTCATCAAGCGCTACGGCTTCGCCGGCGGCAACCTGACGCACGGCGGCCACTCCAAGCGCCGCACGGGCGGCCTCGCCGCGCGCGACCTCCCCGGCTGGATCGAAAAGGGCAAGAAGATGCCGGGCCACATGGGCGACGTCAACCGCACGGTCACGAACCTCGAAGTGGTGCAGGTCCGTCCCGAGGACAACGCGCTTCTCATCAAGGGTTCCATCCCCGGCGCCCGCAACGGCACGGTGTTCATCCGCAAGTCGCTCAAGAACGCCGTTCTCGCCTACAAGGCGGCGAAGAAAGGGGCGAAGTAACACATGAGCACGATTAAGCAGTTCACCTCCGCCGGACAGGCCGCGGCCGACTTGACGGTCGACGATTCCATTCTCGTCCTTGACAGGGGCGCACAGGCGCTCAAGGACGCGATTGTCGCCATCCGCAACGCCATGCGCTCCGGCACGGCGCACACGAAGAGCAAGGGCGAGGTCGCCGGCTCGAACAAGAAGCCGTGGAAGCAGAAGGGCACGGGCAACGCCCGCGCCGGATTCCGCCAGAGCCCGGTGTGGCGCGGCGGCGGCGTTGCGCACGGCCCCAAGACCCGCGACTGGAGCCTTAAGGTCAACAAGAAGGTGATGAAGCTCGCGTTCGCGCGCGCCGTCTCCGAGAAGATCGCCGCCGGCGAGATAGTCGTCGTCGACGAGTTCAAGTTCGAGGCTCCCAAGACGAAGCTGATGGCGAAGTTCCTCAAGGACGTCGGCGTCACGCGCAGCGCCCTCGTGCTCACCGCCGAGGACAACGAGCCGCTCTTCCGCATGGTCCGCAACCTCCCCCGCGCCGACCAGGCGACGGCCCGGGAGATCAACCCCTACGCGGTCCTGCTGTTCAAGACGATCGTCGCCGACAAGGCCGGCTTCGACGCCCTGATGGCCCGTGTGGCCGGAAAGGAGGCCAAGTAATGGCCCGTGACATCATCAAGCGCCTTCTCGTGACCGAAAAGAGCACGAAGCTTGCCGCGCTCAACCAGTACTTCCTCGAAGTCGACAGAGCCGCGTCCAAGCCGCAGATCCGCCAGGCCGTCGAGGCCCAGTTCGGCGTGCACGTCCTCGCGGTGCGCACCGCCAACATGAAGGGCGGCCTCCGTACGATTCGCGGCACGCGCCGCCAGAAGACGGAACCCACCTGGAAGCGCGCGATCGTCCAGGTCAAGGACGGCGAGCGCATCGAAATCGTGTAAGGGAGCTGAAACAATGCCACTCAAGAAATTCAACGCCCGTTCGCCGGGAATGCGCTTCCGCGTCTCTCCGACGTTCGAGGAGATAACCGAGAAGAAGCCGGTCAAGTCGCTGACCCGCGCCGTTCGCAAGAACGCGGGCCGCAACAACTCCGGCAAGATCACCGTCCGCCATCGCGGCGGCGGGCACAAGCGCCGCTATCGCATCGTCGACTTCCTCCGCAAGAAGGAGGGCGAGGCCCTGGTGAAGGGAATCGCGTACGACCCCAACCGCAGCGCCAACCTCGCCCTCATCGAGTACTCCGACGGTACGAAGAGCTACATCCTCGCCCCCGAAGGACTCAAGGTCGGCATGAAGGTGGCGAGCGGCGAGAACGTCGAGGCCACCGTCGGCAACTGCATGCCACTCTGCCAGATTCCGCTCGGGCTGATGGTCCACTGCGTCGAGTTCACGCCCGGCCGCGGCGCCCAGATCGCGCGCTCCGCCGGAAACGAGGCCCAGATCATGGCCCGCGCCAACGGAACGGTCACGCTGAAGCTCGCGTCCGGCGAGATTCGCATCTTCAACGGCAGGTGCAAGGCCACGGTCGGCACGGTCGGCAACAAGGAGTGGGGGTCCATCCAGCTCGGCAAGGCCGGCCGCAAGCGCCACCTCGGCATCCGTCCGACGGTGCGCGGCGTCGCGATGAACCCCGTCGACCACCCGATGGGCGGCGGCGAAGGCCGCACGTCCGGCGGTTCGCATCCGTGTTCGCCGTGGGGCAAGCTCGCCAAGGGCGGCAAGACCCGCAAGCCGAACAAGGCCTCGAACAAAGTCATCGTCAAGCGGAGGAAGTAACACATGGCGCGTTCACTCAAGAAGGGGCCCTACGTCGAGGATTCTCTCCTCCGCAAGGTCCAGAAGATGCAGGCCAGCGGCAAGAAGCAGCCGATCAAGACCTGGAGCCGCCGGTCGATGGTGCTCCCGGATTTCATCGGTCTGACGTTCGCCATTCACAACGGCAGGCAGCACGTGCAGATCTACATCACCGAAAACATGGTCGGCCACCGTCTCGGCGAATTCGCGCCCACGCGCACGTTCAAGGGACACGGCGCCCTCGTGAAGAAGGAAGACAAGAGGTAAGGATCTGTCATGGAAGTGATTGCACTTACTCGTAATGCGCGCATGTCGGCGGCCAAGGGCCGTCCGCTTGCCCGCGAATGCCAGGGCAGGCTTGCGACCGAGGCTCTGCAGGTCGTCGAGTTCTCGCCCAAGAAGGCGGCGACGATCCTGAAGAAGACTCTTCTCAGCGCGATCGCCAACGCCACGAACAACAACGGGCTGGACGTCGCCTCGCTGAGGGTCAAGCTCTGCGTGTTCGACGAATCCGTGCGCATCCGCCGCTTCTGGCCCACGGCCCGCGGCACCGCGCATCCGATTGCCCACCGTCTCTGCCACTGCAAGGTCGTCCTCACCGACGCCAAGGAGAGCAAATAATGGGTCAGAAAGTCAACCCCACCGGGTTTCGCCTGCCTGTAAACCACGCATGGCGCAGCCGCTGGTTCGCCCCCAAGAAGATTTTCGGCGACTTCCTGGTCGAGGACCAGAAGATCCGCGCCGCGGTGAAGAAGGACCTCGCCGAGGCCGCGCTGTCGAAGATCGTGATCGAGCGCTACCAGAACCGCGTCCGCGTCAGCCTTTTCAGCGCCCGTCCGGGCGTGATCATCGGCAAGAAGGGCCAGGACGTGGACAAGATCCGCGAAAAGCTCGAGAAGATGACCAAGAAGGAAGTCTACCTCGAGATCAAGGAAGTCCGCGACGCCGACGCCGACGCCCAGCTCGTGGCCGAGTCGATCGCCCAGCAGCTCGAGCGCCGCATCGCCCTCAAGCGCGCCATGAAGCGCGCGCAGAAGGTGGCGATGGACATGGGCGTGGACGGCATCAAGATCCGCGCGGCCGGCCGCATCAACGGGGCGGAGATCGCCCGCGTCGAGCAGAGCCGCGAGGGCAAGACGCCCCTCCACACTCTTCGCGCCAACATCGATTACGGGTTTGCGGAGGCCAACACCACCGCCGGCAAGATCGGCATCAAGGTGTGGATCTGCAAGAAGGAAGATTTCCAGGCCGTTCGCAGGCCGGAACGTCGCGACCGCCGCGACCGCGGCGAGCGCAAGGAAGGTAGGTAGGCCATGCCTTTGATGCCCAAGAGAGTCAAGTATCGTAAACAGTTCAAGGGAAACCGCGGCGGCTACGCCACGTCGGGCACGGAACTCGCCTACGGCGAATACGGCCTCAAGGCGCTCACGCGCGGATTCCTCACGGCCACCCAGATCGAGGCGTGCCGCGTCGCGATCAACCGCGAGATGAAGCGCAAGGGCAAGCTCTGGATCCGCATGTTCCCTGACAAGCCGATCACGCGCAAGCCCATCGAAGTGCGAATGGGCGGAGGCAAGGGCAACCCCGAATTCTGGGTCGCCGTCGTCCTCCCCGGCAAGGTTCTGTTCGAGGTTGGCGGCGTTCCCGAAGAGGTCGCCCGCGAATGCCTTCGCCTTGCCGCCACGAAGATCGGCATCCACACGAAACTCGTCACGCGCGCAGGAGTGAAGCTCTGATGAAATCCACTAAATTGCTAGTTGAACTGAGGGAACTCGGCGAAGAGGAGCTGGCGGCCCGCATCCGCGAGGCCCGCAAGGAACTCGCCGACCTCAAGCTTAAGCATGCGTCTGGCGGCGAGGTCGAGAAGCCCGGCCGGATCCGCGAGATGAAGAAGAACGTCGCGCGCATGCTGACCGTCCAGTCCGAAGCGAAAGCGAAGAAGGAGGCCAAATAATGACGAACGAAGTCACACGCGGCTCCCGCAAGGAGCGCAAGGGCGTCGTTGTCTCGAAGATGGGCATCAAGAGCGTCGTCGTCGAGGTGACCTATCGCGAACGCCATCCCCTCTACGGGAAAGTCGTGGTCCGCCGCAAGAAGTACCATGTCCACGACGAGGCCGACACCGCCAAGGTGGGCGACTCCGTGGCGATCATGGAAACGCGTCCGCTCAGCGCCACCAAGCGCTGGAGGATCATTCCCCAGGAGGCGAAGTAAGCCATGCTGCAGGAACTTTCCAACCTCATAGTGGCGGACAACACCGGCGCCAAGCGCGCCATGTGTTTCCGCATCCTTGGCCAGCGCAAGGAGTACGCCCACCTCGGCGACTTCATCCGCGTGGCGATCAAGGACGCCTCCCCGACCGGCCTCATCAAGAAGGGCCAGGTCGCCACGGCGGTGATCATCCGCACCGGCGCCCAGATCCGCCGCGCGGACGGCCAGCGCCTCCACTTCGACCAGAACGCCTGCGTCCTCGTCGATTCCACCCGCAAGAAACTGCTCGGCACCCGCGTCTTCGGGCCCGTCCCCCGCGAACTCCGCGAGAAGGTCCCGCAGAAGGATCCGCGCCACCAGCTCTACATGCAGATTCTGAGCATGGCCCCGGAAGTGGTCTGAGAGGAGAAACACAATGAGTATCGCACGTATTCGCAAAGACGACATCGTGATTCTCACGCGCGGCAACGAAGCCGGCCGCACCGGCAAGGTGAAGAGCGTGGACTCCAAGAACGGCACGGCGATCGTCGAAGGGCTGAACAAGAAGAAGAAGGCCATGCGCCGGACTGAGACCTCCGCCGGCGGCATCGTGGAATTCGAGTTCCCGATTCCGCTCTGCAAGCTCATGCCATACGACGAGGAGGCCAAGAAGGGCTCGCGCATCGCGATTGTCGAAAGGGACGGCAAGAAGGTCCGCATGCTCAAGACCTCCGGCAAGATCATCTGAGGAACACCACAATGGCGAAGCTGAAAGAAGAATACAAGTCGCGCATCGTCGCCGAACTCGAGCAGAAGCTCGGGCTGACGAACAAGATGCTCGTGCCGCGTCTGCAGAAAGTCGTGATCAACATGGCTTTCGGCATCGTCTCCAAGGACGAGCAGAAGGCGATTGTCGACGAC
Organism: uncultured Lentisphaeraceae bacterium; assembly: GCA_964386385.1. Taxonomy (GTDB): domain Bacteria; phylum Verrucomicrobiota; class Kiritimatiellia; order RFP12; family UBA1067; genus RUG572. The sequence continues at coordinate 235,432 of CAYLRN010000002.1, read as the reverse complement.
CTCCAGGCGATAACCGGCCAGAAGCCGAAGCTCTGCAAGGCCAAGAAGTCCATCTCGAACTTCAAACTGCGCGAGGGCATGGTCATCGGCGCCAAGGTCACGCTCCGCGGCGACCGCATGTGGGAGTTCACCGAACGCCTCATCTCCGCCGCCCTGCCCCGCATCCGCGACTTCCGCGGCATCCCCAACAAGGGATTCGACGGGCGCGGCAACTACACGCTCGGCGTCAAGGACCATTCCATCTTCCCGGAGATCCTTGAGGCGGCGGGCCCGACGGTCGGCATGGACGTGACTTTCGTCACGAGTTCGCAGGACAACACGGCGGCCAAGGAGCTTCTGCTCGCGATCGGCATGCCATTTGCGAAGAGGAGCTAATCAATGGCCAAGAAATGTCTTATGGTGAAGGCCGCACGCCTTCAGGCCGCCAAGGCGGCCGACGCCAAGCGCGTGGCCGAGGGCAAGGAACCCCGCACGAAGGCGAAGGTCCGCGCCTACAACCGCTGCAAGATCTGCGGCCGCCGCCATGCGTACATGCGCAAGTTCGGCGTCTGCCGTCTCTGCTTCCGCGAACTCGCGGTCAACGGTCTCATCCCCGGCGTCACGAAGGCCTCGTGGTAACGGAAAGGAACTGAAGAATGATCATCGATCCCATTTCCGACATGCTTGTGGCGATTCGCAACGGACTGAAGGCCCGTCTCGTCCAGGTGACCGTTCCGGCCTCGAACATCAAGGTCGAAATCGCAAAGGTCATGAAGGCGGCCGGATACATCCAGGACGCCTACGCCACCAGCGAGTTTCCCCGGAAGCTCGTCATCACGCTGAAGTATTCGGACAGGGCCGAACCGGCCATCCGCGGCCTTCAGCGCCAGTCCAAGCCCGGTCTCCGCAAGTTCGTCTCCTGCGCCACCATCCCCGCCGTCCTCGACGGCATGGGCCTGGCGATCCTCTCCACGTCCAAGGGCGTGATGAGCGGCGTCGAGGCGCGCAAGGCGAAGGTCGGCGGCGAACTCATCTGCACCGTCTGGTAAGGAGCTGCACAAATGTCTCGTATCGGTAAAGAACCCGTGAATCTTCCGGCCGGCGTCACCGTCCAGGTGGACGGCCAGAAGGTAACCGTCAAGGGCAAGCTCGGCGAACTGTCCTACGTCATGCAGGACGGAGTCTCCGCCGAGGTCAAGGACGGCAAGGTCGTCGTCTCCTGCGCCGACGACAAGGCCTACGGCAACTTCCACGGCCTCGCCCGCGCCCTCATCCACAACAACGTGGTCGGCGTCTCGGAGGGCTACAAGAAGCAGCTCGTCATCGAGGGCACCGGCTTCAAGGCCGTCCTCCAGGGCAAGCAGCTCGCGCTCTCCCTCGGCTTCGCCTCCCCGAAGATCTACGCCATCCCCGAAGGTCTCACCATCACGGTCGAGAACGACGGCCTCCAGGTCACGATCGTCGGCATCGACAAGCAGATGGTCGGCGAGGCCGCCGCCCGCATCCGCAGCTTCTATCCCGCGGAACCCTACAAGGGCAAGGGCATCAAGTATCTCGGCGAGCAGATTCGTCGCAAACAGGGCAAGAAGGTGGCCTAATCTGATGGCCGCCTGATTCGGAGAAATCAAATGAGTTTCAACCGTAAAGACCAGCTCAGGAAGCGCCACCTCCGTCTGCGCCAGCGGATCGTCGGCACCGCGGAGCGTCCGCGCATGTCGATCTGCGTGACGAACAAGCACATGTACGTGCAGTTCGTCGACGACAGCGTCGGCAGGACGCTTGCGCAGGCCTCCTCCATCAAGGAGGCGAAGGCCAACGTCGAAGTCGCAAAGCGCCTCGGAGTCGCCGCGGCGGAGGCCGCCAAGGCCAAGGGCATCGTCAGGATCGTCGTCGACCGTGGCGGACATCCCTATCACGGCCGCGTGGCCGCCATCGTCGAGAGCGCCGTCGCGAACGGCCTCTCGATTAGCGACAAACCCGCCAAGGAGGCTGAATAATGGCTTTTGACCGCAACAAGCGCCCCCGCAACGAATCGGGAGCCAACGACGACCTCGACGAGCGCGTCGTTTTCGTGAACCGCTGCGCCAAGACCGTCAAGGGCGGCCGCCGCATGTCCTTCTCCGCCGTCGTCGTCGTCGGCGACCACGAGGGCAAGGTCGGCGTCGGCTTCGGCAAGGCCAACGAGGTCTCAGACGCCATCCGCAAGGGCGGCGAGGCCGCGCGCAAGGCCATGCGCCCCGTCATCCGCCATGGCGACACGATTCCGCACGACGTCACGGGCTGCTGCGACGGCGGCCGCGTGCTCCTCAAGCCGGCCCCCGCCGGCACGGGCCTGATCGTCGGCGGCGGAATGCGCCCCGTCCTCGAGACGGCCGGCATCCGCGACGCGGTCGGCAAGTCCCTCGGCTCCAAGAACCGTCTCAACGTGGTCAAGGCCACGCTCGACGCACTCGCCCAGCTTCGCAGCGAAGAAGAGATCGCCGCGATCCGCGCGTAAGAAAGGAAAAGCGAAATGGATCTTTCCTCTTTGACGAACGTTCCCGGCGCTCGCAAGACCGCCAAGCGCGTCGGCCGCGGCTGCGGCTCGGGCATGGGCAAGACGTCCACGCGCGGCCAGAAGGGCCAGAACGCCCGCAAGGGCCACAAGCAGAAGCTCGGATTCGAAGGCGGCCAGATGCCGCTCGTCCGCCGTCTGCCGAAGCGCGGCTTCAACAACGCCCGCTTCCGCGTCGAAGCGCACCCCGTCAACGTCGAGACGCTTGAGAAGCTCTTCAACGCCGGCGACGAGGTCACGCTTCAGTCGCTCGCCGCCAAGGGCGTCTCCGACAACAAGCGTCCCGTCGTCAAGATTCTCGCCAAGGGCGAACTGACGAAGAAGCTCACGGTCAAGCTCCCCTGCTCCGCCTCCGCGAAGGCGAAGATCGAGTCCGCCGGCGGCTCCGTCGTCGAGGACAAGAAGGACGAGGCGAAGGCCTGAGTCCCGACTGCCCCCTGAAATGACGGCAATTGAAAGGCCACCCATGCAAATGGGTGGCCTTTATGGTACAATGTGCGCGTGGCACAGGAATGGAACATAAAATCACGCGGACACGTCTGCTCGATATGCGAAAAGCCGCTTGTCGACAAGTCGCCCGTAATGTCCGTACTCCGTGAAGCAGAAGGCGGCTACGAGCGCCTGGACTGCCATCCCGAATGCTGGAAGGCCGCGCCCCGCGACTGGGCGCCGTTCAGCGCATGGGAGGGCGTCTACGTCGCTCCGCCTCCGCCGCAGTCGAAGCGCGAGGCCCTTAAGAAGGAGACGGCCGACGAACTGCTGCGCCGTCTCATCGCCCTTGAGGACCCGGCGATGAAGAACGTGGTCTACGTCCTCGCCGTCATGCTGGAGCGCTCGAAGATCCTGGTGGAGCGTGACGCGCGCGAGCAGGAGGACCGCTCGATTCTTCGCGTCTACGAGCATCGCAAGACCGGCGAGAGCTTCATAGTCCTCGATCCGCGTCTCCGACTGGAGAACCTGGGCGACGTGCAGCAGCAGGTCGTGGCCCTTCTCTCCGGCACGAAGACGCTCGGCGAGGTCTCCGCATCGGAAGGGGAGGCGGCGGAGAAGTCCGGCGCGGCGGAAAGCGCACCGCAGGAAGAGGTTTCATAAACAAGAAGGAGGAACAATGGATAGGCGTTCGTTCATAAAGCTGGCGACGGCGGCGGCCGTCGCGCCCGGAGCCGGAGGAAGGCTCTTCGCAGGCGCAAAGGCCGACTTCGACGAGAACCTCACGGTGCTGTTCTCGGACGTGCACGTCAACGGGGTGAAGGGCCGCCCCACCTACCAGTACCCGCTCTTTGCGGCGAAGGTCGCGGAAGTCCTGCGCATGGATCCGCTTCCGCGCCATGTCCTGATCTTCGGCGACCTCGCCTGGATCTTCGGCGAGAGGGCCGACTACGAGAAGACCCTTCCGCTCATCCGGCAGATGAGGGACGCCGGAATCGACGTGCGCATCGCCATGGGCAACCACGACCATCGCCGCCCGTTCTTCGACCTCCATCCGGAGCAGGAGAAGTCCACCCCCGTCCCCGGCAAGGTCGTCTCCGTCGTGAACCTCGGCACGGCCGACTTCCTGATGATCGACTCGCTCAACGAAAATCCCAAGGGCGCGGGGTCTGACAACCCGGTGCCGGGCAAGCTCGCAGAGGATGTCCAGGAATGGCTCGCCGCAGAGCTGAAGTCGCGGAAGCGCCCGTTCTTCGTCGGCTGCCACCACCCGGTCCACGAACTCTCCGTCAAGGGGCGTCCGCTTCTGCCGCAGCTCGACGCCGCGCCGCTCTGCGTCGGCTACGTTCACGGGCACGACCACTGCTGGGCGCCGTACTGGTATCACGCGAACTACAGGGACCAGAAGATCTTCCGGCATCTCTGCCTTCCGTCCACCGGACACTGGGGCGACATCGGCTACGCCGTCTTCAAGGCCGAATCCGACCGCGCCGTCGTCACCCTCCGGCAGAGCGAGTTCTTCTTCCCGACCCCGCTCAAGCCGGGCAAGCCCCGTCCGCCCGTCTGGGACGCCCGCGTCGCCGAAAACCGCAACGCCTCGTATACGTTCTTCTACAAGTCGTAGCCGCGGCCTTTTATCCGGCATGGCGCGACGTCCCGTCGCGCCGCAGGCGGCTTGCTTTCGCTGCGTGGAGTTTCGGAGTTTTGAGGCGAAGAGTTCCGAATCTCCAAGACTCCTCGGGGCGAAAGCGGCTTTGTGCGGGCCTGCGGCGGCGGACGCGCAGGAGCGCGTCCCTCCCATGGGGATGACATGACCGCAACGGCGGGTCTAGTGGGGCGTGACGTCCCATAGTTCTTCAGCGTGTTCAATTGGCCGGATTCAGGCTGATTTTGGCGAACGCAATGGCCAAAATAGGGTTGAATTTGGACAATAGGCGTGGTACAATGCTTTCCATCCACGCAGCGCAGGAGAGTGAAATGGTAAAAAGGTCAATCGAGGAGAAAATTCGGGCTGATTTCGGGAAGGGGAAGATAGTGCTCGTCCTTGGTGCAAGGCAGGTTGGAAAAACCACCCTCCTTGAGCAGTTGGCCAAAGGCGCGGTGCATCCGCTCTTTCTCAACTGTGACAATGCCGACGACCGGGAATTGCTTTCAAAAGGCAACACGACGACACTCACTGCGCTTGTCGGCAATTCCGATTTCGTCTTGATAGACGAGGCCCAGCGAGTGGCGAACATCGGCCTGACGCTGAAGATGCTTGCCGACAGTCTGCGCGGCCATGCGCAGGTTGTGGCAACGGGATCAAGTGCGCTTGAACTTGCGAACGGAATCTTCGAGTCCGCTGCCGGACGGGTTTTCGAGTATCGTCTATATCCGTTCTCCTTCGGCGAACTGTCAAAGGAAGGATGCGACGGCCGCCTTGAGTGGAGGCTTCTTGAGTCGCGTCTTGTCTTCGGATCGTACCCGGAGGTCGTCACTTTTCCGTCAGACGCCCGTCGCATACTGGAGGCGGTCGTGAACGGTGCGTTGTACAAGGACGTCCTCATGTTCGGCGGGATACGGAAAAGCGACGTCCTCGTCCGTCTTGTGCAGTGCCTGGCGCTGCAGGTCGGAAGCGAGGTCTCATATGGGGAGCTTGCCGCAATGACAGGACTGAACAAGGCGACGGTGGAATCATATGTCGACCTTCTTGAAAAGACGTTCGTGGTGTTCCGTCTGCCGTCGTTGGCCAGGAATGCAAGGAACGAAATCCGCAAAGGACGCAAGATATACTTTTGGGACAACGGCATTCGCAACGCCGTCATAGGGAATTTCGCTCCGCCCGCGCTGCGGCAGGACGTCGGTTCGCTTTGGGAGAACTATCTCGTCTCCGAGCGCAGGAAGGCGTTGGCATACGTGCAGTCAACGGCACGAAGCTATTTCTGGAGGACGACCGCGCAGAGCGAGGTCGACTACGTGGAGGAGACTGACGGACGTTTTTCCGCATATGAGTTCAAGTGGAACGAACGCCGCCATCCCCGTCGGCCAATGGCATTTACCGCTGCCTATCCCGAAAGTTCATGGGAAGTGATAACCTCGGAGAACTATCAGGGATTTCTTGAGATGTCCACCATCGGAAGCGGCCCTGTTTTCGCATGAGACACCCACGGACTTTACTAAATCCGTGGGCGGCCTCATGCGTGAGATTACGGTGCGGACGAAATCGCATGGGAGGGCGGACGGTCTAGTCCTCCGCCCATTCCCGCTGTGGCCGAAAAGGCCGTTGAGTGGATGAATTCGGTAGGGCGCGACGTCCCGTCGCGCCGCAGACGGATTGTTTTCGCTGCGTTGAGTTTCAGAGTTTTTGAGGCGAAGAACTCCGCCCCCCCCCCCCCCTCAAAACTCCACGCGGCGAAGGCAATGGAGCGGGGGCTGCGGCGGCGGATATGCGGGGAGATTTTTTTACAATTCGCCTGTTGCAATGAGAACTGAAATGGTATAAAATCAATTCTGAAATGATTTCAGACTGCCATAGGATTCTGGCCGCGCGCGGCATAACGCCCACTCCGCAGAGGGTGGCGATATACGAGTCGCTGCGCATGAGGAAGGACCATCCGACGGTCGACACTTTGTTTGGCGACCTGCGGGGGGGTATGTCCTCGCTCTCGCGCACCACGGTCTATGCGACCGTCCGTCTTCTGGCGAAGAACGGGCTGGCGCTTGAGATCGGGACGGACGAGGGGGAGTTGCGCTACGACGGCGACGTGCGCTTCCATGCGCACTTCAAGTGCCGTGTCTGCGGCGGGCTCTACGACATCCCCGTTCCGTCGCCGCATCGGCGCTATGCGGCGATGCCGCATGGGTTCGTGCCAGAGGACGAGCGGCTGTTCTACCATGGCGTATGCGCGAAGTGTTCTGGAACTTCACTGAAAAAAGGAAAGGACGGAAAAGAATGAAGAAGTACGTGTGCAAGGTCTGCGGGTACGTCTACGACCCGGCGGAGAACAACGGCGTTGCGTTCGAGGATCTCCCCGACGACTGGGTCTGTCCGCTCTGTGGCGTGGGCAAGGACCAGTTCGAGGCGATGTGAGCGCATTGTGCGGATTCGCGGACGGCGGGCGGCCGTCCGAACCGAATCCGGTTCCGGATGAATTGAAGTCAAACAAAAGAAGAAGGAAAAAGAAAATGGCAAAGTGGATATGCCCTGTCTGCGGTTACGTACATGAAGGCAACGAGGCTCCGGAGAAGTGCCCCCAGTGCGGCGTCCCCGGCTCCAAGTTCAAGAAGCAGGAGAGCGAGGAGCTCGTCTTCGTGGCCGAGCACCACGTCGGCGACGGCGACGTCGAGGACGAGGAAGTCGTGCAGGGGCTCAAGGACAACTTCAACGGCGAGTGCAGCGAAGTCGGCATGTACCTGGCGATGAGCCGCGTCGCCGACCGCGAAGGCTACCCCGAAGTCGCCGAGGCGTACAAGCGCATCGCCTTCGAGGAGGCCGAACACGCCGCCAAGTTCGCGGAGCTCCTCGGCAGACGCATGGACATCGTGACGTCCTCCACGAAGGAGAACCTCTCCCGCCGTGTCGCGGCGGAGTGCGGCGCCACGGCCGGCAAGATGGCCATCGCCAAGCGCGCGAAGGAACTGGGCTACGACGCCATCCACGACACCGTCCATGAAATGGCGAAGGACGAGGCGCGGCATGGAAAGGCGTTCCAGGGGCTTCTGAAGCGCTACTTCGCCTGACGGCTCTCCGCCGTCGGCGCAACTGAAAAGAAGGAGGCACGAAAGATGGAACTCAAGGGATCGAAGACCGAGAAGAACCTGTGGACCGCCTTTGCCGGCGAGTCGCAGGCGCGCAACAAGTACGACTACTTCGCCAGCAAGGCGAAGAAGGAGGGCTACGAGCAGATTGCGGCGATCTTCCAGGAGACCGCCCTCAACGAGAAGGAGCACGCCAAGCTCTGGTTCAAGGCGCTTGACGGCATCGGCGACACGCCGGCAAACCTTCTCGCCGCCGCCGCAGGCGAGCACGAGGAGTGGACGGACATGTACCGCCGCTTCGCCGAGGAGGCGAAGGCCGAGGGGTTCGACCGCCTTGCGTATCTCTTCGAGAAGGTCGGCGAAGTGGAGGCGCACCACGAGGCGCGCTACCGCAGGCTGGCGAAGAACGTCGAGACGGGCGAAGTCTGGGTCAGGATCGGCGAGAACAAGTGGCAGTGCCGCAACTGCGGCGCGATCGTCGAGGGCGAGTCCGCCCCCGAAAAGTGTCCCGTCTGCGACCATCCGAAGGCCTACTTCCAGCTCCAGGCGGACAACTACTGAGAGGTTAAGCGGTTAAGTAGTTAAGTTGCACTTGACTGGCGTTCATCGGTAGGGCGCGACGTCTCGTCGCGCCGCCGCGGGCGGACGCGCAGGAGCGCGTCCCTCCCATGGGCGTGTGAATGCGGCAGCGGACGGCCTCGTCGGCGTAGACATGCCGCGCCTGCGCGTCCCTCCCATGGGCGTGCGAATGCGGCAGCGGACGGCCTTGTCGGCGTAGACATGCCGCGCCTGCGCGTCCCTCCCATGGGCGTGCAAATGCGGTGGGGCGGGACGCCCCGCCCTACCGTTGCACTCCGTCTGCAACTTGCCCACTTGCCCACTTAACTACTTAACCACTTAGTCGCCTTATGGTATACTCTCCGAGTCCCTTCGACGGTGGAATGGTCTTGTCCGGCGAGGGGGCGAGGAATCATTAAAATGCGCATAATCGACTGCGACTATCTCGTAATCGGCTCGGGCATGAGCGGTCTCATGTCCGCGCTCCATCTTGCGCCGTCCGGGCGCGTCGTCGTGCTGACGAAGCAGAAGATGGAGGACTGCAACACGAACTTTGCGCAGGGCGGTATATGCTGCGTCGCGGATCCGGAGGATTCGTTCGACGCGCACGTCGCCGACACGCTTGTCGCGGGGGCCGGGCTTTGCAGCGAAAAGGTCGCGCGCCGGATCGTCGAGGAGGCGCCGGAGTCGATTCGGGACCTCATCGGCTGCGGGGTGGAGTTCGCGAAGAAGCCCGACGGCTCGTGGGACCTCGGACGCGAGGGCGGGCATTCCATGCGCCGAATCTTCCATGCCGGCGACATCACGGGAGAGAAGTGCGAGGCGGCCATGATCCGCACTGTCCGCGCGCATCCCGAAATAGAGGTGCACGAGGACGCGATCGTCATCGACCTGATCGTCACGTCGCGCATCGGCGTCGCCGGCGCGGCGCGCTGCGTGGGGGCGTACGTCCTTGACCGCGATTCCGGCGAAATCTACGCTGTCCGCTGCCCGAACACGATTCTCGCGACGGGCGGCTGCGGGAAGGTCTACCTCTACACGTGCAATCCCGATTCCGCGACGGGAGACGGCATCGCCCTCGCCTGGCGCGCGGGCGCGAAAATCGAGAACATGGAGTTCATCCAGTTCCATCCCACGTGCCTCTACCATCCCAAGGCAAAGCGCTTTCTCATCTCGGAGGCGGTCCGCGGCGAGGGCGCGGTGCTCACCGACCGCGCCGGGCGTCCGTTCATGGACAAGTACGACCCGCGCGGCTCGCTCGCGCCACGCGACGTCGTCGCGCGCGCGATCGACAGCGAGATGAAGCGCACCGGCGCCCCGTACTGCTGTCTGGACATTCGCGAAAAGGGGGCGGAGTTCCTTTCATCCCGTTTCCCCAACATCTACCACAAGTGCCTCGAGTTCGGCATCGACATGGCGAAGGACCTCATCCCGGTCGTGCCGGCCGCGCACTACTGCTGCGGCGGCGTCCAGGCCACTGTCGACGGCCGCACGTCCGTGCCGGGGCTTTCCGCCGTCGGCGAGACCGCCTGCACCGGCCTTCACGGCGCGAACCGCCTTGCGTCCAATTCGCTTCTTGAAACGCTTGTGACGGCGCGCCTCACCGCGCGCCGCCTGGCCGCCGAATCGAACGCCATGCCGAAAGGCGTCGAAATCCCGGCATGGCGCATCGGCCGGGCGGTGGCGCCGGACGAGGCGGTGCTTGTGAGCCACATGTGGGACGAGATCCGCCGCCTGATGTGGGACTACGTCGGCATCGTCAGGTCGGACAAGCGTCTCGCCCGCGCGCGCCATCGCCTCCGCACCCTGCGCAAGGAGATTCGCGAGTACTACTTCGACTATCTCGTCACGCCGGACACCCTTGAACTGCGCAACCTCGCCGTCTGCGCGGAGCTGATTGTCAGGAGCGCCCAGAGGCGCCGCGAGTCCCGCGGCCTCCACTACACCCTCGACTATCCTGAAAAATCGGCGCGAGCGCGCGTGACGACGCTGCCGGGCTTCCCCGTCTCGCAGAAGTGAGCGGCGGCGGTTGAAAGAAAAGCAACGAAGAGAAAGATTCCTTGAAAAACACGATCTGCAAGGCGGCGCTGTCCGTGCTGGCGGCGCTGTCCGTCTCGTCGTCGGTCGCTGCCGCCGAAGATGTTGGGGAAGAGGCGGAAAAGGTCGCGCTTGAGGAGCCGGACCTGCCGGAGGCGTCAGGCTGGGCGGCGCCGGAGGAGCCGGACTTGCTGGAGGTGTCCGGCTGGGCGGCGCCGGAATTCGAGTCGGGCCACGTCAGCATGGGCTGCGTCAAGGTGGTCTATCCGGTGTTCAACGTGGACTTCGGCGTCGCCGCGGGCGTCAGGGGCGGCGAATATGGCCGGCTGCTGCTTGGCGGATGGACGTCCACGGACGTCTCCAGCCACTACCGCGACGTCCGCCGCTACGCCTTCCAGGAGATAGACCCGATCGTCGCCTACGCATACGAGTGGAAGTTCCGCGAAGGCTGGAGCCTTGATTCGCAGTGGGGCGCGCAGTGGAACATGATGGACGGCTACTACGGCGCGGCGCATCGGACATACGACGAATGGCAGTTCTGGGAACGCCTGAAGACGCCATGGGGCGTCCTCTGGGCGGGAATGCGCAACTTCTACCTTCCGGTCACGAAGGCGTCGTTCCGCGCCGGCGTGATGCGCTCGTTCGAGATCTTCGACTCGCTCTCGTTCGTGCCCAACCTCTGGTTCGACGGCGGCAGCGAACGCTGGAACAGGCAGCGCTTCGGCTACGGCGAATCGGCGGATACGATTCCGCGCGGGGTCAACTCCGTTTCGCTCCAGCTCCATCTCGTCTACCGCCTTGCGTCGCAACTGCGGCTCTACGGCGGCGTGACGCAGTACTGCGCGATCGACAGGCGTGTTCGCGACAACCTGAAGGCGAATCCCTCGCGGGAGTCGCTTACGGAGCTCATGGTCGTCACGGTCGGCGCACGGCTTGACTTCTGACGCGGACGGACGGAATGCCGGGAACGCCTTGCAGTCCGCCGTCCGATGAACCCCGTCGCCGTTTCGTTCGTTTTCACTTGTTGGCGTCGCTTTCATCGGTCGGGACGCCATAGATGAGTTTCAGGGAAGAGACAGGAAAGGTTTTTTATGGTTCTGGGCTTGATGCTGAAGGGTCTTAGGCGCGGCAGGGTGCGCTTCGCGTGCGCTGCCGCCGGTGTCGCCGTGTCGGTGGGCGTGGTGACGTTCATGTTCTCGCTCACGGCCACGAATTCCGCACAGGCCCCTGCGCTTGCCCGGCGCGCGTCCGTCCCGTGGGCGGCGTGGAACTTCAGCGGCGGTCCAGGCGGCATGGGCGGCCCCGGCGGACCGGGGGCGATGGCGCACGGCGAGCGTCCGCAAAGGCCCGACGCGGCGGGGCGTTCGCCGGAAGGTCGGCCCGGCATGGGGCCGGGCGGGCCGAGGCCGTATGGACGGCGGCCGGGCGAGGGCAGACCTGACAGGCCGAAGCCCGACGGACTGAAGCCGGATGGGCCGAAGGCTGACTTGTCGTTGCCGCTCGTCTCGCTGACGATCGACTACCGTCCCGGCGGGCGCGTCCTGCAGGGGCCGCCGATGCGCGCCGTCCTGGCCGAGGCGCCGGCGGAGAACCCGTACGGAGCCACCAGGCTCGTGGAAGGCCGCTGGGTGGAGGCCGCCGCCGCGTCGAACGAAATCGTCTGCACGAAGAACGCCATGCGCCGGTTCGGTCGCGGCGAAGTCCCGCCGGTCGGGACGGACGTGAAGTTCGTCGGGCGCGTCGGCACGATGACGGCGAAAATCGTCGGCTACCTTGAGGAAGTGAAGCTGCCGCCGGGGTGGCCGACCGTCTTTGCGAACGGCCGCGCGTTCGCGGAGCTTTCGGGCGAGGCGCATGGGGCGGTCGGCCTCTGGCGCGAAATGCCGCGGGAGTGGGCGGACGGGGCGCGGCCCGATTCCGTCCTGACGCCAGATTCCGAGACGGTTGCGGCGTCGTTCAAGAGCGACGAGGCGCGTCGCATGGACTACGCGCGCCCTCTTCTTCTTGCCGCGTCCGTGCTGGTGGCGCTCTGCCTTCTCGTCAACACTCTCCTTCTTTCGATAGAGGCCAACCGCACCGCCCTGGCCATGCTGCGCACGGTCGGCCTGACGCGGGGCGGCGTCGTGCGGCTAGTCCTTTCGGAGTCGCTTGCGGCCACCGTCGCGGGATTCGCCCTGGGCGGACTTGTCTCGCTCGGAGCGCTTGCCGCGTACGTGGCGGCGGACCGGGCGGCGTTTCCGACGGGGATGGCGGTGTCGTGGCGCGCGCTTGGGCTTTCGGCCGTCTTCGCGCTGGCGGTCTCGGTGGTCGCCGCGCTCTTCGCGCTCAGGCCCGCCCTGGCGGTGCGTCCGCTGGACGCGCTTGCGGAGCGGCGCGGGAAGAGGCGGCGCGGAATGGCGGTCGTCTTCGCGCTTGGCTTCGCGGCGTTCGTTGCGGTGGAGGTCTGGGGCGCTTCGCTGATGCGCGCGTTCGTGCCGTCCGCGGAATGGCCGGACGCCATCGTCTCCATCCTGCCGGCCGGCGTCAGTTCCTTCGACGTGGAGAAGCTGGACGGGCTTGAGGGCGTGGAGCGCATTTCGGAGCTCTATCCGCTTCAGGTCAACTACCATCCGGAGGAGCCCATGCCCATGCCTCGCGCGGCCCGCGCGGACAATGGGCGCGGCGGCCCCGGCGGGCGCATGATGCGCCGTCCGTGCCGCAACGCGCTCTTCCTCGCGGCGGAATGGCTGCCGGAGTTCAAGTTCCTGGAGGGAACGCGCGAGGAGGCCGCGGAGGCGATTTTCTCCTCCAACGCGGTCGTCATAACGGAGATGATGTCGCGCGCGAAGAACCTCCACAGGGGCGACGTGCTTGGCCTCGCCGTCGGAGGCGGCCGCGGCGTCCCGGCGCAGAGGGTTGAGCTGCCGATCGCCGGCGTGGTGGACCTCAACTGGCACATGGTGACGAGCCGCGGGCTTGTCAGGGGAATGAACGGAATGCCGGGCATGACGGACGGCCCCGTGTTCGCCTCGTTCGACACCGTGGAGTCGCTCGACCCCCGCCCGGCCATGCACGTCAACATGACGCACCTCTGGGTCGACTACAAGCCTGACTTCCTCGCGAAGCACGGCGTGTTCCCGGCGGGGCGCATCGTCGAGCGCGAAATCGCCGCCGCGCTCGGAAATCCCGCCGACTCCACGGTCCGCCTCCACGCCCGCGACGAAATCGCCGACGGCACGCTCGCCCACGGCGACGACATCATCGGACAGGCCGCGCGCGTGCCGTTCGTCTTCCTCTTCGTCCTGTCGATCGGCTTCATCGCGATGCTTGTCGCGGACGCCGACGCCTCAAAGCGCGAATTCGCAGTGCTCCGCGCCGTCGGCGCCACGCGCGCGCAGCTGGCGTGGCGGCTCGCCCGCCGCGCGCTGCGCACCGCCGCGTGGGGGACGCTCTTCGGGCTTCCGCTGGGGTCTCTCGTCGGTTGGCTTTTCGCCGGCAAGACCGGCGCCGTCTGGCCCGGTCTCCCGCACTACTTCGCCGTCCCATGGCGCATTGTGGCCGAGGGGGCGACGGCATCGCTCGCATTCGTCCTCGTCGTCGCCGTCGCGACGTCCTCATACCTCGTCGCCCGCGCCATCAGGGGCGGGCTGGGGCGCTGAGGCGTTCTTCACGACCGTGCAGTCGATTTCGTCGACCGGGAACCCGAACCAGTCCCATTTCATGGGCGAGAGGTTGGCGATCGCCTCGTAGACGCGGTTTAGGGAGCGGTTGAGGAAGGACGAGATTCTGATCGACTTCACGTCGAACAGCTTTCGTCCGCCGAACTGGTACGGATACCTCTCGCAGAGGCGGAGGCACGTCACCGTGCTGAACTGGTGTAGATGGAGATGCCAGGGGTAGTAGACGCTTCTGAAGTGCGGCACCTTGAAGTGGAAGACGCCGTTCGGCTTCAGGATGCGGTGTATCTCGAAGACGGTCTTCTCGTAGTCGGAGACGTATTCAAGGAAATGCTCGGCGAAGATCTCGTCCGCCGATTCATCCTCGAACGGCCAGGGGAAGACTCCCAGGTCCCATTTGACGTCAGGCTCTCCGCAGACGTCCACGTTGACGTAGCCGGGGAGTTTCTTCTCTCCGCAGCCGACGTTGATGCGCATTGTCGTTTCGCCGTCCTTGAACCGCTCGGCCATTTCCGGCAGTTCGCCGATCGTGTACTTCTCGACTTCGCGTCCGAGGAGTCCGTACTTCTCCGCGTACGCCCTGCCGGTGGCGTGGAGGCAGACGGCGTTCTTGACGAGGCCGATGCGCTTGCGGAGGATCTTCTGCACGCAGGCCATGAGTACGCCGTCCTCGCAGCGCGCCATGGAAAGGTGGAGCATGGCGATGAGCGGACGGAAGAGACGGTAGTGCCGGCGGCGGAACGCGGAGCACCAGCCGCCGGTGGGGCCTTCCTCAACGACGCGCCCGCCGCGGACGTCGTCACGGTAGTGGCCGGCGGACGGCTTCGCGCCGTCGGTGAGTTCGTCCTGGACGACGTTCAGCGCCAGGTAGCCGTAGTCCGGGAAGGCGTCAAGGTAGTCCACGAGCGTCCTGTCGAAGTCCTTCGGAAAGCGGAGGATGTCGTCGTCGACTTCGATCATGATGCGTCCGCGGGCCATCCCGAAAAGTCTCTTGTAGCCGGCAAGCCCCGTGTTTTCAGGAAGCCTGACTACCCTGACGTCCGGGCGTCCGGCGTAGCGGGCGAGAATGGCCGGCGTTTCGTCCGTCGAGCCGTTGTCCATCAGGACGATCTCGCGCGAAAGGGACGCGGAGAGAGACGCGAAAAGTTCGCGGAGGCAGGTCTCCAGCATTGGAGCGCGGTTCCATGTCAGGAGCAGCACGCTGACGTCCGGTCTGTTCTTTTTGAAGAAGTGCATGGGCGGTATGTTATGCCATGAGAGGGCAAAAGTCAAGCGCGGCGGGCGGCGCAATGTCCGTTTCGCGTTTCGCCGAAAAATGGTAGAATGGGCGGCATGAGAAAATCTATCCTAATGATGTTGGGCGCGGCTGCGGTCGCGGGTTGCACCGGCATGCCGTGGGGCTCGAAGCCCTACGTCAGCGCGGAATTCGGAGAAAACGAGATTCGTCTGTACGACGACGGACAGGTCTCCTACGAGGTCGTGCGCAAGGGCAGGACGCTCGTCGCGAAGACGCCGCTTGGCGTGTGCGTGGACGGCAGGTGCCTGGCCAAGGACGCGAAGATCGTGAAGAGCTGCACGAAGAAGCTCTCCGGCACGGTCGATTCGCCCGTCTACAAGAAGGCGTCCGTCGACCTCTCAGGCGAGGAGGCGTACGCGGACTTCGGCGACTGGGGCGTTCGCCTCGTCGCGCGCAAAGACGGCGTGGCGTACCGGATCGAGCTCAAGAAGGGCGGCACGATCAAGAACGAGCGCGCGGGGATAACCATCCCGTCGAAGGACGCGACGTGCTGGTTCAGCCGCACTGGCAGCGTCGGATGCGAGGAGGTGATTCCGGAGACTATGAAGTCCGGGAAGATCGCGCCCGACGCGAAGCGTCCGTTCATCTACCTCCCGTTCGTGTACTGCGTCGAGGGGCAGACTGTCGCCGTCTCCGAGTCCGACATCCACGAGTATCCTATTTGGAACTTCAAGGACGTCGAGCAGACCGAGGCGGGCGTGAGGCTCGCCGGCGCGTTCGACGGCTATCCGAAGCGCACCGAGCGCGTCGGCGGCTGGGGCAACGCGCGCAACCTGAAGAGCGGCGGCCGCTGGGTCCGCGTGACGGAGCGCGAGGACTTCCTCGTCAAGGCGGCGGGCGCGCGCACCCTTCCGTGGCGCGAGTTCATGCTTGCCGATTCCCCCGCGAAGCTCTGCGAGGCGGACCTGACGTTCGCGCTTGCGGCGCCGGCCGCGAAGGGCTCCGACTTCTCGTGGGTCAAGCCCGGCAAGGTGGCCTGGGACTGGTGGAACTGCTTTGACAACCAGGGCGACAAGGGCTGCAACACGAAGACATACGAGCGTTTCATCGACTTCGCGAAGAAGACGGGCGTCGAGTACGTGATCTTCGACGAGGGCTGGAGCGAATCGCTCAACATCTGGAAGTTCCACAAGGACGTGGACGTGCCGCATCTCATCAAGTACGCCAACGAGCGCGGCGTGGGCATCATCCTCTGGATGGCCTGGGCGCAGGTGTACGGCGAGGAGGCGAAGGTTGCCGAGCATTTCGCGAAGCTTGGCGCGAAGGGCTTCAAGGTGGACTTCATGGACCGCGGCGACGCCGAGATCGCGGTGTTCCTGGAGAAGTTCGCGGACGAGTGCGCGAAGCGTAGGATGCTGGTCGACTACCATGGCGCGTACCGTCCGGTGGGCCTGAGCCGCAAGTATCCGAACGTCCTCAACTACGAGGGCGTCCACGGGCTTGAGATGATGAAGTTCCGCAACTACGGCGCGGAGATGATGGCGAACGACGTGCGCGCGTTCTTCCTCCGCCTGTCCGCGGGCCCGATGGACTACACGCCCGGCGCGATGCTCAACTACAAGATCGGCACGTACAAGAGCGGGACGAAGTTCCCCGGCTCCGTCGGCACGCGCTGCCGCCAGATGGCGATGATGTCCGTCTACGAGGCCCCGCTGCAGATGCTCTGCGACAGCCCGACGAACTATGAGAAGAACATGGAGTGCTTCAAGTACATGGCGGCCGTCCCGGTTGTGTGGAAGAACACGGTCGGCCTCCCCGGCTGCCCGGACAAGATGGCGGCCGTGGCGCGCCAGGCGAAGGACGGCTCGTGGTACGCGGCCGGCATGACGAACGGCGACGCGCGCGACTACGAGATGCCGACTTGCTTCCTTGGCGCCGGCGAGTGGAAGGCCGAGATCTTCCGCGACGCGCCCGACGCCGACGAGCAGCCGACGAAGTACGTCCACGAGACGAAGACGGTCAAGGCCGGCGACAAGATGGCGTTCCACATGGCGCCTGGCGGCGGCTTCACCGTCCGCTTCACGAAGTAGGGCGCGATGAGGCTAGTCGTCGTCGACGTGGGGAACACCAGCACGGCGGTCGGACTGTGGTCCGGCGGCCGTGTCACGAACGTCGTGCACGTCGACGGCGACGCGCAGCGCGCCCGCGCGGAGGCCGAAAAGCGGATCGTCCGCCGGTCCGGCGGGCGGCCCGTCGACGGCCTTGCCTTCCTCTCCGTCGTCCCGTGCGAGACGGCGGCGTGGAAGGCGTTCGCCCGCCGTTTCGGCCTTCGCTTCGTGCAGGTCTCGCACGAGACGATCGTGCCGCCGGTCTCGCTTTCGCTGGACTATCCGAAGCCCGAGACGATCGGCGCGGACCGGCTGGCGGACGCCGCGGCGGCGGTCGACAGGTACGGCGCGCCGGCGCTGGTGTGCGACTTCGGCACGGCGTTCACGGCGGCGGTGATCACCGCGGACCGCGTCTGGCGCGGCGGGGTGATAGCGCCCGGGTTTCCGCTTATGCGGGACTACATGTACGAGCGCACGGCGAAACTGCCGCGCATGAGGCTCGGCGGGGCGTGTCCGAAGATCGGCCGCTCCACGGAGGAGGCGATGCGCTTCGGCGCGATGGTGGGATTCAGGGGGATGGTGCGCGAGATCGTCTCGGAGCTGTCTGGGAACTTCGGTGCGGAGTTCCGTCTCGTCGCGACGGGCGGATTCGCGAAGTGGGCGCTGAAGGACATTGGGCTGCCGTTCACGACGGACCCGACGCTCACGCTCCACGGCGCGGGGCTGCTGGCGTCCGCGTGGCTTGGCGCGGGGAGGTCATGAGGTGATGCGATGAAAACGATGAAGACAACAACATGGAGATCTCTTGCGGCCGCGGCGTGTGCGGCCGTTCTTTCGGTCGTGTCGGGGTGCGGGATCTTCTGGGACGACCCGTACGTGCAGGTCACGACGACCCCGCTCAACTGGTGCGAGATACACTACTACAACGCGACGCGGGACCCGATCCGCCGCGTGAACGTGCGCGTGGACGGCATCGGCCACGTCGTCGTCAAGGCCGGCACCGCCCGGCGCGTTTCCGATTCCTTTGCGAAGGACCTGGCGGACGCCGACCAGGGCGAGTTCCGCTCCTTCGAGTACAACGTCGACCCCGAGCACGTGCGGGAGGTGTTCCAGAACCTCGTCAACGCCGGGCTCTTCGACAAGGACAAGATGTTCACTTCCACGAAGTACCCGTCGCCCGGCCGCTTCATCGCCGTGCGCGCGGCGATGGACAACAAGACCTACTCAGAATCGGTCAACGTCTACGAGGAGGATCCGGAGCTCGCGGAACGCCTCTACAACGTCGTCCTCGAGTTCAACCGGCCGGTCCTGTCGAAGAGGGGCCGGGCGGCGCAGGGACGCGGGAAGTCCGGCGACGAGAAGGGGAAAACAACGTCAAAATGACGCCCTGTCTGTTTACATTGCGGGATTTTATGATACAATGCGCTGATTCACTTTTAAATGGAGGCCGCAAGTATGATAGATCCTACATGGTTGAAAGAACGGGCAAATGAAGTCCGGAACGCCGACAGCATCGCCCCCGAGGTATATGAAAAGTATTCCGTGAAGCGCGGTCTGCGCAACAAGGACGGAACCGGCGTGCTCGTCGGGCTGACGACGATCGGCAACGTGCACGGCTACGTGGTGTCCGAAAGCGAGAAGATACCGGTCCCCGGCCAGCTGTTCTACCGCGGCATCGACGTGGTCGATTTCGTCCGCGCCTGCGAGAGGGAGAAGCGCTTCGGATTCGAGGAGTGCGCGTTCCTGCTCCTCTTCGGGCGCCTTCCGGCCATGGACGAGCTGGCGGAATGGCAGACGCTCCTGGCCGAGTGCCGGCGGCTGCCGGACGGCTTCAAGGAAAGGGCGATCATCCGCGCGCCGGGCCGCGACCTGATGAACTCCCTCGCCCGCGCCGTCCTCACCGCATATACGTACGACACGACGCCTGACCTCCTTGACATAGAGACGAACCTGCGCCAGGCGGTGGAGCTGATCGCGGGCTTCCCCACGATGGCCGCCTACGCATACCAGGCGAAGGCGCACTACCACCTCGGCCATTCGCTGATGATCCGCTACCCGGACCCGGTCAAGGGCACGGCCGAGAACATCCTCATGCTCATCCGCGAGGACGGGCAGTACTCCCGCCTAGAGGCCGAGACGCTCGACCTGGCCCTCATCCTCCATGCCGAGCACGGCGGCGGCAACAACTCCAGCTTCGTCACGCACGTCGTGACGTCGGCGTACTCCGACATGTACTCCACGATCGCCGCCGCGACGCTCTCGCTCAAGGGCAACCGCCACGGCGGCGCGAACCTCCGCACGATGAAGCAGATGGACGAGATCAAGCAGAACGTCCGCAACTGGTCCGACGCGGGGGAGGTGGCGGACTACATAGCGAAGATCACGACGAAGAAGGCTGGCGACGGCACCGGTCTCGTCTACGGCCTCGGCCACGCCGTCTACACCGTCTCCGACCCGCGCGCCGTCCTGCTCAAGGAAAAGGCGCGGGCCCTGGCGGAGACGACCGGGCGCATGGACGAGTTCGCGCTCTACAACGCCGTCGAGACGCTGGGACCGGAGGTCATCCGCAGGTGCCACCCCGGCGCGAAGGACGTCTGCGCGAACGTGGACCTCTACTCCGGGTTCGTCTACGACATGCTCAACATCCCCACCGACCTCTACACGCCGCTCTTCGCGATCGGCCGCGTCGTCGGCTGGTGCGCCCACCGCATGGAGGAGCTCTGCAACAGGGGACCGATCATCCGCCCCGCCTACAAGCCGCTCTACAAGAAGTCGCACGACTACATCCCCATGCCGGAGCGCCGGCGTCCCGGCTCGGGCGAATGACGCAATATTCGTTTTTTATCTCCACGTCACTTGACGCATTCCCCGATTTCCCCTATAATTCCGCACATGACAATCTGCGACAAAAGATTTTTCACGCGCGCCTTCGCGCGGACGGTCTTCGCCGTCGGTGCGTTCGCGATGTTCCCCGTTCTGCGTTCGGCCGCCGCCGAGGAGGCCGCCGCCGCGCCCTCTCCGGCTGCCGACCCCGCCGCAGAGGAGGAACTGAGGTACGTCGGCGCCCTTGTCGACGCCAACATGCCCGACTTCGCCGAGCCTGTGATCGCCGCCGCCAAGAAGAAGTGGCCGCATCTCGGCCCGAAGTTCCGCGTCCTTGAGCTCCAGGGCGACCTCCGCCTCGGAAAGTTCGACGCCGTGCAGAAGGTCGTCGACAAGATCAAGGACAAGAAGAGCGGCGAGTACTGGGCGCTGCGCCTGTCGATGGCGGACGCGTACTACGCCCGCTCGATGATGAAGGAATGCCGCGCGATCTACCAGGAGTTCTTCAAGGCCGTCCCGAACCCCGGGCCGGACCTGATGGACTTCTACGTCGAGTCCGGCTTCAAGTGGGCGCAGATGTGCGTGGCGGAGAAGAACTACGACGAGGCCATCCGCATGTTTGGCGGACTGCTGTCCAAAAAGCTTCCCGAGGAGCGCTGGTGCGCCGTCGCGATGGAGGACGTCGACCTCCTGCTGCGCCTCGCCACGGAGATCCCGGCGGACTCCAAGGACAAGAAGCAGCTCGCCAAGCGCGCCGAGTACCTCAACACGGCCACGAAATACGTCGACGAGATGCTCTGGAAGAACGAGCTGATCATCGTCTTCGGCAAGGCCATCTCCATGAAGGCCCACATCGAGCTTCTGCGCGGCAACCTCGAAAAGGCGCAGGGGCTGGTAAGCGACTACATGGAGCAGCTCTCGGCGATCCATTCAAGCCTCGTGGAGCAGGACCCCGACGGGCGTCAGGGCTACGTGCGCATGAGCCCGATGCCGGAATGCCGCTACCTCCTTGCAAAGGTCATGTGGGAGGAAGTGCAGGCGGAGTCGAAGAAGCCCAAGGCCGACAAGGCCAGGATTGCGGACATCCTTTTCGGCTCCAAGAAGGACGGCAAGCGCTCCGGCGCCGGAGCCTACAACCACGCGATCAACGTCTTCGTCAAGTACCCCGAATCCACATGGGCCGCGAACGCCGGCGAACTCGCCGAGACGATCGAGAAGTACGTCAAAACCGCATTCGGCAAGGCGATCAAGACGAACATCACGCCCGCGCAGATGAAGAAGGTGCGCCAGATGCAGTTCGCCAACGCCTTTGAACTCTACAAGGAGGGCGACTACGCGAAGGCGGTCAAGGCGTATCTGGACATTCTCGCCCAGTTCCCCGAAAAGGAGGAATCCGTCGGCGCCGTTGCGATTCTCGCGGAGTGCTGCGTCAACCTGTGGCACGACGAGAAGCCCGGCAAGGAGAAGGAGGCCCTTCGCCTTGAGGCCGACGCGGTCGAGGGATACCTCGCGGAACGCTTCTCCGGGCTGACGCCCGCGTTCGCGCGTCCCGCCGGCGACGAGGTCCTCCGCCTCGCCGGCAAGGAGCGCGACCTAGGCGCCCTCGCCCGTTCGCAGAGGATGTACGACCTCTACTTCGCCAACTTCACCCACCACTACAACGCCTCGCAGATGGCCCTGACGCTCGCCAACGCCGCGTTCAAGGCCGAGGACTGGGAAAAGGCCATCCGCTACTACGGACTTGTCGCCGACGTCTACACGAACTCCCCGTTCCACGCGACGTCGCTCCAGTATCTGTCGACCTGCTGCGGCAAGCTGGGCGATTCCGCCGGGCAGGAGGCGTGGCTGCGCAAGTTCGCCTCCGCCGCCACGAAGGAGGAGGACAGTGTCACCGCCCACCTGAACCTGGCGTTCATGCAGCAGAAGCGCGGATTCGCCGATTTCGCCCGCGCCTCCGAGACGAACGACGCCGCCGTCGCCGAAACGATCCGCAAGGACGCCTACCGCGCCGTCGCAGGCGCCATCAAGGACTTCCGCCAGGTCTCCGCGACGATTTCGAAGACGCTCGACTCCGGTAAGACCGTCCCCGCCGCCAGGAAGGAGAAGTATGTCCGCCAGCGCGAGCAGGCGATGTTCCTGGAGGGCGAGTGCTGGCAGCGCCTCCAGTGGCCCGAAGACAAGGTCTCGGTCTTCCGCAAGCAGGCCGTCGCCGCGTACGAGAAGTACATCGCCACCAATCCGAAGGGCCGCTACGCGCCGCAGGGCCTCGTGAAGATCGGAACGATCTGGACCGCCGAGAAGGACATGGCGAAGTCGCAGGAGGCGTTCGCCCGTCTCCAGAAGGACTTCCCCGAATCCGACGAGGCCAAGAACTCCGTCCCACGTCTCGCCAAGACGCTCATCGAGATGGGACTCCGCGCCGAAGGCGTCGCGCAGTACAAGCAGATGCTCTCCACGCCCGGCGGCAAGTACACCGCCGAGCAGTTCCTCGCCGCCGGCGACGCGCTCCTCGAGGCCAAGGGATGGGACGTCGCCCAGGAGGCGTACGCGAAGGCGTTCTCCATGGCCAAGGACTCGAAGAACTCCGCCGCCGTCCTGGCCCGCGCCGCGCTCGGACAGGCCAAGGCCAGCGCCGGCGCCCAGCTCTACGCGGAAGCCCACCAGAAGCTTGACGACTTCGTGGAGAAGTACCCCAAGTCCTCCCTCGTCATCGACGCATACGAGCTGATCGTGGAGGTCGCCTCCGAGGAGGGGCTTCGCGAAAAGGACGACGACATGCGCCGCAAGTACTTCAACGCGGCGATCACCGCCCTCAAGAAGGTGCGCGGCTTCCGCAAGACGAAGCCGGAGCAGGACCTGCTCGACCTCCGCTCCGCGGACGTCCTCGTCCGCAAGATGGAGGCCGAGGAGGCCATGGGGCTGAAGGAGCAGGCGAAGGAATCCTGCGGGCGCGCCATCGTGACCTTCCAGGCGTTCCTGATGGCGAACGAGCCGACGCCGGAGCATCCCGCCAAGGACATGACGCCCGCGCAGCTCGCGAACCTCGAGCGCTGCTACTCCACCGTCCTTCCGCTCATGGCGAAGCTCGGCAAGGAGCAGAGCGAGCAGATCATCCGCTACGGCGAGACGTACATGGAACTCTTCCCGGACGGAAAGCACAAGACCGCCGTGCAGAACGCGGTGAACCAGGCCAAGGCCGACAGGTAGCAACCCAACTTCAAGGAGTAAACTCATGCGTAAAGGCATTATCAGCGCGCTGGCCGTCTTCGCGGCCGCAGTGGCCATGGGCGAGGTGACCGGCGTGATCACCACAGAGGGCGGAACCAGCCAGAAGGGCGTCATCCGCTGGAGTTCCCGCGACAAGTCATACTGGGTCACGAAGGGCAAGGTGGAGGTCGAGGTCAAGGCGACCGAGGTGGCCGAGATAGACATCGACAAGCCTGCCTCGTTCGACAAGGCCGTCGAGCAGGTCGAGAAGGGGCAGGGGGCCTCCGCGATTCCCGCCCTCTCTAAGATCGTCAAGGAATACGCGCATCTCCAGTGGGACAAGACCGCCGGCCGCTATCTCGCCGAGGCCTACCTTGCCGTGTCCAAGCCGGAGGAGGCCCTCAAGGCCTGCCAGTCGATCATTTCCGCCGATTCCGATGCGGCCTTCAAGGGCGACCTCGCCCCGGCGTACTGGAAGGCCCTTCTGGCCACCGACAAGATCCCCCAGCTCGAACGCGCCCTTGAAAAGGCCGCCAGGAGCGGAGACCGCTTCTCCAGCGGCGCCGCGCTGATCATGCGCGGCGACATACTCCAGAAGACCGGCGGCGACTCCCCCGACGCCGTCAAAAAGGCTCTGACCGACGGCTATCTCCGCGTCGTCATGCTCTACAACGACAGCGAGGTCGCCGCGCGCCTCCAGCCGGAGGCCCTCTACAAGGCCGCCAAGTGCTTCGAGAAGCTCGGCCAGAGCGGCCGCGCCGACCAGATGCGCACAAAGCTCAAGCAGGGCCATTCGTCCTCCCGCTGGGCGTCCATGTAAGCGATTTTGAACCGACTGACTTTGCAAAACTTAACCACAAGGAAACATGAAATGAAAACGAAGAAGTTCCAGAAGACGGTGTTGGCGGCGATCATGATGCTCGGACTGGCGGGAGCGCCGGTTGCGGCGGGCGTGGCGATGGCGCAGGACGCGGCCCCCGCGGCGCAGCAGGCCGGCGGCGACCTCGTCGACGCGGAGGGCAAGGCCGTCGACCCGAACTCCAAGCCGAAGTCCGCCGGCAGCGAATTTCTCGCCGTCGTTTTCGGTTCGGGCGCGCTCGGCGTCCTCCTCTGGGCGGCCCTCTTCGGCGACGGCGCCGCAGCCATCTACTTCATCGTCGACTGCTGGGTCCTGATCCGTCCCCAGAAGCTCATGCCCCAGGCTCTCATCAACAACGTCCAGGGCGCGATGGTCGAGGGCGACGTGATGAAGGCGCTGAAGGCCTGCGAGAGCGAGCCAAGCGCGATGGCGAACATCCTCGCGGCCGCGTTCCAGCACGTTGAGGAGGGCTACGACGTCATCCGCGAAGCCGTCGACGCCGCGGCCGACCTGGAAGTGGAGCGCATGATGCAGCGCGCCACCTGGATTTCCGTCTGCTCCAACCTCGCCCCGTCGCTCGGACTTCTCGGAACGGTGCAGGGCATGATCATGTGCTTCGCCACCCTCGCGTCGGGCGTTCCGGACGTCGGCGCCCTCGCCGGCAACATCTCCCAGGCTCTTTGGACGACGGCCGCCGGCCTCGTCGTCTCCATCCCCGCCCTGACGTTCTTCTACTCCATCCGCAACAACGCCAACCGCCTCATCCTCCGCATGACGGCGTTGACGATGGAACTCATCAAGGACCTCCGCCATGTCGAAGTCGAGGCGGAGCCGGCTGCTCAGGCTTGATTCCTCCAAAGGAGGTTAGCCCATGTCTAAAATCAAGAACGAAGATGCCGCGCTGGACATGACGCCGATGATCGACGTCGTGTTCCAGCTGATCATCTTCTTCGTCGTCACCCTGAAGATGAGCGACGACAAGGACGAGACGATCAAGCTGGAGGACGGCAAGCACGGCATCGTGCTGACGCAGGAGGAACTGCCGCCCTCCCAGCTGACGATCGACGTGGCGCGAAACGGCCGCGTCTCCCTGTCGAACATCACCTTGACGGATTCCATGCTCGCCGCGAAGATCAAGGAGCGCAAGGCCCGCTACGGCTCGGAGTTCCCGTGCATGATCCGCGCCGACTACAGGACGAAGCACAGGGACGTCGCCCGCGTGATGAACATCTGCGCGGCCTGCGGCGTCTGGAAGCTCTCGTTCGTGGCCGTTCAGGAACGCAAGGCGTCGAAGAAGAAGTAGGTCGGCGAAGGAGAAGCGAAGATGGCACGCAAAGAAATGGAAAACCCGAAGGCGGACTTGACGCCGATGATCGACGTCGTGTTCCAGCTGATGATCTTCTTCGTCGTCACAATCAAGCAGGAGGACATCTTCTCCAAGCTCAACGCGAACCGTCCGGCGCCGAACTCCGCGCCGGCCGAGAACCAGGACGTCAACGACACCCAGATCAAGATCGACATCGGCCCCGGCGGCCTCGTCTTCAACGGACGCGGCGTTTCCGTCAAGGAGCTTGACCGCAACATCAAGCAGATTTCCTCCACCTCGAAGAAGGCGACGATTCTCGTGCGCTGCACGATGGATTCGCCTCACAAGTTCCTGGTGGACGCCCTGGACACGTGCAACAAGTACGGAATGTACAACGTGTCGGTCTTCAGCATGTAACCCGCCGAACGGGAGTTAGGAGTCTGTCATGGAGACTATAGACGAAGAGCAGGCCAAGGAAAAGCTCGAAGAGGAAATGTCCAAGTACGAGGAGGACGGCTATTTCAAGCGTCTCCTGAAGATGTTCGTCGGTCTGGGCAAGTCGCGCCAGTCCGGCGAGTACAAGACCGCGCTGGTCGAGCTCCAGCGCCAGATAGCGCCGCTGGTCGCCCTGCTCATCCCGACGATCGGATGCGTCGTGCTCGTCGTCGTAACCTCCATGGGCACGTCCTCCCGCGAAGAACTCAAGGTCGAAATCGTCCAGGCGGAGCAGCAGGACGACGAGCTTGAGGAGGTCGAGACCCCGGAGGAGACCGAGCCGCCGCCGGACATCGACGTCGAGATCACGATGGACACCCCGACTCTTGCTCCCTCGGACATGCCGCAGGCCGCCACCCCTGCGCCGACGGCCGAACCGCAGTCGGTCAAGGTCGCCTCCGTCGACGCCATGCTCAACATCAAGAGCCCCGTCACCATGAAGTCCGTCATGGGCACGTCCCGCGGCGCGGGCGTCCGCGGCACCCTGACCCGCGGCGGCGCCCAGTACGGCGACGCCGCCACCGAGGCGGCCGTCCTCAAGGCCCTGCGCTGGCTCAAGGCCACGCAGCTGCCCGACGGCTCGTGGGGCACCAACAAGGAACTCGGCCTTACGCGCGGCATGGACAAGGCGGCCGGCGCCGGCTTCGCCATCCTCACGTTCCTCGCACACGGCGAGACGCCCGCCTCCAAGGAGTTCGGCCCCACCGTCCAGAAGGCCCTCGACTACCTGATCAACAGCGTCTACGAGGTCAAGGACAAGAGCGGCAAGCTCCAGAAGGACAACAACGGCAAGACCCCCTACGTCCGCATGCGCGGCGCCGGCGGCTCGGAGTACGGCTTCCTGATCGGCACGTACGCCCTCTGCGAGGCCTACGGCATGACGAAGAACCCCAACGCCAAGGAGGCCGCCGCCAAGACGCTCCGCCGCATCATCGACGGGCAGACCGCCACCGGCGGCTGGAACTACAACATGGCCCGCGTCCAGAAGGAGGGCGCGCCCGACGACATCTCCTTCGGCGGATGGGCCATGCAGGCCCTCAAGGCCGGCAAGATGGCCGGTCTGCATCTCGAGGGCATGGACGAGTGCATCAAGAAGGCCGTCAAGTGCCTCAAGACGCGCAACTACAACAAGAAGGCCGGATTCGTCTACCGCCCCGGCAGCCACGGCGGCGGCCTCGGCGGCGTCGGATGCCTCGCCATGCAGCTTCTCGGCTACGGCAAGGACCCCGAAGTCGTCAACGCCCTAGACGTGATGAAGTCCTGGACGCCGACGTTCGACAAGAAGCACATGTCAGGCGGCGAGAACTCCCAGTACTACTCCTACTACGCCGCGCAGTGCAAGTACCAGGCCGGAATGAGCAAGGGCGCGACGCCCGCCAACCAGACGCTCTGGAAGAAGTGGAACCAGGAGATGAAAGCCCTCTATCCGAAGTCGATCGTCACCGTCGTCGACCCCAAGACGAAGGAGCCGGTCACGGTGAAAGACGCCTCCGGCAAGGA
Organism: uncultured Lentisphaeraceae bacterium; assembly: GCA_964386385.1. Taxonomy (GTDB): domain Bacteria; phylum Verrucomicrobiota; class Kiritimatiellia; order RFP12; family UBA1067; genus RUG572. Next base: position 207,947 of record CAYLRN010000002.1, on the reverse strand, counting down.
CCGCCAGATCGGACACTGGGTCAACGGAGACCACTACAACTACGACGTGATGGGCACCTGTCTCGCCGCGCTCCAGCTGATGGTCTACTACCGCTACCTTCCGACGACTTCGCTGAAGGCCACCGAGGTCGAGGCCGACGTCGAGGCCCTCTCGAAGGACAAGACCGGCGAAGTCGGCGTCTCAATCGACATCTAAGATGCCGTTCCCGTTTTTCCTGGCGCTGAAATACCTGAAGCCGAAACGCAGCGTGACTTCCGTCATCACCTGCGTTTCGGTTCTCGGCGTTCTTCTGGGCGTCGCCGTCGTCATAGTCGTCCGCGCCGTGATGACCGGATTCGGCGACCTCTGGGAGAAGAAGATCCTCGACTTCAAGCCGCACGTCTCCCTCACTCCCTTCGGACGCGCCAACGCGATCCAGGGCGAGGACGAGATTGCGCGCGGAATCGCCGCCATCCCCGGCGTCGTGGCCGTCACGCCGGAGATCGACACCCGCGTCATGCTTGAATACCGCAGTCGCATCTCCACGCCGATCGTCCTCGGCGTCGACCCCGACCGCTTCGCCGCCGCGTACAAGATCGGCAGACCGATGGCGGGCGAATACGACCTCGACGGCGATTCGATCGTCCTCGGCGTGGACCTCGCTCGCCAGCTCGGCGTCTGGACTGGCGACAAGGTCACGGTCTATTCCCCGAAGACGCTCGTCTCCCGCGACGAGATATTCCTTCCCGTGAAGTGGACCGTCACCGGCATATTCTCTTCCGGCCAGCGAGACTACGACTCCGGCTTCGCCGTCGCCTCCCTCGCCAACATGCGCGAACTGATGGGAATGGAGCATGGAGTCTTCGCCATCCACGTGAAGACCGCCGAACCGTCCAACCGCCCCGTCTTCGACGAGGTCTGCGGCCGCATCGCCGAAGTCGCGCCGTACTGCCGTCTCGTGACGTGGCGCGAGGCCGACCGGGAACTCTTCAACGCGCTCGCCGTGGAGAAGAACATGACCGCGCTCCTGCTGATGCTGATAACGGTCGTCGCGCTCTTCTGCGTCATGAACACCCTGCTCGTCCTCACCGTCCAGAAGACCCCGGAGATAGGGCTGATGAAGGCCCTCGGCTTCCCCAACGCACGGATCATGGGCGCGTTCGTCGTCCACGGGCTAGTGCAGGTCACGACGGGCACGGCGCTTGGAATAGCCGCCGCCCTGGCGGTGCTCTCCAATCTCCAGAACCTGGTGGAGGCCCTGGCGCGGTTCGGGATAGAGGTCTTCCCTAAGTCGGTGTACGGGCTTGACGCCATTCCGTACCGCCTCGTGGTATCGGACGTCGTGTGGGTGGTCGCGATCGTCTACGTCTTCGGCCTTCTCGCCTCGATCGTCCCCGCGTTTCTCGCGGCCTCGAAGAACCCCGTGGAAGCCCTGAACAAGTGAGGACGCGCAAATGGCCCTGCTCGAAGTCGAAGACGTCGTAAAGGAATACAGGATTCCCGGCCAGAAGCCCATCCGCGTCCTGAACGGCGTGTCGCTCTCCGTCGCGGAGGGCGAGCACGTCGCGATTGTCGGACGCTCCGGCGCCGGGAAGACGACGCTCCTCAACATCCTCGGCGGACTCGACGCGCCGGCGTCCGGCGAAGTGCGCCTCGACGGCGTCCCGTTCTTTTCCGGTTTCGGCGCCGCCCGTCGCCGCAACCGCATTCGCGCCGCGAAGGTCGGCTTCGTCTTCCAGAGTTTCCGCCTCATGCCGGAGCTGGACGTCGTGGAGAACGTGATGCTTCCCACGATGACCGGCGCCGCGAAGGTTTCGCGCCCACGCGCCCGCGCCGAGGAACTGCTTTCAAGGGTCGGGCTTGCGGAACGGTTCGGACACCTTCCGGCAGAGCTCTCCGGCGGCGAGCAGCAGCGCGTCGCCCTCGCGCGCGCGCTCATGTGCCGCCCGCGCATCGTCTTCGCCGACGAGCCCACAGGCAACCTCGACGCCCTCACCGGCGCGGAGATCCTGAAGCTGCTTTTCGCAATCGACGAGACTCCCGTCGCCTGTGTGATGGTGACGCATTCAGCCGCGGCAGCCGCGACGTGCGACCGCGCACTGACGCTTGGCGGCGGACGTCTTGTAGCCGAAGAAGAAGGGAAATGAGCATGGACAGACAGGAAATGCAGACCGACATCGCCGTCGTCGGCTTCGGGCCGGCCGCCGCCGGCTTCCTCACGACGATCGGCCCCGAACTCGCGAAGACGAAGGAGGACGGCTCGCCGCTCTACGAGTCGAAGGCCATGCCCGGCTGCCCCCTGCAGGTCGCCTGCTACGAGCGCGCGGACGACCCCGGATTCGGCGTCTCAGGAATCGTCACCAAGGCCGACGCAATCCGCGCCTCCTTTCCGGGCGTCGACCTGACGCAGGAGATCCCGAACTGCGTCGCCGTCGGAGAGGAGCGCACGGCGTACCTCTTCGACCATCTCGGCTGCTCGAAGCGCTCCGCCTCCACCAGGTTCGTCGACCTCTGCTTCAGGCTCGGCGGCGCGGTGATGAAGGGTGGCGAATGGCAGGCGCGCGAACTTCCGTTCATTCCGCCGTTCATGGACAAGAAGGGTGGCCTCGTCATGTCCATGGGCTCGTTTATGACGTGGGCTTCCCAGAAGGTCATGGAAAGCGGAATGATGATCATGCCCGGGATGCCCGTCGCGGGGCCGATCTTCGACGGCGACCGCGTGGCCGGCGTCAGGCTTGCGGACCAGGGCGTTGAGAAGGACGGTTCGCCCGCGGAGGGAGTCTACATGCCCGGCATGGACGTCAAGGCCGCGCTGACGGTCGTCGCGGACGGCCCCGTCGGCGCGGTGGGACGCGCCCTTGACGCGAAGTTCGGCCTCCCCGCCGGCCACCACCAGTACGACTGGGCGGTCGGCATGAAGGCCGTGGTGCAGCTTCCCGATTCGTGCGACCTCGCGCCCGGCACGGTCGTCCACACGCTCGGCTTCCCGGAGCCGGAGATCTTCGGCTTCATGTACGTCTATCCGAACAGGACGGCCTCGCTGGGCATTTTCGTCGCGCCGTGGCAGGACACCCCCGTCCGCACCACGTACCGCTACCTCCAGCACTGGATGCAGCATCCGTACATATGGCGGCACGTGAAGGGCGGCAAGTTGCTCAGCTGGGGCGCGAAGTCCCTGCAGGAGTCGGGCGTGGAGGGCGAGCCGTTTCTCGTCGGCGACGGCTTCGCGCGGATCGGCGAAGGGTCCGGGACGACGGACGTCCTCGCGAACGCGGGCGTGGACGAGGCGTGGGCTTCCGGCGTGATGCTTGCGAAGTCCGTCCTGAAGCTGCTCTCCGAAGGAAAGGACTTCACCAAGGCGAACCTCGAGGCGGGCTACGTGGCCGACCGCCGCGCATCCGCCCTGCAGAAGCGCCTTGACAGGGCGACGGGCGCCCGCAACGGGTTCAACCGCTCCTTCTTCTGGGGAATGGCCGGCGAGGGGCTGCGCGGAATGCTCGGCATTGCGCTGCCGTTCAGGAGCGTTCCGCCGGCGAAGCGGACGCTTTCGCTCGAGCGGGCCGTCGCCGGGCGTAGGTGCGACATGGCGAAGCTGCGCGAGGGCGTCGCGGAGGCGGAGAAGGCGCGCAGGCCGCTCCACGACGCGGTTATGGACGCATGCGGATGGCCGGCGATTCCGTACGACGGCGAACTTCTCATGCAGCACCAGGACGCGCTGCTCATCGGCGGCAAGGTGCAGGCCGCGCCGGGATTCGCCGACCACGTGTCGTTCGAGGACCCCTGGCTGTGCGCGAAGTGCACGGAGCGCACCTGCATAGAGATCTGCTCCGCCCAGGCGCTCATGCCGTCGGACGAGCCGGGCGGCGTCCCGAAGTTCGACCGCGAGAAGTGCGTCCACTGCGGCGCCTGCATCTGGAACTGCTCCCGCCTCGTCCCCGGCACGGAGCGCGGCAACGTCGTCTTCAGCGCCGGGTCAGGAGGACTCCACTCCAACGAGAACTGACCTCCCATGTCTCCCCGATTTATGCTATAATGCCGTCTCGTCAGGACAGTTAGGAGTGAGAATGGCTGCAGAGAAAAAGGAAAAGCCGGCGAGCGAAGCCGCAAAGACGAACACCGCGCTGGATGCGGTCCTTTCGCAGATAAGGAAGGAATTCGGCGAACTTTCCATCATGCGCCTGGGCGACCACGAGCATGAGAACATCCCGGTGATTCCGACCGGCGCGCTGTCGCTCGACCTTGCGCTTGGCGTGGGCGGTCTGCCGCGCGGCCGCATCGTCGAATGCTACGGGCAGGAATCGTCCGGCAAGACCACCTTGGCGCTCCACGTCGTGGCGAACGCGCAGAAGGCCGGCGGCGTGGCGGCGTTCATCGACGCCGAGCACGCGCTCGACCCGGGCTATGCGAGGAAGATCGGCGTGAACCTCGACGACCTCATCGTCAGCCAGCCGAACAGCGGCGAAGAGGCGCTTTCGATTTGCGAGCAGCTTTGCAAGAGCGGCGCTCTCGACGTGATCGTCGTCGACTCCGTGGCGGCCCTCACGCCGCAGGCGGAGATCGACGGAAACATGGGCGATTCGCACATGGGCCTTCAGGCGCGCCTGATGTCCCAGGCCATGCGCAAGCTCACGGGCGTCCTCAACCAGACGAAGACGCTCTGCATCTTCACGAACCAGGTGCGCGAGAAGATCGGCGTGATGTTCGGCAACCCCGAGACGACGCCCGGCGGCAAGGCGCTCAAGTTCTACGCCAGCTGCCGCCTCCAGGTCCAGCGCATCGGCCAGATCAAGGACACGACGAACACCGTGATCGGCAACCGCACGCGCGTGAAGGTCGTCAAGAACAAGGTCGCGCCGCCGTTCACGGAAGCGGAGTTCGACATTCTCTACACCTGCGGCATTTCGTGGGAGGGTTCAGTCCTGGAGGCCGCCCTCAACCGCGGCATCTGCGAGAAGCGCGGCAGCTGGATCGCCTACGGCACGACGCAGCTCGGGCAGGGCACCCTGGCGACAATCGGATTCCTGAAGGAGCATCCCGAAGTCGTGGCCGAAATCGTCGAAAAGGTCAAGACCACCCCGGCCGTGCCGGCGAAGAAGAGATAGAAATGACACTCGAAGAAGAAGTCAAGGTCATCGTAGCGGCGCTTGAGGACAAGAAGGCCGAGGACGTCAGGACGTACGACGTCCGCGGCGTCTCCGGCCTGTGCGATGCGTTTGTCGTCGCGACAGGCGCCGCAGGCCCGCACCTCAACGCCCTGCTGCTTGGCGTCCAGAAGGCCCTTCAGGCCGCAGGCGCCAAGTGCCACCGCGTTTCCGGCGATTCGGACGCCAGCTGGCTCATACTGGATTTCACGGACGTGATCGTGCACGTGTTCACGCCGGAAGGCCGCGCCTACTACGCCCTGGAAAAGCTCTGGGCGTCGGCGAAGCCGGTGGAGTTCTGATGCCGTCCGGCGTTCTCGCCTCTGGGAGCGAAAATGGCAGAGTTCCATCCGCTGACGTTCAGGTCGAACGTCCACGAGAAGATCTGGGGCAGCGAGTCCTGGGAGATATCGGCCCATCCGTCCGCGCCGTCCGTCGTCGCCGAAGGCGCCTTTGCCGGGCGGGCGCTGGATGACCTGGTGCGCGAATACGGCGCGACGTTCGTCGGGACGAAGGCGTCCGACGCGGCGGCGTTTCCGCTTCTCTTCAAGGTCATAGACGCGAAGGACCGCCTGAGCGTCCAGGTCCATCCGAACGAGCGGACCCGCCTTCTGACCGGTGGCGATCCGAAGACGGAGATGTGGTATGCGCTTGGCGGCGACGGCCCGATTTTCGCGGGGCTGAAGCCCGGCGTCTCTCCCGCCCGCGTGGAGGAGGACGTGCGCACGGGCCGCTTCGAGGAGTCGCTCGCGCGGCATGACTGCCGTCCCGGCCTGACGCTCTTCATCCCCGGCGGCCTCGTCCACGCGATCGGCGAGCGCGTGCGGGTGTATGAAGTCCAGCAGAGTTCGGACACGACATTCCGTCTCTACGACTGGGGGCGCGTGGGGGCTGACGGACGGCCGCGCGAACTGCACGTCGCGCAGTCGCTGAAGTCCATCGACTTCGACCTTTCCGCGCCGGAGCCGCGCGCGGAGGTGGAGTGTCCGTTCTTCCGCTTCCGCCCTGTCGCCGTGAACGGCGTCCTGGACGTGCCGGCGAGCGCCGAGACGTTCACGGCAGTCTTCGACGTGGAGGCGGAGCGCAGCGTCCTCGTGCCGGCGAACTGCGCCGCGTCCATTCCCGTGCGCGGCACGGCGCTCGTCACGACGCTTGCGTAGGCGGGAGGCCTTTCGCCTACGCAGGCGTTTGTGCCACAACGCCCCTGCGCATTGTGATATAATCTGTTTCATGGTCTGCGGTCTTGAGTCCGCGGCCGGTGGAGAAGTTCGAACATGAGCAAAGAGTACAAAGTAGGTCTTGTAGGCGTTGGCGCGGTCGGCGCCGAGATGATAAAGGTTCTGAAGGACCGCGCCTTCCCGTGCGGGAAGGTGCAGGTTTTCGCGTCGCGCGAGCGCGACGAGGTGATTGGCGGCGAGACATACCACGTGAAGAAGGCGGGCGAGGATTCGTTCGCCGGGCTGGACATCGTGCTGTTCGCCGGAAAGACGGACGTCGCGGTCCAGCTGAAGGACGCCGTCGTGAAGGCCGGCGCGAAGATGATCGACAACTCCCGCGCGTTCCGTCAGGACCCGGACGTCCCGCTCGTCGTTCCGCAGGTGAACGCGGAGGACCTGGACTGGAACAAGGGCGTGATCGCGAATCCCAACTGCACCACCGCCATCATGCTCGAGGCCGTGGCCCCGCTTCACAGGGCGAAGAAGCTCCGCCGCGTCATCGCCTCCACGTACCAGGCCGCCTCCGGCGCCGGCGCGCCGGGCCTTGCGGAGCTCGAGCTCCAGATGAAGGAGATGGCCGAGGGCCGAGCCCCCACCGTCAAGGCGTTCCAGCACCAGCTGACGTACAACCTCATCCCGCATATCGACAAGTTCGACGAGACGAACTGGTACACGCTCGAGGAGCTCAAGATGCGCAACGAGGCGCGCAAGATGCTCCATGCGCCGGACTTGATGCTTTCCTGCACGTCGGTGCGCGTCCCGATTCCGCGCGCGCATTCCGAATCGCTCAACCTCGAGTTCGAGGAGGACGTCACGCCGGAGGAGGCGCGCGAGATCCTTTCCGCCGCCGAGGGCGTGACGGTGGTCGACGACCCGCTGAACGGCGGATATCCGATGCCGCTTGACGCGACGCAGAAGTACGACGTCCTCTGCGGGCGCATCCGCCAGGACATTTCCCGGAACGACAGGAAGGGGCTGGACATCTTCGTCTCCGGCGACCAGCTTCTTCGCGGCGCGGCGCTCAACGCCGTCGAAATCGCCGAACACCTCGTCAAGCGCGGACTCGTCTGATTGTTCGCCCCGCGCTGTCCGATTTGCCGATTGACTGAATAAAAAAAGGAGTGACCATGAGAAGAGCCATCACGATTCTTGTCGCGGCCGTTCTGGCGGCGTCCCCTGCCCTGGCCAAGAAGCACCACCATCGCGGCGACGCGATCGCCGGCGGAATCGCGGCCGGCGTCACCGCCGCCCTCCTTGGAGCGCCGCCGCCCGCGCCTCCGCCGCCCCCGCCCCAGCCGACGACGGTCGTCGTGCAGCAGCCCGTCGTGGTGCAGCAGCCTGCGGTAGTCCAGCAGCCCGTGGTCGTGCAGCAGCCGGTTGTTGCGCAGCCCGTCGTCGCGACGCCAGTTGTGGCCCAGCCTGTCGTCGTGCAGCCCGCGCCGCCGCCGCCACCTCCGTCGCCTCGCCGCCGCAGGGCCTGGTAGTCCAGCTTCGGAAGCGTCCAAGTGTATCTCAAGCAGCTCGACATCCAGGGCTTCAAGTCGTTCGCGGATCGCACCCGGCTCTCCTTCGAGCCGGGCATGATTGCCATCGTCGGTCCGAACGGCTGCGGCAAGTCGAACGTATCCGACGCCATCCGCTGGGTTCTCGGCGAACAGCGTCCCACGGCCATCCGCTGCTCCAAGCTGGTGGACGTGGTGTTCAACGGCACCGACACCCGCAAGCCGCTCGGACTCGCCGAGGTCTCCATCACCTTCGCCGACTGCGAAAAGGAGCTTGGCACGGAGTACCATGAGGTTACCGTCACGCGCCGCGTCTACCGTGACGGCGCGGGCGAGTACTTCATCAACAAGGTCAAGTGCGGCCTCAAGGACATCAAGCGCCTCTTCATGGGCACCGGTATCGGCACGACGTCGTATTCCGTGATGGCGCAGGGCCAGATCGACCAGATCCTCTCCTCCAAGCCGGAGGACCGCCGCGCCGTCTTCGAGGAGGCGGCCGGCATCACCAAGTTCAAGGCGGACCGCAAGGAGGCGATCCGCAAGATCGAGCAGACCGAGCAGAACCTTCTCCGCGAGGCCGACGTCCTGCGCGAGATGAAGCGTCAGATTGGCTCGCTCCAGCGCCAGGTCGGCAAGGCGGAGAAGTACAAGGAACTCCGCGACGAACTGCGCGGACTCGACATCTACCTTTCCAAGGGCAGAATCCAGGCGTTCAACCTCGCCCTTGAGATGAACGCCAGGAACCAGCAGCAGGCGGAGCAGACCATCGTCGACGCAACTGCCGCCGTCAACGCCGCCGAGAGCGAGGCGCAGCAGATCCATGCGGACATGCACGCGCTCGAGGAGCGTCTTGCCGCGCTGCAGACGCGCGCCGCACAGGCCGAGGGCTCCTTCGCCCGCGCCCGCGAGGTGATCGGCGTCAACGAGCAGCGCATCGCCGAATACAAGGCGTGGAGCGACCGCGACGGACGCGAAATCAGCCAGACCCTCCGCCAGCTCGAGGAAATCGGGATGCAGGAGGAGTCGCTTGAGCAGAAGGAGGCCCTGCTTGCAGACGGACTCGCCGCCGCACAGGAGGCCCTTGAATCCGCCGAGAAGTCGTTCGCGGAATCGACGGCGCGCATCGACGAGCTCCGTCTGGCCCTGCAGGAGGGACGTACGCAGTCCGTCGCCTGCGACCGCCGGGCGACGGAGATCCGCGACGAGCTCGCCCGCATCGAGGCGCAGGCCCGCGACGCCATCCTCAGGCGCGAACGCCTTTCAAGCGAAGAGGAGCAGTTGCGCCAGTCGGCCGCCGCCGCCGGGAAGGCGCTCGCGTCCGTGACCGCGCGCCTTGAAGGCGCCCGCGCCGCCGAGGAGGCCGCCGTCGCCGCCAACGACGCGGCGGAGGAACGCCGCGCCGCCCTTGCGGCCGAACTTGACGACCTTCGCGCGAATTTCGGGAAGATGCAGGCCGAGGCCGCCGCGAAGGAGGCTCAGCTCGACCTGCTCAATGACGCCAAGGCGGCTTCCGACGCTTTCGCCGCCGGCGCACAGGCGCTTCTCGATGGCACGGTCGCCGTCGAGGGCCATGCGCCGCTTGGCAGTCTCGCCGACCGCTTCAACGCCCCCGCCGAATACCGCGCCGCGCTTGAGGCCGCGCTTCGCGCGTGGGCGGACGCGGTCGTCGTCGCGGACGCGGAAGCCGCCGTTGCAGCGGTGTCAGCCCTCTCGCGCCACCAGGCCGGGAGCGCCCGCCTTGTCGCGCAGGCGCGGCCTGAGGCGTGTCCGCCCCGCGAATCCCCGGCGGGCGACCGCCTTCTCGACCATGTTTCCGTCGACGCGGATTTCGCCGACGCCGCGGAACGGCTTCTCGGCGACGTCGTCGTTGCGGACGGCCCCGTTCCGGGCGTCCGTTCCGTCACCCTCGCGGGCGTCGTCTACGGAGCGGACGGCACGGTCGACGTGTGGATGCCGGGCGCCGCCGCCGCGTCCCCGCTCGGCCGCAAGATGCTCATTGCGGAGACGTCCGGGGCCCTCGACGCGCTTCGCAGGCGGATTGACGACGGACGCCGCACTCTTGCCACCGGCGCCGAGCAGTCGGCCGCGCTTGCCGAGCAGGTGAAGAGCTCCGCCGCCGCGCTTGCCAACGCGCGCCGCGCCGCCGCGCAGGCGGAGGGCGAACGCGCCGGCGTGGAGCGGGACGCCGCCGCGCTGCGCACCCGCCTTGAGCGGGTTCGCGAAGAGCTTGCCGCCGTGCAGGCCGCGAACGCCGGCGACGACGCGCGCCGCGCCGCCCTGTCGCAGGAGCTTGAGGAGACCGTCGCCCGCCGCGACGCGCTCATGGACGGCGTCGCGCAGCGGCAGGAGGAACTGCAGCTGGCCGAGTCCTCTCATGGAGAGGAAAGCCGCCGCCTCACGGAGAAGCGCATTGCGTCCGCGCAGATGGAGAACGAGCTCCAGCTCACGTCCCAGCAGAAGGAAGGCGCGTCGAAGAGGCGCGACGAGCTCAACAAGATGATCGAGGGCCGCCAGGCCGGCATTCGCGGATACGAGGACGCGATCCAGCGCCTTCGCGATGAGACCGCCGAGCTGATGGGCTCTCTCGACGAACTGCGCGAACAGGCCGCAGAGGTGCGCGCGCAGGTGGAGGAGACGCGCGGAGCGCGTACCGACCTTCAGCGGCGTCTCGCCCTCTCCGAGGGCGGCGTCGGCGCGAAGCGCGCGGAGCTCGATCGGGCGCGCGACATGAAGGGCCGTCTGGAAGTCGCCGCCACCGAGGCAACGATGCGCCGCCAGAACGTCTACGAGCATCTGGCCCAGGAGTACGGGCTGGACGCGAACGCGGTCTTGCGCGAGCCGGAGCCGGACTGGAAGGGCGGCGAGCCGCCGCCGGACGAAGTTCTTGAAAGCCGCGTGAATTCGCTTTCCGCGCAGATCGCCGCGCTCGGCCCCGTCAACATGGTGGCCATCGAGGAGTTCCGCGAACTGGAGGAGCGCTACACGCGTGAGAAGGCGCAGGAGGCCGACCTGCTTGCGGCGAAGGAGGACGTGCTTTCGCTCATCAAGAGCTTGAACGACAAGTCCGGCCAGATGTTCCGCGACACGTTCCAGCAGGCGAACGCCAACTTCCAGAAGATGTTTTCGAAGCTCTTCAACGGCGGCGAGGCGCGCCTTGTGCTGCTGGAGAACGCCGAAGACCCGCTTGAATGCGGCATCGACATAATCGCGCGTCCGCCCGGAAAGCGGCCGCAGAGCGTCACCCTGCTTTCCGGCGGAGAGCGTACGATGACGGCCGTCGCCCTTCTCTTCGCGATCTTCATGATCAAGCCGGCTCCGTTCTGCATGCTGGACGAGCTCGACGCCGCGCTTGACGATGCGAACATCGGCCGCTTCGTGGAGGCGCTCAAGGAGTTCCTCGACCGGTCGCAGTTCCTCATCATCACGCACAACCAGCACACGATTGCAGGGTCTGACCTCGTTTATGGCGTCTCCCAGCAGGAGAAGGGCGTGTCGCGCATCATCTCGATGCGCCTTGCGGACATCGGCGTGAAGCCCGTCCCCGAAGACGAGAGGTCAAGCGGCTAGGCCGGGAGGGCGGTCGTCCTCGGTCGTCGCATGGCGGGCGCTGTGTCGGCAGGACGCTACGCCCCGTCACGCCGCAGTGGGGGGGGGGGGGGAGTTCTGTGGGGCTGACGCGAAAGAGCGCGAAGTCAGTTGTCGTTCTGCCGCATATTCTGCATTTCTGCGGCTAAAATGCGGATTCCTCGGACATGAAGTCAGGAAGATTGCGGTGGATGACGCCGTTGCGGCTCTGAATCGGGTCGTTTCGCGTCAGCACGTACTTGGGATAGTTGTCCCTGATCCGTTCCAGCGGCGCGTATTCGCGGTCTTCCGTCTCACGGTTTGCCGCAATGGTCATGCAGATCTGGGCATAGGCATATTCTGCCTCTCCATGGCGGAAAATAAAGTCGCATTCAAGCGGTCCGATGCGTCCGACGCTCGCCGCATAGCCATGTGCGCGGGCATATGTGTAGACGACGTTTTCAAGCGCGGGGCCGTAGTTGACGCGGTTGTCGGTGTTGGTGGCGAAGTAGAAGCCCAGGTCGGAGAGATAGTACTTCTGTTCGCCTGAAATCGATTTGCGTGATTTAAGATCGAAACGGCGGCATTCGCAAAGAATCTTTGCGTCTTTGAGAATGTCGATGTATCGATTGAGCGTTTCGCGCTTTATGCGGACGCCGTCTTTCGCGAGTTCGGCGAGAATATTGGTCAGGCTTGTCGCCGTTCCGAAGTTGTTGATGAGATATGCCTGGATTTTCTTGAAAACGGAAAGATGTCGAATCTTCATGCGTCGACGGATGTCTTTTTCGAATATTTCGGCAATGACGCCCTCGATGTAGGCCCGTCGGTCGTCTGCTGAATCGTATTGTACGGATTTCGGAAAACCGCCGTCTCGCAGATACCTGTCGAACTCGTCGACAAGACTGGGGGCGATTGGCTTGCCGAGAAATCTCTTCATGCCGAGATATTCGTTGAAGGCAAGCGGAAACATCTCGAATTCCAGATAGCGCCCCGTCAGTTTCGTGACGAGCTCTCCGCTCAAAAGGTAGGAGTTTGAGCCAGTTATGAATATGGAATGTCGACCTTCCTCCCGAAAGGCGTTTAGGACTTCCTCGAACCCGGCGACATTCTGAATCTCGTCAATGAAAAGGTAGGTAGTCCGCGCCGAGGACGTCTTTTCGTCGATGAGACGTTCAAGGTCGTCCGCCGTCTTCGTCTTGCGATACGGACGCATGTCCAGATTCAAATAGACAATCTGCGTCTCGGCTACGCCCTGTGCGCGGATTTCATCTGCGATCGTCGCCATTAGGCAGGACTTTCCGCATCGACGGACGCCGGTGACGACTTTGATCAGACCAGAGTCGTGATAGAATCCCCGGATTTTTTTCAGATAGGTTTCGCGTTTGTAGAAATCCATACGTGAAGGATAGCACGGCAGGGATGGAAAGTCAAGTTAAGGGGGGAACTTTTCGCTTTCCATGGAAAGTTTCCCCCTTAATGGCCTGTTTGGGCGGTTTTTCGGCAGTTGTGGGATTACGGCGCGGACGAAATCGCATGGGAGTTGTGGCAGATTCCGTCCCGGCGGCGGATGGGGACTTCCGCCCTCCCGGCGAACGACTGTCAAGTGTCAGTTTGACCCCTTAAACACTTAACCCCCTAACCCCTTAAGCGCTTAACCACTTAACTACTTAATCACTTAATCCAAAAGGGCGCTCCGCGAAAACTCGCGGAACGCCCTTTTGGAGAAGGCTGTCGCTCGCGCGCCTTAGTCGGCGCTCGGACGGACCTTGCCCTCCTTGATGCGCTTCTCGATGACCTGCTTGGAGATCGACGCCGGAACCGGCTCGTACTGCTTGAAGATCATCGTGAACGTGCCGCGGCCCTGCGTTACCGTGCGGATGGCGTTGGAGTAGCCGAACATTTCGCCCAGCGGGACCGTCGCCTTGATCAGCTTCACGCCGCCGCGGTCGTCCATGCCCTCTACGCGGCCGCGACGCTGGTTGATGGAGCCGTTGGCGGCGCCCATGTACTGTTCCGGCACCACGACTTCGACGTCCATCATCGGCTCGAGCAGCTGCGGCTTCGCCTTGAGGAAGCCCTGCTTGAAGCACTGGCGGGCGCACTCGATGAACGCGAATTCGTTCGAGTCGACTTCGTGGTAGGAGCCGAAGTAGACCGTCGCCTTGACGTTCACCACCGGGAATCCGGCGAGCGGACCGGCCTCGAGGGCCTTGCGGACGCCCTTTTCGACCGCCGGGATGTACTCCGTCGGAATGACGCCGCCCTTGACCTCGTTGATGAACTCGAATTCCTTGCCGGGCTCCTGCGGCTCGATGCGCAGACAGACGTGGGCGTACTGGCCGCGTCCGCCGGACTGCTTGACGTGCTTGTACTCGTTCTCGACGGACTGCTGGATCGTCTCGCGGTAGGCGACCTGCGGGGCGCCGACGTCGCACTCGACCTTGAACTCGCGCTTCAGGCGGTCCACGATGATGTCGAGGTAGAGTTCGCCCATGCCGGCGATGATCGTCTCGGACGTCTCCTGGTCGAAGGAAACGACGAACGTCGGGTCTTCCATGGCGAGCGCGTGGAGCGCGACGCCGAGCTTCTCGTTGTCGCCGCGGCTCTTCGGCTTGACGGCGACGGAGATGACGGGGGCCGGGAAGTCGATGGATTCGAGGGTGATCTTGTTCTCGGGGTCGCAGAGCGTGTCGCCCGTGCGCGTCTCGGTGAGGCCGACGCAGGCCACGATGTCGCCGGCGCGCGCCTCGTCGAGCGGCTCCTGGTGGTTGGCGTGCATGCGGAAGAGACGGCTGATGCGCTGCTCGCGGTCGATCGTCGAGTCTAGCAGGGCGGCGCCGAGCTTCAGGATGCCGGAGTAGATGCGCACGAACGTGATCTTGCCGCCGGAGCGCGGGTCGTTCATGATCTTGAACGCCAGTCCGCAGAACGGGTCGTTGTCGGACGGTTCGCGCTTCTGGCTGGGGTCGTCGGCGGAGACGGCCGCGCCCGCGTCGAGCGGGGACGGCAGGAAGTCGACGACGCCGTCGAGGAGCTGCTGGACTCCCTTGTCCTTGAACGCGGAGCCGCAGAAGGCGGGCGTGATGGCGCGGGCGATGCAGCCCTTGCGGAGGCCCTTCTTGATGTCGGCCTCGGAAAGCGTGCCTTCCTCGAAGAACTTGTTCATCAGCTCTTCGTCCTGCTCGGCGGCGGACTCGATCATCTTCTGGCGGAATTCCTCCGCCTTCGCCTTCATGTCCTCGGGGATCTCCTCCTCCGTGACCGTCTTGCCGAGGGTCTTCATGTCGTAGCGGAGGGCTTTCATCTTCACGAGGTCGATGATGCCGCTGAACGTCTCGCCCGCGCCGATCGGAATCACGACCGGCACCGGGTTCGCGTTGAGCTGGGACTTCATCTGGTCCATCACGGAGAAGAAGTTCGCGCCGACGCGGTCCATCTTGTTGACGAACGCGATCTTCGGCACCTTGTACTTCTCGGACTGGCGCCACACCTGCTCGGACTGGGGCTGGACGCCGCCGACGGCGCAGTAGAGCGCGACGGCGCCGTCAAGGACGCGGAGGGAGCGCTCGACTTCGGCCGTGAAGTCCACATGTCCGGGGGTGTCGATCAGGGAGAGGCGGTAGTTGCCCCACATGACGCACGTGGCGGCGGACTGGATCGTGATGCCGCGCTCCTGCTCCTGCACCATGAAGTCCATCGTCGCGGCGCCGTCGTGCACCTCGCCGATCTTGTAGTTCTTGCCCGAATAGAACAGAATGCGTTCGGACGTCGTCGTCTTGCCGCCGTCGATGTGGGCCATGATGCCGAAATTGCGCACATGGTCAAGCGGAAACACCTTTGCTGCCATCTTCCTTCAACTCCTGTTGCTTTGAAATAGAGTTAGAATTTTACTGTTTTACTGCGCGAAAATCAAGAGGGAATTGAGGATTTCAGAGCATTCTCAATTTGACCGGGTTTTCGCCCACGATTCCGCCCAGTTCGTCGATCTCGCGCAGGGCGGCGTCGATGGCCCTGGCGGGGGCGGGATGGGTGAGGACGACGACGGGCGCGAAGCCGGTGTCGGCCCCTTCGGCGGTCTTCTGCGCGGCGGCGGAGATGGAGACCCCGTTGCTGCCGAGAATCGAGGCTATGCGGCCGAAGCTGCCCGCCTTGTCCAGGACGTTGAAGCGCAGGTAGAAGCGGCTGACGATGTCTCCTGGGGCACGGAGGCGCGTGACGCCCTCGCCGTACGTCGGCACGGCGCGCGCGTAGCGGACTTCGCCGTGGGCGATGTTGCGGGCGATGTCGCCGATGTCGCCGACGACGGTGGAGGCGGTGGGGAGGCGGCCGGCGCCGCGGCCGTAGAACATGGTGTCGCCCACCATGTCGCCGCGCACCATGGCGGCGTTGAAGACTCCGTTCACGGAGGAGAGCATGTGGTCCGTCGGCACGAGCGTCGGGTGGACGCCCACCTCCACCTCCTCGCCGTGGCGGGCGACGACGGCCAGGAGCTTGATCCGGTAGCCGAAGTCGGCCGCGTACCTGACGTCGAGGCCGGAGAGGCTGCGGATGCCCTCGACCTGCACCTGGTCGAGCGACGGCTGGAAGCCGTAGGCGAGGGCGCAGAGGATGCAGGCCTTGTGCGCGGTGTCGAAGCCGTCTATGTCGAGCGACGGGTTCGCCTCGGCGTAGCCGAGCTTCTGCGCGTCCGCCAGCACCTCGGCGAACGCCTTGCCCTCGTTCTCCATGCGCGTGAGGATGTAGTTGCACGTGCCGTTGAGGATGCCGTGGATCTGCTGGATCTCGTTGCCGGCGAGGCCTTCGCGCAGCGCGCGGATGATCGGGATGCCGCCGCCGACGGAAGCGCCGAAGTAGACGTCGACGCCGTTCCTGGCGGCAGTGTCGAAGATCTCCCGGCCGTGTTCGGCGAGGAGCTTCTTGTTGGCCGTCACGACGGCCTTGCCGGCGTTGAGCGCGGCGAGGACGAACGTCCTGGCGATGCCCGTGCCGCCGATCGTCTCGACGACGATGCGCACGTCGGGGTCGGAGATGACCGCCTGGGCGTCCGTTGTCAGCACGTCCGGGTCCACTGGGACGCCGCGGTCCGTCGTGATGTCGAGGTCCGCGATCTTCCGCAGCGCGACGTCCACGCCCAGGCGCTCCGCCATCACCTTGCGGTTGCGCAGGAGGCCGTCGGCCACGCCCGCGCCCACGGTCCCGAATCCAAGAATGCCAACTCCGACTTGTTTCATGCTTTCCATTGTCCTTCGCTTCTTCCTGTTGCGGGCGGCGGATCCTCTGCCGCGCCGCGAATGGCAATATGATACAGAATGAAATCCCTTGCGTCAAATCCCATTTCGTTGATATAATCACGCCATTGAATTTCAAGGAGAACCAAATGAACGGCAAGTCGACCATTTTAGCGGCATCGCTGTCCGCCCTGGCCGTCGCCGCGCTGTGCGCGTGGGGCGTGAACTGGAGCTGGACGCATCGTGACACGGACAAGGACGCGAGGCAGAGGCGCAAGGACGCGGGCAAGGAACTCCGCACCTCAAGTCCGGACAAGGTTCTCTCCCGCCTTCGCGCCCTCGCCTCCGAGAGGTCGTTCCGCGTCTGGTTCGAGGGCAGACCGGAGAGCGCGCAGTCGCCGTGGAAGTTCTGGACGCTCCGCTGCGGGATGCTCACGCGCGTGCCCTACGACGCCGTCGGACAGCTGACGGAGGACCAGTTCATCCGCTTCGCGGGCGACGGCGGCGCGAAGGCCCCGGACGCCGCGCGCCTGAAGGAGCTGCTTGCGTTCTCGAAGGAGCTCCTGGGCATGGGCGTCCTCTCGAAGTCCGCGGAGAACTCCCTGCGCGAGCGCAGCCTCGACGGCCTCTTCCTCGTCGGCGACTTCGACGGGGCGGTGGCGCTTCTGGAAAACGGCGGCGTCGCCGGCCGCTCGCCAGGCTGGTGCAAGGGTACGGCCGCGAAGCTCCGCGCCCACAAGGCGATGGAGGCCGGCGACAAGAAGGAGGCCATAAGGCAGCTTCTCGTCTTCGGCGAGTTCATGATGTCCGACGAGCAGAAGGACTTCGAGGACTGCGACCCGACGACGGGGCTTCTCTACTCCCGCGAGTGGGTCGCCGCGCGCAACTTCATGCGATGCGCGAACATGTCGAAGGAGATCGGCGACGCCGAGGCCGCCGCGAAGTACCTGTCCGAGGCGAAGGGACTCTTTGCGACGGCGCGCGAAAAGGCGCGCGAAGACAGGAAGTCCCTCGAGGCCATCGAGAAGGAGATGAAGGACGCGAACCTCCCCGTGCCGCCGGTCCCCGCGGCGGGTTCCAAGGAGAAAGCGAAGTAGTCCGTTCGTGAAAGTCGTCTTCCTCTTCATCGACGGCGTCGGCCTTCGCGAACCGGCGCCGGACAACCCCGTCAATCCGGAGGTGTGTCCGGCGCTGTGCGGCCTCATCGCCGGGCACTCCGTCCCGATCGACGCGTGCCTCGGCGTCCCCGGCCTTCCGCAGTCCGCCACGGGACAGGCCACCATGTTCACCGGCGTCAACGCGCCCGTCTTCATGGGCCGCCACTGCGAGGGCTTCCCCGGCCCGTCCCTGCGCCGGAAGATACGGGAGAGGAACGTCTTCACCGAGCTCAGGGCGCGCGGCCTCGCCGTCAGGTTCGCCGACGCCTTTCTGGTGGACACGCCAGAGGAGATCGAGGCCCGGCGCTTCAAGTCCGTGACGACCGTCATGGCCCTCACCGCGCCGGAGGCGATTTCCTTCACCGACGACCTGGCCGACGACCAGGCCGTGATGCAGGACCTCACGCGGGAGACGATACAGGACCGCTTCCCGGACATCCCGACGATCGAGCCGGAGGACGCCGCCGAGCATCTCTTCGCCATCGCCCGCGCCCACGACTTCACCCTCTACGAGTTCTTCCAGACCGACGTCGCCGGGCATTCCATGGACTACTCGCGCGCCTGCGGCGTCCTCCGCCTCTACGACCGCTTCCTCGCCACCCTCCTCCGCTTCACCGAGGCCGCCGGCATCACCCTGCTCATGACCGCCGACCACGGCAACGTCGAGGACATGGGCGAGCGCGGGCACACCCGCAACCCCGTCCCCTTCATCGCGTTCGGCCCCCGGGAGGCCGAAATCCGCGCCCATGTGAAGTCGCTCGTCGACGTCACGCCGGCAATCCTGCGCTCCTTCGCCCCGGAGGGACGCTCATGAACGATCCAACGGACGCCCCCATCGTCGGACGCCCCCAACCGCAAAACCCCCAGCCAACAATGAACTACCATCTCGCAATCGACATCGGAGCCTCCTCCGGCCGCCACATCCTCGGACACATCGAAGACGGAAAGATGGCCCTCGAAGAGGTCTACCGCTTCGACAACTCCCAAATCCGCAAGGGCGGACACGACTGCTGGGACGTCGACGCGCTCGCCAGAAGCGTCGTCGCCGGCATCGCCGCCTGCAGGGCGGCCGGCAAAATCCCCTCCACCATCGGCATCGACACCTGGGGCGTCGACTTCATCCTCCTCGACGAATCCCTCGCCCCATGTTCCGACATGGTCGCCTACCGCGACGCGCGGACGCAGGGCATGGACGCCGCCGTCGCCGAGGCGATTCCGCTTTCCGAACTCTACGCCCGCACCGGCATCCAGAAGCAGCCCTTCAACACCATCTACCAGCTCGCCGCCCTCAGGCGCGAACGCCCGGAGCAGCTGGAGAGGGCCGCCCACTTCCTCATGGTCCCGGAGTACCTTAACTTCATGCTCTGCGGGAAGATCGCGAACGAATACACGAACGCCTCCACCACGAATCTGCTCGACGCGCGCGCCGGGGACTGGGACTACGACCTCATCGAACGCCTCGGCCTTCCGCGCCGCATCTTCGGAGAGCTCAGGATGCCGGGAACCGTCCTCGGCGGCCTCACGCCCGCCGTCCGGGCGGAAGTCGGCTTCGACGCGCAGGTCGTCCTGCCGGCGACGCACGACACCGGCTCCGCCTTCCTCGCCGTCCCCGCCCGCGACGACAGCGCGGTCTACATCTCCTCCGGCACCTGGTCGCTCCTCGGCGTCGAGAACCCGGAGCCGATCACGACGCCGGAATCGCAGTCCGCCAACTTCACGAACGAGGGCGGCGCCTGGCGTCGCTTCCGCTACCTCAAGAACATCATGGGACTCTGGATGATCCAGTCCATCCGCCGCGAGCTCAACGGCGTCGAGTACGTCGAGGGCAAGGGCGCGAAGGCGGAATGGACGCTCTCGGACTACGAGAAGGGCAGGGCGTACTCCTTCAACGACCTGGAGACGGCCGCGCGCGGGGCGGCCGCGTTCGCCGGGCGCGTCGACGCGAACGACGCGCGCTTCCTCTCGCCCGCCTCGATGATCGCCGAGGTCGTCGCCGCGGCCGACGTGAAGCCCGCGACCGTGGGCGAGCTGATGCAGTGCGTCTACCAGTCGCTCGCGAAGTGCTACGCCGACGCGATCGCCAACCTCTCGAAGCTGACCGGAAAGGCGTACACCTCCGTAAACGTCGTCGGCGGCGGGTCGAAGGACGGCTACCTGAACGCGCTCACGCGCGCCGCGACGGGTCTTGAGGTCTTCGCCGGCCCCACGGAGGGCACGGCCATCGGAAACCTCGTCGTCCAGTTCATCGCCGCCGGCGAATGCCGCGACCTCGCCGACGCGCGCGCCGCCATCCGCCGCAGCTTCGACGTCATGGCCGTCTGATCGCCCTCCGCATGGAAACGACAACGCATCCTCACGAAAGGCATCTCCATGACCCAATCGCTTGAAGACTACATCGAGGAAATCTACGTGCTGATCGAGACGACCGGCGCGGCGCGCGTGCGCGATGTCGCGCAGGCCCTGGACGTGAAGATGCCCAGCGTGGTGAAGGCCATTTCAGAACTCAAGAAGCTGGAGCTCGTCACGCAGGAGCCGTACGGGGACATCGAGCTGACCGCGAAGGGGCGCCGCATCGCAAGCGGCGTCCTCTCGCGCCACAAGACCCTCAAGGAGTTCCTCGTCCGCCTCGGCGTCTCGGACGAGACCGCAAACGAGGACGCCTGCCGGATGGAGCACGTCCTCAGCGCGCAGACAATGGACAGGATCAAGGATTTTCTAAAGAAGCAAGGAGCGTCGAAATGAACGACACGAAGACGAAGATGACCAGCTTCCGCTGGGTGATATGCGCAATGCTCTTCGCCGCGACGACGGTGAACTACCTCGACCGGCAGGTGCTTTCGCTGACGTACAAGGACTTCATAGCGCCGGTGTTCGGATGGTCGGACAACGACTACGGCACGATCACCGCCGTTTTCTCGATCGTCTACGCGATATGCAACCTCTTCGCCGGCAAGTTCATCGACAGGCTCGGCACGAAGAAGGGCTACCTCTGGGCGATCTTCATCTGGTCGCTCGGCGCCTGCCTGCACGCGCTCTGCGGCGTGGGGACTTCCGCGCTCAAGGCCGTCGGCTTCCTGGGCATGATGGGCGTGACGACTTCCGTGTGGCTCTTCCTCGCCTGCCGCGCCGTGCTGGCCCTCGGAGAGGCCGGCAACTTCCCGGCCGCGATCAAGGTCACGGCGGAATACTTCCCCAAGAAGGACCGCGCGTTCGCGACTTCGATCTTCAACTCCGGCTCGTCCGTCGGCGCGCTCGCGGCGCCCCTTTCCATTCCGCTCATCGCGAAGTACTGCGGCTGGGAGATGTCCTTCATCATCATCGGCGCGCTCGGCTTCGTGTGGATGGGCTTCTGGGTGTGGCTCTACAAGCCCGCGCACGAGAACAGGCGCGTGAACGCAGCCGAACTCGAATACATCGCGTCAGACGACGATTCGGGCGACGCGAAGAAGCCCGCCGCGTCCGGCGACGGCCCGCGCATCAGCCTTCTCAAGGCGTTCACCCTGCGCCAGACGTGGGCGCTCGTCCTCGGACGCTTCCTCACCGACGGCGTGTGGTGGTTCTTCCTCTTCTGGACGCCCGGCTACCTCTCCGACCAGTTCGGCTACAAGAGCTCCGACGGCATGGGCATGGCCCTCATCTTCACGCTCTACGCCATCGTGACGTTCGCCTCGATCTACCTCTGCAAGATCCCCACGTACATGGTCGACAGGCGCGGAATGAACGCCTACGAGGGGCGCATGGTCGCAATGTTCATCTTCGCCTGCTTCCCGCTCCTAGCCCTCGGCGCCCAGCCGCTCGGCGCGTTCAGCGCCTGGTGGCCCGCCGTCCTCATCGGCCTCGCCTGCGCCGGACACCAGGCGTGGAGCGCCAACGTCTACTCCGTCGTCGGCGACATGTTCCCCAAGTCGACTATCGGCACCCTGACCGGCATCGCGCAGTTCGCCGCCGGCTGCGGCAGCTTCCTCGTCAACAAGTGCGCGGGCGCGCTCTTCACCTACGCCGCCGGCAGCACGGTCGTCGACGGCCGCGAAGTCGAGATGACGAAGGACCTCCTCGCCGCCGGCGCCAAGTTCGCCCGCCCCGCGATGGAGTTCATTGGCTACACCGGCAAGCCCGCCGGCTACTGCATCGTCTTCGGCTACTGCGCGGTCGCGTACCTCGTCGGCTGGACGTGCATGAAGACGCTCGTGCCCAAGTACAGGCCCGTCGAGATCTGAACGCAGCGCCGGCGCTCGCACCGCGCCGGCCAACGAAAGCGCACACCATGACAGTCCAGATACTCCCCTCGCTCCTCGCCGCCGACTTCGGCCGGCTTGCGGACGAAATACGCCGCGCCGAGGCGTCCGGCGCCGACGCCCTGCATCTGGACGTCATGGACGCGCACTTCGTCCCCAACCTCTCCTTCGGCCCGGACGTCGTCGCGCTCAGCCGCCGCGTCGCCCCCGCCTTCTTCCGCCATGTCCATCTCATGATGACCCGTCCGGACCTCTACCTGGAGAAGTTCGCCTCCGCCGGCGCCCAGACGATCCAGATCCACGTCGAGGCGGACTGCGACGTCCACTCCGAACTCGCCCGCATCCGCGCCCTCGGCGTTCGCCCCGCGCTCGCCCTCAACCCGGAAACGCCGGCCGAGACGGCCTACCCTTATCTGCGCGAATGCGACGAAGTCCTCGTCATGACCGTCCACCCCGGCTACGGCGGACAGAAGTTCATCGAGGACTGCCTCCCAAAGGTCTCCGCTATCCGCGCCCGCGCCCCACGCCTCGACGTCATGGTCGACGGCGGAGTCAACTCGGAAACTGCAGTCGCCGCCGCGCGCGCCGGCGCGAACCAGTTCGTCGCCGGCAGCCACCTCTTCAGGCAGGCGGACATGGCCGCAGCCGTCGCCGCCTTGCGCGCGGACTGCTCCGCCGCCTCCGCCTCCGTCTGACTCCATGACGCTCCTGCATCTCGTCATCGACGAAGACGGACAGGCCGCGTTCACCGCGGAGGGCACCTCCCCCGGCCGCGACGGCCTCGCTCCGCTCGCCGCGGACGAACTGCTCGAAGCCGCGCGTTCCGTCGTCTGGTATCCCGCCGATGTCGAACTGCGGGAGACGCCGGACGGCACGCCCCGCGCCGTGCCGTCCATGCCGAACCTGATGATGTTCCTCTCCGACGTCCGCGACCGCGCGTTCAGGAGGGGCGTCTTCCTTGCGCCGGACGTCCTTTCCGCCGCCGAGACGTTCCGCCGCGTCGCGGCGGACGCCGCGGACGGCCTCTTCCTCCCCGGAATCGAGGAACTTCCGAATGGCGCCTTCCGCGCCGCGTGGCGTCCGCTGCGCGAATCGACTCCCTTTGAAATGCGCCTGATGGACGCGTTCGTCCGCCGCGCCGGGAAGTCCGTCCTCGAAATCGAAAAGCCCGACACGCGCCATCCAACGGTCGACGACGCCTGGATGGCCGCCCTGCGCAGCGACGCCGGCGCGATCCGCTGGGCGGACGCCGACGATCTGCGCGACCTCGCGCAGCGCCTCGACGTCTGGCGTTCGCCCCTGCGCACGTCGAAGGCGGACCGCGCCGCGCTCTCCTTCACGCTCGTCCCGCCGCCGTCGGAAGACGGCGAATGGGCCGTCTCGCTCGCAAGGCCGCCGCGGACCCGCCTGGGACTCGTCTCGCTCGGACAGGCCGCCGCCGTCTATCCGCCTCTGCGGACGATGAAGGGCCGCACCGCCCCGATCTCCCGCGCCGAGGCCGCGAACTTCATCTCCATCGGCGGCCCCGCCCTCGTCGCCGCCGGATACTCCGTGAACGTTCCGGACGGAGTCGCGGGCGAACACCTCTCCGCGTCGATCGACCTCTCGCCAAGGGCCGAGGCCGCGCCAGACGCGGCGGCGGCGCAGGACGCCGCCGTGTCCGCAAGGCTGTCCGTCCGCATCGACGGCGAACTCGCCACGGAGGAGGAACTGCTCTTCATCCTCGACCAGGGCTCGCCTCTCGTCTTCTTCCACGACCGGTGGATCGAAGTCGACTGCCAGGCCGTCCGCGACGCCCTTCGCGCCATGCGCTCGCCAAAGGCGAAGAAGATGACAATGCGCGAGGCGATACGCTTCGCCACGGGGACCGCCCGTCTGGGCGGAATGCGCGTGGAGGACGTCAGGGCCCGCGGCTGGCTGCGCGGCCTCCTGAACGAACTGCGCGGTGACGAGCGCTTCGCCCTTCTGCCGCCGCCAAGGGGACTGAACGCCGAACTGCGCGACTACCAGCTGCGCGGCTATTCGTGGATCGCCTTTCTCGCGAAGTGGGGCTTCGGCCCGTGCCTCGCGGACGACATGGGCCTCGGCAAGACCATACAGACCATCTCCTACCTCCTCCACCGCAAGGAGGCCTCCGCGGCGCCCGTCGCCCCCGCGCTCGTCGTCGCGCCAGTCAGCGTCACCACCAACTGGATCCGCGAACTCCGCAGATTCGCCCCCGGCCTTTCCGTCATCCTCCACCAGGGCGCGACGCGCGCGGTCGGACGCTCCATGCTCCAGGCCTGCCGCGCCGCGGACGTCGTCGTGACCGGCTACTCGCTCGTCGTCAAGGACTGGGAAGAGCTCAGCCACGTCGGCTTCGGGGCGCTCGTCCTGGACGAGGCGCAGAAGGTGAAGAATCCGGACACCCTTGTCTCCCGCGCCGTCCGCGCGCTCGACGCCCCCGTCAAGATCGCGCTCAGCGGCACCCCGCTTGAAAACAGCGCCTCCGACCTCTGGGCAATCGAAGAGGTCCTCAACCCCGGACTTCTCGGAAGCCGCGCCTCGTTCAACGAGGAGTACGCGCGTCCGATTCGCGACGACGCGCGGACCGCCGCAGTCGCGAAGCTGAAGCGGACGCTTGAGCCGTTCATGCTGCGGCGGCTGAAGACGGATCCCGGCATCGCGTCCGAACTCGGCGCGAAGCGCGAGATACGCGAATACTGCCGCCTGTCGTCCGCCCAGCGCGCGAGATACGAATCCGCGCTGGCGACGTACCGCGAGGACATGGCGTCGGACATGTCGGCCGCCGCAAAGCGCGGACGCTCCCTCGCCCTGCTCACCGAACTCAAGCTCGTCTGCGACGGCGACGGAAAGTTCGCGCGTCTGGACGAACTGCTGTCGGAGATCTTCGCCGCCGGCGAGAGCTGCCTCGTCTTCACGCAGTACGCGAAGGTGGGGCAGGCGATCCGCGCGCACCTTCTTGAGACGTTCGGCGCGGAGTTCCCGTTTCTCCACGGAAGCCTCTCGCCCGCGCGGCGCGAGGCGGAAATGCGGGCGTTCAACGAATCATCCGGGCCAAATGCGTTCATCCTCTCGCTCAAGGCGGGCGGATACGGTCTCAACCTCACGCGCGCCACGCACGTCGTGCACTTCGACCGCTGGTGGAATCCTGCGGTGGAGAACCAGGCGACTGACCGCGCACACCGCATCGGACAGGCCAGGACCGTCTTCGTCCATCTCTTCATCTGCGCGGGGACGCTGGAGGACCGCATCGACGCGCTCCTTGAGACGAAGCGGCTCATCGCCGGCGAAATCGTCGGCAGCGGCGAATCCTTCCTCCTCAAGATGGCCGGCGAGGAATTCGACCGCATCGTCGAACTCGACCGCTAGTCGCCCCGTCCCACTCGAAATCCCCGCCTGGGTCGTATGGGACAACGCCGACGGGAGGGACGCGCTCCTGCGCGTCCGCCGCCGCTTGGAGGTTCATGTTTCGGTCGCGCAGGAGCGCGACCCTCCCCGATGGGGCGTCCCGCCCCGCCGCCGATGCCTCTGGATTTCCGGCACTAGTCGCGCAGACAGGACAGCGGGCAGACGATCGCGTCGCCGTCACGATAGGCGAAATCTCCCGTCGCAGTCAGAACCATCAGGAATGCCGGCTCGATTCCGCCTTTACCTCGCACGAGCGTCGCCAGTTTGTTCAACGTTGCCACGCCCTCGTTTACAAGCGTTTCGCCGCCGAGCTTGATCTCCACAAATCCATACCTTCCATCGGGCGTATGCAGAACGGCGTCGCATTCAAGCCCGGTCTTGTCGTGATAGCGCTCAACTCGTCCGCGCTGGGCGTCCATGTAGACGCGAAGGTCGCGAACGGCCATCGATTCAAAAAAGAATCCAAACGACTGAAGGTCGTTCATCAGATCTCCTGGCCCGATTCCCATCGCGGCGGCCGCAATGGAAGGGTCGACAAAATAATGCGTGTCCGTAGTCCGTATGGAACCCCTTGTGCGCAGATTGGGACACCATGCGGTCATGTCCTCGATGACGAAAAGGCGTTTGAGCGTCTGCAAGTAGGATTTGATCGTCTCCTCGTCCAGACTTCGCACGTCGTTCGCCATCAGGTCCTTGCGCATCGCCGCAAGATTCGCCTGTGTTCCCTGAAGACGCGCACATGAGCGCAAGACCCGGCGCATTCGGTCGGGATTGCGCATCGTCTCGTCAACCCGCATGACGTCGCTTTCCACCAGTCCGTCGAAATATTCCCGCGCCACAATCAGTCCACGCTCTCCCGATCGTCCAACGGACTGCGGCCAGCCTCCCCGGCACACAAGAAACGCCGTCTCCTCCAGCGAACGCGACATGGACGGCGATGCGGTGAACGGCTTCCCTGAAAACAACGCTTGAAGCGACACCTCGCCAGACGACTCCCCGGATTCCCAAAGGCTCATAGGCCGCATCTTGAGACGGGCGAAGCGCCCAGTTCCGCTGTGGAACATCGCATCCGATTTCGGCGGCACGGAACTTCCGGTCAAAATGAACAGCCCTTCGCCATCCGCGTGGTCGACCGTAAAGCGAACTGCGTCCCAGAACTGCGGCGCCACCTGCCACTCGTCTATCAGACGCGGGCTGCTCCCTTTCAACAAGGCGTGGATGTCAAGTTCCGCGAGCTTGAGATTCTGCTTTCGCGTCTGTGGATCGGCCATGTAGAGGACGCTTCGCGCCTGCTGCTCACAGGTCGTCGTCTTGCCGCACCACTTCGCGCCTTCAACCAGGACTGCCCCCATGGCGGAAAGCTTCAGCCTCAGAAGCGAGTCGGCTATTCTTGCACGATATTGTCTCATGAGACGAAATTATACTGCATAAGGCGGTTTTCGGCAATGGAATTCGGTGATTTTTCCCAACTTTTTTCGGTGATTTTTCCCAAACTTTTTCGGTGATTTTTCCCAACTCACCCACTCGCCCTGTCGCCCGTCCGATTTTCCGCGACGGCGCGTGGGGACACGCGCCATCCCGAAAACGCCACAATCTCTGCGCCCTCCGCGTTCTCCGCGTGAGCAAAACTCCACCCCGCTCTCCCTCCGGCTCTGCGTTTCCGCCGCGGATTTGATACACTCTACGGCATGGACGGCGCACAGACGCCGCATTGCTTTCGCCAGAAGAAAGGAAAAAGAACGATGAAGTCTAGAATCAGACACGCAGCGATGCTGCTGGGGCTGCTTGCGGGCCTCGCCGCGTTCGCGAAGGACGTCGAGGTCATGGCGGTCTACTATCCGCACTGGCACAACTATCCGAAGGCGAACGAATGGTTCAAGCCAGGATGGACGGAATGGGAGTTCGTGAAGGACGCCGCCGTGCGCTTTCCCGGCCACCAGCGGATCAAGCCGCTTCCGGGCTACCTTGACGGACAGGCCCCCGCAGACGTGGAGACCGAGATCGAACTCGCATCCAACGCCGGCATCGACGTCTTCCTCTGGGACTTCTACTACTACAACGGACAGGTCACGCAGCAGGAGTCCATCGAACAGGGCTTCCTCAAGGCGAAGAACCGCGGCAAGATGAAGTTCGCCCTCATGTGGTGCTACCACGAGCGCTTCAACCAGTTCCGCCCCGACCCGACGGCCAAGCGCGTCCCGCTCATGAGCCTCGCCCATACGCCGGAGGAGTTTCTCGGACTGATCGACTACGCGATAGCCCGCTACTTCAACCGGCCGGAGTACTACCGCAAGGACGGCAGGCTCTTCTTCTCGATCTTCAACCTTCCCTACCTCTGGAAGACCTGGGGCGGCGACGACGCGAAAGTCCGCCGTGCCATGGACGAGGCGCGCCGCCGGGTACGCGCCGCCGGCCTGGGCGAACTCCACCTGAACGGACAGAACGCCGACGACCGACTTGCCGCGCGGGCGAAGGACCTCGGACTTGATTCTATCACCGACTACGGCTTCGGCCCCTGGCGCCTTCCCGACTACGGTCGCCGCTACGCCGCCGGCGAACGCCTCTTCGACTACGGCGAGCTCGACGGCCCTCTCCAGAAGCACTGGGCGAAGCGGCGCGACGCCTCCCTGCCGTACATCCCCATCGTCCCGATGGGCTGGAACGTGACGCCTCGCTGCCGCAACGACGTGGCGTTTCCGTGGGCGAAGGAATACCAGTATCCCTACTGCGCGTCGTTTACGAACAACGCGCCGGCGACGTTCGAGAAATATCTGCGCGACGCGAAGGCCGCCGCGCTGAACGACCCGAAGAAGCCCGGGATCGTCTACATCAACGCCTGGAACGAATACACGGAGGGAAGCTATCTGCTGCCGACTGTCCGACAGAGCGACGCCTATCTCCGCGCCATCGCCCGCACGTTCGGACGCAGCCCGGCGGACAAGTTCGTCTTCTGCGCCATGAAGCATTGGTGGGACCCGAAGGCGTCCAACGGCCGCGCCTACGCGATCGACGCGCCCACGCACGAGGACGTGGCGTACGGTCCGCATCTGCGCCAGCGCATGGACGTGTGGCTGCCGGACGCCGCGGCGGCTGGCGGCAGACCCGCGCCCGTCGTAATGCTGATTCACGGCGGCGGCTGGTCGGACGGCGACCGCATGGAGACTTCCCTGTTCGGCCTTCTGCCCAAATGTCGCGCCGCCGGCGTCGCGCTCGCCACGGTGGAGTACCGCATGGTCCACGACGCGAACGACGCCGGGATCAAGCCGCCCGTGAAGGCGAGCCTCGACGACGCCGTGGCCGCAATCCGGCTCATGCAGTCGAAGGCGAAGGAGTGGAACGTGGACCCGTCGCGTATCGGCCTCACGGGCGGAAGCGCGGGCGCCTGCTCGTCGCTCTATGCGTCGCTTTCGGGCGACAACGCGCTCGGAATCCGCGCCGTGCTGGCGAACAGCCCGCAGACGTCCATCGACCCGAAGGAAATGCGCGAGTGGATTCCGAACTCGCGCTACGGAGCCCATGCGTTCGGCTATCAGAGCTTCGACGACTGGCTCGCCAATCGCGCGGAGTGTCTGCCGTGGATCGAGAAGTTCTCCCCGGCCGCGCTTCTCCGCGCCGCCACGCCGTCGCGCGCGCCTGCGTTCTTCTACACGTGTCCGCCGCTGCCGAAGGCGGGAGAGCTGCCGGCAGACCCGACGCACGCGGCGATGTTCTGCGTGAAGTTCGAGGAGATCTGCCGCCGGAAGGGCGTTGCCTGCCGTCGCGGCGGCGTCGACGACCTGATCGCGGAACTGAAGAAATAGCTCTGCCGGGGAAATCCATTTTCGCGTCTTCCACGTCTTCCATCGTCGGCGCGGCTGGCCCTTCCGGGCCGCCGCGCCTCGTCGTTTTCATTCGCGGCCGTTCGGACGCCTTGCCGGGGTTTTCGCGCAGGGCGTCCACGGCCTGTTCGCGAGAGCGCGTGATGCGACGGGCGCATGGAGGTCAAGTGATTGAGCGGTTAAGTTTGCGCCGCCGCCGGGAGGGTCGCGCTCCTGCGCGACCGAAACCATGCGTCGGCGGACGCGCGGGAGCGCGTCCCTCCCGCAGCGGCGCGACGGGACGTCGCGCCCTACCGATGCGCAGACGGATGCGGCGGGGCGGGACGTCCGCCCTGCCGGTAAAACACCGGCCACGGGAGACTTAACCACTTAACCGCTTAATCTTCCGCGGGCACGTGAAAACGGATATAATGGTGTGCGTCTGAAACGCAGCAAAGGAGAGATTCATGAAGTCAGCGCTTTCATTTCATGGAGCGGGAGAATGCATTTCGCTTATCGCGGCGGTCGGCGCCTTGGCGGCGGCGGGCGCCGACGGCGGCCCGATCGTCCGCAACGGCGGATTCGACGACGTGCGGGACGGGAAGACGGTCGGCTGGAACGCAGTCGGCGCGAAGTACGTCTACCGCGACGGCGCCGGGCGCAGCGGCACGCGTGCGCTCTGCTACGAGAACGACGACCCGCGCTTCTATTCCTTCCCCGGCCAGCGCATAGAGCTGAAGGCTGGAAGGTCGTACGAGTACGAGGTGTGGGTGAAGACCGATGACCTTCGGGGCGACGAGTCCGGCGCCACGATCTGCATCGAGTGGAACGGAAAGAACGGCAAATGGCTTGGCGGCGCGTACGCATCGGGCGTTAAGGGGACGAAGGACTGGACGCTTGTCCGCGGACGCACCCCTGCGATTCCAGCGAACGCGGCGACGTTCCGCGTAAGCCCGTACGTGCGAAAGGGAATGCGCGGGAAGGCGTGGTTCGACGACGTGTCGGTCAAAGAGTTCCATCCGGCTCCGCTGTCCGGGCTGTTCTCCACCGCGTACCGCAATGTCGGCGTCCTTGAAGACGGGGATGTCACGTTCAAGGCCGTGGTGAATCCCAACGAGGTCGAATGGCATGGCGGCGCGACGGTCTGGTTCCGCTACCGAGACGCCGCCGGCGCGGTCCGTCGCCGCAAGGGAATGAACGCCGCGGGCGACGAGCTGACGCTGCCGCTTGCCGAACTGAAAAGTGGAGAGCAGGAGGTCTTAGCAGAGCTTGAGACGTCCGGAGGGAAGATCGTCGGCGCGCAGAAGATCAGGTTCACGCGGGTCGATTCGCGTCCGGCCGAATGGAAGACGTGGTTCGACAGGCATGGCCGCGCGATCGTGGACGGCAGGCCGTTCTTCCCGCTTGGAATGTACTGGCACTCAATCGTCTCCAACCGCATCGACGTCTACGCGCAGGGGCCGTTCAACTGCCTCATGCCGTACGGCTCGCCGAACAGGCGGGAACTGCTCGACTATTGCCACGAGAAGAATCTGAAGGTGATCTACAGCGTGAAGGACGTCTATTCCGGAACGCGCTGGGCGCCGAAGGGGGTGGACTCCGAGGCCGACGAGCTCGCCTACATCTCAGACCGCGTCGCCCGGTTCAAGGACCACCCGGCGCTGCTCGCCTGGTATCTCAACGACGAAATGCCGCTCACGATGCTGGACCGCCTCACGGCCCGGCGCGACCTGATGGAACGGCTCGACCCCGGCCGCCCAGGATGGGTCGTCCTCTACCAGTTCAGCCAGATCGCCGAATACATGCCCACGTTCGACGTCGTCGGCACCGACCCCTATCCGATTCCGGCGCATCCCGCCTCGATGGCGACGACGTGGACGCGCGCCACGGCGCGCGGCACGTTAGGCTGCAAGCCGTTCTGGCAGGTGCCGCAGGCGTTCAGCTGGGGATGCTACCGGAAGGACCCGGCGGAGCGCTCGAAGACCCGGCCGCCGACGGAGGCGGAACTGCGCTCGATGTGCTGGCAGTGCATTGCCAATGGCGCGAACGGACTCGTCCTCTACTCGTTCTTCGACCTCTCGAAGCCTACCGCCGGCGCTCCGTTCGAACAGCGCTGGGACGAATGCTGCCGCGTCGGACGTGAAATCCGCGACTGCTTCCCGATTCTGCTTTCAGAGCCGTGCGAGACGCCGGTATCAGCGAAGCATCGCGCAGTCGGCTCCGACGAAGCGGCAGATGCGGAGGACATGGTTTCCTGCCGCGCCTGGCGGAAGGACGGAAGGATGTACGTCCTTGTCGTGAACGGATACGGCGAGGCTCTGGACGTGGAGCTGGACGGAATCGGGAAGACTGCCGCCGCATCGCCGGTCTTCGGCCCGAAGCCGAAGGTCGAGGCGGGGCGCGTCGCGCTTTCGCTTGCCGCGCTCGAGCCGGCGCTCGTGGAGATCGCGCGCTAGCGCGAGGGGGCGGCGTCCGTCTTCTGCGGACTGGCGGCGGCCCGGCGCGCCAGTTCGCGGGCGACGTCTGGGACAGCGGCGAGAAGGCTCTTCGTGTAGTCGCTTTTCGGATGCGCGAAGACGTCCTCGGCAGGTCCCGCGTCCTCGAAGAGGCCCCTGTGCATCACGCACACGCGGTCGCAGACGTTGCGCACGACGGCGAGGTCGTGCGCGATGAGCATCACGGCGAGATTGAGGTTTCTGCGCAGGTCGCGGAGGAGGTTCAGTATTCGCGCCTGGACGGAGACGTCGAGGGCGGAGACGGGCTCGTCGGCGATGAGCGCCTTGGGGCCGGCGGCGAGGGCGCGCGCGAAGGAGGCGCGCTGGCACTGTCCGCCGGAGAGCTCCCGGGGGTACTGGTCGAGGACGGCCTTGGAGAGTCCGACGAGGTCCAGCAGCTCGTCCGCCGTCCGCCGTTCGCCGCCGTTGCGCCGTCCGGCCGCCGTCACCTTCAGCGCCTCGTCCAGGGCCTGGCGTATCGTCATGCGCGGGTTGAGCGAGCCGACGGCGTCCTGGAAGACCATCTGCACGTCGCGCCGGTACGCCCTGCGCTCGGACGTGGCGAGGCGCGCCAGGTCGCGTCCGCAGAAAAGCGCCTTTCCACCGGCAATCGGCTGGAGGAGCATCAGCGCCTTGGCGATAGTGGACTTTCCGCTGCCGGACTCGCCGACGATTCCGAGCGTTTCGCCTGCGTGGAGGTCGAAGGACACTCCGCGGACCGCCTCCACCGGCCTTTCGCCGGGGCGGCGGTAGACGACGCGGAGGTCTTCGACCTCGAACAGCGGCTGCGGGTTCGTCGTCATGCTAGCGTTCCGCGGAGAGTTCCCTGACGACGGCGTCGAAGCCTGCGCGGCCGCCTCTGCCGCCGACGGAGAGCATCCACATCGAGCCGTTCGGCTTGTAGACCTTGCCGGGGGCGAGGACGAGCGGCTCGTCAGGCGCGAACATCGCGTCCGGGTGCTGGCTCTTTCCGCCGTTCATCAGGCTGTACCGGAACATTGTCGTCGTGGGCGCAAGCGAGAAGCCGCCGTAGTAGAGGCCGTCGGAGCTGCGCACCCACGTGTCGTTCGCCGACGCCTTCCAGAGGTTGGGCACGCTCCTCTGCCTGGAGTCCTTCGCGTCGAAGGCGAAAGGCGAGTATTCGCGGAAGTAGAGCGCCCTGACGGCGATGGGGGCGGAGCCGACGTTTTCGACGGAGACGAGTTCGCAGAGGAACCACGGCCTGTCGGGGAAGACGGTTATCTTGTGGGTCATGCGGAACACGCGGTTCGGGTGGCGGCCGCCGTCGGAGGCGATGGTGATCGTCTTGCGTCCGTTCTCCTCGCCGACGTCGGCGGATACGACCTTGGCGGCGTCGTGCCACTGGAGGCCGTCGTTTTCGTCGTTGAGCATTCCGGTGTACGTGCCGAGGCTTTCGCCGAAGAGCTTCACGCTGTCGAACATGTAGCGTCCGCCCAGGCGGCCGCGCAGTTCAAGTCCGGCGGAGTTGCGCACGGCGTATCCGTTGCCGGTGCGTTCGATCGCGACCTTGGTCTTCTGCGCGGCGATTGCCGGGAAGCGGTCGGCGAATTCGGAGGCGGAGATTCCCGTTGCCGGCGGGACGTCGGTCCGCTCCTGCGGCGGCGGCGCCGTGCGCCAGTCGCCGGCGTCCGCGTGGAGGCGTTTGAACATCGACGTTATGCCGGAATAGGCGACGCCCTGTTCGGTGATGAGGCCGTAGTTGGAGTCCTCCGGGAACTCGTCGCTGATTCCGGCGGCGGGCTGGTCGACCCACATGAAGTAGTCGTAGCCGAGGATGAACGGGAGGGAGAGCATCGTCTTCGCGAAGAGTTCCGTGGCCTGCGTGCGGAGCGCCTGGGTCTTGAAGCGCTGGCCGGCGCCCCAGGTGCAGGGGAGGCCGGAGTCGAGCGCGGGGAAGCTCCATTCGGTGATGAGCATCGGGCGGTTGACATGGCCGTACTGCTTGGCGAACGCGTCGGTCACGCGGTTGAGGTTGCGACCGCTTCCCTTTTCCATGAGCATCACGTTGCGGTCGAGGTCCGCCCACGGATAGCAGTTGAACGTCACGACGTCGCAGTACCTGCCGGACGCCTCCCACACCGCCGGGTGCGCGCCGCCGATTCCGGCGAAGCGGGCGCCCATGACGAGGTGGTTGGGGTCGTGGCGGCGGATGGCCTCGCTCGTCACGCGGAAGTACGCATCGGCCGCGAGCTTCAGGAAGTCGAGCTTCACCTCGTCGGAGACCTTGCCCTTGACTCCGCGTTCGGCGAGGAACCTGTTCTGCGCGATCTTGGCGCTGTGCGAATCGGGAAGGGCGGCGACTGCGTCGAAGAGGCCGCCGCCGGACGTCCCGCGGCCCCACCAGGCGAGTTCGTTGTCGATGAAGTAGCCGAAGAGCCAGGGGTCGTTTTTATTGGGGGCGCATTTCAGGCGCGCGACGTAGTCGGCCCATGCGGCGAACTTGGGGTGGAAGACGTTGGGGAACGCGGAGCAGGGGCGTTTTTCGTTGGGGCAGATGAACTGGTCGGGGTGGCTGCCCTCCCAGCAGAGGCCGTCGCCCATGGAGAGGAATATGGTGTGGATGAGGCTGCGGCGCATGAGGGCGGGGTCGCATCCGGCGCCGAGCATGTTGAAGCCCCAGTCCTTGAGGCGGGCGAGGGTGTTCGTCTCCCAGTCCCTCTTGTCGGGGAACTCCACCTTGTTGTGCTCGAGGTGGGCGTGGCGCTTCGTGCGGGTGCTGTAGTGTCCGTGGTACGTGACGTGGTCTATGCCGAGGATCGTGACGCCGCGGCCCAGGGGGTCGATCGCCCACCAGCGTCCGTCGCCGCGCTTCACGACGCGGAAGAAGCCGGTGGCCTTGTCTGCGACTCCGGCGCAGAAGCTGTCGCTCGTGTACGGGACGACCTTCTCCGGGCGCGTGGCGGCGGGGCGCGGGTCGGACAGCTCGGCGTCGACGGCGGAGAGGGTTCCGGCGAACGCGCCGGTGGAGTGGAGGGCGGGGCCGCCGCAGGTCACGGCCCTGACGGAGCCGTCCGCCTGCGGGGCGGGCCAGGCGTAGCCGGCCTCGAAGAGGACGCGGCCGGCGGCGTCCTTGATCGTGCCGGAGATTCCGGCGGCGTCGACTTCGAGCGTGAGGTCGTATGGCTTTCCGTATTCCCACGTGCCGGACTCGCGGCGCTTTGTCTGGCGGAGGCCGTCCTCGCTCTGGGCGAGCCAGCGCCCGTCGCGCATCTCGCAGAGTTCGAAGTAGTGGCGGCCGCCGCGGTCATGCGGGGCCTGGACGAGGGCGACGTGCCAGTAGTCGTGCGGCTGGCCTGCGGCGGACGACCTGTCGGCGAACGCTATTCCGAGCGTGGCCCAGGTGTTTGTCGCCGCCGTCTCCGGGACGACGCGTGCGGAAAGGCGCATCTTCGCGCTGCGCTGCGCGGGGACGTAGACGGCAAGTCCTGTGCTGCCGGTGAAGCGGAAGGAGTTTGCGCCCTCGTCGCAGTGGAACGCCATGGGATTGGCCTCCCAGTTCCCGGTCGCGCACTTGAGCGGGGCCGCGCAGGCCGAAGACGCGACGGCCAGAAGGAATGCAAGCGTTGTCTTTTTCATGGTGGTGACATTCTAGCATAAAACGCGGCGGCGCGTTCGGTTTTCCGGCGCGAAGCCGGCGGCCGTGCGGCGCGGTGGCGGTGGTGGCGGGAGGGTGTGGCGTGTGCGGGCTTTCGTTGACGCGGCGGGCGTGGAGTGGTAGAATTGCGGACATGATGCAAAACTCTGATGGCGACGGCTTCGCAATGGCCTTGCGGCGGACGCTCTGCGGCGGCGGACGCGCGGGAGCGCGCGGTCGCTCCATGCGGCGGCGGACGCGCGGGAGCGCGTCCCTCCCATGCGCGTCTGCGCATTTTTCACTTGGCCATTGACCGCAGGCCACTTGCAACAGCCCGCTCAACCGTCTGCCCGCTTAACCACTTAACCACTTAACCACTTAATCCTCTCTCCATGGTTCTTGCATACGACTTCGGCACGGGCGGCATCAAGGCCGCGCTTTTCGACACTGCGGGCGTGTGCGTCCGCAGCGCTTTCGCCGCATATGCGACGCTCTATCCCGGCGAGGGGCTGCACGAGCAGCGGCCCGCCGACTGGTGGGACGCCGTGCGCGCTGGCACGCGCGCGCTGGGCGACGTGTCGTCCGTCACCGCGATCGGCATCTCCGGGCACTCCCTCGGCGTCGTGCCGGTCGACGCCGAAGGTCGTCTCCTGCGCGAAAGCGTTCCGATATGGAGCGACGCGCGCGCGACGGCGGAGGCCGCCGCGTTCGGCGCGGACGACGCCTGGTACCTGAAGACCGGATGCGGCTTCCCCGCCGGACTCTACTCCGCGTTCAAGCTGATGTGGTTTCGCGACCACGAGCCCGACTGGTTCAGTCGCGCGGCCACGGTTCTCGGCACGAAGGACTGGATCAACTTCAAGTTGACCGGCGTCAGGGCCACGGACCGCTCGTACGCAAGCGGCACGGGCGTCTATGACCTGAAGGCGCGCCGCTACGACCGGGCGCTCATTGCGCGGACGGGCCTGCCGTCCGAGATCTTCCCGCCCATCCTTTCCGCCACCGACGTCCTGGGGACCGTCCTTCCGTCCATCGCGCGCGAACTGGGGCTGCCGGACGGTGTCAAGGTCGTCGCCGGCGGCGTGGACAATTCCTGCATGGCGCTCGGCGCCGGCGCGTACCGCGAGGGCCGCGCATACGCCTCCCTCGGATCCAGCGCCTGGGTCGCGGTGTCCTCCGCCGCGCCGGTCCTCGACGCGCGGACGAAGCCGTACGTCTTCGACCACGTCGCGCCCGGCCAGTACGCAAGCGCGTTGGCCATTTTCAGCGCCGGGACCTGCTACGCATGGCTGCGCGACGCGCTGGGGCTTGACTACGCGGAAATGGACCGCCTCGCCGAGGCGGCCGGACCCGGCGCCCACGGACTCTTCTTCAACCCCTCCCTCGCCGGCGGCAGCTCGCTCGACGTCTCGCCGCGCGTCCGCGGGGCGTTCGCCAACCTCGAACTGCGCCACACGCGGGGCGACATGGCGCGCGCCGTTCTCGAGGGCGTGGCGTTCGGGCTGAAGACGGCGCTGGACGCGCTCTCGGAGCGGGTTTCGATTGCCGAACCGCTCATGCTCGTGGGCGGCGGCGCGAAATCGGAACTGTGGCGGCAGATCTACGCGGACGTCTTCGGACGCGCCGTCGCGAAGAACGCCATCGGCCAGCAGTGCGCCGCGCTGGGCGCGGCCGCCGTGGCGGGCGTCGGCACGGGCGTGTGGTCGGACTTCGGCGTCGTCGACGCGCGGGCGCGCGCGACGGACCTGTGCGTCTCGCGCCCCGACCCGGTCCGCGCGCGCGCCGCAGCCGCGGAGTGCCGCCGCTTCGCGTCGCTGTCGCTGGCGCTCGGACGCTGGGCGGAATCTTCGGAGGCGTGAATGCGCCGCCCTGGCTTGAAACCGACGAAGGAACTTGAACAAGGAGACAGGAACATGGTGAAACTCACACAGGCGGAAGTGGCGCGGATGATGGACATCAGCGCCGTCCAGGCGCAAAGTACGCTGGCGGATATTGATTCAGTCTGCAAGATGGCACGGGAGTTCAAGGTGGCGGCGGTGTTCTGCCTGCCGGCGCACGTGCCGTACATGCGCGACCGGCTCGGCGCGGGGACGGGCGTGAAGCTTGCGAGCGTGAGCGGCTTCCCCGGCGGCGCGGAGACGACGCGCATCAAGGCGGAGACGGCGAAGGAGCTCGTGGAGCTCGGCTGCGACGAAGTGGACATGGTGAACAACGTAGCCTGGCTGAAGGCCGGGGACGAAAAGGCGTACAAGAACGACGTCGCGGCGGTCGTCGCGGCGGCGGGGCGTCCCGTGAAGGTGATCCTAGAATGCCACTGGCTCACGGAGGAGGAGATCTTCCGCGGTGCGCAGTGGTGCCGTGACGCGGGGGCGAGCTGGGTGAAGACCGGGACGGGCTGGGCGCCGACCGGCGCGACGGTCGAGCGGTGCGCCCTGATGAAGAGGGCCGTCGGCGACGCCTGCGGCGTGAAGGCGGCCGGAGGGGTGCGTTCGCTTGATACGCTGATGCGGATGTACGAGGTGGGGACGCGCCGGTTCGGCGTCGGCGTCAAGAGCGCGCGGCAGATTCTCGACGAAGTGTCCGCGCATGACTGACTGCGTTTTGATATAATCTTCCGCCATGGAAGTCCACTCACTTGAAAATCTCAGGAACATCGGCATCGTCGCCCACATCGACGCGGGCAAGACCACGACGACGGAGCGCATCCTCTACTACACGGGGAAGATCCACGCGCTTGGCGAAGTCCATGAGGGCGACACCACCACGGACTGGATGGTGCAGGAGCGCGAACGCGGCATAACGATCACGTCCGCCGCCATTTCGTGCGAATGGAAGGGGTGCGCGATAAACCTGATCGACACCCCCGGGCATGTCGACTTCACGATGGAGGTGGAGCGCTCCCTGCGGGTGCTCGACGGCGCCGTGGGCGTGTTCTGCGCCGTCGGCGGCGTCCAGCCGCAAAGCGAGACGGTGTGGCGCCAGGCGGACCGCTACTGCGTGCCACGCGTCGCGTTCGTCAACAAGATGGACCGCATGGGAGCCGATTTCGCGCGCGTCGTCGGCGAGATGCGCGACAGGCTCCACGCGAACGCCGTGCCGGTGGAGCTGCCAATTGGAAAGGAAGAGGCATTCACCGGCGTCGTGGACCTTCTTGAGATGAGGGCGGTCGTCTTCGACGATGCGTCGTTCGGGACGAAGTTCACCGTCTCCGACGTCCCGGACGGGATGAAGGACGACGCGGAGCTCGCCAGGGCGGAGCTCTGCGAGAAGGTGGCGGACCTCGACGAGGGAGTGATGGAGGCCTATCTTGAAAACGGAGACCTCACGGCGGACGAGCTCAGAAGCGCGATCCGCCGCCTGACGCTCTCCAGCCAGATGGTCCCGGTCCTCTGCGGTACCTCCCTCCGCGACAAGGGCGTCCAGCCGCTTCTCGACGCGATCGTCGCGTACCTTCCGAGTCCGCTGGACCGTCCGCCAGCCGAGGCGACGGACCTCAAGAGCGGCGAGAAGGTCATGCGCAAGGCGGCCGATTCGGAACTTCTCTCCGCGCTCGTCTTCAAGATCGCGTCCGACACCTACGGCCGCCTCTTCTTCGTGCGTGTCTACTCCGGCGTCCTGAAGAAGGGCGCGAACGTCTACAACCCGCGCACGCGCAAGCGCGAGCGCGTGATGAAGCTCGTGCGTATGTTCTCCAACCAGCGCATCGAAATAGACGAACTGCGCGCCGGCGACATCGGCGCGATCGTCGGTCTCAAGGAGGCCACCACCGGCGACACGCTCTGCGCCGAGATGAAGCCGTGCTACCTCGAGCGCATCACCGCGCCGCAGCCGGTCATGTTCCTCGCCATCGAGCCGAAGAGCGGGGCGGACAAGGACAAGCTCGTCGATTCCATGAACGAGCTCGCCGCGGAGGACCCCACCTGCCAGGTGCGAGAGGACGAGGAGACCGGCCAGACGATTCTCTCCGGCATGGGCGAACTCCACCTTGAGATCCTCGTGGACCGCCTCAAGCGCGAGTTCAAGGTCGCCGCCAACGTCGGCAAGCCGATGGTCAGCTATCTTGAGACCGTGACCAAGCCCGCCATGAAGGAGTTCATGTTCGACCGGGAGCTCGGCGGACACCGCCACGCCGCCTCCCTCGCAATCGAGGTCAGGCCGCTTGAGCGCGGCAAGGGCAGGGTCGTCTCCATCTCCCGCGACGTGAAGAACTCCCTCCCCGACCCGAAGCTCGTCGAGTGCATCGAGCAGGGGCTTGCCGACGGCGTCGCCACCGGCGTCCTCGCCCGCTATCCGATGACCGACATCGAAGTGACGGCAGTTCGCGCCACCGTGGTCGATCCGGAGATCTCCGATGAAATAGCGTTCCGCACGGCGGCCGTCATGGGCTTCCGCGAAGCGGCGGAGGCCGCGGCGCCGGAGTTCCTTGAGCCGATCATGAAGCTTGAGATCACCACGCCGCCGGAATCTGTCGGCGAAGTGCTGGGCGACCTCAACATGCGCGGCGGAACGGTCATGGACATGGACATGCGCGGCGACATGCAGCTCGTCCACGCCCGCGTCCCGATGGCGAAGATGTTCGGCTACGCCACGTCGATCCGCTCGCTCACGAAGGGTCGCGCATCATATTCGATGGAGCCGGACAGCTTCGACGTCGTCTCGCCCGCAGTCCGCGAGGAGCTGCTCGCCCGCTGATTCGAAAGGAACGATCGCCATGGACATCGCAGTCGCCGGCCTTGGCCTCATCGGCGGAAGCTTCGTCCGTGCCTTCACAAAGGCCGGGCATTCCGTCCACGTCTGGAACCGCACCCGCGCCACTGCGGAACGCGCCGTCGCGGAGGGAGAGGCGAAGAGCGTTCTGGACGACGATCTCTCCGCGGCGGACGTCGTCGTCGTCGCCCTCCCGCCCAGCCGCATCGTCGAATGGGTGGACGCCCACGAGGGGACGTTCAGGCCGGGCGCGGTCGTCGTGGACGCCGCCGGCGTGAAGCGCGACATATGCGCGGCAATGTCCAAGTACGCCTTCCGGTCGCGTTGGACGTTCGTCGGCGGACACCCCATGGCAGGCAAGGAAGTCGCCGGCTGGGAGAACTCCACCCCCAACCTCTTCCACGGCGCGTCGATGATCCTCACGCCGTTCCCCAGCTGCGGACGCGGCCCCCTGGACCTGCTCGACGCCCTCTTCCGCGAAATCGGCTTCACCCACGTCGTCCACACCACGCCCGAACACCACGACCGGATGATCGCGCTCACAAGCCAGCTCGCCCACGTCGTCTCCTCCGCGTACATCCAGGACCCGCTCGCCCTCGACCACCGCGGCTATTCCGCCGGCAGCTTCAGGGACATGACCCGCGTCGCGCGCCTGGACCCCGACATATGGACGGACCTCTTCTTCGCCAACCACGACGCGCTGCTGGAAGTCCTCGACGGCATGGTCTCCCGCCTCTCCCTCTACCGCGACGCCCTCGCCTCCGACGACCGCGACGCAATGCGCTCCCTGCTCGCAAGAGGCCGCGAACTCCGCCTTTCCGCATGGGGCTGAAAAAAGTTTGTTTTTTTGTCCCACCCCCTTGCGCAGACGCAGGGCATCTGATATACTACCCACTGTTTTCGCGCGGCACTGCGAGGATAACTCAGTTGGTAGAGTGCCACCTTGCCAAGGTGGTTGTCGCGGGTTCGAATCCCGTTCCTCGCTCCACTGCGTGAGTACGCCTGGATGGGAGCATAGCTCAGCTGGTAGAGCAAGTGACTCTTAATCACTGGGTCGTGGGTTCGAATCCCTCTGCTCCTACCATCCTCGCGGCTAGGTAGCTCAGTTGGTAGAGCAACGGACTGAAAATCCGTGTGTCAGCGGTTCGATCCCGCTCCTGGCCACCAAATCCAATTGAACGCGGAGAGAACTCCGAGTTTTTTTTTTAGGGACAGTCCGTCTTTAGTCCATCGGCAAGTTCCTTCATGTCTGCAATGTCCTGGTTTCGAGGAGTCGCGTCCATTCTCTGGCGCGGGCGAAGAGCCGTATGAGCGTTCAGGATTCGTCAAGGTCGATGAAGCGATGCTTGCGAAGTTTCAGATTGTCCCTGAAAGCGTCAATCAGATGAAGCGGGAGGTTTGCCGAAAGTGTTTCAAATCGGGCTTTCGCGGGAAACTGAACGGTATCAATTTTTTCTATGCCGGAGGCCCAACGTGGGACAAGTCCGTTCCAAAGGTCGGCAAGATGGCGGAGAAAGGGTGCGTCGGGTGTTTCTGGTACGATATGCTTGCATGGAGAAAGACCCTGAACGAGAGATTGGAGCAATAGCATGATTATTGGGAGCATATGTTCAGGCATAGAGGCGGCATCGGTTGCGTGGGGCGGTCTTCGTAATCGGTTCTGCTGGTTTTCTGAAGTCGCGCCATTTCCGTCGCGCTTTCTTTCGATGCGCTATTCCCATACGCCAAACATTGGAGATATGACCAAAATCCCTTCTGCCATCAAAAGCGGATTGGTTGAGTGTCCTGACTTGGTGTGCGGCGGAACTCCGTGCCAGGCTTTTTCGGTCACGGGACACCAGCGTGGTCTTAAGGACGCCCGCGGACAGCTGTCCATTAAATTCATTGAAATCGTCGAGGCCATAGATGAGCGAAAGGGAAAGAACGATACCCTGGTCTTTTGGGAGAATGTCGAAGGTGTCTTGAAGGACAAGACCAATGCCTTTGGCAGTTTTATTTCTGCGCTGGCAGGATGTGACGGCGTGATAGATGTCGGGGCATGGACGAACGCCGGACTGGTTCGCGGCCCTGTGAGAAATGTCGCCTGGAGGGTTCTGGACGCGAAGTACTTCGGCGTTCCGCAGCAGCGTCGGCGGCTTTATGTTGTTGCTGGAGGAAATGGCTTTAGGCCGGAAAATGTCTTGTTTGAATTGCATGGAGGGTGTCCACTAGGGAAATTCAATGATGTTCCCCTTCAATTTGAGAAGGGCGGCAAGCGGTTCGAGGTGTTTCGTTCCTACACGGACTGTCTCTATTCGGCCTACGGCACGAAATGGAATGGCAATGCCGCCGCCTATAACGGCTCTCTGTTTGTTGCGGAGGATGGACGTCTGCGGAGGCTTACTCCCTTGGAATCCGAACGGTTGATGGGGTTCCCGGACAACTACACGAACGTTGCATTCGCCAAGAGGACAAGCAGGTTTCAGGGAATCGGAAACTCATGGGCTGTTCCCGTCGTGAGATGGATTGGAAAGAGATTGTTTGGGGCGCAATCCCTTTGCGACGTTGGAATTCGCTCCAACCGTTTCTCTCTTGCCCCGTATATGCTTCGTGTATGGGGGGCCGAGGTTTTCCTTTTCGGCGACGACATTGTTGGACTTGACCGGCACCAGCCGATCAATGTCTCTCCAATACCAGAAACCGTCATTCAATCGAACATCGCGGATGTCATTGATACGGATGCGGAAGAGGCCCTTTTCATCTCCCCGGTCGGCTGTGGTGGCATCCTGCGCCGAGCGAAGGAGCGAGGCGTGCGAATGAACGCGCGTCTTGAGACAATCATGAGGCGAGTGTGCAGTCGTATGCCTGTAGAGGAAATTGAGCGCATATCCCGAATACAGCCGCGAGGCGCATACTCGCGAGCGATTGAGAGCGGAAATCGCGAGCGGTCCTATCTCGGGCGACGCATCCCCAACAGACAGGGGGAGTTGTCGATGGGCGCATGATGCGTCTGTGTGTTTGTGGGCGGGACGATGGCTACGACATTCGGTGCGTAATGGGCTTCAGCACAGCCCACCACTACAAGTGGGAGCTGATCGACTATGGCCCATACTCGCTCTCATCGTATTGCCAGTCAGATGCCGCGCTCCCGCTTGCGAAGCCCTGACGGCGATAGTTCCATAAGTTCCGTTTTGCCCATCATTCTCCGCATCTACCAGACAGCAACGGCACTACGGTGTTCTTTTTACATGGGTTCAATCTCTACAATTGTGCCATATATGTGCACCGCACTTCAAGTGCCGACTAATGCGGACGCCACTTTTTCCATTTCTGTTCAGAACCCATGCATTGGCGGACGCACAGGGGCACGTCCCTCCCGGCGTGGGCGGCGCGTGGGGACACGCACCCCGCCGATTCTCCCCCTCATCCGACTCCTCCTGCGCCGCGAAAACGGTGGAAAATCGGCGGCGGCGGATTGTTTTGGAGATGGTAAGACAATTGAAAAATGCCAAAAATGGCCTCTTGACGGGGGGGGGGGGGCGTTTTGTAAAATGTACAGATTGTCTATAGGTCATGGCGGGCATGGCTGCGCGGACGGCGTTCAGGATGTGCGCAAGTCAAGGCAAGAAACAGAAGAAGAAATCGTGAATTCAGGTCGAAATATCTGTGCGGTTCTGCACTTGACGGTTGATGCCGTCAGGGTTGGCTTGATGGTTTGCGGCATGGTGGCGGC
Organism: uncultured Lentisphaeraceae bacterium; assembly: GCA_964386385.1. Taxonomy (GTDB): domain Bacteria; phylum Verrucomicrobiota; class Kiritimatiellia; order RFP12; family UBA1067; genus RUG572. The sequence goes on along the minus strand of CAYLRN010000002.1, from coordinate 164,206 downwards.
AGGGGGGCGAGGCCTTTGAAAACACCTGATACTTCTACAACGCTTCTCATGGACGTGGCAGATGTTGGCCATGCCCGCTGGGCGGCGCTGCATTCTCGTTATCGGCCGATGATGCAGGCCTATCTTCGAAGCCGATTTCCGTCGCTTGACGCAGACGACGTGATTCAGGACACGTTCGTAGCCTTGGCGAAGATCTTGCCTGATTACAGGTACGATCCTGAAAAGAACGGCGCGTTCCATAATTTCCTCACCGGCATTCTCCGCAACAAGGCGCTATGCATCCTCGACAAGGCGAAGCGCAACATGGCCATTGAGGACAGGATGCGCATTGAACGCTCCGTTGTCGGCGGGTCTGCGCATGAACAGTCCTACCACGAGTGGCGGGAGTGCCTGTTCGAGGTTGCGATGGGGCAGCTGCTGGCGGACGGTACGATCCAGGACCGCACCAAGCAGGCGTTCGTTCGCACGGCCGTCAACGGCGAACCGATAGAGGCCGTCGCCGCATCGCTTGGGGTTCAGCGCAATACAGTGGACTGCATGCGTTCGCGGATGGTTGAGCGTCTGCGCGATATCGTGGAGAGGTTGAAGGGCTTTGCTGAGTGATACGGACAAGGAATGCCTCGACAGTTTCCTGCGCGGAAGCAACCCCGGCAATTTGCGGACATCCCTTCGCGGCGAAGGGACTTTCCCGACTGGAACGATGTTTGGGGATTGGCGCATTGAAGGTCTGCTGGGAGCCGGAGGCAACGGCGAAGTCTATCGCGTCGTCAATGCGGTCACGAAGGACGTTGCGGCCGCCAAGTTCCTGTTGAGAAACGACGCCGCCTCGAAAAAGAGGTTTCTCTACGAGGTTGGTTTTCTCGCGCAGAACACTCTGCCGCAGTTTCCGCGCTATTTTGGAAGCGGAAGGCATTGCGGGAGGGAGTTCCTCGTCATGGAACTGCTGGAGCCGTACGACGTTCCGTCCGACGAGAAAGGCATAGCCGCCTATCTCCTTGATGTATGCTCCTGTGTCCGCACTCTCCACCTTTGCGGAATAGTCCATCGCGACGTCAAGCCAAGGAACGTCATGCGCCGCTCCGGGAAAACCCGGTCGGCCGTGCTCATCGATTTCGGTCTGATAAAGGACGTGCAGTCAACTCCGTACCCGCGGGAGGGCGTATCCATAGTCGAGGAGAAAGTGGTAGGCGCGGGGACGCCGGACTATGCCGCGCCGGAGCAGATGTTGGGCTGCGCAGTCTCGGCCGCAGCCGACATCCATGCGCTGGGACGCATCGCAAACGAGGCGTTTCGCGGCAACCCGCCTCGTTCGTGGGCGGCGATAATCCGTCGGGCAACCAGCTCGATACCCGCCCAGCGCTATGCGACGGTGGAGGACTTTGCGGCGGCGATCCGCAGACGCAACAGGGTGCGAAACGCTGCATTGGCGTGGCTTGCCGCGGCATTGGCCGCGTTTGCCGTTCTTCCCCTCATGACGGGCGGAGGCAATGCGCTGCCGCGCGGCGCCGATGTCCCATCCCCGTCATTCCCGTCTGCCGCATCAGGCGGGAGCGGCGCGCATTTGCGCAACGCGGATTCCCGAGGCGGAAACGTTCCGGCGAACGGCGTGACGCAGTTTGACGTTTCCGAGTTCAACCGCCTGGTGGGAGCGTATTTCGCCTATCGCGACGAGCATCCCTACAGCGTCAGTACATGGAAGACCAGCGGTGAGTTGGCAAAGGGCTGCCGCGACATTCTGAAGTCGATTGCAGTCCAGCTGGAGGCGCTTGTCGCAAGGATTCTTGAAGACGAGGGGCTGGACGCAGGCTTCAGCATGCATATCTCGCGTGGGGCCGGCATATTCCCGAAAGTCCCATCGATACTGGTGCTGTTCGAAGGCGAAAGGCCTACAAATGGCGTGTATCCAGAATTCAGGTTTCTCGAAAACCATTCCGGATGGTATGTCGCCTGCGTGGAATCGGCCAAGCATCCACAGGGCGATTTCGCGCAGAGGTTCTGCCGCGCGGATGCGTTGAATGAGGATGGGCGAAACAGGCTGCGCGATGTGGGGTTTAAGAATGTCGGCCATACGTCAATGCCGCCTTTGATCGTGGAGCGCGGCAAGGACGTGGATGAAGACTGCCTTGTGGGGGGATTGAGACGCGCCATCGGGATATGGCGGGCTTTTCGGCATCAGGGCAAAGTCACGTCCCGGACCGGCCAATAGGGCCGGCCGGGCTTCTTTCTTGATTTTCCGTGCCATATTCTGTCTCTAAAGCATGAGTATGCTGTAGAGACATGAACTATGCAGACATAGAGAGGAATCGGGAAGGTGAAGGCTCAGGCTGTCATCTTCATGGCGGTTGTCCTTCACTCCTTCTCGAGCATCTGAACTCCAAAAATTTTACTTGACGGGGGGGGGGGGGGCATATTGTAAACTACACACGTTTTCAAGGGATAATAGGATTGTTGGCGATGAACTCCATAGACAGATTGGGTGTCACGCCGGTACGGTGTGGCGGGTTCGCGCTTCAGCGCGGAACGGTCGGTATGATCGGGCAATCGGCCGCCGCAGGGCGACAGGAAATGGCAAAGGACTTTTGAATTGAAATGAAACAGACATTTGAGCAGTTTGACATCCTGAATGGCGACACGGCGGCGTTTGACGAATCGGGCAACGCACCACAGAAGTATGGTCTTGCCGCCAACACGCGGATTGTGCGTTACATCAGTGCAGAACGCTATCTGAAGATGATCGAGACCGTCAGTGGCGATGGAGATGGGAAGGTCTGCGGCTACAACGAACTCTCGCTCGTCACGCGATGGGATGACCCGTACGAGGCCTGTCTGCTGCGGGCAACTGGCGCATCGGGTTCTTCGGATGGCATGAAGGGATTGTGTGAGTCAATTCAGGACTACTACGGACAGTGCTGGATGCTAAAATGGCCTGATGGGGAAAAGGTCGCTGGCAAGAAAGAGGACGGCACTTTTGAGTCGGACGTCGTTTGGCGAGCGTATTGTCCGAACAGAGACGGCGTTCGCATTGAAACGACCGTTGGCGATCTTGTCACCTCCATCAAGAAGTGTCTGCCAGAGGTTGGCGATGATGCGAAGGATGGAAATGTGTCTGCGTCCGATGCGTTGCAATGTCGCATTGGGCGCGTGATTTACGACCTTGATGCACTCGAAAAAATGCAGAATAGGTGTAGTAGAGATGCTGACCGCCCTGACGATGTTGAGGATGCCATTGTCTCAAGCTTGTTCGTCAAACGCAAAGAGTTTTCAGATGAGCGCGAGGTTAGGGTGCTTTTGAAGGCCTCTCCTGAATTTGTCATAAGTTGTAATAGCAAGGCCAATGGCGGAATTTCGTTTGAACAGGGTGGATGCCGAATGCGAGACATTGGATTCATCAAGGGCGTTCTCGTCGATCCGCGTATGCCGCGACATCGGGCGGAGGAGATTCTGTGTCGAACGAGAATCGCCTTGAACATGAAAAATGACTCTGAAAATGGCAAGGAGATAGGACGGAGTACGCTTTACGAATGGCCTGAATTCACAAAGGCGATGAAGAAAATCGGAAGGATGGCGAATGTCAATTACGAGTTGTGGGCGGAACTGCAGAAGAAGTATCCGCATGGCGGGACGATTGATTTGAAGAACCGTTCAGTGCCGACAAAATCCTACTGGACGGGGTTGCCATGTGGCGAATCCGGCTGCTGTTTCGCCTTTACTTGCTGTCGCACGGTGGCACGCGTTGAACTGTATCTTGGCAAAAAGAAAAAAGCGGAGAACAAGCGGCTTTTCGTCCAACTGAAGGCGCAGGAAGACGCAATTAAACGACAGTTGCGCATTGAGGGAGTGAATGCAGAAGACATTGCCTTTGATGAACTCGAAAGCAAGATTGGATCGCGAATCTATGTGAAGTACGGAAACGTCATCTCCAACGATTCGCCAAAGAAGCGCGACGATATCGTCAAGTGGTTCTGCGTCGTCATGCCGTCATTCGCCAAGGCGATGACGGAGGCGTTGGCGAAAGTTAAGATGGCTAAATGCGTAGTGATGTAGCAAAAATGGGAGATTTGTGGCGAAGAGATTCTACGATTGTTGGGGATTTGTTGACGCATTGCTTGAATAGGGTTAAGGTCTTCCGACGGCAAATTGCCAATATGGCGGATGTCACGCCGGAAATTTGTTGTCGGCATAATGACAAAAGAAAGAAAGGACAGAGAAATGGTTGAGAACTTTCAGGTGCAAGTGCCGATGCTGCTTGTTCGCATCCCGCACACGTATTGCGAGGAAATGGGGTCGCTGTTTCTGTACGAGGCGACACGCGGATTCTGGCGCGTAAACCATGATAGGGTCGCGGACATCGGAGAATGGCCATATGCCGCTGCCGTGTTCAACGGCAAGATCATTCAGGTGTATTCAATCGCCAAGTGGGATAAGGCAAAGGATGCCGTCATGTTGACACGTGTCGCAAACGAGGCGGAAAAGGAACGCTATGTGTTCACTGGGACTATCGCTCCAAAGGAAATACGGGATATGTTCGTCGGTAAATCCTGCGCGGACTGTTTCAAGAAGGGCGACCAGTCTCCTGTACGCTACGTGGAACTGACAGGCGATGACGAGTGATGCACATTTCATGATTTCATAGAAATGGTTTCTATGGATTGGAAAAGAAAGGAATAGAAAATGGGTATGACACCAAAGGAAAAAGCGGGTGCTTGCGTAGGCAAAATCACGACCCTCTGGAAGAGCGGCAAGAAGGGGAAGTGCGTCATCATTGTCGGTGCGCTCTTCCTTTTGGGACTCGTCGGCTCGTTTATCGATGACGAAGAGAAACAGGGTGGCGCTTTAGGCGAGACGAAATCGGCGGAGGTCTCCAAGAGCGGGAAATCCGCGAAGAATGGCGAAGAGTCGATTCTTGAAATGAAACCGGAACCAGAAGATTATGATGTCTTGAATGCTAAATATAGTGAGTTAGGTATTGATGCGGGAGAAAAATTACTTTTTTGTTTGGGCATGAAATACGGCTATGCAATTGAATTTAAAACACCGGTAACTGAAGATATGGCAAAAGTCAATCCTAAAAACCAACTTGCATTGTTTGGCGGAGCCCTCAAACTTGGGGATGAAATTGATGCTTCGAGTATGACTGGGAAAAATGGTTTTTATTGTATTTATAATAGTGATTTTAAAGATTTGAAAGATGTTGTATTGGTCTTTTCTGGTCCAATTCCACGACAATTTAAGGAATTTGCCGGAATAGAGGGGGTTGACACAGGTTTATGGTTGTGGCCACAAGATTCCGATAAGGCTACACTTTTCGCAGTGCTGACAAAAGGGGCTCTTATGAACTTTCAGATGGCTAAAGCGGCGCAAGAACAGATTTCAAAACTCATTAAAAACAAGTACCCAGGCATCAAGGATGGATGGTCGGGTGAAGATGGAATTGAAGATAATCTGCATATAAGCGAATACATCTACAATGGTGACATGGTTAAGATCTGTAGGAGGGAGGAAGGCTTGCAGGCAACACTTTGGGTCAGCATGATACGGCCATCTATTTATGCCAAACTCTTGAACATCCTTAACGAAGATAGGGAGAAAAAATTGCAGGAGGCGCGTAAGCGGGAAAAGAAACTCGAAGAGGGTTTTTGAGACAGGTGATTTTGAACGGCAGATCCAGTTCCCGTGCCGTCATGCGGCGGCAAGGGAACTGGTTGCTTGGGATTGTTCTGCGAAAAGTGTTTCCGAAATTTATCGTAGCGAAACAAGAAAGGAAATAAAATGAAGGAATCAAAGTTCACTGGCGGTCTTGCCGGATTGGTCGGCACATCGCTGTTGGTTGCGGTGATATGCGTGTGTACGTTTGGGCTGCTGTTTCCATGGGCCGTATGCATTTGGCAGAGGTGGGTGGCTGACCATACGATAATAGACGGTAGGCAGACATATTTTGACGGCACCGCCATGAGCCTTATCGGCAACTACATCAAATGGTGGCTTCTCTGCATTGTGACGTTTGGCGTCTATTCCTTTTGGATGGGAATCAAGATGAAGCAGTGGGTCACAAGCCATACGCACCTACGGTAATTTAGCGGCGAAACGGCAATAGGGAAGCCGACAAAGACTGCGAATGCCCGGCGATGGGAATTACAGGCAGACTGAAGATCTTCCCGCCACAACTGGCCTGTGCAGGGCGAATCCCACCCCGCACAGGCCGGTCTCTTTTTGTCATCAGAACCACCGCATTTATATAAATGCGGTGGTTCTGTGTTTGTGATATTGGCAACAGAACTTCGGTTTTAAAATAAAATAGGCATATTCGATTGCGATACGCTAAAACAGGTCACTGTGAGTCCACGTGTCGGAAAGCGTAAGAACAAGAATGTTCTCCTGCAGATAATAGAGCAACACCCAGTCGTTTTCGACATGACAGTCGCGAAGTCCCGTCAAATTTCCGATAAGTGCATGATCTTTGCACTGCGGCGGAAGTGATTGCCCTTCAGCAAGTCTATGGACAATTTCGGTGAGTTTGCGAATGTCCTTGCCACGCTTCAACATCCGTTTGAGAGATTTCTCAAAACGGTGCGTCTTTCTTACCTCATATTTCATGAGAGCAGGAAATCTTCAAGTCTGTTGGCGTCGGTGCAGGCAGGTGCGTTTGGGTCGTTTGAAACCTGCTTAGCCTCCTCAAGCGCCGCACGAAGACGAGCATTCACTGAATTGCGTCCAATGGCGAACGGCATCGCTTCAATGGAAAGCGCCTTTTTGAAAAAACAGGTGATGGCTGTCGTAAGGTTCATGCCAAAATCGTTGAAAAGCGCCTCGGCTTCTCGCTTTAGTGTTTCATCCATGCGAATGGTCAGAGATGTTGTCATTGCACTGTGCTTCCTTTTTTGTAAAATCAAGCACATTGTACTGCATTGCGTGTGCGATGTCAACGGATACGAAACAACGAAAGGTGAAAAGATGAAATACTCGCAATGGATCGAAAAATGGGTCGAACGCAAGGAGCCGCTTGTAAAGGCGTCCACCTACGCCGCGTACTCGAACATCATCGTCAACCACCCTGCAGATGAAGGAATGGCGTGGCATTGCCACGCGCTACGCGAAGCGTCTCTCGTCCTTTCTCGCATTCGTCCACCTCCGCTGCGCTCCCATGTGGCTCAAGGTAATCTCGTGACTGCACGCTCTAGAGAGGAAAGATTTCCGCTTCGGAGATTTGTTGATTTTGCGATAGCCGACCCCCGCTTGCCGCCGACCTGAAACCACCCACGGACTTTATTAAATCCGTGGGTGGTCGTTTCACATATTTCCGCGTCCGCCGTGTGTTCGTTTCCCACGCCGTTGCCGAAACGGATGTTGCGCCTGGGACGTCGCGCAGAACAAAGGCGTTTGCATTTCCGAAGACCAGTCCGCCACGGAAGTGAAGCGGATGACAGCGCAGCCGCCAAGGTCTCACGGAGAATGGGATGCAAATTGAACTTGCCAAGTAAAATCTGCATAGACAAGCGGTCTGATGAATGGTGCAATGCGGGGCATGAAAGAAAGAAAAATTGCGGAGCGAGTGCTTCGGCTGGCGGAGCGATATCCCGTGGTGACGGGGCCGCGTCAGAGCGGCAAGACCACTCTCGCGAAGATGCTTTTTCCAGAATGGGCATACGTCAATCTGGAGTCCATCAATGACCGTCGGTTCGCACAGGAGGATCCGGTCGGATTCCTGCGGCAGTTCGAGAACCGCAGCGCAATCATCGACGAGGTTCAGCGTGTACCCGACCTTCTTTCGCAGATTCAGGTCACGGTGGACGCCGATTCCCGGCCCGGACGCTTTCTGCTGATGGGGTCGCAGAACTTCTCGCTGTCTCGCGGCATTGCGCAAAGTCTGGCCGGACGTACTGCCCTCTGTACGCTGCTGCCGTTCGCGTTGTCCGAACTCGGCGCGTCCGTGCGCTCGACGTCTCTGAACGAGATGATGTGGAGGGGGTTTTATCCGAAAATACACGACCGAACGGTATCGCCGACGGATGAACTTTCCTTCTATGTGCAGACCTATCTTGAGCGTGACGTGCGAGAGGTGGAGAACGTTCGCAATTTGCGCTCGTTCACGACTTTTCTGCGGCTTGCGGCGGGGCGGACAGGACAGGTCCTGAACGTCTCCTCGCTCGCGGCGGACGTCGGCATTTCGCCCAAGGTTGCCTGTGACTGGCTGTCGATTCTTGAGGCAGGCTACGTTGTGCGGCTGCTGAAGCCTTGGCACGCGAACTTGAACAAGCGTCTGACGAAAGCCCCAAAGCTGTATTTCACGGACGTAGGACTCGCGGCCTGTCTGATTGGGGTCGGCAGCCCCGCGCAGCTTGTGGCACATCCATCCAGAGGGGCGCTCTTCGAGACGATGGTGGTGGGCGAATGCCTCAAGGACGTCCTCAACCGAGGGGCCGGCGCTTCCGTCAACTACTATCGTGATTCCAACCACAACGAAATCGACCTCGTAGTGGTCGAGAACGGAGTGACACGGCTTGTCGAAGTCAAAAGCGGAGAGACTTATTCGGACAACTGGATGTCGACCATTCGCCGACTCGAGGCGCAATTTGGGGGGAATTGCGAAAAGGCGGTTGTCTACGGCGGCGACAAGACGCAGCGTCGCAGCGATTTCACGTTGCTGTCCTAGCGGGAGATTTGATTCTCCTGCAGGAGAATTTTCCAACGGCGGTCAACGCTTTCCGCACCATTTGGCGTCCTGTACGCAGACTGCGCCCATTCCGCGCAGTTTGCGGGCTAAAATCTCATCTGCCACTCTCTTTCTGTAGTTTCGCATGGCGCGATTATGTCAAATCCGAAGAGCGGATTAAAGGCGTTCGGGAGTTTGTGGACATTTTGTTCGGGAGTTTGTTGGTCTTGCGATAGCCGCCCCCCTGTTTGCTGCAGACTTAAAACCACCCACGGACTTTATTAAATCCGTGGGTGGTTTTGCGTGTGAGACCGTGGTGCGGAGGAAATTTGATGGAGGGAGGGGCTTTGGCCGCCGTTGTCCCCTGCTTCGCTACTGCGGATCGCGGTCGACGGTCACGCGCTCCATCGGGGCGGAGGCGTCGATGCGCCGGGTGGCGGGGTCGGGCAGGAAGACGTTGCGGATTACGGAATCCTGCAGCGGGCCCTTGACCCAGACGGCCACGCGCCCGCGGGCCATCACGCCGTCGACCAGGACGTTGCGCATCTCGCCCATCCGCGAACGGCGAATGCCCGAATAGGCAGTGTCGCCTATTCTGATGGTGGCCTGTGCGCGCGGGTCTGCGCCGGAGGCGGTGTCCACGACGTCGCGCACGATGACGTTGTACATCTTCACGCCGTCCTGGTTGAGAAGGCGGACGATGCCGTGTCCGCCCATGCACTTGCACTGCACGTTTCTGATGGTGACGTTGTAGATGTCGTCGTCCCCTGTGGGCCAGTTGCCTCCGATCTGCATCATCCTTTCCGAGGGGGCGGCGGACGCGCGTTCGCGCATGAGGCCGGTCAGGGCGACGGCGTCGTCGCCCACGCGCCCGGTGATGTTCTCGATCAGGATGTCATGGCAGCCCTTGCGCACGTCCACGCCGTCCTGGTTGGGCATGAGGTTGGAGTCGTCGAAGCGGATGTTTGAGATGCGGCCGTCGGAACAGCCGTTCTCCATGGAAATGCCCCAGGCCTGCGTTTCGCGCAGGGTTAGGTTCTCGACGACGAAGCCGCGCACGCCGCACAGGAGAACGCCGATAGTACGATAGCCGCTTCTGTCGCCGGGCGGGTCGAAGTGCGGCGCTGTGCCGCCGCAGAGCGTCGCGCGGCCCACGCCCCGGACGACGACGTTCCGGTTTGTGCATGGTTCGCCGAGGCGCGCGGCGGCGTTGCGGAGGATGTTGTCCCTGACGCCCGGCGCCAGCTGCACCGTGCAGTCTCGCAAGGTGAGCGTGAAATCGTCCGGCAGCAGCACGGCGCGGTCGATCAGCCAGACGCCGGCGGGGATCTCCACCGCGCGGTCGCCGTTCGCGCAGGCCGCCGCGATGGCCTTTTCAATGCGTTCGCTTGGCGTGCCGTCGAAGTCCGCCGGCGATGTCGCCGCGCCCGCTGCGGACGTGAGGCCGAGAACCCACAGCGCCGCCGCCGCAAACCGCACGGGAAGGCCGCCCATTCCATGTCTGAATCGCATCCGTCAGTCCTTTCTTCATTTGTTTGGCAGAGCCGTAAGCCGCACATGGGGCGCATCGTGCCGTCATCCGGCGGGGTTGGGCAGCACCAGCGTCGCCGCAGGGCTGCCGGACTTCGCGGCGTGGCTTCCGGCGTTCGCGTCGAGCGCCAGGTGGATGCGCGTCAGCGTCTCCTCGCGCAAGGCGGGCTTCAGCGCGCATTCCCAGACGATTATCACGTTCCAGCCAAGTTCCCGCCATTCGGTCTCGTGGCGTTCGTCGCGTGAGACGTTCCTGTCCCATTTCGTCTGCCAGAACTCGACGTTCGACTTCGGCATTGTCGCGGCACCGCACGAGTGGCGGTGCCAGAAGCAGCCGCGTATCTCTATCAGCGTGTGGGCGCGAGGCACGACGACGTCGGGGTGTCCGGGAAGGCGCCGGTCGCACACGCGGTAGCGCCATCCGGCCGCGTAGAGGCGCTTGCGCACGAGCAGTTCGGGCTTCGTGTCGCGGGAGCGTATGCGCGACATTATCTTCGACCGCTTTTCGGGCGTGACGGTGTCCACGGCGTCACCTGCCAAGACGTATGCGGACGAGATCGACGAGCATTCGCGGCGCGTCCCTGAGCACGCGAAGTGAACTGCGCTTCCCTCCGCGCCATTCGATGGACGCCTCGGCGACTTCCCCGCCCATCCGCTGGACGCGGTGGACGAGCTCGACGTCGAACGCGAAGCGCTCGATCCTCTGCGCCTCGAAGACGGGACGCATCGCGTCCATGCGGAAAAGCTTGAATCCGCACTGGGTGTCGCACACGCCCCTGACGCCCGCGAGGCGCACGGCGCAGTGGAACAGCCAGGAAAGAAGCCTGCGATGCCACGGCATTCCCGGCCTTCCGTATCTGCTGCCGCAGACCATCCAGCACGAGCCGCTGCACATCGCCAGGTTCGCGAATTCGCCAAATGGCGCGGAGAGGTCGACGTCGCTCATCAGCACGAAGTCGCCGCGGGCGGCGAGCGCCCCGCGCTTCACGGAGAAGCCCTTTCCGCGGTTGCGCCCGTTGCGCAGGATCCGGACGGGAGTCTCCGCCGGCGGGAGGCCGGCGGCGTCGAGCGGAATCGCGGAACCGTCGTCCACGACGACCGCCTCCACGAGGCGGAAGCCGGACGCCGATGCGGCGGCGGCGAGTTCCGGAAGTCGCTCCACGAGCGCGGCGGCGAGGTCCGGCGCGTTGAGCACGGGGACCACCAGCGAAAGTGATTTTGGCGTTTCGGTCGTCGTCATTGCCGCAGTCCCATCCATGGGGCGAGACGCACGTTGCGCGCCTCGCGGGACTGGCGCGTTCCGCCCGGCAGGCCCTGCTCCAGCGCGGAGAGGCGGGAGAGGAGCGTCTGCTGCGCGGCGACCGTCTCGTGGCGCTCTGCTTCGTGGCGCTGGCGCTCCTCGACGAGTTCGCGTTCGCGCGCCTTGAGGCGTTCGCGCGTCTCCTGGAGCTGGCGTGCCATGACGCCGACGTCGCCGACCTGCTGGCGGAGGCGCACCACCTCCGATTCACGTTCGCGGAGGCGCGAAGCCATTTCGCCGACCTTCCGCTCGGCGTCTGCGGCGGTGCGTTCCTGCAGCACGCGCAGGGCGTCCAGCTCCTGGCGCAGATGCACCATTCGCGGGTCGTCCGGATACTTCTTCAGGGCGCGGCGCGTCATGTCGTCGGCGTCCGCGCCGATGCAGCGCAGGATCTGCTGGCGGCGGGCGAGGAGGCGTTCGCTCCGGGAAAGGCGAAGGCGGCGCAGCTCCTCGAGTTCGCGCGCGTCGGCCTCCATCTCCCTGGCGAGTTCGTCGGCCTCTTCGCGCATGAGCGTGTAGATCGCGGACTGCGCGTCGGCGGTGAGCCGGGCGGTGGGGGGGAGGCGCTTTATCTCGTCCGAGAGCTTCTGGATCCGGTCTTCGTACTCGAGTTCGTTTGCGTGGGCGGACGACGAAAGGTCCGCCAGGTCGCTCTCGGCGGCGGCTGCCTTCCGGGCGGCCTCGGACGCGGCTGCCTTCGCGGCGGCCTCTCCGACGCGCGCGGCGTCCGCCTCCGCCTCGACGACGGCGAGCCTGGCGTTCGCGCGGTCCGCCTCGTTCCGCATTTCCTCTGCCTCGCGCCGCGCGGCGTCGGCCCTGCCCTCGGCCTCGGCGGCGCGTGAAAGCGCGGACGTCAGGCCCGTCCGCAGCGTCTCGATCTGCCGGCGCAGTTCGGCGATCTCCTCCCGCTCCGCGCCGGAAGCGGAATCTGTCGCGGACTGCGGCGCGGCGGCGGCGGGGACGTCTTCCGCGCTGGCGGCGCTTTCCGGATTTGTGCCGGTCGTCTCCGCCAGGGCATCTGGCGCCTTCGCCGCTTCCGTGCCGCCGTCCGCCTCCTGCGGCGAGACCGGCGCGGCGGGCTGGGGCGGCGGTGCGACTTCGACCATGCGGCTTCCCTTCGGGAGGCGTCCGCTGTCGAGGAGGGCCTGGGCGGCGGCGCGGTTGAATGGGCCGCGGGGGGTGCCGTCGCCGATGTCTATTGACCAGCGCATGTCGAGAAAGGGGACTTCCGTGACGGGCGTCCAGGTCTCTCCGTCTTCGGAGACCTCCTGGCCAGGCTGGATACGTCCCATCCGCGCCCATTCGACGAGGCGTTCGCGCGTGACGGGCCCGTACTCGTCGTCATGCGTCCGCAAGTGCCATTCACCGGTTCCCATTGCGTCTCACTTCTTGAAGCGGAAGAGCTTCTTCATTTCGTCCGAGCTCATGCGCGAAAGTTCCTGCTGCGCGCGCCGCTCGAGTTCGGCGAGGGACATGGCGCCGCCGTCCGCGCCCGCCGGCGGGGGGACGCCGAATCCGAACGCATGGCGCGCGGTCGGCGGCGGCGGCTCGTTTACGACCTCCGGGACGACGACTTCGTTCGTGCGCCACTCCCGTTCGTGGATTTCCTGCTGGCGCGCCAGGCGGTCCTGAAGCTCCGCGATCGCGACCTCCCGCAGGCGTATCTCCTCGAGGGCGGTCTGCAGTTCGGCCTCCTTGCGGGCGAGTTCGTCGTTCTTCCGCGCAAGCTCGCCGTCCTTCTGCTGTATCGTCTTCGAGAGGGCGTCCATCTGCGCGTCCTTCTGGGCAAGCTGCGTCCGGGCCTTCGAGATGAGCTCGTCGCGCTCGGCGACGGCGTTCTGCCACGTCACGAGCTGCGCGTCCTTCTTCGCGGAGAGCTTGGAGGCCTCCGCCAGGGCGGAGTCGCGCTGCACGATCGCCTCGTCGCGCGCGGAGATCGCGGTCTCAAGCGCCTTGAAGCGGGCCTGCGCGGCGCCGCGGTCGTCCTGGTAGAAGCGCGCCGCGTTGGAAAGGGAGCCGGTCTTCACCAGGTCGTCCACCACCGCACGGTGCGTAGGCCCGTAGAACTGCCCTGGATTGTTTTCGACAATCCAGTTCATCTCCAGTTCGGGCTTGAGAGGGGCAAGCATCCAGTTGCGAAGGTCCACGGAGATGCCCGCAAGAGGCTCCACGCGGCCGTCCTTGACCCATGCCTTCAAAACGTCGAACTCGATCGGGCCGAAGACCTTGCCCGCCGTATTCCGCACATACCATTGTTCCATGGACGATATTCTAGCATATCCGCGCCCGACGGGCTTCTAAAAGTTTCATCGGCCATCGTTTCCCTCTTTGTGCTAGAATAGTGGAAACGACAACTTCAGCAACGAAGAAGGGAACGAAGACATGAAACCGAGTTGGCGCTGGTATGGCGACAGTGACGCGATCACCTTGAAGGAGATCCGCCAGGCGGGGGTGACGGACGTCGTCGCCGCCCTATATGAACGCAGGCCTGGCGAAGTGTGGCCGGTGGAGGAGATTCGGGCGCGGGCGGAGAAGGTGCGCGAAGCGGGCATGACGTGGAGCGTCGTCGAGTCCGTTCCCGTCCACGAGGACGTGAAGAAGCACGCCGGCGACTGGCGCCGCTACGTGGAGAACTACAAGCAGACCCTCCGCAACCTCGCCGCCTGCAACATCCGCACGGTCTGCTACAACTTCATGCCGCTCCTGGACTGGACGCGCACGAACCTCCACATGGAACTGCCGGACGGCTCGACCGTCCTCGCCTACAACGAATACGAAGTCGCCGCGTTCGACCTCTTCTCCATCCGCCGCCCCGGAGCCGAGGCCGACTACGACGACGCGACGAAGGCCCGCGCCCGCGAACTCTGGGACAAGGCCTCCCCCTCCACCCGCGCGCGCATCGAGAAGTCCATCCTCACCGGCCTCCCCGGCACGGTGGACGACCTCACGCCGGACGAGTTCATGCGCCAGCTGAAGACGTACGACGGCATCACCGACGCCGTCCTGCGCGACCACATGTACGGCTTCCTGAACGAGATCTCCGAGACGCTGAACGAGACGGGCGTCGACATGTGCATCCACCCCGACGACCCGCCGCACCCGATCTTCGGACTCCCGCGAATCCTCTCGAACGCGGACGACATCCGCCGCATGTACGCGGCCTGCCCCTGCAAGCACGTCGGCCTCACGTTCTGCACCGGCTCGCTCGGCGGCAGTCTGAAGAACGACGAAGTCGCCATGTTCCGCGAATTCGCCGAGCGCGTCTACTTCTGCCACTTCCGCAATCTCGTCTACACCGAGGACGGCGTCTTCCGCGAGTCCGACTCCCATCTGACGGGCAAGGTCGACATGGTGAACCTCATGATCGAGCTCATCCGCGAGGAGAAGCGGCGCGGGCGCGGCATCCCCAACCGCCCTGACCACGGGCGCGACATGGAGATCGACAAGTTCCGCTCCTGCTACGGCGGCTACTCCTACGGCGGACGCCTCGTCGGGCTGGCGGAGCTGCGCGGACTTGAAACGGGCCTCCGCCACACGGTGCAGGTGTGAGCGCTCGCCCCGGCAACAGGAAAGCAGAGGAAAGGACTAGACGATGGTAGAGACAGTCTCCGCGAACCCGATGGTCGGGTCGCTGATTTTCGCGCTGGGCGGTCTGGCGGGCGCCGTGTTCGCAGTGCCGTTCCGCAGGATCAAGGGCATATCGTATGAAAGCTACTGGCTTGTATACGCGCTGGCCGGCCTTCTCGCGTTCCCGTTCGTGCTGGCGATGGCGACGTGTCCGAACACGCTCAAGATCATATTCGGCGCGGACGCGAAGACCCTGGCGATGTGCGCCGGCTTCGGCGCATTGTGGGGACTGGGCGGACTCACCTGGGGCCTGATGATCCGCTATCTCGGCATCGGACTTGGGCTTGCGATCGGCTGCGGCCTCTGCTCGGCCACCGGCACGCTCATCCCGCCGATCGTGTCGGGCCACGCCGGAGCGCTCGTAGCGACGCCTGGCGCCAGGATCGTCCTGACCGGCGTGATCGGGTCGCTGCTCGGCATCGCGTTCGTCGGCCTCGCCGGAATGTTCAAGGAGGGCGAACTCTCCGAGGAGCAGAAGAAGGCGTCCGTGGCGGAGTTCGACTTCAAGAAGGGCATCCTCGTCGCCTTCTTCAGCGGCATCGCGTCCGCAGGCATGAACTTCGGCCTCCAGAGCGGAGCCGCCCTTGAAAAGGCGGCCGCGGCGGCGGGAACGCCCGCGGCCTGGCGCGGAATGCCCGTGCTGGTGGTCGTCCTCTGGGGAGGTCTCGCGGTGAACGTGCTGTGGTGCCTTCTGCAGAACGCGAAGAACGGGACGTTCGGCGACTACGCCAGGATGGCGAAGGGGACGGCCGTGCCATGGGCGTCTCTCGCCGGCATAGTCTGGGCCTGCCAGTTCGCCTGCCAGAAGATAGGCGAGCCGCAGATGGGCAGTTTGAAGTACATCGGCTTCGCCGTCGTGATGGGTTCCTCGATCTTTTTCTCCTCGTTGCTCGGAATGTTCATGGGCGAGTGGAAGGGCACGGGCGCGAAGACGAAGGGCAGCCTCGCGCTGGGCGTCCTCGTCCTGCTCGTCTCGTTCTGCGCCATCAGCTACGGCTCGAAGTGAGGCGGACGAACGCCGCGTCCGCAGGGAACATGGACGGTTTCAAGCAGTCGAATCTGGTTTTCCTACTGGCCATGTCGGCGTTCGCCGCGTTCGCGCAGAACGACGGCGCGACGAACGCCGCGCCCTCTGCGGCGACGCCGCCGAGGGCCGACGTGCCGCTTGCGACGAACGCCGTGTCCGTTGCCGCGGCGGCGCCTGCGACGTCCGACGCATGGGAGCCGGACGTCCTCATGGCGAACGGACGCCGTGTGGCCGACTGGGCTCTCGCGCATCCGCGCAGGGCGGACCGCAGGAACTGGACGTACGGCGCATTCTATGCCGGACTTGCCGCGTTCGGCCTCTCCGACCGCTCCATGCGCTACCTCGACGTCGTTCGGGACGAGGGCAAGAGGTATGGATGGCGGCTGAACGGACGCCCGTTCCACGCGGACGACCACTGCATCGGACAGCCCTGGCTTGAAATCGCGATTGCCGACGACGACCCGGCGGCGCTCGAACCCGTCCGCTTCGCGCTTGACTACGTCCTCGCCAACCGCTCTCGCCAGCCGATCGTCAGCAGGTCGTTCAAGACGGTTCGCCAGAACTACGACCGCTGGTGCTGGGCGGACGCGCTTTTCATGGCGCCGCCCGTCTGGGCGCGTCTCGCCTCGATCGCCGGCGACGCCCGCTACCGCGACTTCATGATCTCGGAATACCGCGCCACGATGCAGCGCCTCTACGACGACGAGGAGCGCCTCTTCCTGCGCGACGCCCGGTTCGCCGGAAAGACATCCGCCAACGGACGCAAGACGTTCTGGTCCCGCGGATGCGGATGGGTCTTCGCCGGGCTCCCGCTTGTCCTCCGCGAAATGCCCCCGACGGCAGAAACGCGGCCGCTCTTCGAAAAGCTGTTCAAGGACATGGCCGAGGCGATAAGATCCTGCCAGCGCCCCGACGGCTCGTGGGGGCCGAACCTTCTCGACGCCGCCTCCCCCGACAAGGAGGAGATGAGCGGCACCGCTTTCTTCTGCTACGGAATGGCATGGGGCGTCAACAACGGACTTCTGGACGCCGCGGAATATCTCCCCGCCGTCAAAAGGGCGTGGACGGCCATGTGCCGCAACGTCTCCGCCGACGGACGCTTCGGCAACGTGCAGCAGGCCGGCGACAGGCCCGCCGCCGACTACGGCCCCGACTCGACCGAAGTCTACGCCGCCGGCGCCTACCTTCTCGCGGCGACGGAAATACGCAAGAACGTCGTCGCCGCAAGGCATCCCGACGCGAAGTCCCTCGTCCTGCCGCCCGTTCCGCTGTTCTGCGCCACCACCGTCGCCGTCCCGCTGAAAGAGCTTGGCTTTTCCGTTCCGTACAGACTTGTGGTCTGGGACCTGCGCGACGGCGCGGCCCTTCCCTGCCAGCCGTGGGCCACGAAGGAAGACGGCGTCCTTGACGCAATCGTCTTCCCCGCCACGCTCCACGCCGGCGTTCCGGCGGCGTTCAAGGTCTTCCGCAGCTTCGACGTCCGCCCGGCAGATGTATCCGCAATGTCGGCAAACGCCGTCTTCGGCGGCTTCTCCTTCGTCGGCGCAAGGACGCCCGCGGCGTCCGCCGCCGTCGAATCGTGCAGGACGCTCGCGTCCGGCCCCGTACGCAGCGTCGTCGAACGTCGCTTCGCCCCCGTGGAACTCGGAAACGGCGTGACCGTGCGCGAAACGCGGCGGACGACAGTCGAGCGCGGAGTGCGCTTTGCCACGCACGTCTCGACGTTCGACGTCTCCGGCGCCCAGTCAGTCCGCGGCGGCCCCGCAGTCGCCCTCGGCGGCAGGGAGAACGCACAGGTCTTCACGGAGCCCGCGCGCGGCTGGCTTGCAGTCGCGGAGCCTGCGTGCGGGGACGCCCTGCGCCGCTGCGAGGCCGTGACGACGTCCGCCGCCGGCGCGTCGCCCATGACGACGGACGCCGGCGACCTGGCGCTGGCGGCGGAAATCGCCAACGGCGGATCGGTGACATGGCGCTCTGCGGCAATCGAGACCTCGGCGTCCTTCTCCGCATGGCAGGCCCACGTCCGCCGCATCGCCGAAACCTCCTCCGTCGCCAGTCCCTTGTCTGCGCGTCCAAGGGAGCCTTGAAAGAATAGCCGTCCGCCTTGTGGAATCCGCGCGTTTCGGCGGCGCGGTTTTTGGCGCGCCTTAAAAATGGTATAATCCACGCATTGAAAATCCAGGAGCATGACATGGTTCGAGTAAACGAAAACTACCTGAAGATACAGGCGTCCTACCTTTTCACGGAAATCGCGCATCGCGTGAAAGCGTACCAGGAGGCGAATCCCGGCGCGAAGATCATCCGCCTCGGCATCGGCGACGTCACCGAGCCTCTGGCGCCCGCCGTCCTTGAGGCCATGCACAGGGCCGTGGACGACGAGGGCCGCCGCGAGACGTTCCGCGGCTACGGCCCGGAGCAGGGCTACGACTTCCTCCGCAGCGCAGTCGCCGAAAACGACTACAGAAGCCGCGGCGTCGACGTCTCCGCGGACGAGGTGTTCATCTCCGACGGCGCGAAGTGCGACTGCGGGAACATTCAGGAGCTCTTCGGGCCGGACGTGAAGATCGCGGTCGGAGACCCCGTCTACCCGGTCTACGTGGACACCAACGTGATGGCCGGCCGCACAGGCCTCAACGCCGGCGGACGCTACGACGGCCTTGTCTATCTTCCCTGCACCGCCGCCAACGGCTACGTCCCCACGCCGGCAGACCTTTCCGCGCCGGCGGACGTCGTCTACCTCTGCTACCCCAACAACCCCACCGGCGCCGTCGCCACGAAGGAACAGCTCCAGAAGTGGGTCGACTGGGCGAACGGGACGAAGTCGCTCATCCTCTTCGACGCCGCATACGAGGCGTTCATCCGCACCCCGGATGTCCCGCACTCGATCTACGAGTGCGACGGCGCGCGCAGGTGCGCGATCGAGTTCCGCTCGTACTCCAAGACGGCCGGATTCACCGGCGTCCGCTGCGGCTTCACGGTCGTTCCGCGCGATCTCGTCGCCTACGCCGCCGACGGCCGGCCCGTCGAGCTGCGTCCGTTCTGGACGCGCCGGCAGACGACGAAGTTCAACGGCTGCTCCTACGTCACCCAGCGCGGCGCGGAGGCCATCTACTCCGAGGCCGGCAAGGCGCAGACGAAGGCGACGATCGACTTCTACCTTGAAAACGCCCGCCTCATGAAGGAGGCCCTGCTGAAGCTCGGCTACGGCGTGGCCGGCGGCACGGACTCCCCCTACCTCTGGGTGGACGTCAAGGGCGACTCCTGGAAGTTCTTCGACAAGCTTCTCCACGACGCCAACGTCGTCACCACGCCCGGTGCCGGATTCGGCAAGGCCGGCGAGGGGTACATCCGCATCTCCGCGTTCAACAGCCGCGAAAACGTCCTCGAGGCGATCGCCCGCCTCTCGAAGACGCTCGCATAGGGAAGGGGACTGGAACATGAAACGCACATCGTCCGTT
This sequence comes from uncultured Lentisphaeraceae bacterium, assembly GCA_964386385.1. GTDB lineage: Bacteria > Verrucomicrobiota > Kiritimatiellia > RFP12 > UBA1067 > RUG572. The sequence goes on along the minus strand of CAYLRN010000002.1, from coordinate 144,614 downwards.
CTTTCGGCGGCGCTTGCCGCATTCGCAGTCGCCTCGTGCGGCGCCGTTCTAGCCGCCGCGCCCGCGGCGCGCGCGTTCCGTCCGCCGGCCGTCCCACTCGTCAGCGTGGATCCGCATTTCAGCGTGTGGAGCGCGGCGGACAGGCTCACGGACCGCGACACGACCCACTGGGCCGGCGTCGCGCAGCCGCTGTCCGTCGTCCTCGTCGCCGACGGACGGAAGTACCGCCTTTGCGGACGCAACCCGATGGACGTCCCGCCGCTGCCGCAGAAGTCGCTTCGCGTCTTCGCGAACGAGACCGTCTACGTCTTCGGCAAGGGCGGACTATCCGTCGAACTGAGCTTCATGACGCCTCGCCTCGCGGACGACCTTGACGTCTTCTCGCGTCCGGTCACGTACGTCACGGCGAAGGTCTCCGGCGCGAAGGACTTCGCCGTCGAGATGAACCTCCCGCCGCAGCTCGCCCGCAACGACGACCGCGCCCAGATGGTCGAGCGCGACGCGACGATCGCCGGCGTCCCGGCGAAGGTCGTCGGGCGCAAGGAGCAGATCCCCTTCCGTGTGAAGGGCGATTCGAAGCGTGCCGACTGGGGCCATGTCTGGCGCGTCGGCCCGTTCAGGGACGGAGACGAGATCGCGTTCATGCTTGCCATCGACCACGGCGTCACGGCGCGCTACTTCGGGAAAGACCTCGTCGACTGGTGGAAGCGCGACGGCAAGCCGTTCGAGAGGATGCTTGAGGAGGCTGCCGCGGACCGTACCCGCCTCCGCGCAAAGGTCCGCGCCCACGACGCCGCGCTGGCGAAGCGCGCGGAGGAACTTGGCGGCCCGCAGTACGCCCGCATCGCCGAACTCGCCTGGCGGCAGAGCTTCGCCGCGTGCATCTTCGTGGCAGGCCCGAACGGCGAGCCGTACATGTTCTCCGCCGAAAACCATTCCGGCGGAATGATCGGCACGACCGACGTCTTCTATCCGCAGATGCCGCATCTGCTCCTCGCAGGCCCGGCGTTCGTCAAGGCGACGCTCGCGCCCGTCTGCGAATATGCGTCCGGCTCCGCCTGGCCGTACCCCTACGCGCCGCACGACATGGGGCTTTTCCCGGTGGCGGAAGGGCAGTACTACGGAATGCGCAAGGGGCAGGCCGTCGGCGGCGGAGACGACGACACGTTCCGAATGCCAGTGGAGGAGAGCGGCAACATGCTGATCTGCCTCGGCGCGCTTTCGCGTCGCGAAGGCAACGCCGACTTCGCGTCGCGCTGGTGGCCGGAAGTCGGCAAGTGGGCGCGGTATCTCGAAAAGGTCGGCTTCGATCCGGAGAACCAGCTCTGCACGGACGACTTCGCCGGACACCTCGCGCACAACGCCAACCTCTCCGTCAAGACGATCGTCGCGCTCGCCTGCTACGGCATGATGGCGGAAATGCGCGGTGAGAAGGACGTCGCCGCGCATTTCAGGAAGACCGCGCAGGACATGGTCCCGCGCTGGGTCAAGGCCTCCGCCGGCGGACGCTTCAACTCCGGCCGCCTCGCGTTCGACCGCCCCGACTCATGGAGCATGAAGTACAACCTCGTGTGGGATCGCGTCCTTGAACTCGGACTCTTCCCGCCGGATGTCGTGGAACGCGAAATGGACGCCTACGAACGGCTTCAGGAGGAGTGCGGACTCCCGCTCGACTCCCGCCGGATGTACACCAAGGCCGACTGGATCGTCTGGGTCGCCTGCCTTCGCGGACGCAAGGCCGACGTCGAGACGTTCTCCGCCCCGCTCTACCGCTTCCTGGACACGACATGCGACCGCCAGCCCTTCGGCGACTGGTACGAGGCGGACTGCGCTCTTGCCCACGGATTCAAGGCGCGCAGCGTCGTCGGCGGCGTCTTCATGCCGTTCATGCCCGCCGGCCTTCGCTTCGGCAGATGACCGAAGCCGGCCGCGCCCGTCGGACGCCCGTTTCTGTGACATGGGATGGACGCGTTCCTGCGCGTCCGTCGCTCTATCATGTCGCTCCACCCTACCGTCTGTACGTCCGTCGTCGCGTCATGTCGCGGGTAGGGCGGGGCGTCTCGCCCCGCCTCCCGATAATCGCATGGACATTCGCCCGTCAGCCGCCTGATTGTCTGCGGCGGCGCGACGAGACGTCGCGCCCTACCAGCTGCTTGAGCGCTTGATCTCCGGGCATGTCCGTTTTTCACCACAGATTGCACAGATGGACACAGATGGTGGACGGGAATCAGTGTTCATCTGTTCAATCAGTGGCAAAACTCCCACGAAAGTCCATTCCCCATGGGAGGGACGCGCTCCTGCGCGTCCGCCGCAAAGAGCATCCTATGGGAGGGCGTGTGTCCTCACGCGCCGGCTGGCTTCGGTTGCGTGGGAGCGCGCCCCTCCCAACTTGGCCACTTGACCACGTGGACGCCTATGGCGGACGCAAATCGCGGAACCATGCGCTTCTTCAAGGTCTCTGTGGAGATGGCGGCTGATTGACAGGAAAAAAAAAACAGATATAATTGTCGCCACAAACTTGAAAAAGGTATTTCCGCAATCGGCGGCAAGGAGACGGCAGATGAAGACAGCGACATTGAAGACGGGCGTCCTGGGCGCGGCGGCGTGCTGCGTGGCGGCCCTTTGGGGCGAAGCCGCCGTCAAGACGGGCGTTGCGGACGCGGCTGGGTGGCAGTCGTCCGTCTACGACACGGCCGTCGCCTGGTATCGCGGCGCGGTGGACGCGGACGGCAGCGGGCAGTTCGTGGACTCGAAGGGGCTGCGCGATGTCCTCCACGCGAACGACCCGTCGCACTTCACCCACGGCGTGAAGCGTTCGCACTCGGCCAACGCGCTGCCGGTGGAGCGAATGGACGTCCACTGTCCGTACCGTAACGCGACGCTGAAGGACGTGCCGTGCCTCGTCTTCCCGCAGTCCGTCGTGACAAACGAGACCATCGAGTCCGAGGGCGCGACGCAGTACGTCTGCACGGCGACGGTCAACCACCTGAATCTCCCGAACTTCCTCAAGGACTACCCTGCTGGAATTGCGTGCAGCAACTACACGTTCGTCTTCCGCTTCCGGCGCGACGCCCCGCTCCACAACAAGTGGAACTCCATCAGCGGACTTCTCCAGTGCGGATTCATATGGCAGGGCGGCGGCGACCGCGGAATCAGCCTGGCACTGGCGGGCGACGCCAATTCGTCGTCGCGGAAGTTCCGCCTCTACGCCGGCAACGTCGGGACTGACGATTCCGTTTCCTACAGTGAATTCCCGTCGTCGGAAGTCTCCACCGGAATTCCGGAGAACAGATGGGTCGACTGTGCGCTGACGGTCGAGGGCGGCACGAACGTCTGGATCGGGTATTCATGGGACTCCTCTTCGTCCGACACAGTCCACTCCAACCGGTGGGTACGCTGGTGGCGGCCCAAACTCCAGAACGGCGCGGCCATCGCCGCCAACTCGCGCTGGTTCATCTTCGGAGGGGAGAACGCCAATGCGACGGTGACGTACACGAACTCGTTCAGCGGAAACAACAACGACCTCAAGGTCCTTCGCGGCGCGCTCCACCAGTTCGCGTTCTGGACGAACGCATTGACAAAGGCGGAGGTGTGCGAGGCGTTCGGCGCGCCGCAGCCGTTGGCTTTCGGCGTGGGGATGGAGGGCGCGGCCGGGCGCGTGTTCAGGAGGAGCGTTTCGCGCGTGTCGTCCGACGGCGCGTGGGAGGAGCTGGACACGACGCTGACCGCGGACAGCCCCGAATGCGCGATCGACTTCTTCTACAGCCGCGACTACGACGCGAACGTCTCGCAGATCCTGCGCATCCTGCCGGCGGCCGCGTCCGGCGACGGCGTGGTGGACGTCTCCGTGAACGGGCGCACTGTGGCCCGGCGCCTGGCCTTGCGTCCGGGGCGAGTCGCCCATGCCTTCGTCGAGGCGGCCGCGTTCAAGGCGGGGTCGAACGTGGTGGCGGTGACGAGGACGGACAGGGGCGCAGCCGCGCTGGTCCTCGACAGGATCGACCTGGGCGGCGGCTGGCAGCGCGGAAGCGCAAGCGAAAACAATGGCGGGATGTCGCACGAGGGACATTCCACGAACGTGGTCGACCTGGCGGACGGAAACATGTCGCATTTCAAGCGCGGCTACGTCGTCAACGACAGGCGCAACGCCTACACGTACTTCCCGTTCCGCGTCCCCGCCGACGTCGCCGGACGCTACGAAGGGGAGGTGGGCTTCCGCTTCGCCTACGTGCCGGACGAGTCGAAGCCGTTCCCGTTCGAGGTCATCCTCAACGGCGAAGTCCTGGAATCCTATTCTGCCGTCGACGGGGGAAGAGTCTACGCCGTTTCCGTTCCCGCCGAACGCCTTGTCGCCGGCGACAACCTTCTCACGTTCCACGCATCGGGTACGAAGGGCTGGGCGAACGGAGGGCTCTGGCGCTTCCAGTTCCTGAAGCCGAGGGACTCGACGCTGCTCCTTTTCCGCTGAAAGGGCCCGCCCCTTCTCCGCGTCCGCCGCAGCATTGCGCGCTCTTGTCTTTGCGCGAATGTCGCGGGGGCTGGATTACGGTCTTGCGTCGAAGTCCGGGCCTTTATCGGAGAGAAGCCGGCGCAAGAGAAACGCCGACCAATGTGGAAGCGTGAGCATGTGGTTCTCGAAGCCGACGTTTCCGTCGATGAACTTGACGCCCCATGAGATGTCCGGATAGCGGTCGCTCGCGACAAGAGTGCGAAGGGACTTGGCACGCGCCGAACCGGCCTTGACCTCCACGGGCACGAGGCGGTTCACCGTGCGCAGGAAGAAGTCCATTTCCAATGTTGAATCTTCGCGGTGGTAGTAGACAAGTTCCGCGCCGCTTTTTGCAAGCGCCTCTCCGACGATGTTCTCGTAAAGCCCGCCCTTGTAGGTGTTCAGGTTCCTGTTCGCCCGCAGGTCATGTTGGGACTCGTCGTCCAGCTGCCCGACAAGAAGTCCCGTATCAGCCATGTATATCTTGAACCGCGTGTCGTCGTAGTTTCCCCTGATGGGGAGTTCGGGGAAGCCCATGGCATGGCAGAGGCTTATGACACCGGCATCCTTCAGCCACTCGACGCAACCGCGGTAGTCCTTGAACCGCGCGTCCCGCGCCACTTTTGAAATCTGGAATTTCTTGTTCTCCTTTGCCAGCTGCTGCGCAACGTGGTCCATGACGTTGAGAATCCGCGTCTGGTCCACGCCCTGCGCGTATTTTCTCACGTCTGCGCGATAATCCTCGAAAAGCTGGCGTTGTGCGCCCAGTATGCCCTCGAACGTGCCACTTTCGACATAGCGACGGACGATTTCGGGCATTCCGCCAAGGAGGCAGAACTCCATGAAGCGGTTTGAGAGAATGCCGTTCATCATTGCGTCAAACGGACGGACATCGTGCAGATGGGCGTATGTCTCTTCGACAAAGCTTTCTTCGTAGCCGCACGCCCACAGGAACTCCTCGAAGTCCATTGAACTCAGATTGTAGTCGGTCTTGAACCCCACGGGAATGCTCGCGACGTTCTTGTACTGGACGCCCAGCATCGACCCGCTTGCAATCACGTCACAGCCGCCTTCCGCTTTCAACGACTTGAATGACGTCGCAATGTCTGGAAACTCCTGAATCTCGTCCAGGAACAGGAGCGTCTTTCCCTTTGGAAACCTGCAGCCGGGGGCGAGCGCGGAAATCCGTCTGAAAATCGATTCCGCGCGATAGCCGTCCGCGACAATCTGCCTGAATTCCGGTTGAAGCGCAAAATTGACTTCGACCACGCTGTCGTAGTTCCTTGCGGCGAAGTGGCGCACGGCCTCGGTCTTGCCCACCTGCCGTGCGCCCTTCAGAAGAATGGGCTTGCGGTCCGGATCCCTTTTCCAGGCTTCAAGCCAGGCGTCGATTTTTCTCTTGAGATAATGCATTTTTATGGAATCCTTTTGAGGAAGTGTAGCATAAATGAGGCCTCAAGACAATGCGACTCCCGAAAAAATGAGGGAATAGGGATGTTGGGAACCCGAAAAGATGAGCGAATCCAAGGGTTGAAAACCCGAAAAAATGAGGGAATACGATGGCCGCCAGCCCGAAAAGATGAGGGAATGCACTGGGTCTATTTCCCCGGGCGCGGATTGACAGGAAAAAAAAAACAGATATAATTGTCGCCATAGACTTTAAAAAGACACTTCCACAATCGAGGCAAGGAGACGGCAGATGAAGACAGCGGCATTGAAGGCGGGCGTCCTGTGCGCGGCGGCGTGCTGCGCGGCGGCGCTTTTCGGCGAAACGGTCTCGTGGACGGGCGGCGCCGGCGACGGCGCGTGGACGACGGCCGGGAACTGGGACGGCGGCGTCCTGCCGGCGGCGTCGGACACGGCGCGCTTTGCGCGGAGCGCCTCCGTCACGCCGTCCGCCGACTTCGCGGGAACTCTCTACGTCACGAACGCGACTGTCGAAATCGCCGTCGCGGCGGACGAGACGCGCGCATTCTCCACCTCGCTTGATGTCGGCGCGACGCTGGTGAAGGACGGCGAAGGTTTGCTCACCCTCCGCGCCGCGCCCGCCTGCCATTCTGCCGGCGGCATTTCCGTGAAGGCGGGGCGCGTGGCGTTCGCGGGCAACGGCGAGTTCGAGGCGCCGGGCGCGTTCGGGCCGCTGTCCGTCGCCGCCGGCGCGTCAGTGGAAATCGCGGACAGCCCCGCCGCAGACCGCCACGCCGTCGTCGTCCGCGCCGCGAAGGAGACGCTCGACTTCGCCGGCTTCACGGCCGGGGCGTCCACGTCCTCGGCGTTCGAGGAGACGTGGGCCGCGATGGGCGCGGACGGGCGCGACAGGTGGATTCACCGTCCGGACGGCGTCGAGACGTTCCATCTGCAGGAGAACCAGACTGTGGACGCCTCGCCGTTCTATTCGACCAACGACCACTACACCGCCCTGTCGCGGACGCTTCTCGTCCTGCCTGAGGCGGCGCGCGTCTCGCCCTGCATGTACGTGGACGACTACGGACAGGTGAGATGCGACGGCAAGAACTGGGGCGACGCCCAGACCAACAGGCGCGTCTACCTGGGGTCGCGGCGGTTGGGCGCAGGGTGGCACGCGCTCGACGTCGCGTACCATGAAATCTATGGTTCGCATTTCCTGAACCTGGACCTGACGTCGACGGCGTTCCCGACGACGACGAAGCTGGGGCCTGACCTGCTCTGGAAGGGGGTGTGCTTCACTTCGATTTCGCTTGACGCGGGCGCGACGCTTTCAATTCCGGACGGGCAGGCGGTGGCGCTGGCCTGCGGCGGAGCGTCGAAGATTGCGGGGACTGTTCTCGGCGGCGCGTCGTCCGTCTTCGCCGTGATGGGCGGGACGCTCGCCGCCGACGCCTCGGCGTTCGCCGGGTTCAACGGCAGCCTTGAGGCGACGGCGTTTGGCGCGGTGGCGCTCGCGAACGCGCCCGCGTCGACGGCGTTCACGTGCACGGGGCGCGGGACGTTCGCGGCGGCGGACGGCCTTGCCTTCGCGTCGTCGTTCGCTGGGACGATCGACGTGCCGGCGGGAACGGTCTACACGAACGCGCCTGGGACTGCGGCGCACTTCACGGGGGCGGGGACGCTCGTCACTGACACGCTTGCCGGCACTGACGGTTTTGCCGGCGCGGTCGTTCTGCGCGAGGGGACGGCCGCCGCCGTGGAAGACCTGACGGCGTTCTCGCCGACGGCGTTGAGGCTGTCGGACGGCGTGTCCGTGTCCATCTCCGGCGACGTGGCGCGGAGCGGACTGACGCATCCCATTCCCGGCTGGGCGGAGAATCGCGATGCGTGGAACCTCATGGCGGGGCAGACCTTCCCCCGCGACTATCTCAACCCCGTCGGGATGTACGTCACGAACGGCACGACGCTCGTGCTGACTGACGACACGGGCTGCCAGCGTAACAGCGCCGTCTACACGAACGCGTCGTTTTCCGCGTCGGACGCCTGGCGCGTCCGCTTCACCTTCTCCTCCACGATGCTCAACCGCTGGCCGAAGGAAGTCATGGCGGAGGCGTTCTCGTTCTTCCTGACGACGAGTCCGACGACGCGCGGGACGTCGCAGGGCGGATACCCCGGCGGCTCGTACGGCTTCAACGTCTACCAGTACCGGGCCGACCGCAAGCAGGGGCTGACGTGGATCCTGGACGGCGACACGGGGAACGGACCCGACGTCGGGGAGTCTGCGATGAACGGCATTTCGCTTCTCAAGCCGATAGACTTCGACGTGTCGTACCGTGACGGCGTGATGACGGTCGTGATGACGCAGGGCGAGGCGACGTTCACGTGCCGGCGCGAAATGTCGGCTGCGTTCGCGTCCGACACGCGCCGCTACGTCGGCTTCGGCGGCGGCACCGGATGGTGGGGCGGCGACACGGGCGACCTCGAGGGGGCGGGGGGGACGTCCGCCGCGGTGTACTGCTACCAGACGATCGACAATTTCGTGGGGAGCGTGGCGGGGCCGTCCGAAGCCGTCGGCCCCGACGTCTCGTTCACGACGGGCGACTGGGACCTGATCAACGACATGACGCTCCTTCCCGGCGGCACGAACGGCGTGGAGACGGTCTCGTGGTCGCGGGCGAAGGACGAGGCGGCTGGCGAGACAATCGGCGTCGGCACGAACGGGATAGCGATCTGCCGGACGGCGTTTTCGCCCCGCCAGGCGTTCTGGCTTGACGTGGACGAGAGTCTTGTGGAGATTGTCAACAACTGGGCGGAGGGCGTTGCGATTTTCTTCCGTCCGACTGCGACGACGGACGGCATGAACAATTCCTATCAGGTTACCGGCAGTCCGTCGCTCGCGTTCCAGCACTACTTCTGGGTCAACCGTTTTGACTGGAGCGAAGACAATTGGTGCGCCACCGGCTCGTATTCCGCCAACAACGCGACGCCGAAGTCCGCGGGAACGAACCACATACGCATCTTCTACAACGGCGCGGGGCATTTCACGGCCACGGTGTCGCGGGGGACGTCCGTGACGACGTTCGAGAAGGACTATCTGGCGATTCTTGCGTGGGACAACGTCTATTTCGGCTTCAAGACGGCGACGTCGTCCTGGGGCGCGTACGTGAGGACGCATCTGCTGGATCCGGTCATGACGCTGCCGGCGGCCGGCACGGCGATGCTGGATACGACGCTCGCGGTCGACGCGGGCGCGGCGGCGGAGGTGTCCGTCGGCGGCTGGACGACGGCCGACGTCGCTACGCTGGGATTCGCGGCTGCGGAAATCGGCAACGGCGGAACGCTGAACGTCGTTGCCGCGGCGACAAGTTCGGGCGCGCGCGTGGCGCTGGGCGACGTCACGGCGAAGGGCGCGGCGGCGGTTGCGATGGCGGACGGCATGGTGGCCGGACTTTCGTCGGTGACGGTCGCATCGCCGGAGGACGTGCTGACGCTTTCGGGGGGCTGGACGGCACGGGGCGGGCGCGTGACGTTCAAGGTGGACTTGGCGGCGCTTGCGTCTGGCGGCAGGACGCTGGCCGACTTCTCGCGGGCGGAGTACGCCGGCGAGGGCGAGCCGGAGTTTGTCTGCACCGGCCTTAATGGCGAAGAACTGCCCGCCAGGTGGCGCGTTTCCGTCAGGGACGGCGTCGTGCGCCTCGCCGCCCGCGGATTCATGGTCATCGTCCGCTGAGGGAGATCAAGTGGTTAAGTGGTTGAGTGGTTAAGCGCGCACAGGCGCATTCTCGGTAGGGCGCGACGTCCCGTCGCGCCGCCGTATTCGTCCACGCATCGGGAGGGACGCGCTCCTGCGCGTCCGCCAGCGCGGCGTCGCGTGAGGACATGTGTCCCTCCCGGTTTGTAGGCGGACGCGGCGGGGCGGGACGCCCCGCCCTACCAAATGGCGGAACAAACGCATCCTCGGTAGGGCGCGACGTCCCGTCGCGCCGCCCTGCCGGTTTGACCACTTGATCGCCTTGCTCCCGTTTTCTTGCGCTGACGTCCCTTTTGCAATGGCGTCGGGTGGCGGTATTTTGGTAGAATGTCCATGTGAAATTCAAATTCAACACTAGGCTGTTCCTTGCCAGCGGATTTTTCCTGGGGCTTGCGCCGGTCGTCCCCGGCTCGTTCGGCGCGTTGTCGGGTCTTCTCTGGCATTTCATCGCGATTGCGCTTGGCTGGGGCGACGGGGCGACGCGGGCGTGGTGTCTTGCCGGCGCGATCGCGTTCTCGGCGATGCACTACCGCCTCACGCCGTGGGCGCAGGCTCGCTGGCATGACAGCGATCCGAAGCACTTTGTCCTGGACGAGGTGGTGGGCTATCTCTGCGTGCCGCTGTTCTGGTGTCTTCCGGCGGAGCCGCCGCTGCCGCTCTGGGCGACGGCGCTTGCGGGCTTTGCGACGTTCCGCGTGCTGGACGCGATAAAGCTTCCCGTTGCGCGGTACATAGACGAGAACGTGCACACGGCGTCGGGCGTCCTGTTCGACGACGTCGTCTCCGCCGCGTACACGGCGCTGCTCGTCTCCGGCGTTTCGTGGATGCTGGGCTGATGGAGGCGTGGGGATGAAGATGGGCATTGCGTTCGGGACTGCGGCGCTGGCGCTTGCGGCGCCGCTTGCGGCGGCCACGTTCCGGCGTCCGCTGGAGCGCGTGGCGTCGATGGACCCCCTGCGCGCGGCGTCGGTGCAGGATGCGCGGGCGGTGTCGCTCGTCTACGAGCCGCCGCTTGAGGTGGACTACTTCGCGCGTCCGTATCGCTTGAAGGCGGGCCTTTGCGACCTGCCGCAGGTGTCGGCGGACGGCCTTGTCTACGTCTTCACGATTCGTCCCGGCGCGCGGTTCCATCCGGATGCCTGCTTCGGCGGCGGCGGGCGCGACGTCGTGGCGGCGGACGTCGTCTACTCGCTGAACCGCCTTGCGGACAAGGCGAACGCATCGAGCGGAATGTGGACGATGGACGGCGTCGCGAGCGTCGGGGCGCGCGACGCGCGGACGGTCGAGATCGTCCTGAAGAAGCCGCTCCACGTCTTTCCGTGGCTCATGTCCATGGCCTATGCGTCCGTCGTCCCGCGCGAGGCGGTGGAGACGTACGGCGACGACTTCGGCGGCGTGGCGGTGGGCTCGGGTCCGTACCGCATGGTCGACTGGTGGCGCAACTACCGCATGACGTTCAGGCGCGACCCGTCGTGGCGCGGGTGGGCGGAAATCAAGACGAAGCCGTACGACGAGATAGACTACCTCGTCGTCAACGACCCGTCCACGCAGTGGCTCATGTTCCTCTCCGGCGAGGTGGACATGCTCGGCGCCGTGTCGTCAGACATCTGGGACGCGGTCGTCGGCCCGGACGGCGAACTCGCCCCGAACCTCCGCTCCGCCGGCATGACCCTCCTCGGCGCGTCCACGATGACCGTCTACTACATCGGCGTGAACATGGACGACCCGCTTCTCGGCAGGAACAGAAAACTGCGCCAGGCCCTCAACTGCGCGTTCGACTTCGACGCCTGGCGCAAGCTCCTCAACAACCGCGTCATCCCCTGCGGCACGCCACTGCCGCCGGGCGTGGAAGGGCGCCTGGAGACGCCGTTCAAGTACGCGTTCGACGTGGAGAAGGCGAAGCGACTCGTCGCCGAGGCCGGCTATCCGGGCGGCGTCGACCCGGCGACCGGACGGCGGCTCGTCGTCGAGATCTCCGTCGGTCGGGCGAGCTCCGAGGCGCGCGAGCAGGTGGAGCTGATGCAGTCGTTCTACAACCGCATCGGCATATCGCTCGAGCCGCGCTACATGACGTGGAACGCATACCTGAAGGCGGTGAACGACGGCAACGCGCAGCTCTTCATGCTGGGCTGGGTGGGCGACTACCCCGACGCCGAGAACTTCCTGCAGATGTTCATCTCCAAGAACGCCTCGCCCGGCGCGAACCACGGCAACTACCGCAATCCCGACGTGGACCGGCTCTACGACGAGGCGCTTGCCGCGCGGGACGCGGAGGCGCGGAACGCCTGCTGGCGGAAGATCCAGGAGATAGTAAACGAGGACTGTCCGTGGATCTACCTCCACTACCCGAAGTCCTACGCGCTCGTCCGCGACGGCGTCGGAAACTTCCACCTCACCGACTTCCCGTACGGAACGGAAAGGCACTACTACATGAAGAACCCGGAGGAGAGAAAATGAAGAGAACCGCCATTGCCGTCTGCGCGCTTTCGCTGCTGTCTCTCGCGTCCGCGGCTGCCGACGTCGAGTTCCGCCGCCCCGCGATCGTGCCGGAGCCGGCCGAGATGTCGTTCGACGCCGTCCAGCCCGTCCGCATCGACAAGGCCATGAGGCTCGTCGTGACGTGTCCCGACCCCTCCGCCGCCGCGCTTGCCGCCCGGCGCTTCAACGAGTGGTTCGGCGTCCTTCCTCCCGTCGAAACCGTCAAGGCGGCGGCCGACGGCGCGAAGGGCGAGGAGGGATACGTCCTCTCCGCGAAGCCCGACAGGATCGCGATCGGCGCGAACACGATAAAGGGCGTCAGGCACGCGCTCTACACCATCCGCCAGGCTGCCGAGCGCGAATCCGCCGGCCGGACGCTGAAGGGCTACTGGATGCCCGCGCTGGACGTGAAGGACGCCCCCGCGCTCGACTTCCGCGCCGTCCACCTCTGCTGGTTTCCGGAATCCACGCCGTCGCTCATCGAGCGCCAGATCCGCGTCGCCGCATACTACAAGTTCAACTACGTCGTCCTCGAAAGCTGGGGCGTCTTCAGGAGCGAACGCCACCCGTACCTCGCGCTTCCGGACGCGCCGCTGACCGTCTCGGAGGCCCGCCGCCTTTCCGCCCTGGCGAAGGACCTCGGCGTCACGCTCGTTCCGCAGATGAACGTCTTCGGACACGCCTCCGGCGCCCGCTCCATGGGAGGCAAGCACATAACGCTCGACTTCCACCCCGACCGCCAGCCGCTCTTCGAGCCGGCCGGCGGCTGGAACTGGTGTCTCTCGAACCCCGACGCCACCGCCGTCCTGCGCGAATACGTCGACGAGATGCACGAGGCCTTCGGACGTCCCCCGTTCTTCCACATCGGATGCGACGAGGCGGACGCCCCCAGCTGCCCGACGTGCCGCGCCGTGAAGCCGTATTCAAAACTCGTCGAGGCGCACATAGTCACCATCCACGACATGCTCGCCGCAAGAGGCGCGCGCGTCATGATGTGGCACGACATGCTCCTTGAGAAAGGCGACTCCCGCTGGAAGGGCTTCTACGCCAACGGCTCGAAGGACGAGGCGAAGATGGCCGAGACGCTGCCGAAGGACGTCGTCATATGCGACTGGTACTACGGCGGCGGTGGCAAGCTCGGGGCGTACCCGACGCTGGACTATTTCAAGTCGCTCGGCTACTCCACGCTGACCTGCCCCTGGGACGACCCGAAGGGCATCCTGGCGCAGGGCCGCGCCGCCCGCGAAAAGGGGCTTTTCGGATTCATGGAGACGGTCTGGCACCACTTCCGCGGCGCGCAGTTCGCGACGATGATGGAGACTGCGGCCGACGCCGCATGGGGCGCGTCCGACACGGGCGTCCGCCGCGCCAACCCGTCCGTAGGCTCGCGTCCGTTCTCCGTCCACTGGCGGCAGGTCGGCTGGGACGCGGGCGTCGCCTCATACTCCGATACCGGCTTCTACTCGACGACCGTCACCCGCGACGCGCTCGACCGCTGAACGCCGCCCTTGCGCAACCCGCCATGCCCGCCGTTGAGATACTCGTAGTCGAGGACGCGGATTCGATTCGCGAAGGACTTGCCCTTCTGCTTGCGGGCGAGGGCTACGCCGTGCGCACCGCGCCGGACGGCGAGGCCGCGCTGGCCGCATTCCGCGAACGCCGCCCGTCGATCGTGCTCCTTGACGTGATGATGCCGGGCGTCAACGGCTATGCCGTTTGCCGTGAGATACGGAAGACCGATCCCATCACGCCGGTCATCTTCCTCACGGCGCGCGACGGCGACGCGGACGAGCTGCGCGGCATGGACGCCGGCGCCGACGACTACGTTCCGAAGACGGCCTCCGAACCCGTCCTCCTCGCCCACATCGCCGCCGCCGTCCGCCGCCTTGAACGCCGCGCCTCCCCGCCCGCCTCCGACGGCGCGGCGGAATCCGCCTCCGACGGCTTCGCGTTCGGCGAATGGAAGGTGGACGCCGCCGGCTGCCGGCTTCTCTCCATCTCCGGCGAGCGTGTCGAACTGACGCTGAAGGAGGTGGAAATCCTGCGCTGGTTCAGGACGCATCCTGACGAGGTCTTCAGCCGCGACTTCCTCGTCACGCGCTTCTGGGGGATGGACTTCGACGGAGACGACGCCGCGCTCACCACCGCCCTCTCGCGCCTCCGCGACAAGCTCGGCCGTTCCGGCGCCATGATCGAGACCGTCTACGGCCGCGGCTACCGGTTTAGGGGTTAAGTGGTTAAGTTGTTAAGTGGTTGAGTTTGCCGGTATGCGGAGTTCATGGCGATTGCATGGGAGGGTCGCGCTCCTGCGCGACCGAAACGGACGGCGCGCAGTGTCGGACGCGCGGGAGCGCGTCCGACACTGGGGATGCCCATCCTGGTAGGGCGGGGCGTCCCGCCCCGCCGCCGCGGGCGGATTCGGCGCGACGAGACGTCGCGCCCTACCGATTGTCCGTTCAATCGCCTTTTCAACCGCAACGGCGCATGAGGACACGCGCCCTACCGCATGGACATGGCGTTTGCATCGGACGCGCGGGAGCGCGTCCCTCCCATGGGGACGCACAATTCGGCAGGGCGGGGCGTCCCGCCCCGCCGTGCCGCCGTCCATGCGCTTGAGGCGTCCCGCCCCGCCGCCGCGGGCGGATTCGGCGCGACGAGACGTCGCGCCCTACCGATTGTCCGTTCAATCGCCTTTTCAACCGCAACGGCGCGTGATACACGCACCCTCCCGGCGAGACGCTGGCCACGCGCAACTTAACCATTCAACCGCTCACGCAACTTAATCACTTAACCACTTAACCACTTAACCGCTATTGACGTGGGAAAAAAAAATGATACATTAAGCGTGTTTTGCGGCGAAAAGGCCCTTTGTGGGATTCGCCGCGGAATGCGTGGTGCTTTCCTTTTCGGAATTGGCGAAGCGCAAGGCGATACCGAACATCAGAGTTTTGCAATGCCGTGTCCGGCAAAAGGAGAACGGAGCATGATGAAACGGGAACACTGGCGACGGGCGGCGGCCCCGGGCGGGGCGCGCGCCGCCGCCGCATGTAGAAGGGCGTGCGCGCTGGCGTTCGCCGCGGCCCTGGCGCTGTCGGCGGCGGGCGCGGCGTCCACGGCGTACGACGGCACGTGGGAGGAGGCGTGGGACGATTCCGCCCGCCCGGGCGAGACCGTCGCGTCCGCGTCGGCGGCGATCGCTGAGACGTTCGACTCGCGCGTGGCGGGCGCGATGGCCGCAGCGGAGACGACCGTGGACAGCCGCTTTTGCGACGTAGAGGAGTCGTCCGCGGGACGCCTTGACACGAGGCCTCCGGCGGGGTTCTTCATCATCGTGCGATGACGGCGAACCCTGCGCAAGTGGGTAGGTGATCAAGTGGCTGAGTTTGCCGGCATGTGGAGTTCATGGCGATTTCCCGGGAGGGTCGCGCTCCCGCGCGACCGAAACGGACGGTGCGCGGCGGCGGACGCGCGGGAGCGCGTCCCTCCCATGGGGACGGCCCATTCGGTAGGGCGGGGCGTCCCGCCCCGCCGTGCCGCCGTCCATGCGCTTGTGGCGTCACATGACCAGGCGTTTCCGGTAGGGCGGGGCGTCCCGCCCCGCCGCCGCGGATGGAACGGCGCGACGGGACGTCGCGCCCTACCGGACACGGCTGTCCGGCCGCCTTTTCATGCGCATCGGCGCGACGGGACGTCGCGCCCTACCGGAAAAAGCCAGCCTCTTGCCACCCAGCCACCCAGCCGCTCACGCACTCAAGCAACTTAACCACTTGACCACCCAGCCACTTGCGCACCCACGCAACTTAACCACTTAATCACTTAACCGCAAAGGAGAAAGCAAATGAAAAGCACACCTCTGTCAATGGTCTTCATGCTTGCCGCCATGGCGGCGGGCGCAAGCGCTCCGGACGTCGCGGGCGTGGCGATGACGCAGGACCCGTTGTCGCGCGTTGTGACGATCTCGTACACGCTGGCGGACGGACCGGCGATCGTCACGGTGGACGTGCGCACGAACGGCGTGTCGATCGGCGGCGAGAACCTGTGGCACTTCTCGGGCGACGTGAACAGGGTCGTCCAGCCGGGCGCGCGGACGATGGCGTGGCGGCCGGACAGGGCGTGGCCGGGCCACAGGATCGATTCGGGCGTGACGGCGGTCGTGACGGCGTGGGCGACGGACACCCCGCCGGACGTCATGGTGGCGCCGCTCGACGGCAACGGCGGCGAAGTCGAGTACTATGCCGACCTCGCCTCCGTCCCCGGGGGCGTCACGAACGACGTCTACAAGACGGTGAAGATGGCGTTCCGCAAGATCCCCGCAGCGAACGTCACATGGCGCATGGGCTCGCCCCTCCACGAAAAGGGACGTGAGGCGGACAAGGAAGTCCCCCATGCGGTGACGCTCGCGAACGACTACTATTTGGGCGTCTACCCCGTCACGCAGGAGCAGTGGTCCAACGTCATGGGAAACACGGGGAATCCCTATTTCACGTATGCGCCCGACAGGTCGACGCGCCCGATGGAGCAGATAACATGGGAGGCCGTGCGCGGCAAGGCGGCGGACGGGCACGACTGGCCGACGGACGGACACGCCGTAGCCCCCGCGAGCTTCATGGGCAGGCTGCGCTCGCTCGCCGGTATGGAGTTCGACATGCCGACGGAGGCGGAGTGGGAGTTCGCCTGCCGCGCCGGGACGGGGACTGCGCTATACAATGGGCTTGAGCTGGAAAACGAGATGGTTTCGTCGAACTCGCTCAACGCGATCGCACGCTACAGGTACAGCGGAGGCTGTCTTGACATGGGGATGACCGCGACCACGCCGCCGCAGTCCACGCCCGCCGCCGAAGGCGGCACGGCGAAGGTCGGCTCGTACGAGCCGAACGCCTGGGGGCTGTACGACATGTCCGGCAACGTGTACGAATGGTGTCTTGACTGGTACCAGGACTCGCCGCTTGGCTTCGACCCCCTCACCGGCCCCGCCTCCGGTTCGCACCGCGTGGAGCGTGGCGGCGGAAACGGAAGCGCGGCCTGGCCCTGCCGCTCTGCGAGACGCGGAGCGTTCGCTCCGAATGAGTGCAAATACGACATCGGCTGCCGCGTCGCCCTGCCCCTGCCCGCGGGAGGATCAGGTGATTAAGAGTTAAGTGATTAAGTTCGGGGGGGGGCGCGTGTTCCGACACACCGCTGTGGGCGGAACGGCGTGACGGGACGTCGCGCCCTACCGATTGTCCGTTCAGCGGCCTTTTCATCGGCGACGTCGGACGCGCGGGAGCGCGTCCCTCCCATGGGGACGCACAATTCGGTAGGGCGGGGCGTCCCGCCCCGCCGGCGTCGGAATCCATTTCGCTCTGTGCGCTTGCGTTTTCCGCAGCATAATGATATCATTGACAGATATGCAAAGGGGCTACGCGAAAAAAATCTAACTCCGTCTGTCAAATGTCCTTCCTCAAGATCGCCATGCCGCTTCTTTGCGCCCTGATGCTGCGTCAGGCCGCCGCCGCGCCGTTGGTCTTGAAGGACGACTACCTTTCGCCTCGAAACCGCGAGCGTCCCATTCGCAAGGCGACGACGCTGATTGTCCTCCACACGACGGAGGCTCCTGCCAAAAGTTCGCTGAACAAGCTCTCCGAGCGCGGCGAGGCGCATTACTGCGTGACGGAGCGGGGGGTCGTCTACAGAATCGTCGACAGGAACCGCGAGGCCTTTCACGCAGGCAGGTCGATGTGGAAGGCGAAGGAGGACTGCGACGAGTATTCGATCGGCATCGAGGTCGTCGGATACCACGACAAGTCGATGCCGCTGGCGCAGATCGACGCGCTGAAGGAGCTTGTCAGGCGGCTGAAGTCGTCATACGGGATACCGGACGCCAGCGTCGTCTGCCATTCGCACGTCGCCTACGGCGCCCCGAACACGTGGCATCGCAAGAAGCATCGCGGGCGCAAGCGCTGCGGAATGCTCTTCGCCATGCCGAGCGTCCGCGCCAAACTTGGGCTCTCCGCGCGTCCTGCCTACGACCCGGACATCCGGGCGGGGAGGCTCGTTCAGGGGGACGAATACCTTGCCGGCGTCCTCTATGGCAGGACGGACACTATGGCTGCGTTCTACGGAAGCCGTCCGCCGCCCGCCGCGAAGGCCGTCGCGAAAAACGCACCGGCCGCAAAGCCCGCATCGAAGCCGGCGAACAAGTCCAAGCCGGCCGTTGCCGCGGCGAAGCCGGCCTCCGCAAAGCCGTCTGCCGCCGCCACGAAACCGGTGGCGGCGAAGGACGCGGTGAATGGGAAGAAGGGCGAATGGTTGCGTCTTGCGGGGCTCAAGGGCGGCAGTTTCAAGCACCGCGCGAAACTCGTGGAGGCGAAGTCGCTTCCTGCCTCGGCGCCGGCGGCGGGGACGCGCCTGCCGCTTCCGAAGAATCTCGTGGTGGGGAAGGCGGGCGACGACGTGCGTGACCTGGAGGCGCTTGCGAAGCTGCCGGGGTACGTGCGGGGCGGGCCGGTGAGCCGGCAGAACACTCCCTACAAGATCGCGGGTTCGGCCTGGAAATCCGCGTCCACCTACTACTACACTCCGCGGGGCAAGATTCTGCGCGGAGACAGGATCGATGAAAAGTCCGTCGACCCCGGCACGTGGGTCTTCTACAAGAAGTAGCGCTTTGGAGACTTCAAATGGCATACGTTCCATCGAAGATGATAGTCATAACCGGCGCGGGCGCGTATCCGCGCCTCGTCGTGGAAGGCGCCCACGCGGCGGGCGTCGCGCAGTGCGACGTGCTGGCCGTGCGCGGGTCTACCGAACGCGCCACGCGCCAGGCGGCGGACAACGTCCACGTCATCAGCATAGGCGGGATAGCGGCGGGCCTCAGGTGGGTCGCCGCGCAGGGCTACGAGGGCGCGGTGTTCGCGGGGCAGATAAATCCGCTTTCTCTTTTCAACGCGCGCTTCGACGACGAGACGCGCGCGTGGCTGGCGTCGCTTCCGTTCAAGACCGCGCACACCGTCTACGGTAAGCTGGCATTCGAGTTCGAGAAGGCGGGCGTCCCGGTCTTCCCCGCGTCGTCGTTCATGGAGCGCCACATTCCCGGCGAGGGCTGCCTCACGGAGCGCGCGCCCGACGAGCGGGAGATGGCGGACGTCCGCCACGGCGCCGAGGTCATGCGCGACATGGGGCGGCACGACGTCGGGCAGACAGTGCTCGTCAAGGACGGCATGGTGCTGGCGGTGGAGGCGTTCGAGGGCACCAACGCCGCGATCCGCCGCGGGGGGCGTCTTGGCGGCAGGGGGGCCGTGCTCGTGAAGGGCGCGAGGGACGGACACGACATGCGCTTCGACATTCCGGTCGTCGGGCTCAAGACGCTCAAGGTCATGAACCGCGCGGGGGTGGGGACGCTCGCCTTCCAGGCGGGGCGCCTGCTGATGCTGGACAAGGAGGCGGTCGTCGACTACGCGAACCGCAAGGGAATCGCGATCGTCGGGTTCGGGACGGACCTGCCGCCCGCGCCTACGCGGCCGGAGCGCAGGACGCCGAATGCGGAGGCGCAGACATGAACGGCGAGCTCAGGATCCTTCTTCTTGCAGGCGAGGAGTCGGGGCTGCTGTACGCCGAACGCCTGAAGTCCGCAATCGAGCGCGCGGCGGGGCGTCCGGTGGCCTTTCGCGGCTACCAGAGCGAGGGCTTTGCGACGGGCGACCTGGCGGTGATGGGCTTCGGCGCGGTGGTGCGGCGGCTTCCGTATTTTCTCGGAGTGCAGCGGACGATGAAGGCGCTGATTCGCGAGTGGCGTCCGGACGCCGTCGTCACGGTCGACTATCCCGGCCTCAACCTCAAGCTGGCGGCGTACGCGAAGTCGCTGGGAATCCCGGCAGTGCACGTGGTGTGTCCGCAGGTCTGGGCCTGGCACAAGGGGCGCATTCCGAAGATAGCCGCGGCGCTGACGAAGCTGCTGTGCTTCTTCCCGTTCGAGCCGGCGCTTTTCGACGGGACGGGGCTTGACGCGCGCTTCATCGGGCATCCGATGCTGGACGTCTTCGATGCGGATGAAAGACGTCCGTCCAATGCCGCCGCCGCGCGTCCGGCTTCCGGCGTTCCGGTCCTTGCGATTCTCCCCGGCAGCAGGCTTGACGAGATCCGCCGCATTCTTCCGCGCCTGCTTTCGTCGCTTCCGCGCATCGCGGCCGCGGCTCCGGGGTTCAGGGTCGCGATTCCGGCGGCGAACGAGAAGGCGAGGGCGGAAATCGGGCGGATCGTCGCGGAGACGGCGCCGCATCCGGCGGAGGTGGAGGTCGTGGACGGCGGGGCGCGCGAAGTCCTGCGCATGGCGCGGTGCGCGGCGGTTGCGAGCGGGACCGCGACGCTGGAGGCGGCGCTGGCGAGGTGTCCGACCGTCCTCGTCTACGCGGTGTCGCCGTGGCTTGCGTGGTTCGCGCGGCGCGTCATAAAGGGGATAAGCCACATAGGGATCGCGAACGTCGTGTGGGAGAAGAGCCGCGGACGAGATGGCGGCGCGGACGGCGGGGCGCCGATGCCGGAGCTGCTGCAGGAGGATTTCACGGCGGAGGCGGTCGCGGAGCGTCTTCTGCCGTGGATGTCCGACCAGACCGCGCGCGAAACGGCGGCGGCGCGACTGGACGAGACGCGGCGGCTTCTGCGCTCGGACGGAGGAAATGCGTTCGACTGCGCGGCGCGCGAGATAGTGTCCGCCCTGCCGCGCGGAGGAGGGCGCGATGCGCATTGAAGTGGCCGGATCGCTCCCGCGCGCGCTTGCGCTGACGCGGGCGGACGTCAGGGCGGCGGCGGAGTTCTTCGCCGGGCGTTCTCGTCGCCGCGTTGGCGGGGAATGGCTGGAGGTAGTCGTGCATCTCGTGCGCGACGCGGAGTCGGACGAATGCCATCGCGCCATCATGGGGATCGAGGGGGCGACGGACGTCATAACGCAGGCCTACGACTCCATACCGCCGGAGCCGCCCGGCCTTTGCGGCGAGCTGATCGTCAACACGGACCAGGCGCTTCGCGCCGCGCCGCGCCGCAGGGGCTGGTCGCCGGAGTATGAACTGCTGTTGTACGTCGCGCACGGGATGGACCATCTGTCGGGGGCGGACGACCATTCGGAGAGCGACTACCGCCGGATGCGCCGCCGCGAACTGCGCTGGATCGGAGAATGGAGAAAAGGAAGGAAAGAGGCATGAGAGAGCTGAGCGAGATTCTTGGGGAGGTCGAATCGACGATCTCCGCCGCGTGCGCGAAGTCGGGACGCGCGCGGGAGGACGTGGAGATCGTCGCGGTCACGAAGACGCACGGGCCGGAAGTCGTGCGCGAGGCGTGGGACGCCGGTCTGCGCATCGTGGGGGAGAACAAGGTGCAGGAGGCGGCGTGGAAGCGTCCGCTGTCGCCGTCCGGGCCGGAGTGGCATCTGATCGGGCATCTCCAGAAGAACAAGGTGCGTCCGGCGCTGGGCCTTTTCAGCGTGTTCCATTCAGTCGACTCCGCGGCGCTCGTCGAGCGCATCCGGCGTCTTGCGGAGGAGGTCGGCGCGAAGCCGCGCATTCTCCTTGAGGTGAACATGAGCGGCGAGAGGTCGAAGAGCGGGATGAGGCCGGAGGACGTGCCGGCGGCGGTTGAGGCGGCGCTGGGGTGCGCGGACGTCACGCTCGAGGGGTTCATGACGATGGCGCCGTTCGTGCCGCGCGAGAAGGTGGAGGAGACGCGGCCGGTCTTCGCCGGCCTGCGCGAACTGCGCGACGCGATGGAGGCGGAGTTCGGCGCCGTCTTCCCGCGCCTCTCCATGGGCATGACAAACGACTACGCGGTGGCGGTGGAGGAGGGGGCCACGTGGGTGCGCCTCGGTACGCTCCTCTTCGGCGAGAGGCCGAAGACCAGGCTGGAGCGCCCGGTGGACGCCGGCGACGCCGGGGCGTCCGGCGAGGGCGGCGGGGCGTTCGACCGCGTCCTGGACTGACTTTTCGGATTTTTTCCCCAACCTCACAATCCCAGTTGCGTTTCCGAGTCGGAAATTGTAAAATACCGCAACGGACAAGAATATGAAAGGGCCACACATGAAGCGGACATTTGCAGGAAAGGCGGCGGCGGTTGTCGCCGCGGCCTCGGTTTTTGCGTTTGCCAACGCCGTCCTTGCGCAGGATGACGAAGCGGCCGGCGAACAGGCTTCGGCAGAGGAGGCGGCTGCCGTCGCGCAGCCCAGGAAGCAGGGGCGGCTTTTCACCACGCTCATGCGCTGCGCGCGGGCGGATGGTTCTGTGTCGCTGCTTCTGCCGCGCGCGGAGAAATGGGTCGCGGCCGAAGTCGGGCGCATGTATCCGCTTGGGACGGAGGTGCGCGTTTCGGGGACGTCCCCCAGCGCCGTGTTCGAGCTCGGCGAGAACTCCTCCATCGTCGTGACGGACGCCGCCGAGTTCGCCACGCGCGAACTCGAGGGACTTTCAAGCCAGGTGCGCACGGTCGTCCTTCGCGCCGGCGTCGTGGACGTCCGCCTTCCGCTTGCGATGCCGGACGGCGCGGTGTCCGTCGTGGCCCCGTTCTTCCAGGCGACGAACCTTTCCGGCGAGAGCCGGTTCACGTACGCGAAGCTGGCCGACGGCGACGAGGCGGTCGTCCGCTGCGTCACCGGCACGCTCGCCGTTCAGGGCCGCCACTACAAAATCGCCAAGATGCGCGCCGCCGACCAGATCCGCATCCGCACGACGGGCGACGACCTGTTCACCTCGCTTCTCGGCGAAATCGGCAACTGCAAGGTCACGCTCGACCAGGGCGTCGGCACGGAGAGGGACTTCGAGACGGGCGCCGTCAAGGAGGTCCCGCGCACTCTTGAGTTCGGGCTCTCCCCGCAGTACGTCGTGAAGATCTTCCGCCGCAAGGCCGAAGTCGGCGGCCGCGTGTCCGTCGCGACGATGACGTTCGACCAGGCCGGCGTGATGAGGAACAGGTGCGCGTTCGCCGAGGGTCGCTCGATGGTCAACACCGGGGAACTCGTCGTCGCCGCCGAGATTCCGGATGAGGACGCGAAGAAGGAGAAGGCCGCCAAGGACGATTCCGAGGAGACGGAGGAGACGGGCGGCGAGGGCGAGAAGGAAAAGGAAGAGTCCGCCGGCGAGGAGAAGTCCGAGGACGACGAGGCCTGATTCCGCTTCCTTCCGCCGACGATTTTCACAGCATACAAGAACAGGATAAAACAAAGTGGTCATTCAGAAGTTCAACCGCCTCATCAAGAACAAGTGGGTCTGGGGCGTGTTCGCGGTCGCGATCTCGGCGTTCTTCGCCCTGGATTTCCTTTTCGTCGGTGGCGACGAGGACGGCAGGGGGGGCGGCAAGGCCGGCGTCCTTGGCGGCGCGGACGTCTCCGCCCGCCAGTTCGACGAGCTTGCCGGCGACGCGCGCGGCTTCGGCCGCAGCCGCGACGGCAAGAGCTCGAACGCGGAGATCAACCGCCGTGCGTGGGAGGCGTGCGCCGCGCTGTCGGTGGCGAAGGACGCGCATATGGGGGCGACGGACGACGACGTGCGCTCCGCCATCCGCCGCGACAGGTCGTTCGCCGGCGAGGGCGGCGTCTTCTCCTTCCCGCTCTACAAGTCGCTTCTGCGCGAGAACGGCATGACCCCGGAGATGTTCGAGGCGTACCTCAAGCGCCAGCTGACGCTCCGCAAGATTTCGCAGGTCGTGCTGGAGTCCGGCGCGTGGGTCTCGCCCATGGAGCTTGACGGCGCCGTCGACGACATCACGGACAAGTTCACCGTCCGCGTCGCCACGTTCAAGGACACGAACTCCGACAAGGTGAAGGTCGACGACAAGGCCGTCGAGGCGTATTACAAGGAGAACACCAACTCCATCGCGCTTCCAGACTGCGTCCGGATCAAGTACGTGAAGTTCCAGGCGGACGCCCCCAAGCGCATCGCGCAGTTCAAGATATCCGACGACGAGCTTCGCGACCACTACGACGCCACTTCCAGCCGCTTCGAGACGACCGGCACGAACGGCGTCGCCGTCACGAAGAAGTTCGAGGAGGTCAAGTCCATTCTCGAAAAGGAACTCCAGGTAATCGCCTCCGTCGAGGCGTACCGCACGAACCTCCTGTTCCGCGTCTATCCGCAGGACTCCACCGCCGTCGCGAACACCGCGAGGGTCGACCGCCTTGAGCGCATCGCCGCCGAGGAGAAGGCGAAGGTCAACGTGTCCGGACGCTTCTCGCTTGACGGCCGCCACGTGCGCGGCTTCATGGTGCGTCCTTCCGAAATCGCGCCGGAGGTGAAGGACCTCGTCTCCGCCGTCGCGGAGCTCGACTACGAGTCCGAAGACCTCCGCTACGGCGTCGTGACCGGCACGAACGCGGTCTACCTGATCTCGCTCGCCGGCCCCGTCGAGAAGGCGCGCGTCCCGTCGTTCGCCGAGGCGAAGGAGATCGTCAGGCCGGACGCGCTTGCCGACGCCCGCACGAAGGCGTTCAAGGCCGAGGTGGAGAAGGCGCGTGCCAAGGCGGCCGCCGAGCTCGCCGCCGGCAAGCCCTTCGACGTGAAGATGTTCGCGGGCGCGAACGTCTCCACCTCCATCGTCTTCTCCGTCTCGTCCATGCAGCGCGGCTCGTTCGCCGACTCCACGTACGTCGGTCCCGCGGCGATGAAGCTGGCGAAGGGCAAGATCTCCGATTTCGTCCCGACGGCGGACGCGAAGCGCGCGCTTGTGGTCTATGTCGAGAACCGCGAGCCCGGCGACGCCGCCCAGGCCGAGATGGTGCGTCCGCAGCTGCGCGACGAGCTCAGCCGCTTCTCCGCCATGTCGCTTGCGAAGGACTGGAACGGATGGAATCTCAAGCGCATCGGCTTCACCACGACCCCGATGTCGTCCGTCGAGGCGCTGCAAGATGACAGTGCGCTTCTTGAAGAGTGACCCGGCGGCGCAGCTGCCGTCCTACGCCCATCCCGGCGACGCCGGGATGGACTTGCGTTCAGTCGAGGACGTCCAGATCGCGCCGGGGACGAGGCGGCTTGTCCGCACCGGCCTGAAGATGCAGCTGCCGGACGGCTTCGAGGCGCAGGTCCGCCCGCGCTCCGGCCTTGCCCTCAAGCACGGGGTCACGGTTCTCAACTCCCCCGGCACGGTCGATTCCGGCTATCGCGGGGAGCTCGCCGTCCTGCTCGTCAACCTTGGCGCGGAGACGTTCACGGTCGAGAAGGGCATGCGCATCGCGCAGATGGTCGTGGCCCCGGTCGTCCGGGCGGACGTCGAGGAGGCCGAGGCGCTTGACGGGTCTGTCCGGTCTGAAGGCGGCTTTGGTTCCTCAGGCGTCATGTGACGCCGCAACTCTGGATTTTCCCATGCTTCTAGACATTGTCAAATACGGCAGTCCCGTCCTGCGCGAGTGCGCAATCCCCGTTCCGTCCGTCACGCCCGCGCTCGTGCGCCTGGCGGCGGACATGGTGGACACAATGCACAAGGCGCGCGGCGTGGGTCTTGCCGCCGAGCAGGTCGGACGCCTTGAGTCCCTTTGCGTGATCGACGTGCCGCCGGACTGCGAGGAGGACGTCGAAGTCCGCGAGTTCAACGTGCCCGTGAAGATGCCCCTCGTGATGTTCAACCCGGTCGTGATCGCCGCGGAGGGCGAGCAGGACGGCAAGGAGGGCTGTCTGAGCCTTCCGAACATGAGCGCGAAGCTGGTGCGCGCGGACAAGGTGACGTGCCAGTACGTGGACGAGAACGGGCGGATGCAGGTCATCACCGTCCGCGGATTCCTCGCCCGCGCCGTCCAGCACGAGACGGACCACCTGAAGGGCGTCTTGTACGTGGACAAGCTTGACGACGCCGCGAAGGCGTCGATGTCGAAGAGACTTCAGAAGCTCGCCGGCAAGAACGGCGGCGTTCTTTGATCGATTTCATTCGGAGTGTATTGCATGAGCCAGTCAGGCATGATTGAAGAGTGGCTGAAGTCGGGTTTCGACGCGGCCTTTCCGGGCAACGACTTCTCGAAGGTGAGGGCTCTGCCCGCCACCGACGCCAAGTTCGGCGACTTCCAGTGCAACGACGCCCTCGCCGGCGCGAAGGTCCTGCACATGCCGCCGCGCAAGATCGCCGAGGCGGTGTTCGCGAAGCTTCAGGAGACGCGCCCCGGCTTCATAGAGAAGGTCGAGCTCGCGGGACCGGGGTTCATCAACGTGTCCGTTTCGTCCGCCTGGCTGTCGGAACGCCTGGCGGCGCTCGGCGCAGACCCCGTCCTGGGGATTCCGCAGACCGGAGCCGGCAAGAAGGTCGTCATCGACTACTCCTCGCCTAACGCGGCCAAGCAGATGCACATCGGCCATATCCGCTCCACCGTCATCGGCAACGCGCTCGACCGCCTCTACCGCGCGCTTGGGTACGACGTCGTGGCGGACAACCATCTCGGCGACTGGGGCACCCAGTTCGGCATCCTCATCAAGGGCTATCGCGAATGCCTGACGCAGGAGGAGCGCGACGACCTCACCATCGCGAATCTCGAGAAGTGCTACGTCCTCTCCGCCGCGAAGGCGAAGGAGGACGAGGACTGGAAGCAGTCGTGCCGCGAAGAGCTCGTCCGCCTGCAGAAAGGCGACGCGGACAACGTCGCGCTCTGGAGGCGCTTCATCGAGATCTCCATCGGCGAGTTCACCCGCATGTACGGCAAGCTCGGCGTGAAGTTCGACACCTGGCGCGGCGAATCGTACTACAACTCCATGATGGCCGCCGTGGTGGATCGCCTTGTGAAGTCCGGCCTCGCCGTGGAGAGCGAAGGCGCGCTCGTCGTGAACCTGGAGTCCGACGGTCTCGGCGTCGCGATCGTCCGCAAGTCAGACGGCGGATTCAACTACACGACGTCCGACCTCGCCTGCGTCGAGTCGCGCGTTCACGACTACGACCCGGAACGGATAATCTACGTCACGGACGCTCGCCAGCAGCTCCACTTCAGCCAGTTCTTCCGCATCTGCGGCATTCTCGGCTACGCGACGAAGCTCGTCCACGTGCCGTTCGGCCTCATGTCGTTCGCCGGCCGCGCCATCTCCACCCGCGAGGGCAACCTCATCAAGCTGGACGAACTTCTCTCGGAGGCGACGCGCCGCGCCCGCGCCATCGTCGACGCGCGCCCCGCCAAGGAGGGCGACGACCCGCTTTCCGCGGAGGCCGCCGAACGCCTCGCCGAGCAGATCGGATTCGGCGCCGTGAAGTACGCCGACCTCAGCCACGACCCCCTCACGCCGATCGACTTCGACTGGGACAAGGCCCTCGCCCTCGAGGGGAATTCGGGCCCCTATCTCCAGTACGCCTACGCGCGCGTCTGCTCCCTTCTCGACAAGGCGGGCGCGTCGGCGGACGGCGCGGGGGCGAACTGTTCGGCGGCCACCCCCGTCGAACGCCAGCTCGCGCTCCAGCTCCTCCAGTTCGGCCCGACCGTCCTCCGCGCCGCCGAGGCGTACAAGCCGAGCGTCCTCGCCGACTATCTCTTCCAGACCGCCCAGATCTACAGCTCCTTCTACCAGCGCTCGCCGATTCTGAAGTCCGAGCCGGACGTCCGCGCCGCGCGTCTGGCGCTCTGCGCGCTCTTCGGCAGGGTGCTCTCGCGGGGGCTTGACCTTCTCGGCATCGAGACGCCGAAGCGCATCTGACCCGCAACTGTGGTATAATCGGACGACACCATGAAAGAAGAACTTCACAGACTCAACTGCTTCGTCGAAAACCGCCCCGGCGTGCTGGCGAGAATCGTCGGCCTCATCTCCGGCCGCGGCTACAACATCCAGACCCTCAGCGTGGGGCCGACCGAGGACGGCACCGTTTCGCGCATGAAGATAGACGTCCTGGCCGACGACAAGGCGATCGCCCAGGTCGTCCTCCAGCTTGAGAACCAGGTGAACGTGATCGAGGTGACGTGCCGCCGCGCCGCGCGCAAGTGAGCAGGAGCAACGCCATGTCCGCAATGAAGTTCGCCGTAATCGGCCATCCGGTCGCCCACTCGCTCTCCCCGAAGATGCACACGGCGAATTTCGCCGCGATCGGGCTTGACGCGACGTACGAGAAGTTCGACGTCGCGCCGGAGGACGTCGCGTCGTTCGTCCGCGCGAAACGCGACGAGGGATACGCCGGCCTCAACGTCACCGTGCCGCACAAGTTCGCGGTCGTCCCGCTTCTCGACCACGTGGACGAAAGCGTCGCCCGCTACGGCTCGTGCAACACGATCCGCTTCGAGAAGGACGGGACGATGAGCGGCTTCAACACGGACGTCATCGGATTCGTCTCCGGTCTCGCCGCGCAGGGCTGCGCCCTCGCAGGCCGGCGCGTGTTCATCGTCGGCTGCGGCGGCGCCGGAAGCGCCCTCGCCGCAGCCTGCTGCCACGAAGGGGCGGCGGAGCTGGTGGTGGCCGATCTGGACCCCGACAGGCTGAATGCGCTTGTTGAACGCCTCACGGCGCTCGGCACCGCCACGCGCGTCTCCGCGGTCCGTCCGGTCGTCTGCCCGGAGGGGATAGACAGCGTGGATTCGAGGAACGCATGGGGCGTCGCGGCGGAAAAGGCGGAAATCGTCGTCAACGCGACGCCGGTGGGCCTCCACGAGGGCGACCGGAGCGCGCTTCCGCCGTCCGCCTTCCACAAGGGGCAGTTCGTGCTGGACATCGTTCCGACGGTCAGGTTCCCGCCGACCGCCGCAGCGGCGAAGGCCGCCGGCGCCAGGGCGTCCGACGGACTTGAGTTCCTCGTCGGACAGGGCGCGAAGTCGTTCGAGATCTGGACCGGCCTTGCGGCCGACAGAAAGGCCATGCTGCGGGCCGTCCGCGAAGACGCGGCGGACAGGTGATTTGCCGGCCTCATGGCCCGGCTGCAATTCGAAAGGACATGAAATGGAAATTGTGATCTGCAGGACGAAGGAAGAGGCAAGCCGCAAGGCGGCGGACCTCGTGGCTGCGCTTCTGGCGAAGAAGTCCGACGCGGTGCTTGGACTGGCCACGGGGTCCACCCCCGTCGAAATGTACAAGGCGCTGATCGCCGACGTCGCCGCCGGGAAGGTCTCGTTCAAGTCGGTGAAGAGCTGGAATCTTGACGAGTACTACGGCCTCGCGCCCACGCACGAGCAGAGCTACCGCCACTTCATGGACGTCAACCTCTTCGACCACGTGGACGTCGACAAGGCGAACACCCACGTCCTGGACGGCCTCGCCGCCGACTGGCGCCGGGAAGTCGCGGACTACGAGGCCGCGATTGCCGCCGCCGGCGGAATCGACCTCCAGGTCCTCGGCATCGGCTCCGACGGCCACATCGCCTTCAACGAACCCGGCAGTTCCCTCGCAAGCCGCACGCGCCTCGTCTCCCTCACCCCGCAGACGATCGCCGACAACGCCCGCTTCTTCGAGAAGTCCGAGGACGTCCCGCGCCAGGCCCTCTCCATGGGCGTCGGCTCCATCATGGAGGCCCGCCGCGTCGTCCTCCTCGCCTTCGGCGCCGGAAAGGCCGCCGCCGTCAAGGGCGCCGTCGAAGGCGGCGTCTCCCAGTTCTGCACGGCCAGCGCCCTCCAGATGCACCCCGACTGCTGGTTCTTCTGCGACGAGGCCGCCGCATCGCAGCTTGAGCTGAGGGACTACTACGCCTGGCGCGCCGGCGAAGCGCTGAAGGCCGAAATCGGCGGCTGATTTTTTCCCTCATACCCCCTTGCATATCGTCGCCATCTTCGGTATACTGTACAGGCTTGCTCAAGACAGGCCACTATAGCTCAGTAGGTAGAGCACTTCCTTGGTAAGGAAGAGGTCGTCAGTTCGATTCTGATTGGTGGCTCCATCTGGGCGAACGAGAATTCACAACTCACAGGAGTCAAAAATGGCTAAGGAAACATTCGACCGCGGCGGCAAGCCGCACGTGAACGTTGGCACGATCGGCCACGTCGACCACGGCAAGACCACGCTCACGGCCGCGATTACGCACGTCCAGGCTCTCAAGGGCCTCTGCAACGAGATCAAGTACGACCAGGTGGCGAAGGCCTCCGAGTCCGCCGGTCGTCGCGACGCCACGAAGATTCTGACGATTGCCTCCTCGCACGTCGAATACGCCACGGCGAACCGCCACTACGCGCACGTCGACTGCCCCGGCCATGCTGACTACGTGAAGAACATGATCACCGGCGCCGCCCAGATGGACGGAGCCATCCTCGTCGTCTCCGCCGTCGACGGCCCGATGCCGCAGACGCGCGAGCACGTCCTTCTCGCCCGCCAGGTCGGCGTGCCGAAGATTGTCGTCTTCCTCAACAAGTGCGACCTCGTCGACGACTCCGAAATGCTCGACCTCGTCGAGATGGAAGTCCGCGAACTCCTCAGCAAGTACGACTACGATGGCGACAACGCCCCCGTGATCCGCGGCGCGGCATATCCCGCCACGCAGGCCACGGCCGCCGACGACGCGGCGTGCAACTGCATCACGGAGTTGATGGACGCCCTTGACACCTACATCCCCGAGCCGGAGCGCGAGCTCGACAAGCCGTTCCTGATGCCGATCGAAGACATCTTCTCGATCGAAGGCCGCGGCACGGTCGTCACCGGCCGCGTCGAGCGCGGCGTCATCAAGGTCGGCGAGGACGTCGAGCTCGTCGGTATCCGTCCGACGGCGAAGACGGCCGTCACCGGCGTTGAAATGTTCCGCAAGCTCCTCGACCAGGGCCAGGCCGGCGACAACATCGGCGCCCTGCTCCGCGGCACGAAGAAGGAGGACGTCGAGCGCGGTCAGGTTCTCGCCAAGCCGGGCTCCATCACGCCCCACACCGAGTTCACCGGTCAGGTCTACGTCCTCACGAAGGAAGAGGGCGGCCGCCACACGCAGTTCCGCAAGGGCTATCGTCCGCAGTTCTACATCCGCACGACGGACGTCACGGGCGACATCGGTCTGCCGGAAGGCGTCGAGATGGTCATGCCGGGCGACAACGTGAGCATCAACGTCAAGCTCATCGCCCCCGTGGCTCTTGAAGAGAAGATGCGCTTCGCCATCCGCGAAGGCGGCCGCACGGTCGGCGCTGGAACGGTTTCGACGATTGTCAAGTAACGATTGAACGTCTTCTGTGAGACGTCCGCCCTGCGCAGGTCGCAGGATTTGCGGGGGCGGACGGTTTTCCATTGACGAAGACGGAAGGATTTGATACAATGCCTCGCGATTTGGCCATATTGGCGTGCACGGAGTGCAAGCGTCGCAACTACACGACCACGCGCAACAAGCGCACGACGACGGAGCGTCTTGAGAAGGTGAAGTACTGCCCGTTCGATCGCAAGCACACCGTTCACAAAGAAGTCAAGTGATTTCCCGGTTAGGGTAGTAGCACAATGGCAGTGCAGCGGTCTCCAAAACCGCCCATGGGGGTTCGATTCCCTCCTACCCTGCCAACTTTTTCGAGGGTGGAATGAAAGATTTTCTGGAAAAGACCAAGGGCTTCTTCGGCGATGTCAGGGCCGAGGCCCGTCGTGTCACTTGGCCGGGCAAGCGCGAACTCTACGATTCCACGCTTGTCGTGATTGCTTTCATTTTCATTCTGGCGGTTACCACGCTTGTGTGCGACAAGGCGATCAAGCTGTTCATCCAGATCGTCCACGCTGGCGTGTAGGAAAGGTCGTCGGAAGATGAAAAAGGAGTGGTTTGTCCTCCATTGTCTCGTCGGCCAGGAGGGGAAGGTCAAGAACTCGATTCAGGCCCGCGTCCCCATGGAGGAGATGCAGGAGTACATCGGGCGGGTTGAAGTGCCTGAAGAGCGCGTGACGTCCACGAAGGACGGCAAGAAGCGCACGCTCAAGAAGAAGGTGTTCCCCGGCTACGTGCTGATCGAGATGGCCCTCTACGAGGAGGGCTGCGTCGACAAGGAGACGAAGAAGCCCAGGGTCATCGGGCGCACGTGGGACTTTCTGCGCATGACCCCCGGCGTCATCGGCTCCTGGCTTATGCAGCGTCCCATGCCGCTCAGGCAGGCGGAGGTCGACGCCATCCTGTCCGACAAGCCGGCGGGCGCCGAGACGCACGCGCGTCCGAAGATTGAATTTGCACCGGGTGAAACGGTGAAGATAAACGACGGCGCGTTCATGGGCTTGACCGGCGTCGTTTCCGTGGTAGATCCCGACAAGGGCAAGCTCAAGGTCGAAGTTTCCGTCTTCAGCCGCAAGGTCCCTGTCGAAGTCGAATACTGGCAGATCGAGAAAACCACCGCGGAGGATTTCGCGGACATGGAGCCTGCCAGCTGAGACGCATTCGCGTTCCGCCATACCGGCCGGATTGCCGGGAGGGACGCAGAAAGAGAAAAGTAAATGGCCAAGAAAGTAAAGGGAGTTGTCAAACTCCAGATTCCGGCCGGCGCCGCCAACCCCGCGCCGCCGGTGGGTCCCGCGCTCGGCTCCGCCGGCGTGAACATCATGCAGTTCTGCAAGGAGTTCAACGCCAAGACGCAGAAGCAGGCCGGACTTGTCATCCCCGTCATCATCACGGTCTACCAGGACCGCAGTTTCTCGCTCCAGTTCAAGTCGCCGCCGGCCAGCGTGCTTCTCAAGAAGGCCGCGGGCATTGAAAAGGGTTCGGGCGTCCCGAACAAGAACAAGGTCGGCAAGGTCACGAAGGAAGACCTTCGCAAGATCGTCGAGACGAAGAAGGCAGACCTCAACACGACGGACGTCGAGGCGGCGATGCGCATGATCGCGGGCACGGCCCGCAACATGGGCATTGAAGTCGAGGACTGAAAGGAGCGAACCAATGTCCAAGCCTAGCAAGAAGTACAGAGCGTCGCTGAAGGCCGCTCCCAAGTCCATCGTCTCCATCGAAGAGGCTCTCAAGTTCATCAAGGCGCACCCCGGCGCGAAGTTCGACGAGACGGTCGAAGTCGCCATGCACCTGGGCGCCGACACGAAGAAGACCGACACGCCGGTCCGCGGCGTCGTCAAGCTCCCCGCCGGCTCCGGCAAGGACGTCAAGGTCGTCGTCTTCGCGGGCGGCGACCACGCCGAAGAGGCCCGTGCCGCCGGCGCCGATTTCGTCGGCCTCGACGACATGGTCGAGAAGGTCATGGGCGGCTGGACCGACTTCGACGTGGCGATCGCCACGACCGAGGCCATGAAGAGCGTCCGCAAGTGCGCCCGCGTCCTCGGCCCCCGCGGTCTGATGCCCAACCCCAAGACGGGCACCGTCACCGACGACCCCGCCACGGCGGTCAAGGAGTCCAAGGCCGGCAAGGTCGACTTCCGCATGGACAAGACGGGCAACTGCTGCGTCGTCGCCGGCAAGCTCTCGTTCGAGGTCGACAAGCTCGTCTCCAACGTCAAGGCCGTCATCGAGGCCGTCCAGGGCGCCCGCCCCGCCACGGTCAAGGGCGAGTTCATCAGGTCGCTGACGATTTCGTCCACCATGGGCGTCGGCGTCCGCTGCGCGGTTGTCGCCGAATAAGGAGTCTGTGCCATGAGAATCGAAAAGGTTGCAATCCTCAACGAGGTCCTTGAGCGCGTCAAGGAGTCCGACTACTGCTTCATCGTGAACTACGGCGGCGTCTCCGTCGCCAAGATCACCGCCCTCCGCAACGCCCTGTCCGCCCACGAATCGCGTCTGCTCATCGTCAAGAACACCTTCCTCGCCCGCGCGGCGAAGGAGAAGGGCTGGTCCGACGACGTGAACGCGATGCTCAGCGGTCCGACCGCGATCGTCACGGGCAAGGGCGAGGTCACCGCCGTCGCCAAGGACGTGATGGACTTCGTCAACGCCTCCGAGGGCAAGGCCTCCGTGAAGGGCGCCGACTACGACGGCAAGATCGTCGACGCCGCGATGGTCGACGCGCTCTCCAAGATCCCCGGCAAGGACCAGCTCCGCGCAACGCTGCTCATGCTCTTCAAGGAACCCGCGACGCGTCTGGCCCGCGTCCTCTCCGAGAAGGCGAAGAAGGAAGGCGGCGAGGCCGCGCCCGCGGCCTGAGGCATATCGGAATTCGGGCATTCGCGACGCGGCGTCGTCCGCGTTTCAGGTGTCCTTTCGTAAAACACCAAATCTCCGGCGGATGAAACACGCCGCCGGTTGAAGAAAGAAGAAAAGAAAATGACGAACGAAGAACTCATCAAGGAACTGTCCGGCAAGACCGTTCTCGAAATCAACGAACTCGTTAAGGCCCTCGAAGAGGCGTGGGGCGTTTCCGCCGCCGCCGCCGTGGCCGTCGCCGGCCCCGCCGCCGCCGCCCCCGTGGAAGAGAAGACCGAGTTCGACGTCATCCTCAAGGCCGCCGGTTCCAACAAGATCGCCGTCATCAAGGAAGTCCGCGCGATCACCGGTCTCGGGCTCAAGGACGCCAAGGACCTCGTCGAAGGCGCTCCGAAGCCCGTCAAGGAGGGCGCTTCCAAGGAAGACGCCGAGAAGATCGCCGAGCAGCTCAAGAAGGCCGGCGCCGAAGTCGAAGTCAAGTGACTTCCTTCCCCTGCCAATGAGCGGAGAGACGGTCGCGTGCCCTCACGCGGCCGTTTTTTACCACCGGCCATGCCGATTGGAGAAATGGTCTTTTGCCCTCTTGTCAAATCGGCCTGATTTCGGTAGTATATCAACTTGGTTTTTTGAAAGGCAGAGAGACATGAAAGAAGGCATCCATCCGAACTACGTCGACGCCACTATCACGTGCGCGTGCGGCAACGTCATCCACACCCGTTCCACGAAGCCGGTCATGCAGGTGAACACCTGCTCCGCCTGCCACCCGTTCTTCACGGGCCAGAAGACGATGGTCGACACGGAAGGCCGCGTCGACATGTTCAAGAAGCGCTACGCGAAGTTCCAGAAGCAGGCTTGATCGACAAAGGCCAGATCGAAAGCGTCCTGGGGCGTCTGTCCGCCGTCGAGGCGGCGATGGGCGACCCAGGCGTTTTGGCAGATGCGAAGCGCTACCGCGAGACGGTGCGCGAGCATACCGCCCTCCGCAAGCTGGAGGCTGCGGCGCGTCGCTATTTCAAGCTGCTTGAGGACATCGCCGGAAACGAGACGCTGCTTGCCGACCCTGATTTCGCGGCGGACGCCCAGGCGGAGATAGACGCGCTGCGCTCCGAACTCCCGGACGCCGAGCGGCGCGTGATGGCGGGGCTTCTTCCGCCCGACCCGCTTGAGGGCCGCAACGCCGTCTTCGAGGTCCGCGCCGGCACTGGCGGCGACGAGGCGGCCCTTTTCGCGGGCGACCTCTTCAGGATGTATTCGCGCTACTGCGAGGCGAAGGGATGGAAGGTCGGCGTCATGTCTTCCTCCCCGACTTCCCTTGACGGCTACAAGGAGATAATCTTCACCGTTTCGGGAGACGGCGCGTATGGGCTTTTCCGCTTCGAGTCCGGCGGACACCGCGTTCAGCGCGTTCCCGTCACCGAGGCGCAGGGGCGCATCCACACGTCCGCGGCCACCGTCATCGTCTTCCCCGAGGCCGACGAGGAGGCCGACGACTTCGACATCCCCGAAAAGGACCTGCGCATCGACATCTTCTGCGCGGGCGGACACGGCGGGCAGGGCGTGAACACCACCTACTCCGCAATCCGAATGACGCATCTTCCCACTGGACTCGTCGCGCAGTGCCAGGACGAGCGTTCCCAGCAGCGCAACAAGGAGAAGTGCCTCGCCACCCTCAAGGCGCGAATCCTCGACCAGCGCCGCCGCGACGAGGAGGCGAAGACCGGCGCCTCGCGCCTTTCCCTGCGCGGCTCCGGCGACCGGTCGGAGCGCATCCGGACGTACAACTTTCCGCAGAACCGCCTGACAGACCACCGCGTGGACCTGACCCTCTATTCGCTCGACCGCGTGATGGAGGGCGAACTTGACCCCGTTCTCTCCGCCCTGCACGAGAGAGACCTTTCAGACCGCATGGCCTCCGCGCTTGAATCGAGGATGGGCTGAAGCAATGCCGATTTCCCTTGCAAACGTCGTCGTCGACTGGAATCCCGCTAATTTCCTGATTTCCCCATGGTTCTGGTCGGGCTTTCTCGGCTGGATTGTGGCGCAGACGATCAAGCTCGTGAGAGCCGCCATCAAGACCCATTCGGTCGACTTCGAGTATCTCCTTTCCACCGGCGGAATGCCAAGCGCCCATTCCGCCATGGCCTCCGGCGTCCTCGCGTCCATCGGCTTCACCGAGGGCTTCGGTTCGCCAATCGCCATGCTCGCGCTGGGATTCGCCTCCGTCACGATGTTCGACGCCGCAACAGTGCGCAAGGCCGCTGGCGAACAGGCGAAGGTCCTGAACCGTCTCGTGCGCGACCTTGTGCAGACCCACCACGTCCCCACTGCGATCGCCCACTTGAAGGAACTGCTCGGACACTCCCGCCGCGAAGTCCTCTGGGGCATGGTGACCGGCATCTGCGTCGCCGCCGCGGTCTGCGTCCTCTGGCCCGCGCCCTGATGGCGTCTCGGTAGGGCGCGACGTCCTCGTCGCGCCGCGTGTGCAAGCCCATTCGGCGTTTGACAGGAAAAAAAAAACAGATATAATTGTGGGGTTCACTGGAAGGACTATGAAGAGAAGCGGTCGAACGGAAGGAACTTCACATGAGACATGTTTTTGCACGTGCCGGGTTTATGGCCGCCGCCGCGCTGTCGGCGATGGCCGCGAATGCGTCCAACGTCGTCGTGGACGGCGTCAGGACGATTTCGGATGAAATCGTCGCCGTCGCCGCCGAGAGCGAACTGGGCGATGCCTCCGTCACGAAAGTCGTGCTTGCAAACGGCGGCGTTTCGTTCACGGCGGGCATGGAACTCTCGAAGACGTATTCGCTGGATGGCACCGGCGTCGTCGCCGTTGCGGACGGAAAGCGCGTGACGGTCACCGGCGCCCGCCTCGCCGCCGGCGCGGTCGGACACGTCCTCGTCAAGCGCGGCGCGGGCACGCTCGCCGTGGCGTCTGTCGGAAAGGCGGCAGAGAAGCGGACGCGCTTCATCGTGGAGGAGGGGACGTTCGCGTGCAACAACGGCGACTTCTGGGGCGGACACTCGACGGCCAACACCAACGTGACGATCGACGTCCGCCACGGCGCGACGTACGACCACGGCACCGCCCACGGCGTCGTCGGCCCTGTCGAGCTCACGGGCGCCACGTTCACGAGCCGGTCGGTTGGCGCGGACACGTGGAAGGACGCCGCGCTCTGCGGCGGAGTCGTCGCCCACGCGCACGAGACGCCGAGCCTCATGACGTTCGGCTACAAGGGATTTCTCGGACACTGCGGCTACACGAACTGCGTCTTCGACGTGGAGGACGGCGCCCGTCTGGTGCTGGACGGCACGCTGCGCGACGGCTGGAACAGCTTTGCGACGAAGCGCGTCTCCTGCCGTCTGACAAAGCGCGGAGCGGGCGAACTGGCCCTCTTCAAGCCCGGCGAATGGACTGGCGGAACGTTCCTTGAGGGCGGCGTTCTTTCCGTCGCGGCGGACGGCGCGCTGGGCGCGGGGCCCGTCGTCGTCGCGGGCGACGTCACGCTGAATGTGGCCGCCGGCGTCGCTGTCGACCTCACGGACGTTCGCGTGGACGGGACGCACGTGCTGACGCTCGCGGGCGACGGCTGCGTCACGCTCCCGGACGCGCTGCCGGACGGCCTGACGGTCGAGGGGACGACGGGCGGCGTCGCGTCCTTCGAGCCGGTCGTGGACGGCGTCCTGCGCCTGAACGGCGGCGTCGTCACGGTCGACGTGCCGGAGGGCGAGACGCTTGCGGTGACGTCCGTGGAAAGCGTTCCTTCGGTGGATGGCCTTGACATGGCGCTCACTGAAATCGTCAAGACCGGCGGCGGAACGCTGGAGCTGCCGGCGGGGCTGGCGGAGGCCTATGGACGGCTGAACGTCGAGGAGGGGGTCGTGAGCGTGGCGGACGAGACGTCGTTCGGCGCGAACTTCGTCACGCTGGCGGATGGCGCCGGCCTTCGCGTCCGGTCGAGCTTCACCCAGGCGCGGACGGTCGTGACGTGCGCGGGCGCGGCGACGCTCGACGTCCCCGACGGCGTGACGTTCGGCGTCACGAAATATCTCTTCAAGTGTCCCACGAGCGCGGTCACCAAGACCGGCGGCGGCACGTGGTCGGCGTCCAGTTTCATTAGCGCGAGCGACGGCACGACGTACCTTAAGGCCGGCGCGCGGTGGATTGTCCACGAGGGCCGTCTCAAGTTCGGCTCGGGCGACATGTTCTGCGGCTACGGCGCGAAGCCCGCAATCGTCCTCGAGGCGCACGAGGGCGCGGTCATTGAAACGTTCACAGTGCAGGCCCACACGCCCATTGGAGACGTCGTGTTGCGAGGAGGCGTCCTGCGCGCGGGGTACGGGCAGTTTGTCTCCTCGTCTGAGCCGCTGGAGGGCGGTCGGACGTGGAAGGGGTTCGGACTGAACGGCACGGTCACCGTCCTGCCCTCGGCGGACGGGCGTCCCTCGCGTCTGGAGGCACGCGTCGTCCACGCGGGGCACTGGAACGGCACGCAGTCCGGTTTTCCGACCGTCTTCGACGTGCGCGACGGCGCGACGTTCGAGGTTGACGCGATGGTCTGCCCCGGCGTCCGCGCGAATGTCGCCGTGCCGGTGGACATCGAAAGCGGGCTGACGAAGCGCGGCGCCGGCCGTGTGCGCTTCCTGAAACCGCTTTCCATCACCGGTCTCTTCGCTGTCGAGTCCGGCGTGGTGGAACTGGGACTGGGCGTCGTCGTATCGGAAAAGGCGACGGTGCGCGTCGCGAAGAACGCGGAACTCGTGCTGGACGACGGGGTGCGCGTTTCGTCCGCGCTTGATCCGCTTGCCGGAATCTGCGCGTCGGCGGACCTCTGGCTCGACGCCTCGCGCCTCGCGGCGACGAATGGCGAGACGGTGGCGTCCGTCCCCAACCTCGGCACGGCGGGCGGCTCGTTCGTCAAGCCGACGGGCAGTCTGGGAAGCGCCGCGGCGCCGACGTTCGCCGCCTCTGGAATCGGCGGACGCGGATCGCTCTTCTTCGCAGGGACGAACGCGCTCGTGACGGACGTCTACACGAACTACGGCGCGGCGGCGAGCGTCTTCATCGTTTCGCGCTGGACTAGCTGGGAGAATTCAGGCGGCAAGGGCAAGTGGGGCGGCCCCTTCTCCATGATGGCCCGCGCACCGACGGCGCTGTCGGACAAGACGGGCGACGACAACCAGGCGCTCGGCGGTCTTTCCTTCCAGCACGGCGGAAGCACGATCGACACTCTCTACACTTTCGCCGGCGGCCAGTATGGCATCAGCGGCGCGGGCTTCAAGGTGGGCAGTCCGTATGTCACCCATTCGTGGCGCGACGCGGATACGAAGAAGTCCGCGACCGCCGTGTGGCTTGCGGACGTCGCGGGCGTCTTCTGCAAGACGGGGGATGTTGGCTCCGCGCGGCTGAACTGCGAGATCGACCGCGTCTGCATCGGCGGCCGCCTGACAAAGGGCCTGCCGCAGGTTCGCACCGACGCGACGCAGAACCGGATGTACATCGGCGAGATTGGCGAAGTCCTCGTCTTCTCGCGGATGCTGACCGACATGGAACGCACGGCAATCGAGACGTACCTTCGCAACAAGTGGCTTGGCGCGGGGCTGGATGCCGCGGACGATGCGCGCCGCGAACTGGCGGCGGCCGCAAAGGTGTCCGTGCCTGCCGGCGCGGAGGCGGCGGTCGTCGTGAACGGCGCGGCGGCGGACGGCGTGGCGCAGGGCGTC
This sequence comes from uncultured Lentisphaeraceae bacterium, assembly GCA_964386385.1. Lineage (GTDB taxonomy): Bacteria > Verrucomicrobiota > Kiritimatiellia > RFP12 > UBA1067 > RUG572. The sequence continues at coordinate 104,859 of CAYLRN010000002.1, read as the reverse complement.
GTGAAGTCCGGCGCGGGGACGCTGCGCTTCGGCGGCGCCGCTTCGGGCGGGCTTGCCATGCGCGTGGACGAGGGGACGCTGACCCTGCGCGCGGGACGTCTTCCGTCGCGCGTGGACGTGTGGGTGGACGCGGCGGACGAAGATGCGCGGACGCTTGACGCGGACGGCCGCGTCACGAACGCCGTCAACAAGGGCGCGGCCGGCGGCTCTTTCCGCCGCAGCTGGCGGGCGAGCGCTAACGCCGTCCCGTACGGCCCGGAACTGAAGGCGGACGGCCTCAACGGCAATCCGGTCTTCGCGTTCGACGGCAGTTCCTGCCTTGCGCTCGATTCCTACACCAACCATTCCGCGCCGCGTTCGCTGAGCGTCTACTTCGTCGGACGCCGGACGAAATGGGAGCTGAACCCCGCGGACACGCAGACCGGCGCCGGCCTTGGCAAGTGGGGCGGACCGTTCGCGTTCGGCAACACGGCGGCGACGTTCTCCGACGAGGGCGTGCCGGGCATCGCCATGACGGAGGAGAACAGCGTGTCCAACACTCGCGTCGACCTGGGCGACTGGTCGCTTGACGCGAAGACGCCGCAGACGGGCGAACCGTTCATCTTCGTCCTCCACAGCCTGACCAACGCGGCGATGGCCGCTTTCGAGACGAACGCGACGCGGACGGCCGCCGTGCCTCGCGCGATGATCGAAACCGCCAGCGAGCCGTTCGCCATAGACCTCGTCCATCTCGGTTCGCGCGTGGCGGCCGGCGGCAAGCCGCAGTGGTGGGGGGTGGGGAACAAGTCCAACCGCTGCTGGTACGGCGACGTGGCGGAGTTCATCGCGACGACGGAGCCGCTGACGGTGGACGAGGAACGGGAGCTCTTCGCGTATCTGCGCAAGAAGTGGCTGGACAAGGGCGACGGTTCGGCCACGCCGCCGGAATGGCTCGTCGGGACGCCCGCGACGCCCGTGACGGACGCGGACGCGACTCTTGCGATGGCGGACGGCGCACGCCTCGAACACGCCGCCGGGACGCTTGCGCTCGGCGCCTTGGAGACGGCGGGGACCGTCGGCTGGACGCGCGTCTGGTCGGGCGGCGACCTGGCGGACTTCCCGCTCTTCTCCGTTGCGGGTGCCGTGTCGCTTGGCGCGGTGGACTTCGCGCCGGCGCCGTATCCGTCCGGCGAGGCGAAGATTCTCGATTGGGCTGGCGAGGCCGTCTCCGCGCCGGCATGGAATCTGTGTGGCGACGGCGCGGCGAACTTTCGCGTCGGATCGCGCGGCAAGTCCGCCTGGCTTCTCCGCGCCGGCCTATACATCATCCTCCGCTAGCGTTCAGACGTCAGCCAGCGACAGCGCCCGCAGATGGATGGTGCGCTGCCGCAATGACGGATTCGCCGCCAGGAACGCTTCGGACTTGACGGCCAATGCCGTCATGTCGACTCGCGTTGCGTCGCGTTTCACTTCGCAGAAATCAAGCCGGTTCTCGAACTCGTCGTCGCACACGAGGTCGATTTCGTTTTCGCCTTTCCTGTTCCACCATGCGCCCATGGCCGTATAGGTCTCGTCCTCGATGAATTTCCAGTGAAAATATCGTTTCAGCGCATAGCCTGAAAAGACGTCGAAGTCCCTCATGGCAATCTGCCGCATCCGGTCGTAGCGTTCAAGTTCCATCAGCCCCCGGCATTTGAAGACGAAGCGGAACCAGAACCGGAAGAAGCAGTCGTTTCCAAAACGCCTGTTTTCAAAATGGCTGTTTTTATCCTCATGTTAGCATATTCTGCCCGACTAGGCAAGCCGAATGGGGAGAAACTGGCAATGGCGCGATTGCCCATTCTCCCATCGGCAGAAGAGACGGCAGGGCGTTTCGCGGCAGCCACCGCATTTATATAAATGCGGTGGTTGCGGAGTGTTTGCATCCGTTTGACTTTTCGGGCTGGAATTTCCAAAACCGCATCATTGCCAGGGAATTTGCGATTTTGCGATTGGGTTCGCACTGAGGACTTCAATATGGATTTTATTTCGTCCGCGCCGTAGTCTCATTCGCGTCCAGTCCGTTTTCGTCCGTTGCGGTGGCGGCGCGATTTCGTCCGCGCCGTAATCTCACGAGTGAAAATGAGGGAATTGAACGGAGGTGTGGAAACGAATGGCGGCATGGCACTTCACGCAGAGATCGAATGAATGAGATTACGGCGCGGACGAAAGACGTCCGTGTTCGGCGCGTGAGGACACGCGCCCTCCCGATTCTGGGCTTCCGTGTCGGCCTCGCGGGCATTGTCGGAAGTGGAGGCGAAATTCCCATGTCCAACGGACGGCGAAAAAGGCGATTCTTGATGGCTTGATGAAAACGTGGTATGATTCATCGAAAGATTTGGAGAATGACAATGCCATTGATCAAGCCAGTCTCAGATTTGCGGAACTATCCAGAGGTTCTTAAGGACGTCAGGCGTGGAAGCCCTGTCTATCTTACGAAAAATGGGACAGGCCGCTATGTGCTTCTTGACATTTCAGACTATGATGCTGTAGAGTGCGCCGTTAGGCTGAACATGGAACTCATGCGCGGTCGTATTTCCGGAGAGAAAGATGGGTGGATTGGCAGAACGGAGATGCGTCGCCGTCTTGCGGAGAGGGCGAATGTCTGAAAGGCGACTGCACTATTCTCCCCTCTCCCTGCGGGATCTCGACGAAATATTCGACTACATCGCCAATGAATTGAGAAATCCCTCTGCGGCGAAAACAACCATTGAGGACATTCTTGACGGGGTAGAGGAACTGGAGAAGTTCCCGTTCATCGGCAGCATAGTCGACAATCTGCCGTTCGCCGCCGACGAGTATCGTTTTCTCGGAGTTCGGAACTACCTGGTCTTCTACCGAGTCTCGGAGTCCGATGTGTTCGTCGACAGAGTCCTGTGCGCAAAGCGCGAATACCGTTCGCTTCTTCGTCTTCAATGACAGAGGGCCCATGCTTGTGGCATGGGCCCTCTGTCAAAATGGCTTTCGGCTGCGGGGCGCGTCAGCGTGGGCCGCCGCCGGGCGGAGGGCCTGAGGGCGGACCGCCGTGGCCGTCGCGTGTCTGCGTGGCCTCGTAGATCGCCTTGACTGCCTCGACCGTGTCCTGCAGCGCGTCGCCCCGGACGCCGAGGTCTTCGACGGTCTGCGTGAGAAGCGTGTCGCGCTCCGATTCGGCGAGTTCGCGGATCTGCCGGTCCAGTCCGCGCATTTCCTCGAACATCGACCGGCGCTGCTCCTCCGTGACGTCGGCGTTCGCCGGGTCCATCAGTTCGCGCAGTTCTTCGCGGCGGACGACCGCGTCCTGGTACTGTTCGTGCACCGCCTTCTGCCCCTGCGAGAAGCGCGACGTGTCGACGCTGCCGAGAATGTCCAGTCTTCCCTGCGCGCGCTCAAGGCGATGGCGCTTCATCGTCTCGTGGCGGTTTGTCATCTGGGCGTAGCGCTGCGGGTCGTTCTTGCGGATTTCCTCAAGTTCCGCGCGCATCTCCTCCGGCGACGGCGGCCGGAAGCGGCGCGTCCGCGGCCTGTCGGACTTCGCCTCGGCGGCGTTTTCGGCTTCCTGCCGGGGGGCTTCCTCCGCCTTGGACGCATTGCGCGCCGCCGCAAGTTCTCGTTCAAGCGACTGGATGCGCCGGCGCAGACGGTTCAGCGCGGCGTCGTCCGCGCTCTTCGACGTCTTGCGCGCCGCTTTCGTCTCGGCGGCCTTCGCGCCGCCGCCTTCTTGTGCGTCCTGCGTTGCGGGACGGCAGAAGTAGCCGATCGCCGCGCCTGAGAGCAGCGCCGCGACGCCAACGGCAATTGTTGCTTTCGTGTTCATGTACGAGGATTATACCATAACTCGTCGGGCAGGGGAGAAATCGGCAACGGCGGGTCAGCGGCGCGTTCCCTGCACTCGGCCTAGCGAATCCCGGTAGGTGGTGCGTCCGCTTCGGTCTGTCGTTGCGGAGCCCTGCACGCGCCCCATCGAATCTCGGTATGTGGTGCGCCCGCTTCGGTCGGTGGTTGCCGATCCCTGTACGCGCCCCATCGAATCGCGGTATGTGGTGCGTCCGCTTCGGTCTGTCGTTGCGGAGCCCTGCACGCGCCCCATCGAATCTCGGTATGTGGTGCGCCCGCTTCGGTCTGTCGTTGCCGTCCCCTGTACGCGGCCCATCGAATCGCGGTATGTGGTGCGTCCGCTGCGGTCTGTCGTGGACGAACCTTGCACACGGCCCATCGAATCGCGGTAGGTCTGCCGCGCCGTCTGGGCGGGAAGCGCGGGCGCCAGTCCGGCGCATAGCAGAATGGTCATGAGAATGCGAACGTCTTTCATTTTGTCTCCTTTATGGAACGGAAGGGAATCCGGTCTTCGCCGCTTCACCGCTTAACTGCTTGATCTCAAGGTAGTATGTCGGCGAGCCGTCGATCGACGTGCCGGGGACGGGGCGGCCTTCGAGGTCGAACGCGCGAGACGGGAAGGGCGGTTTGTGCGGCTGCGGGGTCGTTTCATGCTCCGCGTCCCATGCGACCGCGATGCGGCGGCCGTCGGGGCGGCGGAACGCGATCTCATGCGCGCGCGTGTCGCCGATGCGTCCGCCGGACAGAAATCTCGCCCCGTCCATCTCCTTTCTGAAGACGGCCAGCGCAGCGACGCCGGAACGCGGCGTCCCGTCGAAGTTCATCGCGTCGAGCGCATGGTACTGGAGGAAGAACATGTTCATGAAGTGGAACCAGCGCGTGACGCCGTAGCTGCGCTTCAGGACGGCGTACCTTATCATCCTTGCCGCCGCGAGTCGTTCCGTGTACCAGTCGCGCTTCACCTCGTTCGGGAACTTCATCCACGGCGCGAACGTGTTGAAGTGGTTGCCGGTCTCCGTGTCCCAGACAGGCTTGCCGGGATTCGTCTCCATGTACTGCCTGACGGCAAGGGCGCAGTCCTCCGCCCACGTGCGTCCCTTGCGGAAGGGGCGGATTTCTATCGGGATTGTCGAGAGATGCCCGACGTCGCCCGCCCAGTGTCCGAAATCGTATTGGTGGATTCCGAATCCGTCCGTCAGGCGGTCGAGTCCAAGAGCGAAGGCGCGTCTTGTCCAGTGCGACTCTTCCGCGTCGGGCGGCGGCAGTTCCCAGCCGGGGCCCTGCAGCATGATGCCCGACTTCGCGTCGTCGAATCCGGCGCGGACGGCGCGAAGGATCTCCACGTACTCCTCCGGCCACAGCCCCGACATCTCGTTGATCAGGTTGATGGCGTCCACGTGGCCCGCGTAGTGTCCTGCGAAAGCGCGGGCGTAGCGGCGGACTGTGTTTGTGCAGGGCATTTCGCGTCCGCGCAGGATTTTGTGGTCGACCGTTCTCGCCGCGGCCCATTTGGGTATGCCGTGCGACATCATCTCCACGAACACGCCGAAGCCGCGTTCGCGGATGCGGTTCAGGACGTCGTCGAAGACGTACTCGCTGCGTCCGTCCTCCACCTCCTCGTTGAACCACTGCAGCCCCATCGTCCGGATCCACTTCACGCCCATGAGCGAAAGCGCGTCGAGCGTTTCTTCGAACGAGGCGCCGTTCTTGAGGTTCGCCCATCCGGCGCTGCGTCCGTTGCGTGGTCCCCACTCGAAGAGGCGCGCGAACTCCCCCGCATCGGACTGCTTGTACGGAAAGGCGTTTGGCTGCGGAAGGACGGCGTATGTCGTCGCGTTCGAGGCGACAGCCCGCCCATGCGCGTCGCAGAGCGAAAGGACGACGTGGTAGTAGCCCGTCCGTTCCGTTGGGACTGCCCAGTCGAACGCGAAGCGTCCGTTCTCCGAGAACGCGCATTCGCGCCTCTTGCGCGCCACCGCCTTTCCGTCAATATCCGTGACCGCGATCTCCGCGCTTCCGTCGAACGCGCCCGCCCCGGCGTCTGCGGCGGCCGCATGGACGACTGCGCGTTCGTTTTCGGCGAACAGCTTGAACGGACGGTCGAACCACGTGCCGGCCTCGGGCGCGGAGGCGGCGTTCGGGGCATTCTCCCTCTCGGCGGCGATGCCGTCCAGCCAGGCCGTCGCGCCGCTGCCGGAAATGGAGAACTCCAGGCGGAAATGCGACGGCCCGAAATGCGGCTTCGGCTTCAGCGCGACCGGACGCGAGCGGTACTCCTTCCATTCGGAAGTCGGCCTCACTCCGTAGAACGGCGTCCCCGCAAGGTCGATCCTCGCATCGCCGGCGGCCTTTGCGTGGAAGCGGACGACATATCGCGCCGCCGGGTCGACGGGGAACGGCACGGACTGCACGAGCGCCGTCGGCGTCAATGCGTTCGTCGGCATCTGCGGAAGCTCTATCCTGAGCGACGCCACGCCTGCCGCAGCCGACATCGTGTCGATTGCGACGCTCCGCTTCCCGCGCAGCGTGTGGCGCACGTCCTCGCGGCTTGAGATCTGAAAGCCCCATAGCCCGGTCTCGAACGAGCCGTTCGGGATGAGCGGGCCGTCTGCCGCCGTTTTGCTCTCGCCGGGCCAGGGGTCCAGTTCATTGCGCGGGCGCAGGAATATCCGTCCGACGCCCGCGCCGGCCTTTGCCGACAGCACGACGGACGTCGTCGAGTTCGTGCCGGTGTTGAAGCAGAGCCGCCCGTCTCGCCAGTCGGCCGCCGACGGCATCTTTTCGCTCGCGCCGGTCTGCGGGACGGAGAGCGCGACGTGTCCGTCGTATGGGGCGAGGTAGACGCAGCCGGCCACGTAGTCCGCGTTTGTCGCCACGGAGACCGTCTGCGAAAACGTCTGCCCGCGCCGGCAGATGAGATGGTTGAACGGTGCGTAGAGGCCTCGGAACGATTCAATCCGCCCCGCCTCGACCGCATTCAAGTCCGCGCCCCAGGCGGCGGCGACGTTCCCGAATTCGTAGTCGGCGAGGACGTTGCCGGGTTCGTCGGCAGCTGCCGCGATGGCGATAAGGGCCGCGATCGCGGCGGCGGGAGCGGTCTTTGCGGTTGTCATTTTCCGATTCTCCGTTCAAGTGACGGCTTGACCGGGCCGAGCATTCCCGACGGCAGCCGTTCGTCCACAATGCCGCATTATGCCAAGCCCGGGCGAACGTGTCAACCATCGGCATGGGCATCCGCACAATTGACCGCAACTCGAGGTGATTGCTCCGCCGATTCGGGAGGGCGGTTGTCCTCAACCGCCGAAAACGCGGAGGGGAACGCCTCGTCCTGTCAGGGAAACACGGAGCCATGTGCGGTGGCGGACGCGCAGGAGCGCGTCCCTCCCGCTTCAGCCGCCCCTCGTCACCGACATCCTCATCGGTGTGTCGTTCGCGGGCAGCGCGTGGCACGAACGCTCTTTATACGAACATGGCGTCAATCGCGTTCCATCCGCTTACGGAGGAGGATGCCGTGAACCATGACCGCGACGGCGACGGACGCAGAAACTTTCCCTTCAGAACGTCATTCGCTTTTCGGCATACGGCATTCGCAAAATGATATAATGCGTGGCGACTGACAGAAGAGGGATCCATGCAGTTTGACCATAGAGAAAAGAACGGCAAAGAAAGCAGTGAAAGTCCACGCAAGGGGACGCAAGGCGGCAATGCGATTCGGTTCATAGACCTTTTCGCCGGCATCGGCGGAATGCGGAAGGGTTTCGAGCAGGCCTGCGAAAGCGCGGGGCTTGCGTCCTGATGCGTGTTCACGTCCGAGATAAAGCCGCACGCAATCGAAGTGTTGCGGCAGAACCATCCCGGCGAGCGCGTGCACGGCGACATCACCGCAGTAGACGCTGGCGACATCCCCGACTTCGACTTCCTGCTTGGCGGCTTTCCGTGCCAGGCGTTCTCCGCCGCAGGGAAGAGGCTGGGGTTCGATGACACGCGGGGGACGCTTTTCTTCGAGGTGGCCCGCATCCTTGAGCGCAAACGGCCGTTCGGCTTCCTCCTTGAAAACGTGGAGGGGCTGGTGAACCATGACAGGGAGGATTGCTCCGCCCCGCATGGGCGGACGCTCGGCGTGATTATTTCGACTTTGGCGGAACTTGGCTACAGGGTCGCGTGGAAGGTGCTGAACGCGAAGGATTTCGGGGTGCCGCAGGACCGCAGACGTATCTACATACTGGGAACGCGGACAGATGCGCCGTCCCTTGAGGGTTTCGCGCAGTCATGCGCAACGGTCGGAGACGTCCTTGAACATGGGCTGCCCACGGAAAGCAGCCGCTTCGTGTCCATGCTGACGTCTCACTACCCGCTTTCGGAACTTGCCGGCAAGTCCATAAAGGACAAGCGCGGCGGATCAGACAACATCCACAGCTGGGACATCGAACTGAAAGGGCGCGTGTCGAGAGGGCAGCGCGACCTCCTGAACCTCCTTCTGAAGGAGCGGCGCAGGCACAAGTGGGCCGATGTCTACGGCGTCGACTGGATGGACGGCATGCCGCTGACCGTCGACATGATACGGGCGTTCTACGACGTCCCGGGGCTTGAGGAAATGCTCGAAGACCTTGCGGAAAAGGGCTATGTCGTCAAGGAGCATCCGAAACGCCGCGTTCGGCGCGCCGGCGTGTTCGTTCGCGAGCAGGACCCGGATCTGCCGCTTGGCTACAACATCGTCGCCGGCAAGATGTCGTTCGAGATAAGCAAGGTCCTTTCGCCTGACGAAATCGCGCCCACCCTTGTGGCGATGGACATGCAGCGCCTGTACGTCGTCGACGGCGCGGGACTGCGAAAGCTTTCCCTGCGCGAGGGGCTTGGGATGTTCGGCTATCCCGTCGGCTTCAAGTTCGATGTCCCACGAGACCTCGGGTACGACCTTCTTGGGAACACGGTGGTCGTGCCTGTCGTCAAGGCAGTCTCCGGACGGCTGCTTGACGTCTACCAAAGGAGGGCATGACATGCACGCAGATGCCACCCGACTTCTTCCTCGACCCGAAACGCGACGACGTGGGGCTTCTTGAGGTCAAGGCATTCAACCGCAACGCGACGCCCGCATTCGACATCGCGGATTTCAGGATGTACGTCGAGGAGCTTGTCGCAAAGCCGTGGATGCTTGACGTCGACTACCTGATATTCGGCTACAGGATGGACGATGACGGAATTGTCACGATTCGCGACCTCTGGCTCAAGAAGGTGTGGCAGATAACGAGACGGATGAAGAAGTGGCCTCTCAATCTTCAGGTCAAGGCGAACGTTGTGCACAAGATCCGTCCCGGCGTGTGGTACGGCAAGCCGGCGCAGTACAGGCCGTTCGAATCGGCGGAGGACTTCATTTCCGCCGTGGACTATGCCGTCTGGCAGAATCCAAAGACGAAGGAGACTTCGGGGACGTGGCTGGCGGACTTTCAGGAAGCGTACGGGCGACACAGCGGAAGAAAACCGGACGTCCCTCGCTGGACGGACATCTCTGAAAAGTACGTCGTTGGATGAGCGGCTGTTGCGAAGATTTCCGCACGGACAAACGCGGGAAGGTGACGGAAGTCAATCCGCTCAACGGCGGGGCGGAGCGCGCTCCCGCTTCCGCCAATGTCCGCTCCCTTCGCCGTGGCGCTCCGTAGTGGCCTGCGTTCAGCGGCATGTGTGCGTGATGTGGTGGCCGCAGTCGCGCATTGCGGTTTTGGTCTTGCCTTTTCCCCGCGGAAATGATAAACTCCCTGCTCATAGTTTTCCGAGCGCGGAAGGACCGGGTGGTCGTTGCCGCGCGGAAGCGAAGGCGCGCCGGCTCGTCCGGCCGCGCGTCAAAGCGGATTAACCAGGGGAAACGCGGCCAAGGCGGCCATGCGCCCCGATTGCGGACACAAGAAAGGTTGAAGAAGAAGATGGACATGCCCACCTCGGCCATGACCGGCCTCACGCTCAAGGACCTGTTCGACGCCGGCCTGCATTTCGGCCACCAGACGAAGCGCTGGAATCCGAAGATGAAGCCCTACATCTTCGACAAGCGCAACGGCATCCACATCATCGACCTCACGCAGACCGTCACGCTCATCGACGAGGCGGCCGAGTTCCTCAGGAAGACGATTCTCGACGGCAAGAAGATCCTCTTCGTCGCCACGAAGAAGCAGGCGCAGGAGATCGTCAGGCAGGCCGCGGAGGACTGCGACCAGTTCTACATGACCGAGCGCTGGCTCGGCGGCACGCTCACGAACGCCCAGACGATCCGCGGCAGCGTGAAGCGCATGAAGCAGCTCCAGGCGATCGCCAAGGCGAACAACGGCGAGCTCTCCAAGCACAAGCAGGAGGCCTCCATGCTCCGCCGCGAGCTCAACAAGCTCGAGAAGAACCTCTCCGGCATCGCCGAGATGTCCGAGTTCCCGGGCGCGGTCGTCGTCGTCGACGTTCTCCGCGAGCAGAACGCCGTCAAGGAGGCCTCCCGCCTCCACCTTCCGATCGTCGCGATCACGGACACGAACGCCAACCCCGACCCGATCGACTACGTGATCCCGGGCAACGACGATTCCGTGCGCGGCATCGAGATGATCGTCAACGCCATCGCCAAGATCGTCAAGGACGCCAACGACGAGTATTCGCGCATCGCCGCCGAGCGCAAGGCGAAGATGGACGCGGAACGCCAGGCGAAGGAGGCCGAGGCCGCCGCCGCCCGCCAGAAGCGCCGCGAGGAGTCCGCCCGCAAGGCGAAGGAGGCCGCCGAGGCCAAGGGCGCCGACGCGCTCAAGGCCGCCCGCGCCCGCGCCGCCGTCAAGCCCGGCGTCGTCGCCACCGACGTGAAGCAGGCCGCCCGCAAGGCGAAGGAGGCCGCCGAGGCCAAGGCGAAGGAAGAGCTCGCCGCCCGCCGCCAGGAGAAGGTCGCCGCCGCCGCGGCCGCCGTCGCCGAGGCGAACGCCGAGGCCGCCGCCCCCCAGGCCTGAGGCCGCATCAGACAAGGCGAATGGGAGAGCCGCCCCCCGCGGCTCTCCCGAAACAATCCAACAGGAATCAGAACAATGGCCATTACAATTGCCCAGATCAAGGAACTCCGCGAAGCCACCGCCGCCGGCATGGGCGCGTGCAAGGAGGCTCTCGTCGCCACGAACGGCGACATGAAGGAAGCGGTGAAGTACCTTCGCGAGAAGGGGCTTGCCGTCGCCGCCAAGCGCGTCGACAAGGAGTCCAAGCAGGGGCTCATCGCCCTTGCGAAGTCCGCCGACGAGAAGACGATGGCTCTCGCCGAGATCAACTGCGAGACCGACTTCGTCGCGAAGACGGACGCCTTCATCAAGTTCGCCGCCGACGCGGCGCAGGTCGCCCTTGAGGGCAAGGACGTCGAGCAGACGCTCGGCGACGACTTCAAGATGCTCCTCACGAAGACCGGCGAGAACGTGAAGATCCGCCGCAGCGTCCGTTACGCCCTTGAGGGCGCGGGCGTCGTCTCCGGCTACGTCCACATGGGCAAGATCGGCGTCCTCGTCGAACTCGCCTGCGAGAAGGGCGCCGTGCCCGAGCTCGTCGAGGCCGCCCACGAGATGTGCCTCCACGTCGCCGCCAGTGGTCCGAAGTACCTCGCCGCCTCCGAGATCCCCGAAGAGGAGTACAAGCAGGAGATTGAGATCCGCCTCAAGCAGATGGAGGAGGAGGCCGCCGCCAAGGGCAAGAAGCTTCCGCCGCCGCAGATCATCGAGACGAAGGTCCTCCCTGGCGTCCGCGACAAGTTCGCCGCCCAGGTCTGCATGCTCAAGCAGAACTACGTCAGCGCCGACGCCGACGCCGGCGACATGACCGTCGAGAAGTATCTTGACTGCGTTTCCAAGACGGTCGGCGCGACCGTGACCGTCAAGCGCTTCGTGCGCTTCCAGCTCGGCGCCTGAGATGGCAACTTCACGCCAGCTGATCGCCAAGGCGCGCGCCTCCCTTCAGGACGCGCGCCGGGTGGTGGTCAAGGTCGGAACGCATTCGATTGCCACCGAGACGGGGCGTCCGGACTACCGGGCGCTTCGTCGTCTTGTCTCGCAGCTCTGCGAGCTCCACAAGGCGGGAATCGAGGTGCTGTTCGTCTCGTCCGGCGCCGTGGCCGCCGGCGTCGAGGCCCTGGGGCTTGACGCCAGGCCGACGCAGGTGAACGACGTGCAGATGTGCGCCGCCGTCGGCCAGGCGCGCTTCATCACCGAATACGAGAACCTCTTCGCCTCGCACGACGTGAAGATCGGGCAGATTCTCCTGACGCGCGCCGACCTCAACGACCGCCGCCGCGCCGCGAACATCCGCCGCTCGCTGGACCATCTCGTACGCGCCGGAATCGTCCCCGTCATCAACGAGAACGACTTCGTCGCAGACGAGGAGCTCAAGGGGCAGACGTTCGGCGACAACGACTGGCTTTCATCTCTGATCGTCAAGCTCGTCCGCGCCGATGCGCTCGTCCTCCTGACGACCGTCGACGGGATACTGGACGCCGACGGGCATCGCGTCCCGTCGTTCGCCCACGTGCGCGACGCGCTCAAGTTCGTCCATGCCGGCGAGAAGGGGTCCCTCTCCAAGGGGGGCATGGACTCGAAGCTCAAGGCGGTGCAGAACGCCACGAAGGCCGGGGCGGACGTCGTCGTCGCGAACACCGCCACGGCGCACGTCCTCGCATCCGTCTTCGCCGGGAAGGACGTCGGCACCTTCTTTCCCGCATCCGCAATCTGACGGCCCATGCGCTACGCGATCATCTCCGACGTCCACGCCAACGAGTCCGCCCTGCGGGCCGTTCTCGTGGACGCGGCGGACGAGGGCGCGGAGCGCATTGTCTGTCTCGGCGACGTGCTGGGCTACGGTCCCGATCCCGTCTCCACGCTCGAGCTCGTCTACCGCAGGGCGCACGTCTGCCTTGCCGGCAACCACGACGACGCCATTTCAGGCCGATGCCCAGTGGAGGACTTCACCGAGTTCGCCGCCGAGGCCGTAGCCCGCCAGCGTCGGCAGTTGAAGAGTTCCGGGATCGACTGGCTTGCCCGTCTCCCGCGCGTCTGCGAACTTGACGGCTTCGCATGCGCCCACGGCGACTTCGCGGTCCCCGAGGCGTTCAACTACGTCCTCGAGCCGGCGGACGCCATGCCGTCCTGGAACGCCCGCTCAGAACAGCTCCTTTTCGTCGGACACACCCACAAGCCCGGCATCTTCGTCCTCGGCCCAAGCGGAGTCCCCCATTTTCTCGAACCGGAGGATTTTGCGCTCGAGGACGGCAAGCGCTATCTCGTCAACGTCGGCAGCGTCGGCTATCCCCGCAGCGGCGTCTGCCGCAGTTCCTACTGCATCTACGACGGCGACGCGAAATCCGTCCGCTTCCGCTCCCTTCCGTTCGACCTGGAGGGCTACGCCGCCAGGATGCACGGGCGCGGTCTCCACGAGGCTCCGTGGGTTGCGGTGCGCGAACGCGAACGCCGCCGTCCGGAAGTCCGCGGCGCGGAGGATTTTGCCGCCCCGCCGCCGAAGAGGAAAACGTCCTTCGTGAAAACTCCGCAGCAAAGGCCATTGTCGAAGAAGGGCGTCAGGACGCCGTCGCCGTCAGTCCGCCTGCCGCCGCGCGCCCCCGCGACCGCCCTCCCCCCGCCCGTCGCCGTCCGGCAGGACGTCCGGGGGCGTCTCGCCCCTGCGCTGTTCATGGCCGCTGCGTTCCTCGCAGTCGCCGGAGTCGCGGCGGCGTGGAAGCTCGCTTCGGCGATTGGCGCGCATTCGGACGAGACGCGCCGTGTCGCCGCGCTCGCAGTGCCGCAGCCGGCCGCCTCTTCCTCCACGCCTTCCGCTCCGTCGCGCTTCGCCGAACCGTGTCCGCTCGCGGAAGGCTGGACCGCGTCGTTCGAGTTTCCCGGTCTGCAGAAGGCGGCGATGGCGCTGAACGACCGCGCCAACGAGACGGCGTTTCGCCTCTCAAGTTCCACCGCCGGCACGATTCGCCTTGCGAAGAGCCTGAAGCTCTTTTCGCGTCCGGACAAGGTGTTCTACTCCGTAAGGCTTCTCACCACGTCGCGCCCCGGCGCAAATGCGCCCTTCGAGTTCACGACGAGCCTTGCGTTCCTTTCGGAGGACGGCAGTCCCATCGGCCTTCCGGTCTGCGGGAACGCGAAGAAGTCCATGACCGGGAAAAGCGCGCCCGTCCCCGCCGGCGCCGCGTCGGCGGAACTGACGATCGACTGCCGTCTCACGGGGACTTTCGACCTGGACGTCCCGCATTTCAAGACAGAACCAGAGAAAAAACCGCAGAAGAAGCGAAGAAAGGACTCACGATGACTGTTGCAGAGGAAATCCACGCACTGGGAGTCGACGCCCGCGAGGCGGCGTACGCGATGCGCCGTCTGACGACGGACATGAAGAACGCGCTGCTTCTTGCGATCGCCGACGCGCTCGAGGCGGCCCGCCCGCAGATCGACGCGGCGAACGCGGAGGACGTGGCGGCCGCGAAGGCCGGCGGACTCGCCCCCGCGATGGTCGACCGCCTCACGCTCACCGGGCCGCGCTTCAAGTCCATGGTGGACGGCGTCCGCTACGTCGCGCAGCTCCCCGACCCCGTCGGCGAGACGATCTGGACGCGCGACCGGCCGAGCGGAATCCGCATTTCCAAGGTACGCGAGCCATTCGGCGTGATCGCCGTCGTCTTCGAGTCGCGCCCCAACGTGTTCGTGGACACCGCCGCGCTCTGCCTCAAGACGTCCAACGCCATCATCCTGCGCGGCGGCAAGGAGGCCCTTCGCTCCAACAAGGCGCTCTGCGACGCCGTGCAGTCGGCTCTTGCCAAGGCGTGCGAGGCGACCGGCGTCGCCGACGCGGCGGTGCGCAACGCGGTGCAGCTGGTGCGGACGACCGACCACGACGCGGTGAAGGAGCTCGTCCGCTCCGTAGGCCTTGTGGACGTAGCGATTCCCCGCGGCGGCGAGCGCCTCATCCGCGCCATGTGCGAGGCGGCGCTCATTCCCGTCCTCAAGCACTACAAGGGCGTCTGCCACGTCTACGTGGACGAGGGCGCCGACCTGGACATGGCGCTTGCCATCCTCGACAACGCGAAAGTCCAGCGCCCCAGCGCCTGCAACGCGGCCGAGTGCCTTCTTGTCAACGAGAAGGAGGCCGCCACGTTCATGCCCATGGTCGAGGCGTGGGCGAAGGAGCGCGGCGTAGCGCTCCACTCCGGCGACGCGGACTGGACGCGGGAATACCTTTCGCTCGACATCAACGTCGGCGTCGTCCCCGACGTGGAGGCGGCGATCGCCCACGTCAACAAGTACGGCTCGCACCACTCCGACGCCATCGTCACCGCGAACGCGGACCGCGCGGCGCAGTTCCTGCGCGACGTCGATTCCGCAACCGTCTACCACAACGCCTCCACGCGCTTCACCGACGGCGCGGAGTTCGGCATGGGCGCCGAGATCGGAATATCCACCGACAAGCTCCACGCGCGCGGGCCCATGGGGCTTGAGGAGCTGACAACGTACAAGTACGTCGTCAGCGGCGACGGCACGATCCGCGCATAGTCGCATCCCCGCTTTCGCGCCGTGGCATGACGTCGCAGATGGAACAGACCGCAGAGGACGGCCTTTCGCCAGAAGGGCGCATCCGCGATTCGATTACGATTCTCGCGTACACGTTCCCTCCTCCCGGCGGGGAGGAGACCGCGTTCGCGAAGGTCGCCGCGTCGATCGAACGCACGTGGAAGAAGGTCGGCCGGCTGAAGACCGTCGTCGTCGCGCACGCGCCGTTCGCGGCGGTCGAGCGCTTCGCGTCCGCAAATCCGGAGGTCTCGCTCCAGGTCGAGCCGTCGCTCGTCCCCGGTGACATCAGGACGATGTCCCTCGACTGCATAAAGCGTCTCCATGCGCGCTTCGAGACGCCCTACGTCCTCGTCGTGCAGGACGACGGCTTTCCCCTTCGCGGCAACGTCGCCGACTTCCTTGGCAGATGCGACTTCTACGGGGCGCCGATCATATGCGACGGATGGCGTCGCCGGCTCTGCTACGCTTTCGGGTTCGGTTCGTTCAACGGCGGATTCTCGCTTCGTTCGCGCCGCATCTGCGCGTATGCGTCCAAGGCGTGGTTTCGCTTCTTCCGCTTCGTCTTCGCGGAGGATTCGCGCTTTCTGGGCGAGGACTTCTACTATACGACGCTCCTCAGGCTTCTGCCGACCACGTGGCTGCGATACCGTTTTCCCTCCGAGGACGAGGCGTTCCGCTTCGCGTTCGACGCGCTCGGCGGCCATGTCGCGCTTCCGATCGGCCGCGTCGAGCCGTTTGGATTCCACGGACACGCCACGGCCGCGCAGCTGGGGATCGACTTGGGGAACGCGCGATGACGGCGTCGCTTGCGGACTGGCAGCTGACGCGCCTCGCGACCGTGCATTCCGGCCGCGTGGAGTACGGACGCGGTCGCGCGGACGTCACCGTGCTCGCCTACCACTTCTGGGGCGACGCCGGGAACGACGCCGCGTTCGCCCGCGTCGAGTGCGCCATTCGCGAGACGTGGCTTCGCTGCGGCATGATGAAGACCGCGCTTGTCGTGAATCGCGAAACTCCGCGCATCGCCGCGTTCGCCTCCGCGTTTCCCGCGGTCGAAGTGCAGATGGAGCCGTCCCTCGTCCCCGGCCGCATCTACACGATGAGCGCGGACTGCAACGGACGCCTTGCCACGCGCTTCGACACGCCCTACGTCCTCATTGTCCAGAACGACGGCTTCCCTCTTCGCTCAGGCCTTGATGCATTCATCGGCCCCTGGGATTTCGTCGGCGCCCCGTACGTGCGGAACGTCTGGTGGAAGAACGCAGTGGCAGGCGTCCTCAACCTGCACGTGATGAACGGCGGATTCTCCCTGCGTTCGCGCGAAATCTGCGAACGCGCGGCGTTCCACTGGAAGCGCGGGTACTGCGGACTGCCGGACTGCGACGCCGTAAGCGAAGACCTTTTCTACACGAAGACGCTCGTCCTCCGCGAACGCGCCTACCGTCGCTCCGCGCGCCTGCCCTCGCATCGCGACGCATTGGCCTTTTCGTGGGACGCGCTTGACACGGCGCCGATTCCGCGCCCCGCCGCCCTGCCGTTCGGATTTCACGGCGAGGGGGCCTTCCGCGAACTGGCCGGCGAGGCGTTCGGGCGTTGAACGCAGTCGCCTCGTTTGGTACAATTTCCGCATGAACTTGAGGCCGATAGCGACGACGACGGGCGACTTCCCCGATTTGCGGCGGAAGGGATGCATCTACGTCGACAAGACGGCGTACTTCCACCGTCTCGTCTCCGACATCGGCACGAACTTCTTCTTCTTCTCGCGCCCGCGCCGCTTCGGCAAGTCGTTGATGATCACCGCGCTCAAGGCCATCTTCGAGGGGCGGCGGGAGCTCTTCGACGGACTTGCCATCTCCAAGACGGACTGGGCGTGGGAGAAGTGGCCGGTCATACATCTCGACTTCGCCCCCGTCGCGACCATGGACGCCGAGTCGTTCAACCGTTCGTTCGCCGTGCAGGTCAAGGGACGTCTTGAAGAGGCCGGGCATCCCTACGACGACTCGCTTCTGCCGGGCGACAATTTCGGCTCGGCAATCGACGCGCTGTCAGCCGCGAACGGCGACCGCGGAGTCGTGATCCTTATAGACGAGTATGACGCGCCGGTGTCGCACGCCCTCGACCGTCCGGAACTCGCCGAGGAGATTCGCAGCCACATGTCCACGTTCTACACGGCGATGAAATCGCGTACGGGCAAGATCAGGTTCATGATGATGACGGGCGTGTCGAAGTTCACGAAGATGTCCGTCTTCTCCTCGCTCAACAACATCTGTGACGTGTCGATGGACCGCGAGTACGCGACGATGCTCGGCTACACGGAGGGCGAACTGACGGCAAACTTCGAAGGCCATCTCCGCGAACACGCGAAGGTCATGGGCCTGGACTATGAAGTCTACCGCAGGGACCTGCGCCGCTGGTACAACGGCTTCCGCTTTTCAAGCGAGGACGCGACGACGGTCTACAACCCCATCTCCATAGCGTTCACGCTGTACAGGAAGTCCCGTGCGTTTCACGCCACATGGTCGTCCACCGGCCGGCCGTCGTCGCTCATGAACTGCCTGAAGCGCGGCGACGTGCTCGCCATCGACCCGAACGGGACAAGGGACGTCATGGAGGACGAGTTCGACGTCGTCGACCTCGCGAACATCAAGCCCGTCGGGTTGCTCTTCCAGACCGGCTACCTGACGATTTTTAATGATACGGCGACCACCGAGATCTACACGCTGGCCGTCCCGGACGAGGAGGTGCGCCGCGACCTCTGCCTTCTCATGGCGGGCCTCGCCGCGAACGAGGACGGCGCGTGGGCGTCGCGGCTCGGCGGATGGCTGCTGAAGGCCGACTGGACGAACTTCTTCGCGGGCCTCAAGTCGCTCTACGCGGCGATGCCGTACGGCTCGACCGAGGAGCGCGTGCACGAATCGTCCTACGCCCGCTGCCTCGCGTTCCTTCTCGCAAGCCGCGGCTTCCGCTTCCGCGTGGAGGACGTCCAGTCGAACGGCCGCGCAGACGTCGTCGCCGAGCACGTCGTCGGAGTCTACGTCTTCGAGCTGAAGGTGGACGAGCCGGTCGACCATGCGTTCGCGCAGATCAGGGCCAAGGGCTACGCCGAGCCGTACCGTTCGTCGGGAAAGCCGATCTGGCTCGTAGGCCTCTCGTTCGACTCGAAGACACGCCGTCTCGTGGACGCCGCCGCCGAACGGCCTGACGACCTTGCGTGACGCTCCATGCCAACCACCGCATTTATATAAATACGGTGGTTGCGGAATGGCGGATCCGCCGGCGGATTTCCCCGAATGCGCCTTGGGCGCCTCTTGAAGGACTGCGGACGGTCTGCTACAATGTTCAGTTGACTGAACAAATTTGTTCAATGGAGTGATATGTTCAAAAGAGAAATCGTCAGCGTCATTGTGAAGCGGATGCGCGAGGCGCGTCGGCGGATTCAGGTCGTCGTCGGGCCGCGTCAGGTGGGAAAGACGTTTGCAATCGAGCAGGCGCTTCGCGATTTTCAGCGTCCGTTCGACTACCGTCTGGCCGAAGGCCTCGGAATCGATCCGCGTTCATGGATCGAGGCGGAATGGAACGCAGCCAGGCTCAAGGCCAGGGCGAACGGCGGGCACGTGCTGGTGATAGATGAAATCCAGAAGGTTGCGGACTGGTCGAACGTGGTCAAGCGGCTGTGGGATGAGGACACGTTCGGCCGTCTGCCGCTCAAGGTCGTCCTTCTCGGCAGTTCGCGCCTTCTGCTGGAGAAGGGGCTTGCGGAGAGCCTTGCCGGAAGATTTGAAATCATCGAGGCCGCGCATTGGAGCTTTGCGGAGATGCGGTCGGCCTTTGGGTACGCTCTCGACGACTACCTCCTTTTCGGCAGCTATCCCGGCGCGGCAGACCTGAAGGGCGATGAATCGCGCTGGCGCTCGTACATGAAGGACGCCATTGTCGAACCAAGCGTCTCAAGGGACATTCTGATGATTGAGACGATTGGCAAGCCCGCTCTTCTTCGGCAGCTGTTCACGCTCGGATGCGCCTATTCAGGACGCATTCTGTCATATCAGAAAATGCTCGGCCAGCTTCAGGACGCCGGCAACGCGACGACGCTTGCGCACTATCTTCGCCTTCTGGACGAGGCCGGGCTTCTGTGCGGACTTGAGAAGTTCTACGAAGAGACGGTCCGCGTCAAGGCCTCCAGTCCAAAGCTGGCCGTTCGCAACATCGGACTCATGACGGCTCTCATGCCATATTCGCACACCGAACTGCGGGCGCGCGGAGACCTCTGGGGACATGTCGTCGAATCGGCTGTCGGCGCCCATCTTCTGGCGACGGCCCGCGCCGACGGCGTGGACGTCCTCTACTGGAACGTCGGCGCGAAGGAGGTCGACTACGTCCTGCGCAAGGGAGACCGCCTGGCGGCGATTGAAGTCAAGACGTCGAACGCCGACGACGTTTCCGGTATGAAGGAGTTCAAGGCGAGATACCCGCGCGCGAAGAGCTATCTTGTCGGCGGGCAGGGGATTCCCCTTGAGGATTTCTTCCTTCACTCCGCAGACGATTTTCTGTGAGCGTTCGGCGTTTGCGCGGAAAAAAAAAATGATAGAATTGTCGCAGACGCGCCGATTATGGTTCGGCGCGCGCAATGAAAGGACTGCGGGAATGTCGATACGAGCGTTTTTGTTCTGTGCGGCCGCGTGCTGCTGGGCGGGCGTCTTCGCCGCCACGAAGGTGTGGACGGGCGGTGGCGCTGACGACAACATGTCCACGCCCGCCAACTGGGCGGACGGCGCGGCCCCGGCGTCGGGCGACGTGCTGCTCTTCATGGGCGAGCGCCGCACGTCGCCCGTGAACGACTTCGACCCTGCCGCCACCTCCTTCAAGGGAATAGTCTTTTCGAACGACTGCGCCGCCTGCTCCGCCGCGTTCACCATCTCCGGCAACGAACTCGTCCTGACGGGCGCCAGGGCGAGCGACTTCCCGCAGACGCACGCCGGCGACTTCGCCATCCTCGTTGCAAACGTGGCGAACGCGAACGCCTCGATTACCGACGTCCTTGCCTGCGATGTCCGCATCCCCGACGGCTCGCGCACCTGGCGCATCGGCAACTGGAACGCCTTCCGCCACCACCTGACGTTCACGGGGACTGTCTCCGGCGCGGGCACGCTGACGTCGTACGACCAGTACCACGGGAAGCTCGTCTTCGAGGGACCCGTGAAGGGGTTCTCCGGCACGTCGCGCCCGAACGGCGGCGGCGGACTCGTCTGGCTCAAGTCCGCCGAAAACGAGTTCGCCACCGCCTCTCCGTCGCTCCGCACCGCCGAGGGCGAGCTGCGCGTCGACAGCCTCGCCGCCGCCGGCGGCTTCGGCGCCCGCATCTCCCTGGGGCAGGACGCATGGAACACTACGGCGGCGTTCGTCATGAACGCGCAGGAGGACACGGCGTTCAATGGAAACCTGGGAGCGCAGGGACCCGACTCGGACAAGGCCTACGCCTACTTCCAGAACGCCGTCGCAGGTGCCACGCTGACGCTCAACGGCGACCTGACGACGGTGACGTCCACCAAGGGAAACGGCAAGGGCGACGGCACGTGCGTCGCGTTCGGCGGCGCGGGCGACGTCGTGTACGCGGGAAAGGTCCTCACTCCGTCCACCTGGCTTGAAAAGCGCGGAGACGGCACATGGACGATCGCCCCCGAATCGACGACCTCCGCGACGGGCGGCGTCTCCGTCACCGCCGGCGCGCTCGTGATGGACGCGGACTACTCGGCGATGGAAAAGGGCGTGACGGTCTCCTCCGGCGCCACGCTGTCGGGAACTGGCACGGTGGCGTCCGTCGCGTTCAAGGCGGGGTCGGTTCTCAAGGTGGCGACGGACGCCGGCGGACGGCTCGTTCCGCTGACCGCCACGGGCGCGGTCTCATGCGAGGGCGTAGTCACGGTCTCGGCGGGCGGAAACGCCGGCTCGTTCGCGGCCGGGACGCGCGTCGTCGTCCTGAAGGCTGGGAGCGTCGACGGCGCGGGGCAGTTCGTCCCCGACAACTCATGGCCGCCTTCGGCGCGGTTTCTTGAGGAGGACGGCAACTTGGTCATTTCCGTCCCGACGGCGAGCCTTGTGTGGAATGGCGACGACGCGAACAACGTCTGGGATTCCTCGGCGGCCAACTGGCAGGGCGGGACGACGTACTCCGACGGCGCGCTCGTCCAGTTCGACGACACGGCCGACGAGGGCACGACGAACGTCGTCCTCTCCGCCGACATGCGGCCTGACCGCGTGATCGTGCGCGGCGACCGCGACTACTCCTTTTCCGGCGGCGGAATCCTCGGCGACGCCGACCTGCTGAAGACCGGCGGCGCGTCCACCCTCACGCTCGCCAACGAGAACGCCTACACCGGCGCGACGACAATCGAGTCCGGGGCGCTTCGCCTTGAGGGCGCGCTGAAGGACACCGCCGTCGTCGTGCGCGACGGCGCCGCGTTCACCAACGCGCCGAAGGGATCTCTTTCCGGCGCGTCGTCGTTCACGTTTTCCGGCGCCGCGTTCGAGCTCTGCGGGACGAACGACTTCACGGGCGACGCCGTTCTCGCGTCCCCCACGCAGGACAAGTCGCCGTCGCTGTGCGTCGTCAGAGGCGCGCGGGCGCTTGGGCGCGGGACGGTGGAGCTGCGGAGCGGGTATTTCCACTTTTTGGAGCTGAACGGGAAGTTCGAGGCGGGGCGGCTTCTGCGCACTGGAAGCGCCGGACACGTCAAGATGTGGCTCGACGGCACGTCGCCGGGATGGCCGGGCGACCTGGAGCTCGCCGGCAACAGGGAACTCCAGCTGGACACGGCGGGAGGGACCGAGTGGGCGATCGGCAGCCCCGACGGCGGGACGGCAGTCCGCGTCGCGGACGGAAACAGCGGCGGGCATATCTACCTGCGCGGCAACGGCGTCTACCGCTTTTACTCGCGGATCGACTTCGGAAGCCAGATGAAAGTCTCGAAGACGGACTCCAACACCGTGCATTTCCACGCCTCCGGCAGCACGTGGAGGGAGATGAGCGTCGGCACCGGAAAAATCGTCTGCCACGCCACGAACGCGCTCGCCTGCGCACCGCTGACGCTGGGGCAGTCGTACAACAAGGTCAAGTTCACGATTGTCCTCGACATGAACGGCTGCGACCAGGCGCTCACGAAACTGCTGATGTCCAACATCGACAACACGAACACCACGATGACGGTGAAGAGCGACGAGCCGGCGACGCTCACGATAACGAACGCGACGGACTTCGTGACGCAGCGGCCCGGCGCGAGGCTTGAGGGGAAGGTCACTCTGCGCAAGCAGGGCGCGGGAAACTGGTCTCTCGCCATGGCGAACGCGAGCGAAGGCGACGTCGTCGTCGAGGAAGGCGTCCTGACGCTGGCGGCGGACGACGTGCTGCCGGCGTCCGACGATTCGCGCCTCGTCGTCTGCGGCGACGGTCGCGTCGCGGCGGCCGACGGCGTGAACGCCACTGTCGCGTGGCTTGTGAAGGACGGCGGGACGACCTGCGCCGCGGGCGTATACGGCGGCGAGGGCTGCGCGGTGAAGGGCGCGACGATCCGCCCCGACCTCTTCGCGCCAGGCGGCGGAGCCGTGCACGTCCGGCGCGGCGGCGGAACGGTGATAATCGTGAGGTGACCTGAAAAGATGAAGTTCGTCTGCATATGCATGAGCCCGGCGGTCGACGCCACAGTCGAACTGCCGTCCGCGCCGAGGGGTGAGGGCGAGATATTCAAGGACGTCGCCGAGCGCGAGAACGTCGGCGGCAAGGGAATCAACGTCGCGCGCTGGCTGGCCGTCCGCGGGGCGGAGGCGGTCTGCGGCGGACTGCTCGGCGAGGACAACGCGAAGCCCTTTGAAAAGGAGCTGGCGTCGATCGGCGTGGAGGACCGCTTCATCCGCGTCCCCGGCGCCACGCGACGCAACGAGATGCTCGTCTGGCCCGGCGGAAGCGCAAAGCTCAACCGCGCCGCGTTCCCGGGACTTGCAGCGGCGCCCGCGCCTGCGGAAATCCTGCGCGACGTCGCCGAAGGCGACGTCTGCGTCCTCTCAGGCAGCCTCCCGCGCTGCGCGGGCGCGGACTACTATGCGCGGTGCGTCGTGGAGGCGAAGCGGCGCGGCGCGACGGTCGTCCTCGACGCGAGCGGGGAGCCGCTGCGCCGCGCCGTCTGCGCCGAATGCGGCGCGGAGGCCTTTCCCGACGCAATCAAGCCGAACGCGGAGGAATGCGAGGCGATCGTCGGATTCGTTCCGCGTTCGCCCGGCGACTTCCGCCGGGCGTCCGCGACGCTCGGAGGGCGTGTTGCGAACGTCGTCATATCGGACGGCGCGGCGGGATGCTGGTTCAACGGAAAGTTTGCGGCCGCGCCGTCCGTGGACGCGCTGGACACGACGTCCGCCGGCGACACGCTTCTTGCGGAGTGGTGCTTCCGGACGTTCGTGGAAAAGGCGGACGCCCGGACTGCGGCCCGCTGGGCCGTCGCGGCCGGCAGCGCCGCCGTCACCATGCCCGGTAGCGTCCCTCCGCCCGTCGAACTCGTTGCCCGGCTGGCGGAGGAATGCCGGTGATGCGGTCAGACCCGTTTGTGAAGCAAATGAGAGAACTTGAAAACGAAGGAAAAGGAGAGACAATGAACAGAAGAGGTTTCATCAAGGCCGGAGCGGGAGCGTTCTTCATCGCCGCGGCGGGACGCGCGGCGGGCGCCGCCGCGCCGTCCAGCCGCATTCGCCTCTGCGTGATGGGATGCGCGAAGACGGGGTTCGACGGGGTACGCTTCAGCGTCGACCCGAAGGGCGGACGCGGGCGCGGCTTCCAGGTGATGTGTCGCGCCGCCGAGACGCCGGGATGCGAAGTGGCGGCGGTCTGCGACGTCGACCCGCTCGCCCGCGAAATGGCGGCGGCGGAGGTGAAGCGCATTGCAGGGAACGAGCCGAAGAAGTTCGTCGACATTCGTGACGCGCTGGCCGACCCGGACGTCGACGGCGTGATCGTGGCGACGCCCGACCACTGGCACGTGCTGGCCGGAATCTGGACGATGCAGGCCGGCAAGGCGCTCTACCTTGAAAAGCCCATCGGCTGCACGGCGGGCGAGGCCGAAGTCCTGCGCACCGTCCAGAAGAAGACGCGCGCGGTGTTCCAGCTGGGCACGCAGCGGCGCAGTTCGTATGCGACGCAGCAGGCCGTGGCGGCAATACGCGGCGGGAAGTACGGAAAGCCGCACTGGGCGAAGGCGTGGTGCCTTTCCGACCGTCCGGCGATCCACAGGCCGAAGACGGCGGTGGCGTGTCCTGAAGGGCTTGACTGGGACCGCTGGCAGGGCCCGGCGCCGCGCTGCGGCGCGTTCCGCCCTGAGCTCGTCCACTACAACTGGCGCTTCTTCCGCGGCTACGGCACGGGCGACCTTCCGAACAACGGACTCCACTTCGTGGACATCGCCCGCTGGGCGCTTGGCGCCGGATGCCCGGAGCGCGTCTACGCGGCGGGCGGGAAGCTCTTCTGCGAGGGCGAGGACTTCGAGTTCGAGGACACGCACATGCTGACGGCGCAGTTCGCCGACAGGAAGTACCTCACGTGGGAAGGGTGCTCGCATTCGGGCGCGATGCCGTTCATGGGCAAGTGGACGGGCTGCCTCGTCTACTGCGACGACTGCCTTGCGTTCTTCGGGCCGATGGGCGAGTCCGCGATCTACGACCGCGCCGGGCGGAAGGTCATCTCCAAGTGGGCGGCGGGCGACGTCGATCCGTCGAAGCAGGTGGGCGACAACCGTCTCTCCGACCCGATTCGCACGTGCGACCAGGCGCATATGCTCCGCTTCGTGGAGTGCGTTCGCGCCAAGGACGAAAACACGGCCGCGCCGATTGACGAGGCCGTGCGTTCGAACGTCATCACCGAACTGGGCAACGTTTCGCTGCTGACGGGCGAGGCCGTCCGCCTCGACCCATCGACGGGCCGTCTGGCCGACCCGTCCTGCGCGGCCGCGAAGTTCTGGAACAGGGACTACGAGCCGGGCTGGGAGGTCAAGGCCTGAGACGGCGGCAGACTACCTGCCGAGAGCCGCCATCGCGTCGTCGGCCAGCTGGCCGACCGTGAGGCGGTTCTCCTTCATGAAGTCCTCGTATGCGTACCTGTCGGCGAACTTCTTCGCCGCGCCGCGCACGAGGACTTTCATTTCTGACATGGCGCAGTGGCGCGCCACCTTCTCGCCGAAGCCGCCGTCCACGACGCCGTCCTCAAGCGTGACGACGAGGCGGTGGTCTTTCGCGAGGGAGTTGAGCGTCTCGCAGTCGAGCGACGTCGCGCAGCGCGGGTTGACGAGCGTCGCGGAGACGCCGCGGTCGGCAAGCGTGTCGGCAAGTTCCGCGCCGAGTTTGTAGAAGTTTCCGAGACCGAGTATGGCGACGTCCCTCCCCTGCCGCGTGACGTCCCAGCGGATTGGGCCGGAGTAGTCGTCAAGGACGTGGACGTCGTTTTCGCGCACTCCGTTCTCCGGCTGGCGGATGGCCACGGGATGCTCCTTGTGGTCGATCGACCAGTCGAGCATTGCGAAGAACTCCTTTTCGCTCGTCGGGCAGAGGTAGACGAGGTTCGGCAGATTGCAGAGGAGCGGGATGTCGAACCAGCAGAGGTGGGTGACGTCGTTCATGCCGAGGACGGACGCCGACGTCACGACGATCGTCGCCGGGAGGTCGTTGATGCAGAGGTCCTGGCTCACCTGGTCGTACGCGCGCTGGAGGAATGACGAGATGACGCTGAAGACCGGCTTCGCGCCGCCCCTGGCGAGGGCGCCGGCGAAGGTCACGGCGTGTTCCTCGCAGATGCCCACGTCCACGAACTGCTTTCCGGCCTTTTCGCGGCGTTCCTTCGTGAAGCCGGGCATTCCGGGGACGGCGGCGTTGACGACGACGACGTTCGGGTCCGCAGACATCCTGGCGAGCATATGGTCCGCGAAGCGGCTGCCGATCCATCCGTCGGCGGGGGCGGGGACGAGCGACCTGCCGGTGGCGGGGTCGAACGGCGCCAGGCTCCAGTGCCAGGCCTCCTTGTCGTCGGTCGCGGGCTTCCATCCGAATCCCTTTTCGGTGTTGACGTGGACGACGACGGGGCGCGGCCAGTCCTTGACCTTGCGGAACGCCTGTTCAAGGGCGACTTCGTCGTTGCCCTCGGCGACGTAGAAGTAGTCGAATCCGAGCGCCCTGAAGAAGTTGCAGTGCGCGGTGCCGTTCGAGTAGCGGAGGCGTCCGAGCGACTTGTGCAGGCCGCCATGGGGCTCGGCGATGGACATCTGGTTGTCGTTGACGACGACGATCAGGTTCGTTCCCAGCTCCGCCGCGTTGTTGAGGCCCTCGAATGCCTCTCCGCCGGAAAGGGAGCCGTCGCCGATGACGGCGACGACGTTGAATGACTCGCCGCGCAGGTCGCGCGCCTTGGCGAGGCCCAGCGCGAGGGAGACGCTAGTGGAGGAATGCCCGACGACAAACTGGTCGTGCGGGGATTCCGACGGCTCGGTGTAGCCGGAGACGTCGCCGTAGCGCTCTTCGTCGACGTAGGCTCGCATGCGGCCGGTGAGCATCTTGTGCGGGTAGCACTGGTGAGAGACGTCGAAGACCAGCTTGTCCTTCGGCGAGTCGAAGACGCGGTGGAGGGCGACGGTCGCCTCGACGAATCCGAGGTTGGGGCCGACGTGTCCGGTGTGCTTCGAGGCGCGCTTGACGAGGGCCTTGCGCATTGCGGCGCAGAGGTCGTCGATTCTGTCCTCCGGGACGGCCTTTACGTCTGCCGGCCCGGTGATGGACATGAGGT
The DNA here is from genome assembly GCA_964386385.1 of uncultured Lentisphaeraceae bacterium. GTDB lineage: Bacteria > Verrucomicrobiota > Kiritimatiellia > RFP12 > UBA1067 > RUG572. The sequence goes on along the minus strand of CAYLRN010000002.1, from coordinate 77,664 downwards.
TGAACTGTGTTTGCGTTTCCATATAGTTCCGGTTGTTTGTGACCAGTGGAAAATTGCTAGCGTATGAAGTTCGTCATCTGCCATGGCTCCGGCGCGGGGACGCCGTCCTTGAGCTTCGCCATCATCCACGCGAGGTTTTTGCCGAGGAGGCGCATCGTCTGCATCCCCTCGACGTCCTGCTCCACTTCGCCCGGTGCGCGTCCGTACGCCATGTTCCAGTACTGGGAGCCGGCGACGGGCATTCCGAGGATTCCGAAGAACATGTTGAGCGTCTGGAACGCCGTGCTTGCGCCGCCCCGGCGGCAGACGGCCACGGAGGCGGCCGGCTTTCCGCGGAGGCGTCCCGCGGCCGCGAACATCACGCGCTGCATCACGGCCAGCAGCGCGCCGTTCGGCTGGGCATAGTAGACGGGCGTGCCGATCACGAGCGCGTCCGCGGCCAGCGCCTTTTCAAGGATGGCGTTCGCCATGTCGTCGTCGAACGCGCAGCGTCCGGTCTCGGCGCAGCGCCGGCACGCGACGCAGCCGCGGACTGGCCTGACGCCGACCTGGGCGACTTCGCTTTCGCATCCCGCCTCCCGGAGCGCGGAGGCGACTTCCTCCAGCGCCCGCGCGGTGTTGCCGTTTGGATGCGGGCTTCCGTTTATGAGCAGCGCTTTCATCGGTTTGTTCATCTTTTCCTTCTTCTTCCTTGCGTTGCGTTCGCCGGGCGCGTCATTCGACCGCGAAGCGCTCCGTGACGAACGCCTTGAGATTCGGGCGCATCTTGACCGTCGCGCCGAGGTACGACTTTGCCGGCAGGACGTTCGCGCCCGGCACGAGCGCGGCGAAGTCGCGGGCGCAGTTCTGCATCCCGCCGCCGCCGTGGGTCTGGAAGAGGCAGAGCGTCTTGGCCTTCAGCGCGGCGGCGTTTTCGTTCAGCCATGTCCTGACGGGGGGCGCAAGCGTCCCCCACCAGTTCGGCGTTCCTACGAGTACGGCGTCGTAGCGCGAGAGGTCGAGGTCGGGAATCTTCTGGATAACCCGCAGCGTCCCTGCGCGGCATTCGGGCTTCGCCTCCTCGCAGCAGTCTTCGTATTTTGCGGCGTAGGGCTTCGCGGCCTTGATCTCCACAAGCCTGGCCCCGCCGCAGGCCTCTGCGAACGTCTCCGCCGCGTGGCGCGTGTTGCCGCTGCGCGAGAAGTATACGACCAGCATCCTGTCCTTGCGCGCCTTCACGGGCGTCTTCGCTTCGGCAGCGTTTGGCTTCTGCCGCCCCGCCGCCTTCGTGCAGGCGGGCAGCAGCGTGGACGCCGCCGCGAATGACGCGGAGCGTCCGATGAAATCCCTTCGGTTCATTTTCTTCATGCTGTCTGCTCCTTTTCCGACAATGCCTCTTCAAGGCCGATGCACTCCGCCGACCTGAGGCGGAGGCTCTCCACGAGCGCGGCGGCCGCAGGGGAAAGCGATTCGGAGTTCTTCCATGCGAGGTAGACTTCCGTGTAGAATTCCGGCTGGAAGGGGCGGAAGACGAGACGGTCCGCCAGGACGCCCGGGATCAGCCCGTCGTTCGAGAATGCGGCGGAGGCAAGCCCCTCGTCCACGGCGTATGCCGCGTTGTGGAGGAGGTTGAACGTGCCGACGACGTTCAGGCGCGCGTAGTTGATGCCGGACCAGCCGGCGACTTCGTTCGATAGCTGCAGGCGGCGGGGCATGAGAAGCGTCCTGTTCAGAATGTCGTCCGGCGTGATTCCGCTCTTCTTCGCGAGAGGGTCGTCGCGGCGCAGGACGAGTCCGAGGCGGTGGTATGCGCCGAGGGATAGCGTTTCGCAGTTCTCTATGCGCGTGGGGCCGATAAGCAGCGCCAGATCCAGCTCGCCCTGCTTCACGCGCCCGGCCAGGTCCTCCGCGTTTCCGGAGACGATGCGGAACGACACGGCGGGGTTCTCCGCGACGAGCGAGCGGAGCGCGGCGGCGACGAACTTGAAGGCGAACGTCTCGCTCGATCCGAGGGTTATCTGCCCGGCCAGACGCGACTTCGCGCACGAGACCTCGCGCGCCGCCCGGTCCACGAGCGACATGATCTCCTCCGCCCGCTGCCTGAACACAAGTCCCTTGGCCGTCAGGCGGACGCCGCGCGCAGTCCGCTCGAAAAGCGCCTGCCCAAGTTCCTCCTCAAGTTCGAAGAGCTGCTTCGATAGGGCCGGCTGGCTTATGCCCAGCGCCTTCGCCGCGCGTGAAATGTTCCCTTCGCGGGCTATGGTGGCAAAATATCTGACATGCCTTAATTCCATGCGCGACATTTTACCATGGAGTTTGTAGAACTGTCAATTATGGAATTGGATTTTTTATAACCATTTTGAATGTCGCTCCGGGGCGTTGCGCGGCGACGCGATTTTCCGATTTCCCCTCTTGATTGTTCCGCTCCAATCCTCTATAATCCGCGCTGTTTTCCATCCATCGGGTTTTACGGGTTCACAGTTTCCACGGGGCGTTTCCATGAAAAAGTTCCTTCCTCCATTGTCCCTTTTCGGGGCGGCGGCTCTTCTGCTGTCGTTTTCATTCGCAGGGTGCGGCAATTCCGGCGAGAATTCCGCAGACGGGCCGGCCGGCGCGTCGCCGGCGAACTCCGCGGTCCAGGCCACCGCGTCCACAAACGCGGCGGCGGGCTCCGCTTCCGCAGACGCGGCGGAAAAGCCTGCTGCGCCTCTTTTCATCTCCGGCGCGACGTTCCGCTTCAAGCTCGATAGTTTCTACGGCGACAACGATGGCCTGCAGCTGAACATGCCGGAGGATGAATGCCCCGACATGGAGCGGATTTCCGAATACGTGTCGATCGAGCCGTCGCCCGCGCCTCTTTCATTCAAGTACGTCCACTGGAAGGATTCCGTCTACGTCAATGGGCGTTTCCGTCCGGACGTGGAATACCGCGTGGTTGTCAAGGCCGGGCTGCCGATGAAGTCAGGGCGCTCCACCGTGACGGAGTTCGTGCGGACGTTCAACACCGGTCCGCTTCCGCCTTCGGTCAGGTTCGCCAATTCCGGCCGCTATCTTCCAAGCGTGGGAAGGCGAGCGATTTCCGTAAAGACGGCGAACGTCGGGAAGCTGAAGCTGTGCACCTACGAGGTGCCGGAGCGCAACGTCGTCCAGCTGCTTGCGCGCGAGGAGGGACAGTACAATCGCTATTATGGCGGCGGAGGCGATTCCGGCGACACGAGGGAACTTGCGGGCAAGGAATGCGAAAGGGTCATCGACCTGCCCGAAAGGCGCAACGAGGAGATCGTCACGCCGATCCAGGTCCGGGGCGAGAACGGCAAGGCCGAGAAGGGCGTGTACCTGGTTCGCGTTGCGGGCGAGTCGGTGGACGACGACGGGCCGAAGGAGTTCGACGTGAACTGGCGGCTCGTCTGCGTGACGGACATCGGGCTTTCCGTCCGCGAGACGAAGGACTGCGTCTACGTCTGGACGACCTCGCTCACGACCGGCCTGCCGATGAAGGACGTCTGCGTGCGCCTCTGCACTCCGTCCAACGTGCTGCTTTCGGACGGCGTCACCGACGCCGACGGGTGGTGCGCGCTCGAAAAGGCCACCGACAACCTGGGGGAGGTCGACAGGGGCGGGCAGGCGTTCGCCGTCGTCGCCACGCGCCGCGACACGCCCGACGTCTCGTTCATCGCGCTGAACGGCAACGCGAACGACGAGACACCGTCCGATGGCTCCAGACGCGGGTTCACGGAGAAGGACGAGGTCGAGGCGTTCGTCTGGACGGAGCGCGGAATCTACCGCCACAACGAGAAGATCTTCGCGCAGGCCATTCTCCGCAACGGGAAATGCCGCGCCCCCAAGCCGTTTCCCGTCGAGTTCACGCTCTGCGACCTGGAGGGCAGCGTCCGCTCCACCTCCACCGTCGTGTCCGACAAGTTCGGCTCCGCCATATGCGAGAAGTTCTCCGTCCCCGACGAGATGAGAAGCGGAATATGGACGGTCCGGGCGAAGATTCCCGGCAAGGACGGCGACGTCATCGGCGAGCGCCAGGTGAAGATCGAGGAGTTCGTGCCGCCGCAGATCCGCGTGAAGGTGGACGTCTCCGACGAGTCGGCCATGACCAACATCGGCTTCACCGTGTCCGCCGAACACCTCTTCGGCGGCGCCGCCACGGGGCTCAACGCCGACGGCGCGGTGATGTTCGCCGACGTTCCGTTCAAGCCGAAGGGCTGGGACGGCTTCACCTTCGGCGATTCAGGCCGCCACCTCAATCCGAACTTCCTGGCGTTCAGGAAGGCGCCGCTCGACAACGAGGGAAGACTCTTCATCCGCACCGCCGAGGGCGGGCGCGTGGAGAAGATCGGACGCCCCGCCGCGGCGGTCAAGGCCACCTTGCAGGGGACGGTCTTCGAGAACGGCGGACGCGGAGTGTCTGCCCGCGCATCGCGCGTCATGCACTTCTATCCGCACTACGTCGGCGTCAAGATTCCCGCCTCCCTGCGCAGGTCGGACAAGCCGGTGAAATGCGAGGTGGCGCTTGTGAAGCCGGACGGCACGGCGCTCCTCTCCGCCGCCACGAACCGCTCGCTTTCCGTCAAGGTCGAGCGCGTCGACTACGTGTACAGCCTCAGGAAACTTGACGGCGGACGCTCCGAATGGGTCACGGACAAGATCCGCCAGGCTCTCGGCGACGTCGGCAGCATCGCGGTCGGGACGAACGGCCTTGCCACGCTGGAGCTTCCCGTGCCGTCCGTTGGCGACTACGTCGTCACGGTCCGCGACGAGGAGGCGGACGTCGCCTTCTCCGCCGGCTACTGGGTCGGCGGGCATGGCGGCGACGACGGCGCCCTTCGCGCGTCGCTCTCCAATCCGACGAAGCTGGAGCTTTCGTTCGACAAGAAGGTCTACTACGTCGGGGACCGCCCGCGCCTGACGGTCAAGGCTCCCTTCGCTGGGAGCGTCTGGCTTTCCGTGATGCGCGACAAGATGGTCTACTCCCAGGTGCTCCGCCTTGAAAGTCCCACCGGCGAGTTCGAGCTCCAGCCCGTCACGGAGGCGTGGGCGCCGGGCGTGGACGTATCGCTGACCGTCGTGCAGGCCTGCAAGGCAGGCTCCCGCCACGTCGCCAACCGCGCTTTCGGCATCGCGACGACAAGGACGTCCGTGCGCGACAGGGAGTTCGACGTCTCGGTGAAGCCGTCCGTCGCGTACCGCGAAGACGGCGGCGCCGACCTGACGGCGAGCCTCGCCGTCGGCGGCGCGGATGCGAAGGACGCGCGCGCCGTCGTCACCGTCGTGGACGAGGGCATCAACCTCCTCACCTCCGAGAAGACGCCCGACCCGATCGGGTGGTTCGGCGCCGTGCGAGAGATGAACCATCCGCTATACGACGTCTTCAGCTATCTTCTCCCCGTCGTAGACGACTCCTTCCGCCGTTCCGGCGCGAAGACCGGCGGCGGCGCGGAAGGCGACATGTTCCGCCGCCTGAGCCCGCAGCCGACGCGCCGCTTCAAGCCGCTCAGCGTCTGGCAGAAGGAAGTCAAGGTCGTCGACGGAAAGGCGAGCGTCATGTTCGCGCTTCCGGAGTTCGCGGGCGAGGCCCGCGTCACCGCCGTCGTGTACGACGGGAAGGCGAGCGGCGCCGCGTCGTCCAGCCTCAAGATCGCGCCGCGTCTCGTCATGCAGCCGGACGCCCCGCGCTTCGCGGCCCCGGGCGACGTGCTGGAGGCGGCGCTCACGCTTTCCAACCGCAGCGGCGCGGACGGAGAGGTGCGCTACGAAGTCTCCGTCTCCGGCGCCGGCGCGCTTGACGGGCCGGCTGCAGGCAGGCTCGTACTGGACAACGGCGCGTCGCAGGTCCTGCGCATTCCGGTCCGCGCCGGACAGTCCCCCGGCGAGGCGAAGATCTCCTTCTGCGCCAAGGGGCTTGGCGAAAGGCACACGGACGAAATCCTCCTGCCGGTCCGCCCCGGCGCCCCGTGGGTCGGCGAGTCGCGCACGGTCTGCATCCCCGCCGGCGGCAAGGTCGAGCTTCCCAATCCCGCCGCCAACCTCCCCCAATTCGCCCAGCGCAGGTTCACCGTCTCGAAGGACATGATCGGCGAACTCACCGCCGCCCTCTCCTACCTCGTGGGATATCCGTACGGATGCCTGGAGCAGACCGCGTCGCGCGCGTATCCGCTCGTCGCTGCGGGCGGCATCCTCAACACTATTCCCGTGAGCGAGAGCTCAATCTCGACCGACGCCTCGAACGTCGTCCAGACCGCCGTCACCCGCATCGTCTCCATGCAGAGGAACGACGACTACGTGATGTGGCCGGACTGCGACACGAGGCCGTGGAAGACGCGCTACTCGCTATGGGCGTCGGAATTCCTCATCGCCGCCTACAAGGCCGGGTTCACAATGCCTGATTCGGCGCGCGTGAACGTGACGGGCTACCTTCGCAAATTCGCCCTGTCCAAGGACGTCCTGATTTCGTCGTATGCCTGCCATCTGCTTGCCATGGCCGCCGTCCCCGACGTCGACACCCAGCTGCGTCTCTTCGACGGGCGCACGAACATGCCCATGGTCGCCAAGTGCCATCTCGCCCGCGCGTTCACGGCGTCGGGCGACAGGGCCCGCGCAAGGGAGCTGACGGCGGACCTGCATCCGGATGGCGTCGTCTCCGCCTCTCTCGCCCTCCTTGCGATTCTTGAGCTCGACCCGAAGGACGCGCGCCTTCCCGGCCTTGCCGCCTACGTCAATTCGCGGCGCGACAAGTCGCGGAACCATTGGGGCACGACGGAGGCCAACTCGCACGCGCTACTCGCCCTCGCCACGTTCAACCGGACACTGCCGCTTCCGTCGGGCGAACCCGATGTCGTAATTAAGGACGGCGGCAAGACGACGGCCGTCACCCCGAAGCGCGCCTTTCGCATGACGGGCGGTGGAACGGTCGTCGCCGAAAACCGCGGAACGGGCGCCGCGTATCTCACCGCGTCGTCCGTCTCGCTCCCCGATCCGCAGTCGCTCAAGGCCGTCTCCAGCGGCATCGGCGTCGAGCGCCGCTTTCTGGACGTCGAGGGCAAGGAGGTGGACATGGAGAACCTCTCTCGCGGCGACCTCCTCATCGTCGAGCTCACGTTCAATCTTGAAGACCGCGAATACGAAGACCTCGTCGTGGAGGACCTTCTGCCCGGATGTTTCGAGCCTGACCCCCACGCGGTCGACGGCAGGTCGCATCTGTGGGACGCCTTCTCGTGGATGGACAAGGCGGAGATCGAAGGCTTCGAACTGCGCCGCGACTTTCGCGACGACCGTTTCCTGCTGTTCTCCAATTCGTTCACCTGCGATGCGGCGGCAGACGGGACGAGAAGGGCGAGGGCCTACTATGCGGTCCGCGTCGTCGGCGCGGGCGACTTCCTCCTCCCCGGCGCGTCCGTCGAGGCGATGTACGAGCCCGAGATTCACGCTCGCAGCGCCTCGGGACGGGTGAGGGTCGTGAAGTGACCAAACGCGCGCGAATCGCAATTGCCTGCGCGGCGGCGGCCATCGCCGTCGCGCTGCTTGCGCCAGTCGTCGCATGGCTGCTCGTCGATCCGCATCTGGAGCTTGCGGACGAGTATCCGGCGGGGGCGGTATTGCGCGATTCGCATGGCGACGTCATGCGCGTCTCTCTCGGCGCGGGGGACATGGACTGCCGTCCGTACTACTCCGCCTCTGCGGACGACTGGATTGTCAAGGCGGTCGTCGCCGCAGAGGACCGCCGCTTCCTCAGCCACTCCGGCGTTGACTGGCTGAGCGTCTGCCGGGCGTTCGGGCAGAACGTCTCCTCCTTCCGCCGCGTCTCCGGCGCGTCCACGCTCACGATGCAGGCCTCGCGTCTCGTCCGCCCGCATCCGCGCACCCTCTTCTGGAAGGGCGTCGAGGCGATACGCGCGATGAAGATCGAGAGGTCCCGCGACAAGCTGTGGATTGTGTCGCAGTACCTGAACAGGGCGCCGTTCGGGTCCAACCTCGTCGGAATCGAGGCTGCCGCGCAGGGGTGGTTCGGAAAGTCCGCGAAGGACCTCGGGCTTGGCGAGGCCTCGCTGCTGGCGGGGCTTGTGCAAAGCCCCGGGCGTCTTCGCCCCGACCGCCACATGGACCGCGCCCTGAAGCGGCGCGAGTACGTCCTGGGGCGAATGCAGGAACTTGGGATGATCACGCGGGAGCAGAGGGAGGGCGCGTCGGGCGTCCGCCCCGCGCTCAGGCGCAATCCGCGTCCTTTCCGCAATCCCTACTTCTGCGACTGGGCGATGCGCGAGGTGTTCCGCATGAACGGCCGCCGCAGGGGGGACTACGTCACTTCGCTGGACTGCGACGTGCAGGAGCGTGCCAGACGCGCGGTCGACGCGGCGGCGAAGCGCGGCGGGACGTCAGTCGCCGCCGTCGTCATGCGCGTGAAGACCGGCGAGGTGCTTGCCCTTGCCTGTTCGGGCGACTACTTCTCACGCATCGCCGGGCAGGTCAACACGGCAGACTCGCCGCGTCCGGCCGGCTCCACGCTCAAGACGTTCCTTGCCGCGCGGGCGCTTGACTTCGGACTCACGACGCCGAACGAACGCCTGTCCGACGTGAGGAAAGCGTATCGCGGATACAACCCCGTCAACTTCGACGCCCGCAGCAGGGGCATGGTGAAGCTTTCGGACGCGCTCGTCCTATCGCTCAACCTTCCCTTCGTCCAGCTGCTCCAGAGGGTGGGGCTTGTGCGCTTCGGAACGACGCTGCGGGCGCTTGGATTCCGCCACATGAAGCGGGCGGACGCGGAGTACGGGCTTGGAATGTCGATTGGAAACGTGGAGGTCACGCTCGTCGAGCTCGTCGGCGCGTACGGTAGCCTTGCGCGCGGAGGCACGTGGATCGCGCCCACTCCGCTCAAGGCATCGCCGATCGGGGACTTCGGACCCGAAGGCGTCCGAGTCTTCTCCGACGGCGCGTGCTGGCTCGTCGCCGACGCGCTTTCAGGGGAGGAGCGCTCCGCCGCAGCGCTGGGGCACGTCGCCGACGTGAAGACGTCGCGCTTCGCGTGGAAGACCGGCACGTCGTCCGCCTATCGCGACGCTTGGACGGTTGCGTGGAATCCGGAGTACGTCGTCGGCGTGTGGTGCGGACACCTCTGGGGCGGATTCGGCGACACTTCGATCGTCGGCGCGGAGGCGGCGGCCCCGGTCTGCTGGGAGATTGCGCGCGGAATGTATCCGGCCGACGACGGCCCGTGGTTTCCGCGCCCTGCGGACGTCGTTTCGCGCGTCGTGTGCGCGGACAGCGGGCAGCCCGCGGCGCCGGAGTGTCCGACCACGGAGACCGGGTTCGCCCTTGCGTCCAAGTCTCCCGCGACGCTGTGCGAAATGCACCGGCGCGGCGCGGACGGCGAGGTGACGACGGTCGTCGACGACTACGTGGCGGCGCATCTCGGAAAGACAGACAGGCCGCGGAAGATTGCGATATCGAAGCCGTACAACAACTCCGAGTTCAGGCTGCTGGACGGATTCGACAGCCAGCGGATCGTCTGCACTGTCGTGGGGAACGTGAGGGACGGACGCCTGTGGTGGTTCGTCGACGGCAGGCCGCAGGGCGAGACGGCGGGAGAGCAGCCGTTCGTCTGGACGCCGAAGCCCGGGCGCCACAGGATCTCCTGCTCCACCGCCGACGGCGTCTCCGCCGCAGTCGACGTGCGCATAGTCCGCGAATGACGTCCCGCCGGACATGTGCGACTTGACCGCTCAACCCTTTGCGCCCTTTTGTACTGTTATTTCGTGACATGACGCTTGAAACGCTCCGTGGGATAATATGCGGCGATTGTGGGGATGGTCTGTCCTCGCGCAAAGACAAACGGAGACGAGCGTATGAAACGAACGAAAATGGCGCTTGCCGCCCTGCTGGTCGTGCTGATCGGCTGGGTTGGCTGGCAGTGGCTGTCGCCATCGGCGGCGTCCGAAAACGCGGAATCGCGCCATGTGGCGGAAACGCGGAAGGCGGAGCGCAAGGCGAAGAAAGAGGCCGCCGCGCAGGCGCGCAAGGCGAAAGCCGAGACGGCCAGGACCGCGAAGGGCGAGGAGGGCGAATCGGTGAACGCCGCGGATTCAGCCGGCGGCGAGACGCTCGTGTCGGTCGGGACGGAGAGTCGTCCGCAGACGCCGCAGGAGGACGATCCCTTCGACGTCGCGGACGCGCCGCGCTGCTCGCGCTATCCAGACGTGCCTGTCCGCGCCTACCGTTCGAGCGTCCTGCCGCCGAAGACGAAGGGCGGCCCGGAGGGCGAACTCCGCGAATGGCTCGTGAAGCCGGATGCGGAGGGGTACGAACACCATCTTGAGGAGACGTGGTATCCGAACGACGCCGGCGAGATGGTCCTTGCCGGGACGCAGGAGTACGTCGCCAATCAGGTCACGGTGACGGTCGACGGCGAATGCACGGACGAGCAGTTCGCCAAGCTGCTCGAACCCTTCGGCGCGAAGATACACGGCGTGCTGATGGAAGTCGAGAAGGGGCGGCGTCTCATGTCCGTGATGGTTCCCGCCGAAGAGGCCACCCTTGATTCCGTTATGGAGCTGACGGATGCGCTGAACGGTGTGCCGTCGGCCTCCGACGTGGGCAGGAACTACGTTCTTCATCCTTGTGCGACTCCAAATGATTCCTCCTGGAGCGATCTTTGGGGAATGAAGAAGATCAAGGCGCCCGAGGCGTGGAATCTGCGTACCGACGCATCTTCGGTGATTGTCGGCGTGATGGATTCCGGCATCAAATACGACCATCCCGATCTGGCTGGAAACATGTGGCAGAACCCAAGCCAGGGAAGTGTCGACGGCTTTACGAACGACAGGTATGGCATTTCCTGCTATGCGGGAAACAAGACCGGCAATCCGATGGACACCGATGCGGATGGGCATGGAACGCACGTCGCGGGAACGATTGGCGCAGTCGGCAACAACGGCAGAGGGGTTGTCGGCGTCGCCTGGAAAGTGAAGTTGATGGGGTTGAAAATCTCCAACGGAGTTTCGCTGACTGGCTATGTTTCGGATTTGATTACGGTTGTCAACTATGCGAGAGCGAAGGGCGTCAACGTCATAAACTGCTCATGGGGGTGGACCGGTTCAAGCAACGCCTCGTTCGGTACGGCTTTGCAGAACTTGCGGAATGCCGGAATCATTGTTGTCTGTGCGGCGGGAAACGAAGGATTGAACAATGATTCAACGCCGCTGTATCCCGCTTCCTACGATTTGGACAACGTTGTTTCCGTGGCATCGACGAGTTCGTCGGATGCAATGAGTTCATTTAGCAACTATGGGGCAACTTCCGTTGACATTGCGGCTCCTGGAGAGACCATTCTTTCATGCTTTGTCAATCTCGTTGCAGGGGCGGACACCTATGTGGCCTATAGCGGCACGTCGATGGCCGCGCCACACGTCACGGGCGCTCTGGCGCTCTTGAAGGCACAGTATCCGAACGAGACGTACCTTCAGCTGATCCAGCGCCTCTACGCGGGCGTGGACAAGATTTCCGCGTTGAGCGGCAAGGTCAAGACGGGCGGACGTCTGAACGTCCTCAAGGCGCTCTCCAGCGCCACGCTTCCCGCGCCCGCGGCCGTGGCGGCCTCGCGTGGCACGTACACGGACAAGGTGCTTGTGGCATGGTATCGCGTCACCGGCGCTACCCACTACCAGGTCTATCGCTCGACTTCGTCGACGGCGACGCCGTCGGCCATTTCGTCATGGCTTTCGTTCGCCAATTCGACGAATGCGGTTCTCGGCGTCAACGACACTACGGCAATTGCCGGCACGAACTACTACTACTACGTCAAGGCGGCGTCCTCGTCGTCTGGCGCGAATGCATCTCCGCTCAGTTCGTCGGCAATCGGCTATCGGGCCGGTGCCACTGCGACGTATCCCGACGAATGGGACCCCGCCGACAACGTACCGTCCGGCGGAACTGTCATAACGCCCACGACGACAGTGCGGACGCACGGCCCGCACGGCCTCAACAATGTCAACGACCGCTACGACTTCTTCAAGGTGTCGCTGACCGCCGGCAAGAAGTACCGGTTCGAGACGACGGGCACTTCGGACACGGTCGGCGAACTCTTCAATTCGACGTCGACAAATACATCCGCGCGTGTGGCCTGGAACGACGACATAAGTTATCCGTCCGATAAGAATTTCAGATTCACCTACTCGCCGTCGAAGACCGGAACTTACTACTTGCGCGTTCGCCATTACTATAGTTCTTCGCAAAATGAGTCATACACGTTGAGGTATCAGATGCTGGCGACGGACGCATGGGATCCGGCGGACGACGTCGCTACCGGCGCGACGCTCCTGACGCCCACGACGACGGCGCAGACGCACGGCCCCCACAGCCTCGGCAGCGCCGACTCGTACGACTTCTTCAAGATTTCGATGACGGCGGGCAAGTCCTACATCTTCGAGACGACCGGGACTGGCGACACGTACGGCGAACTCTTCTCGTCGACATTGACAAACAATGCGTATCGCGTCGCCGATGACGACGACGGCGGAACGAACCGCAATTTCAAGATCGCCTACACGCCGACGACGAGCCAGACGTACTACCTCCGAGTTCGCGCATACAGGGTCGGCAACGCCGTGGACTATTCCCTGAAATACCGCATGGTGGATTCGTCGGCCTCGACGTCTCTGGATCTTACGTTCTACAAGCCGTCCGCATGGAATTCCCCCGTCGTGTTCTCAAGCAGCACGAACGCAACTGCGTCTCGGACGTCTTTCACGACAAACGACGAGTTCCATGTGCATTTCAGCTATCGCGATGCCAGTTGGAACGCAGTCGGAAAGCATACGAACAGATTGGAGATTTCCCGCTTGGCCGTCTCGTCCTATGGGACGAACTATTACAGCAAGTCGGACACTCGTTTCGCATCTCTTGAGACTCCAGTGGGACATTATAGGTTCTTTGACTGCAAGCGTCCGTTGAGTTCCTATCAGGCGGGAACGTATCGCGTTCGCGTGACGCTTGACTCGTCGAACATGATTCGCGAGACGAACGAGAACAACAACACGTACGACGTCTACTTCACGGTCGTCGAGCCGACTCCGTCGAAGACGCTGACAGGCCTGGCCATTGCGGGGCCGAGCCGCATCGATTCGGGGGCGTCCACGAACTTCACGACGACCGCCTCGTACAGCGACGGTACGACGGCGCGCGTCAACGCGGCATGGAGCGCGTCGCCTGCGGACAACATCGTGTTCGGCGCCAATGGCGCGGTTCGCGCCCGCGACGTCACGGCGGACGAGGAGGTCACGCTTACGGCCCGCTACACGGAGAACGGCGTCACGAAGAGCGCGACGAAGCGCATAACCCTCCGCGCCCCGCGCGAAGGTCAGGCAGACCCCTACGGCGTGGTTAACCGGACGACGAACCCCGCCATGGTCGTCTATGCCGAGGTGTCGATCAACGGCGTCGCGGCGCAGGAGGGCGACGTGCTGCTCGCGTTTGTCGGAAGCGAACTCCGCGGACGCATTGAGCTTGATTCCCGCGGACGTCGTGCCATCAACGTCTACTTGAACGACAACAGCGAGAATATAACGTTCAAGGTCTGGTCCGATGGCGACGAGCATCGCTGCAACGCGCAGCTTCAGGGCGAAATCGGTCGTCTTCTCGGAGGTCCGAGCGATCCGTACCTCATCGAATGCGCCTCTTCCAACCCGTTCGGCACTGCGGTGGCGTATCCGAATCCGAACATGACGATTGTGGCGTCCGTCACCATCAGGGGCGAGCCGGCCGCGCAGGGTGACATGGTCGGCGTATTCTGCGGCAGCGAACTGCGCGGGACGGGAGTCGTTCGCGTGGACAACGGCGTTGCCAAGGTCACGCTGAGTCCGTCCGTGGCCGGAACGGAGAACGAGACGTTCGCGTTCAAGGTCTGGGACGTGAGCGAAGACGAACTGCTGGATGCGCAGGGCAGCGTCCGCGCCACCGTGGGCGGACAGCTCGGCTCTCCATCCGCCCGCCATGCAATTGAGGTGTCGGACACGGTGACGCAGACGCTGACGTTCAATGGCTCCGGCTGGCAGTTCATGTCCGTCAACGTCGTGCCGACGAACAGCGCGCCCCGCGTAGTGTTCGCCTCCGTCCTGAACGACATCGACCGCGTCATCTGCGACGACGTGGTGTTCAAGCCGGCATGGGACGATGAGGACAACACGCTCTCCGCGATTGAGCCAGGCAAGGGCTATTGGGTGATGCGGAAGACGAGCGGAAGTGTTCAGCTTCCCGTCACGGGAATGCCCGCAGACGTCTCAACGGTGCGTCTTGCCCTGACGGCCGGATGGAACGCCATTGGCTATGTTCCCCAGCAGCCAGGCAGTATCCGTGACGTCTTTGCCAATGCGCTGAACCTCGGCGTAGTCGAGAGCGTGCAGGGAGACAACTTCGTGTTCTATCCCGCATGGGACGATGCCGACAACACTCTGACCACGATGCGTCCCGGCAGTGGCTATTGGGTGAAGGCGACGAGAGCGGGGACGTTCACGTTTGTCAATCCGTCTGGATCCGCCGCGGCGTCGGCTCTGGCGGCTCTTGCCGCCGAGGCGGCGGTCGACCATCCGTTCGGCGACGTCCGCGACAACGACGACGTCGAGGGCGCAATCGTGCTCAAGGCAAAGCTGGACCTCTTCGGCAGCGAAGCGGTTTCGGGCGACGCCTATGTCGCCGCATACGTGACCGGTTCTGACGTTCCATGCGCCGTCGTGCCCGTGAACATGAACGGCAACGTCGTCATGTCCATCATGAAGTACACCCCTTTCACGCTGACGTTCAAGGTGTGGGACGCGCACTCGAAGCAGACGTACGTCGCCGACACGACGATTTCGTATGCGGAGGGCGAGGAGGAGAAGCTTGACGAGACGATCTCCGTCTCCGGCGAAACGCCCGCGTACACGGTCGTGTTCGAGACGGACGGCCTCACCGGCGGCGCCGGCTCGTGGACGGGCGGCGGCTCGCTCACGCAGACGGTCAGCCGTCTTTCCGCCGCCGCCGCGCCGACGGTCAAGGCCTCGCTCGGCTACGAGTTCCTGATGTGGGACACTGACTTCTCGTCCATCAAGTGCGACACGATCGTCCACGCCGTCTACCGCGTCCCGGAACCGCCGGAGTTCGACTCCGCCGACCCGAAGGACGACACGCCCAAGGGCGCGGTCGCCTGGACGCTCAAGTCCACCCGCACGTCCTTCAGCCGTACGCTTCGCGACGACGATCCGGAGGACAACTTCAAGATCGCCGGCAAGGACGGTCTCCTCTACGACATCGCACTTGAGGACGCCACCTGCGACGCCGTCTTCTCAATCACGAACGCGAACGGACAGACCATCGTCTCGAACGTGGCGTCCGTCTCGCGCATCGCACTTCCGAAGACGAAGTCGCCGTACTATCTTACGGTAGCGCACGGCACTGACGCGAAGATCGCCGGCAGCTATACGATCGCGGGTCTCTGCGCCGACGTCGGCTCGATCAAACTCGCCAAGACCGCGATTGCCGTTAAGGAAAGCGCGGCATACGCCGAAATCACCGTAAACCGCTCCGGCAAGGACGGCGTCGTGCGCGTAAAATACGCGACGGCTGACGGCACGGCGAAGGCCGGCGAGGACTACATGGCGCAGTCCGGCGTCCTTGAATGGGCGAATGGCGACAAGAAGGCGAAGAAGGTCCGCATCCCGCTGATCCCCGACCTCGTGGCGCACTACGACGGCGCGAAGTCCAAGGCGTTCACCATCGCGTTCACGCCGATGACGGCGGGTGAGATGGCGGAAGGCGAATATCCCGCCATCATCGCCGGCGGCGACGTCTGCACCGTCACGATAACGGAGACGTCCAAGGAGAACGTCACGGTCGAGTCCGTCTACGCGAAGCAGTCGCCGAAGCGGGCCACCGTGAAGACCGAGGACGTCCCGCTCTCGAGCGGCACGTTCTACGGCGTGGTCGCCGAAGTTGTGGACGAGGAGGGCGGCGGTACGCTGACGAACGGTCTGCCGAAGCTCGCGTCCATCACGTTCACGGCCTCGACCGCGGCGACGCCCGCGCTGTCCGCGAAGGTGGCGATCGCAGGCAAGACCTATTCGTTCAGCGCGAAGGGCTGGGACGATGCCGCCGCCTCCGATGGCGATGCGTCCGCGGCGCGCACCCGCACCATCGTGAACGTTCAGAAGTCTGGCAAAGTTGCCTACACGAACGAACTGAAGGTGGCCGTGCGAGACGGCGCGACAACGGATGAAGGCGCATGGCTCGATGCCGTCGCCGCCGTTGAGCTGACGATGAACGTCCCCGACGCCAAGGGCAAGGGGATGCAGGAGGGCGTCCGCTACGCGGGATCGCTCTACCGCCAGAACGCGAAGGTGCAGGCGTATCTCGACGCGGTGACCAACTTTGCGGGGTACTACACGGTGTCCCTCGTCGCGGACGGCGGCGGTCGCAGGGCGACCGCCCTACCGGATGCCGAACGTTGCGTCGATCATCCGCAACTTAACCACTTAACTCTTAATCACTTAACCTCCACGGTAGGGCGCGATGCCCTCATCGCGCCGAACGTCGGCAGCGGCTACCTGACGCTGACGGTGGACAACAAGGGCGGTGTGAAGGTGGCGGGCATGCTCGCCGACGGCGCGACAAAGCCGTCGACGTCGCCCAAGGCCTGTGCGATCGTGGCCGACGAATCGTCCGCGATAGGCTGCGCGCTGCTCGTGCCCGTCCACTTCGCGAAGGGTACGGTCTGCTTCGGCGGGACGCTGCGCCTGTACGCCATCGCCGACGCCACGAACCCCGACAACTCCGGACGCCGCATCGTCGTTGATTCGTCCGCGCCGCTCGCGTGGTACGACGATTCGGACGTCGGCTGCATCGCGATGAACTGCGACGGAGAGGGAATGCTCTCCCTCGCGCCCTGCGGCGGATGGTACGACAAGGTCGTCAACCTCCAGCGGAACTACCTCGACTACGCGCTCTCGGTTGAGACGGCGGATGTCGAATCCTTCCCGACGGACGACCTTCTCGCAGGCTACGACTACGTCTCTGACGCGACGCCGGACGGCTTCGCCCTCGCGCTGGTCGGCGACAAGGTGGACTACGACAAGAAGAAGGTCGTGAAGACGAACAAATTGACGGACTTCGCCCTGAGCACGAACGCCTGCAACGTGTCGGTAAAACTCGCCCGCGCGACGGGCCTCGTCATGGGCGGGTTCTCGCTCTGGAGCGCGACGGAGGACGGCGCGAAGCAGAAGGAGATCGCCGGCTACAAGGCATACGGCGTACTTCTCCTCTCCCGCGAACCTTCCGCGCCGCTGGACGAAAGCGTCATCGCCCCCGGCTTCGCGACGAAGAAGGTGAAGACGACATTCCTCGACGCGAATGGTAAGAAGAAGACCATGACATGGCCCTTCTCCGCGCCGTTCAACGTGGTTGCGGAGTGAGCGGTTAAGTGATTAAGCGGTTAAGTCTGCGGCGGGGCGGGACGCCCCGCCCTACCGGATAGGCCGTTCAACCGCCTTTTCAACCGCAACGGCGCGTGAGGACACGCGCCCTCCCGCGTGGACGTGGAGGGCATTGCTTTCGCTTCGTGGAGTTTTGGAGGCTTGGAGTTTGCTTTCTCCATAACTCCGAAACTCCACGAAGCGAAAGCAATCTTTTTTCACCGCGCAGAAGTTTGAACTCCAGTTCACAAAACCGCAACGCCCTTGATTTCATGATGCGCACTATTATAGACGAATGAAAGAGGAGATGGTTTTACATTCTCGCAGAGTTTTGCTATTATACCAGTAAAAACTTTGTGTAGGAAATGAGTTTTTATGGACACGATGGCAAAAGTACCGCGCCCTTACTACCTCGAATGGCTTCGTTCATGGAAAGACCGAGATGTCATAAAGGTCGTAACCGGCATTCGGCGTTCAGGCAAGACGACCCTGCTTGAACTCTTCCGCGAAGAACTCGTTGCAGGGGGGGTTCGGAAGGAATGCATCGTGTCCATCAATTTTGAAGATCCTGATGTCGAACCGTTTTCGGACTACCGTTCGGCATGGAGATATGTCCGTGAGCGGTTTCCTGCCGAGGGAAGGGCGTATGTCTTTCTCGACGAAGTCCAGCTCGTTCCCGATTTCGAACGGGTCGTTGACGGGCTGTTCGCGAAAAAGGACTGCGATGTCTACATCACCGGCTCCAATGCGAAGTTCCTGTCCGGCGAACTTGCGACGTTTCTGACCGGCCGCTACGTCGAAGTGCAGGTCGGGTCGTTTTCCTTTGCCGAGTATATGTCCGCCCTCCCCAATCGGCAGCCCGACCGCGCTTTCCGCGATTATCTCCGTTTCGGCGGCTTCCCATTCGCCGCTTCGCTTCCGTGCGGGTCGCGTTCGATGGGAGACTACCTTTCCGGCATTCTCGACACGATTCTCTACAAGGACATTCTTGCGCGCAAGAAGTTCCGCGACGGAGCTCTGCTGAAGCGCCTTGCGCATTTCGTGCATGACAACATCGGCAATCCGCTTTCCGTCAACCGAATAGTCGGGATGTTCAAGGCGGAGGGAATTTCCGTCCCACACGCCACTCTGGACGCTCTACTTGACGCATTGTGCGAGACTTTCCTTGTCTTCAAGGCGAACAGATACGATGTCAAGGGACGCGGCTACCTCAAGACAAATGCCAAATACTACGTCGCCGATCCTGGACTGCGCTGGGTTCTGCTGGGCGACAGGCGCGACGACTTCGGGCATCTCCTTGAAAACGTCGTCTATCTCGAACTGCGCCGTCGCCATCGAAACGTGTTTGTCGGCGTACTGGGGCGTCAGGAGGTCGACTTTGTGGCATTGACGAACGGTACACCACATTATTTTCAGGTGGCACTCTCCGTTCGCGACGAGAATACGCTCAAACGCGAGCTTGCGCCTTTGAAGGCAATTCGCGACCAGTATCCGAAGACGCTCCTCACGCTCGACGCCGATCCGCCGTTCGACTACGGCGGAATACGGCAGGTCAACGTCGTCGACTACCTCCTTTATCGCGCCGAAACGGCTCGGGAGATTCTTCCCATGTGAGAAAACGCCCTAAAACTCCGACAAGTCAGAAAAAAAAAACATATATTCGATTGCTTTCAGAATTGCGCTTTTCGATTGTGCCGGACGGGCGTTTTTGATATTCTTTTCACAATTCTCGTCCGGGTGGATGGGATGGCAGTTCTTTGACTGGGCGTTCGCCGAAAGGCGTTCGCTGCCGGGCGTTCGTCGGGCTGGTGTCCGCGAATGCCAGAACCCCTCGTGCGCCGCGCAGACGATTGGCGGCCGGCAGGGGAGCCGGGGAATCCCGAAAGGACCCCGGCCGCGTACGCAGTTGCGTATATCGCTTCAAGAGAAACTTCGCCAAAGGAATCGGTAGAAAGCGGGATACGAGGCTGCGCTGCGTGGTTGTCCACGCGGCGTGTCTTCACTATCATGTTTTCTATCGGGCGTTTGGCGATGCCTCTCTTGAGACGTGAATGCGGACACGCCGCTCTCCTTTTCCGCGCGGGGGACGGCGTGGGGGAACAATGGCGCGGAGAAACAGGAGAGGGCGAAAGTGGAGATTCGAAGCGATGACGGTGACAGGGCCAATGCGGCCGAGGCGGGAGACTGCGCGCGGCGGACGGCGAGTCTGTCGGCGCGTGAGCGCGAGGTGATGGAGTGCCTTGTGCGTGGATGCGCGAACAAAGAGATCGCGGCGGCATTGGACGTCTCGCCGAGCACCGTGGACACGCATCTGCGTCGGCTGTTCGTCAAGCTTGGCGTTCACAGCCGCACCTCCGCCGTCGTGACGTATCTGAACGCGCAGAGACGGTGATTTGCGATTGCGCCGCGGTTTTGTCTCACGCAGGGCGGCAGAGGCGCAGAGATGGGCCGATGACGGCGGGGCGGGACGCCTCGCCCTACCGAATTGGCCATTCAACCGCCTTTTCACCCACAACGGCGGACGAGGACGTCCGCCCTCCCGGCGAAACGCCGGCCATGTGCCACTTAACCACTTAATCTTCTCCGGTAGGGCGCGACGTCTCGTCGCGCCGCACGGACTCTTTGCGTCCCGCGCGGTTTTACATGCTGCCGGAATTTTGCTATCATGTCCGCAAAGACTATGCGCAGGAATGGGTTTTTATGTGTACTATGGCAAGAGAACCACGCCTATGCGTGAACATTGACGTCCCGGAGAATCGGCTGCTGTTTGTTGCGTTCTGCATTGAAATGTATGCGCGGCGGCATGGAATTTCCGGAGAACAGGCAATGCGGATTTTTGACGAGCATGGCGTGTCTCGATTTCTTTTGGACGAGTACGAGCCTTTGCATTCGCAGGGCAGGGAGGCGATTGTGGATGACATCGAGTTGTTCATTGGAAAGGACGTCGGGGATGCAATCCCTTGAACTCTATCATGGCGGGGAAAAACCGGTGCGGAATCCGCAAGTGGTTTCGCCAAGACTGAATCGTCCGCTGGATTTCGGTCAGGGGTTCTATGCAACCACATCCCACGTCCAGGCTGTCAGATGGGTTGGGATGCGAATCCGGCAGAGGGCATATGCCAAAGGGTGTGTTTCAAGATATGCATTGGATCTAGAGGCCGTGCATGGGTTGAATGTCTTACGCTTTCGCAGTGCAGATGAAGCGTGGTTTCGTTTTGTCATGGCAAATCGGCATGAACGCGGTTTTACGCACGACTATGATTTGGTGTGGGGACCTGTTGCCAACGATAATGTCTATGAAACATTGACGCTTTTTGAAGATGGAATCATCAGCAGGGCGGAGGCGATTGTCCGCCTCAAGACCTATAAACTTGTCGACCAGGTCTTGTTTCACACGGAAAATGCCTTGAAGTGCATTGATTTCGTCGGATACGGGGAGTGCGATGCATGATTACCCAGCAGAACATTCGTTCGATTCTTCCGGGAAAGGTCGTTAAGACCGTTTCGCTCCTGGCGCGGCATCTGGGCGTTCCGAACATGACGGCGTTGCGCATGTTCTACGGATCCGAGACATACCGCCAGTTGGAACGCGAGGAGTCGAAATACTGGTGGATGAGTCCAGGGCAGTTGTGCGCCATAGCGCTTGCCGACACGCACTCGGCAACTTGACAACTCGCAAACTTGACGCTTAACCTCTTTGGTAGGGCGCGACGTCTCGTCGCGCCGTAGGATTGCTTTCGCTTCGTGGAGTTTTGGAGGCTTGGAGTTTTCTTTCTCCACAACTCCGAAACTCCCAGTGGCGGAAGCAATGTAGCGAAGGGGTTTTTGTCTCACGCAGAGCCGCGGAGATTGGCCTGTGATGGTAGGGTGGGGCGTCCCGCCCCGCCGCTGCGGACGAAACGGCGCGACGGGACGTCGCGCCCTACCGGATTGGACGTTCAACCGCCTTTTCAACCGCAACGGCGCGTGAGGACTCGTACCCTCCCGCGTGGACGTGGCTTTGCGGCGGACGAGGACGTCCGCCCTCCCAGAACTTAACCACTTAATCCCCGTTGTCATGTGCTTTCGTGACATGACGCAAGGGGAATGTCATGGGATAATATGCCGCAAATGTGGGGGTATTGTGCCCACACCCGAAAGGCGGAAATCCCATGACAGTTTTGACAGGTCTGATTAGAAAAGCGTTCGTTGCCGTGCTGGCCGTGATGGCGTCCCTGAACGCCATGGCGCATCCATGGGAGAATCTTGGAATCGACAAGGATGCGCAGTTAAGAGGCGGGTACACACTCAAGGGCAGAGTGGACTTTTTCGGTGCGCGGCTGTACACCGGGGATGCGTGGGTTGCGGCGTTTGCGCAGAAATCGAATGGCACTGGCTTCAGTGAAATCCCCTGCGCTGTCAAAGAGATAAATTCAAAGGGCAATGTCAGTCTCGTCATCCGCAAGAAACTGCCGTTCGCCGTGAAACTGGTGGTATGGGACTGCAATGCGCGGCGCACATATTCGGCGACTGACGTTGTCTCCTTTTCTGAAGACAGGCAAAGCAACGACGACGAGGTCATCTCCGTCACAGGGCAGGCGCCGACGTACCAGGTCGTGTTCGACCTGAATGGCGAGGACGGCGGATCCGGCGTTCGGACCGGCGGCGGGGCGTTGACGCAGACGGTCAGCCGTCTTTCCGCCGCGCTCGCGCCGACGGTGAAGGCGCAGGCGGGGTACGAGTTCGTTGCCTGGGATACGGACTTCTCGTCCGTCAAGAAGCCCATGACGGTCCGCGCCATGTACCAGATCGCCGAGGTCAGGGACGCGACGGTGACGTTCGACGCGAACGGCGGCACGGTCTCGCCCGCGACGAAGACCGTCCTCAAGGGCGAAGCCGTCGGCGAACTGCCGACGCCGGACTGGCCGCTATGCATTTTCGGCGGTTGGTTCACGTCGCTTAACGGCGGAACGCGGGTGACGGCGGACACGATTGTCACGGGCGACGTCACGTACTACGCACACTGGACTCCACGCCCGGTGACGGTGACGTTCAACGCGAACGGCGGAACCGTCTCACCCACGACGCATACGGTCGACATGGGCGCCGCCCTTGGGGATTTGCCGCAGCCGACACGCAATGGCCACACGTTCGCCGGCTGGTGGACGGCTGCGGAAGGCGGCGACCCCGTCACGGCGGAGACGGTCATCTCCTCCTCCGTCACCTACTATGCCCATTGGACGGCCATCATGAAGACCGTGACGTTCAACGCGAATGGCGGCACGGTCGAGCCGGCAACGCGGTCTGTCGCCGTGGGACAGGCCGTTCTCTTTCTGCCTGACCCTTCGCGCCGCGGCTATACGTTCAACGGCTGGTGGACGGCGGCGGTTGGCGGGACGCAGGTGACGGCGGCGACGGTCGTGTCGGCCGATGTCACCTACTACGCCCATTGGACGCCAATCACAGTCTTGGTGTCGTTTGACGCGAACGGCGGCACGGTCACCCCTTCGACGAAGGCGGTCAACGTCTATTCGGCCATTGGCGACAAACTGCCCACGCCGACGCGGAGCGGCCATTCGTTCGCCGGCTGGTGGACGGTGGCGGAAGGCGGCGACCCGGTCACGGCGGAGACGGTCGTTTCCGCCGCCGTCACCTACTACGCCCACTGGACGGTAATCACGAGAACGGTGACGTTCGACGCGAACGGCGGCACGGTCGAACCTGCGACGCGCATCGTCGACGACGGCCATGCCTTGACGTATCTGCCAACTCCGTCGCGGAGCGGCTACGTGTTCAACGGCTGGTGGACGGCGGCGACGGGCGGGGCGCAGGTGGCGGCGGCGACGGTCATTTCCGCGAATGCCACGTACTACGCCCATTGGACTGCGGAGGTGCGGGCGACCGTGACGTTCAACGCCGTTGGCGGGTCTGTGTCGCCATCTTCTCTGACGCTGACGCGCGGATCGACCGTCGGCGAACTCCCTACGCCGACGCGTGACGGTTGCGTCTTCGTCGGCTGGTTTACGTCGGAATCGGGCGGGACGCAGATTTCGGCGGACACGGTCGTGTCGGCGAACGTCACGTTCTACGCGCAGTATGCGGCAGAGGTGACGTTCAACGCAAACGGCGGGGCGCTGTCGTCAGGGTCTGCGACGCGGACTGTGGCGCTTGGCTCTCGCCTTGGAAGCCTTCCCACGCCCACGATGGATGGCAATACGTTCGTCGGCTGGTTTACGGCGGCGGAAGGCGGAACGCAGGTCACTGCGGACACGATTGCGAGGGGCAGGAGCACATACTACGCGCACTGGACGGCTTCGGTTCGGACTGTGACGGTGTCGTTTGATTTCATGCTGTCGACAACAGGTGAGACCGTTGATGAAAAGTCTCGGACGGTGGCAGTGGGGACGGCGATAGGCGAATTGCCCGTGCCGACTTTCAAGGGGTATGAATTTGTTGGCTGGTTCACGCAGGGCGTGGGTGGTTTTCTGGTGACGGAGGACACGATTGTGTCATACGGCGACACGTATTATGCGCATTGGAAAGTGTCGGATAAACTGACACCGACGCTTGGCACGCCAATTATCACGGCATCGTGTGGGACATCTACGAATCACATTGAACTGACATGGGAGGCAGTTCCCGGGGCCACGCATTATCAGGTTTGGCGGTCGTCAGCGCCCGATGCAAAGCCGTTGCTCTTGAATGGAAACTGCCATGGGATTTACTATTCGGCATCGACGACTGGGACGAACTTCACCGATCGTCTGGTAAATTCCTGTAGCAATTACTATTACACGGTCAGAGCTCTTACACGTAATGAAAAGTACGAAATAGAAGCCGTGTCGGAGAAGAGTGAGCTGGCGAGGGGATATGCTGCTCGGACAGTTTTTCATGAGGATGAATGGGATATGGGTGACAATGATCCGTCTAGTGGAACATTGTTGACGCCGCCAACGGACACAGAACAGATGCATGGTAAACATGTGATTTACAGCTGGGATTCAGGAGGTCTTACGGGGCATCAGTATGCCAAGGATTGGTGCGATTGCTTCAGGGTTGACCTTCAAGCGGGTACGACATATCTGTTTGAGACTGAATTTGAAGGGTGTAAATTTGAAGACGGAATAGCCACTGCGTCTGTGACGAATACGGTTGAATTCACTATTCATGCGTCAGAAGAGGATGCTGTGTCTGTGTCTTCGCGTGCATGGTCTTCTTTGCCAAGCGTCGCGCACTCCAATAGGAGGGATGGCTTGGGAATCAGGGGTTGCGTGTTTACCCCTTCGGTCAGTGGCACATACTATTTGAGATGTGATGTTGATTTGCCCATCAAGATATACAACCAAGGGTTTGCGACCTATTCGTTGAGATATAAAATCCTGAAGAACGACGCATGGGATCCCGGGGATGACGGCGGATACACGAACGTGGAATTGTCACCGACGGAATCAGAGCAGATTCACGGACCGCATACCTTGGATGAATACGATGTGGTCGACTGTTTCAGGATCAACATGATTGCCGGCAAGACATATGTTTTGGAAGCGGCGACGGAAGGCGGGATGATTGATGGAGCGTTGTTCTGTCCACACTCGATGACTGAGGCGTACATGGTCGCATCGGACAATGGAAGCGAGACGAGGCATGGATGCAAGATTGTCTACACTGCCGCCGAGTCGGGAACGCATTATCTGCGTCTCAAGACATGGACGATAGGGGCGTCGCTAGAGTACTCTCTCAAGTACTCCATGTATTCGCCGTCTACGCCCACCAAGGACCTCGCTTTCATGACACCGGCCGGACAAGGATGGCCGGCGTCGTGTTGGCTGTCCGATGGAATTGGACTGGAGGACAAGTCAGAGTTCATGCCTACGAATGCGATTTCCGTTCACTATGCATATGGTGTTTCAAATGGCACATTGACGGAAGGGTATACGAACCGAATCTTTGTCCTTAAGCGCAGGCGATGGAATTCAGAAACTTTTGACTGGGCAGACTACAACGCATATTCCTACTCTGCCTTCCGCGAGGTGTCTGGACTTGAATTGGAGACGAATGGAGTCGCCAGCGGAGATTTCACGTTTAAAGTTTCCGAGAAGGGTACATATGCCGTTCTCATCTGGTTGGACTGCTGCAATGCAGTCAACGAGACCGACGAGACAAACAATCTGATGGTGAAGACGTTCACGGTGTCTGCGCCGCAAGTTACGGTCTCGTTTGATGTGAATGGCGGAACAGGCTCGACGGCAGAGCAGACGATTGAGATGGGAAGCTATGTGAGTCCGCCAAAGACGGAACGAAGCGGACACAAACTCGACGGCTGGTATACGCAGGACGGAACGAAGGTTTCGGGGGGGTATGTCAGTTTTAAGGTCTATGCCGATGCGACATACTACGCGCACTGGTCGCCTAAAGAATGCATGGATGTGAAGTTTGACGCGAACGGCGGAAGCTGCGCTTCGTCCTATTACGGAATAAAAAAGGGGTATCACATGACCTCCCTGCCATTGGCATGGCACACCAATCTGCTGTTTGCCGGGTGGTGGACGGCCAAAGAGGGCGGAGTGCAGTTCAATGAATACACTCGGGTGGATGACGACATCCAGTTGTATGCACACTGGAGTACCGATCCAGATAATGTTGTCATCACGCTTGATGGGAATGGCGGCAGTGTTGAGTACGGAGACAAACACGCGGTTGCAAGGGGAAGCGGCATTCAGGAGTTTTCAAGGGCATATCGTAATGAGTACGTGCTTGACGGATGGTTCACGGAACCTGACGGCGGAAGAAGCGTCACGGTTTTTACGCCTGTCTACTCCAATGTGACATGGTATGCTCATTGGATAAAAATCATGCCTTCCACAAGTCGTCAACTTGTATTCCGTTTTCAAGAAGAGTGGGGAGAGTCCGTGCTTGTGTCCGATAACAGGGAGACCTTTCACTCCTCTGAGACAATACGTGTGCATTGTGCATACAACTGGCACAATCCCTCCTATGGCGGAAATCCGACAGGATGTGTCCAAACTGTTCTTCTTCGCCATCGGGATGGAATGTCAAAGCAATTTGACACTGGCGATTATGAAATCAAAAACGTTAAGTCAAGTTCCGTTTCGGCAGACTCTTACTTCTATAGTGATTTGACGGATTTTGCAACCTATCCCGCGAACACCCTTGAGCCTGGCGAATACGCAGTGTACGTCGTCCTGAACAACGACAAGGGGATTGATGCGAATGGCGATTTCAAGACGCAGCTGGAGCAGTTCGGCGAGGGTGTATACTGGAAGATGAAGCAGTTCACCGTGACTGCCGCTCCTGTCACGGTGACGTTCGACGCGAACGGCGGAACGGTTTCGGAGGAAACGCGCACGGTTTCATCGGGTTCGGCGATCGGCAGCTTTCCCACGCCGACGCGAAGCGGCTACACATTCGACGGCTGGTACACGGCGGCCACAGGTGGAACAAAGATTACGGCGGACACAGTTGTTTCCGGCGACGTGACATACTACGCGCACTGGTCGGTCAAGACGAGAGCGACGGTGACGTTCGATGCGAACGGCGGGTTTGGCGACACGTGTTATACGCTTGGTGTCGGGCACTGTTTAAGTTCGCTTCCATCGGCATGGCATACCAATCTAGTGTTCGCGGGGTGGTACACGCACAAGGAGGGCGGAGTGCAGTTCACGCTCTCCACTGTGGTGCATGATGATGTCAAAGTGTACGCGCGGTGGGTTGAGGACGACGATCATGTTGTCGTCACGCTTGACGCAAATGGCGGTTGGGTCTATCCTGGGAGTCTGCATGCTGTCGCGAGGGGAAGTGGCATTGCGGAGTTTAGTTCCGCGTCTCGCTTCGGGTATGTGCTGGATGGATGGTTCACGGAGTCTGACGGCGGAACGCGCGTCATGGTGTCCACGCCCGTCTATTCCAATGTCACATGGTATGCGCATTGGACGAAAGCCGTTTCCTCCACGAACCCATGTCTTGAGTTCTACTTTGAAGAAGAGTGGGGGGATTCCATGATGGTGTCCGATGATTCTCCCAGCTATATGGCGGTCGGCAGGTCTTCATTCAACACGGCGGAAGGCATTCGCATCTATCATGAATACCATTGGCAGAACTACAATAAGGGCAACAATCCAACGGGGCTTGTCCAGGTAGTTCTCCTTCGGAATCGGCAAGGTGCGTCGCAGCGATTTGACATCGGAGACTATGAAATCAAAAACGTGAGGTCGCGTTCCGTTTCGTCAAACTCGATCTATGTCGATTTCGCGTCCTATTCCAAAAACACCCTTGAGCCGGGCGAGTATGCCGTGTACGTCATTCTCAACCACGACAAGGAGATTGACGCAAAAATCGATTTCAAGACGCAGATGGAGCAGTTTGGCGAGAGCGTCCACTGGAAGATGAGGCAGTTCACCGTGGAAGCCGCGCCGGTCACGGTGACGTTCAATGCATACTACTCTGATGCCACGGTTTCGCCCGCGACGCGGACTTTGGCCGCAGGAAGCAAGGTCGGAGAGCTGCCGATTCCAGTATGGAAAAACCATGCGTTCATCAGATGGAGGCCGAGCCGGTCTTCCTATGCCGATGTCACAAGCGAGACCGTCGTCTGGAACAACGTCACCTACTACGCACAATGGACTTCGGTTGCAAAAGACTCCGCCGATTCGAAGGACGACGTGGCGAAGGGCGCGGTGAACTGGACGCCGAATGCGACGCCGACGAAGTTCGAGCGTTCGCTGCGCAGCGACGATCCGGAGGACAACTTCAAGATAACGGGACGCGACGGCGCACTATACGACATCTCACTGGCGTTCGCCGAGAAGCAGGTCGGCTGCGATGCCGTCTTCTCAATCACGAACGCAAACGGCGTGACCGTCTGCGACGTGAACGGAATGCCGATCGACCATGTGACGTCCGCGACGCAGATCGTCATGCCCAAGACGAAGACTCCGTACTATCTCACCGTCATGCATGGAACGCCCGAAAAGCGGTCGGGCAACTACACGATCACCGGGCATTACGCCGACGCCGGGGCGATAAAGTTCGCGAAGACCGCCGTCAGCGTGAAGGAGAGCGCGGCGTACGTCGACCTGACGGTCAACCGCACCGGCAAGGACGGCCGCGTCCGCGTGAAGTACGCGACGGCGGACGGCACGGCGAAGGCTGGCGAAGACTACGTGGCGCAGTCCGGCGTCCTCGAATGGGCGGACGGCGACAGGAATGCGAAGAAGATCCGCGTCACGCTCATTCCCGACCTCGTGGCAGTCTACGACGGCGTGAAGTCGAAGACGTTTTCCGTCACGCTCACGCCGTTCGCGGCAATCGAGCGCGCGGCGGACGAAGTCCCCGCCGTCATCGCGGGCGGCGACACGTGCGAGGTCACGATCGCCGAGACGTCAAAGCCCGGCACGACCGCCGAGACCGTCTACGCGAAATACGCCGCAAAACGCGCGACCGTCAAGACCGAAGACGTTCCACTTGAAAGCGGCACGTTCTATGGATTGCTTCAGACTGATTATGGTGATTTGACGAACGGCTTCCCGCGCCTTGGCTCCATCACGTTCACCGCCTCTACGGCAAAGACGCCCGCGCTTTCGGCGAAGGTCTCCATTGCAGGCAAGACGTACGCATTCTCCGGAAAGGGATGGGACGAGAATTGGCGCGACGGCATTCTCGATCGTACGCTTCTGAACGTCATGAAGATTGGCAAGTCCGTCTACACGAATGAGCTCTATGTCGCCGTCCCCAGTGGTTCGACAACCTCCGAGTCTGCCTGGTTGATGGATGATACATTTGTCGAATTGACGATGAACGTCCCCGATGCGAACGGCAAGGGCGTCCAGGAGAACGTCAACTATTGGAACTATTCAATCTACCGCAGCAACGCGAAGATCCAGTCCTACCTCGACATCGCGCAGAAGTTTGCGGGCTACTACACGATGGGGCTGATGGGATGCAACGGCGGCAACGGCTACCTGACGATGACGGTCGACAACAAGGGCAACGCGAAGATCGCGGGAATGCTGCCGGACGGAACGACGAAGCCGTCGCTTTCGGTCAAGGCCTGCGGCATCCGCGAGGATTCCGAGTCCGCGAACGGCTACGCGATGTACATTCCCGTCTTCCAGGCGAAGTCGCCCTACTGCTTCGGCGGCGAAATCCGCCTCTACGCCCTGCGCGACGAGAACGCGCCGGACGGCTCCGGCATGAAGATCGTCGTCGACGAGAACTGGAGCTGCATGGAGTGGTACAACGACAAGGACGCGATGGGCGGGGAGTTCTCCGGCGGGCCAGGATTCGAGGAGCTGCTGTGGACGTGCGGCGGATGGTACGACAAGGCCGTGAACCTGCAGCGATACTATCTCGACTACGCCCTCTCGGTGGGGACGGCGAAGATCGACGAGTTCCCATATGAATTCCTGCCGGGCGACAACTACTCGTTCGTGGCGGCGGCGCAGCCGGACGGCTTTGCGCTCGCGTTCGAGAACGACAAGATTGTCCACGACAAGAAGAAAATCGTGAAGACGAATGGGCGGATCGATTTCGCCCAAAGCGTCAACGCTGGCAACGTGTCCGTGAAGTTCACCCGCGCCACGGGCGTCTTCACCGGCGGCTGCTCGCTCTTGTTCGCGGACGAGTACGGCTTGAAACAGAAGGAACTGACGGGCTTCAAGGCCTACGGCGTGTTCGTCCTCAACCGCCAGCCGGACGACGGCGCGTCGTGTCTGCCGGACTACATCCTCGCGCCCGGCTGCCTGACGAGGAGGGAGAAGTGGACGCTGGTCGACGAGGACACGAACCGCAGGACGTCCGTCAACTGGTCGTTCTCCGTTCCCTTCAACGTCCTCGGCGATTAGGGCGGGCGTTCAAGTGACCAAGTGGCCAAACTGGTAGGGCGGGGCGTCCCGCCCCGCCGAATTGGTCGCTCAACCGCCTTTTCAACTGTGGCGGCGGACGAGGACGTCCGCCCTCCCCGTCAATTGCCCAAGTGCCGATTTTCGCGACACGAAAGTCGAACCATGTGCATGTTTTTGCGGGACGTTCTCCGGAAGCCACTTGCCGATTGGCGGGGGCTTTGCTACAATCATGCGCCATTGGCGGAAATCATGCGGTTTTTTCGACATTGGGAAAGGGCTGATTCGATGAAATGGACGAACTTGGCTGCCTGTGCGGCGATGGGCTTCGCGGCGTGGGCCGCTGTCGCGGCGGTCGACCCGGAGGAGGTGTTCCGAAATCCGCCGCAGAGCGCGAAGACTGGCGTGTGGTGGCACTGGATGGGGTGCAACGTCACGCGGGAGGGGATTGTCCGCGATCTGGACTGGTTCCGTGAAGTCGGCGTCGGCAGCGCGACGATCTTCGGCATGGCGGACGTCTGCACCCCGTGGGCGACGTCCATCCCCGGATCGCGCACGGAGGGGCTTGTGGCGTTCACGCCGCCGTGGTGGGAACTGGTGCGCTTCGCCTGCGTGGAGGCCGAAAGACGCGGCGTGGAGCTGGGGCTTCACAACTGCCCCGGCTACACTTCGACGGGCGGGCCGTGGATTCCGCCGCGCCTTGCGATGCGCGAACTCGTCTTCAACGTCACGAACGCCGAGGCGCAGATCTCCCTCAAGGCGCACGCAGACTTCCCCGTGCACAACGAGGACAATGGCCGGTTCGAGAAGCCGGACGTCCCCGCGCGCCGCTCCGACCTCCGGGAGATAGCCACCGTCGGCGGCGTCCGCGTCCAGCACGTCCCCATGGGCGCTTTCGTCCAGCCCGCCCAGTGGGAGGCCTTCGGGCTTGAATGCGACAAGATGTCCAAAGAGGCCGTGGAATTCCATCTCGACCACGTGATCGGAGACCTGAAGCGCTTCGTCGGCGACCAGGTCGGTCGCGGACTCAAGTTCATCCTCCTCGACAGCTACGAGGCCGGTCGTCCCACGTGGACGCCGCGGATGCGCGAGGAGTTCACCGCCCGGCGCGGCTACGACCCGCTGCCGTTCCTTCCCGTCCTCGGCGGGTTCAAGGTCGCCGACGCCGCGGCGGAGAGGAAGTTCAAGGACGACTACGACCGCACGATCAAGGACCTCTACCGCGACGTCCTCTTCAAGACCATGCGCGAAAAACTCGCCGCCGCCGGCCTCGAGTTCGCCTGCGAGCCGTACACCGGCCCGTTCGATTCGCGCGAATGCGCCGCGCACGTCGACCGCCTCATGACGGAGTTCTGGTTCGACCCGAAGCGCAGCCGCGGCGTCCCCGGCCCTCTCGGATGGAACCGCTGGACGGGGCCTGGCGGACGGCGCCACAACGTCGTCGAGGCGGAGGCGTTCACCGGACAGCCCGACAGCTGCCGGTGGACGGAGACGCCCTGTCTTCTCAAGGCGTGCGGCGACCGGCAGTTCGCCCGCGGCGTCAACCGCTTCGTCCTGCACACTGCGCCGCTCCAGCCGTGGGAGGACGAGATCGTCCCCGGCATGACGATGGGCCGCTGGGGTACGCATTTCGGACGGACGCAGACGTGGGCGAAGACCGGCGCCGGATGGTTCGCGTACCTCAACCGCTGCCAGGCTCTGCTCCAATGGGGCGAGCCGTCCGACACGGTCCGCATCGCCGGGACTGCCATCTCTCCGGCGGGTACGCCGGTATCCTCCCTCTCGCGCGTGGCGGACGGCACGTGCGTCTTCTTCATCGCCAACCATTCGGACCGTCCCGTCTCGCTTGCGGCCGTGCCGCCGCCGCAGACCGCCGGCAAGACGCCTGAATGGTTCGACCCCGTGACGGGGCGCGTCACGCCGCTCGTCTGCGAGGGCGGGCGCGTCCCGCTGGCGCTCCCCGCCTGCGGAAGCGGCTTTCTCGTCTACCGCAAGTCCATTGCCGGCGTCGCGCCGACGGCGGAGTCCGAGTTCGTCCAGAGGGGCGTCCCCGCCGTCGCGCTGCATCGCGTTTCCTCGCCGTGGCGCGTGTCGTTTCCCGGCCAGGCGACGAACGCGGCGGCGGTCGTGGAGATGGCGTCGCCGGCCGACTGGACGAAAAGCGCCGACGCGCGCGTCCGCCATTTCAGCGGGACCGCGACGTACGTGACCGCGTTCGACTGCCCGGCCTCGGTCGCCGCGAATGCGCGCCGGCTTTCGCTTGGCGACTGCCAGGGGCAGGTGGCCCGCGTCGCGCTGAACGGACGCCTCCTCGGCGCCGTATGGTGCGACCCGTATGTTCTCGCCCTTCCCGAAGGAACGCTGAAGGCCGGCGCGAACGAGCTCGAAATCGAGTTCACGAACGTCTGGGCGAACCGTCTCATCGGCGACGAGCGCGAGCCGCCGGACTGCGAGTTCGCGGAGGCGCCGTATCCGGGCGGGTGGTATCTGAAGCGCTTTCCCGAATGGTTCGTGAAGAAGACGGCGCGTCCGTCGGCCGGCCGCGCCTGTTTCACGACGTGGAACTACTTCACGAAGGATTCGCCGCTCGTGCCGTCGGGGCTGCTCGGACCGGTGGAACTGCGCTAGCGAAGGATTTGGCTTGGGGCGTTCGCCTCTGCCGATGGAAACTGACAGGTGAGTGAAAATGAACTTGCTGACAGACAGGCTTGGACCGGTTTTCCGACACTATCTGCTGGCGGCGTTCGGGTCGACGACGGTCGCCGCCGTCTACGGCATCGTGGACATGGTCGCCGTCGGGCAGTCGCAGGGACCGAACGGAGTCGCCGCGCTGGCGGTGGTGCTTCCGTTCTGGACGATCATCTACGCCTTCGGCCTCATGATGGGCATTGGCGGCGGCGTCCTCTTCGGCAAGCTGAAGGGGAAGACGTGCGCGCGCATAGAGAAGGCGAACGAGTACTTCACCTCGGCGGTGGTGTTCGGACTTGGCGTGGGGCTTCTCACGCAGATATGCGTGTTCGCCTGGGAGCGTGAGATCTTCACTGCGTTCGGCGCGCGCGGGCCGGTGCTTGACCTGGCTCTCGACTACGTGCGCCCGCTAAAGTGGCTGCTGCCGTTCTTCCTCTTCACGCAGCTGCTGGGCGGATTCCTGCGCAACGACGACGCGCCGAACCTGGCGATGGCGGCGGTGCTTGCCGGCGGCGCGCTGAACGTGTTCGGCGACTGGTTCTTCGTATTCCCGCTTGGATGGGGGATGTTCGGCGCGGGCCTTGCGACCGGGCTTGGCGCCGTGCTGACGGTGTGCATACAGTGTCTGCACTTCTTCCGTCCGCACACGCTGGCGCTGCGGCGTCCGAGCGTTCCGTTCTTCAAGATGAAGACGATCTTCGTTGTCGGCTTCTCCGCGTTCTTCATCGACCTGTCGATCGGGATCGTCACGGTCTTTTTCAACAGGCAGATTCTTGCCCTCATGGGCGACGCGGCGCTTGCCGTGTTCGGAGTGCAGCAGACGATTGTCATGATGGCGCAGTGCTGCGCGTACGCCGTGGGGCAGTCCGCCCAGCCGATTCTCTCGATCAACCTCGGCGCGGGGCTTCTGGGGCGCGTGCGCGAGACGCGGCGGTTGGCGCTTACGGCGGTTGCGGTCGTCTCCGGCGTGTGGTTCATTCTGCCGGAGGCGTGTCCGAACGCATTCGTGCGCCTGTTCATGAAGCCGACGGACGAGATTCTGTCGATCGCGCCCGGCATTCTGCGGACGTACGGCATTTCGATGCTGCTGCTGCCGTTCAACGTCTTCGCGGGGTACTACTTCCAGTCGGTGCTGCGTCCTGGGGACGCGATGGTTGTCTCCGTCTTGCGCGGGCTCGTCCTGAGCGGCGCACTGGTGTTCCTGCTGCCGGCGTTTCTGCCGGCGTGGACGCTCTGGCTGGCAATGCCGCTTGCGGAGTTCGCCACGGCGTGCTACGCAGGGTGCAGGATGTTCGCCGCGAGGGCGGGGAGGGCATGAGGGAAAGGAGCGGATAAGATGAAACGCGCGCATATCGTTGCAGGGGCCGCCGCGCTCCTTGCGTCCGCCGCGACGGCGGACCCGTACGTCGGCTACGTCTATCCCCCGGCGGTGCGCGTCGGGACGACGAACGCGCTTGTCGTGTGCGGGCAGGCGATTGGCGACATGAAGGGGATCCACGCCGGCGACGGCGTGAGGTGCCTCGGAATCGAGATCGTGCCGGGCTTCACCCCGCCGACCGGCGACCAGCGGAAGTATCTTGTGAAGTGGCTGGACGCGATTGCGGACGGCCGGCGGGAGCGTCCGCCGCTTCCCGACGTGCCGCATGTCGACGAATGGCACTCGAACCGCTGGTGGAGCGTCCTCGGCGACCTGGGGCCGCTTGAGCTCTCGCTCGTCGCGCATTGGCTGTACACGCCGCGCAATCCGCTGCAGATGTCGCCGTCGCTCCGGCAGAAGGCGATCGTGAGGATCGCGCTGGACGCTGACGCCGCGCCTGGGGTCCGCGAGTTCCGCGTATACGGCGCGAACGGGATGTCCGCCCCGAAGCCGCTGATCGTGACGCCGTCGCCGTGCGCGCAGGAGCCGCTCTACGAGCCCCCGCACCGCAGGCGGACGGAGGCGCCCGTCGTCCGCGACCTGCCGTGCTTCGTGTCCGGACAGATAGAGCCGGGGCAGACGGACGTCTTCCGCGTGGAGCTCAAGGCGGGGTGTCCGGTGACGTTCCGGCTCTTCGGACGCGAGTTCGAGCCATACATCGGCGACGCGGTGCCGGGCTTCTTCAACCCCGAAATGCGGCTGCTCGATCCCGGCGGACGCGAAGTCGCAGTCGCGCGCGACTACCACTACCACCCCGACCCGGTGCTCGTCCATATGCCGGAGACGTCCGGAACGTACTCGCTTGAGATCCGCGACACGCTCTACCGCGGGCGCGAGGACTTCGTCTATGCGGTCGAGGTCTCCGCCGGACTGAACGCGCCGGCGGCGTCTGACCTCTTTCTCTCTCCGCCGCCGGACTGGAGCGTGCCGGATTCCGCGAAGGTGGCCGAGTTCGCGGGGACGGTCTTTCCCGCCGGCGCGGTGGCGTCCCATCGCTTCACCGTCAAGGAGCCGGGGGAGTACGTGTTCGACCTTCTTGCGCGTCGCGCCGGGTCGCCGCTTGACGGCAGGATTTCCGTGTACGCCTCCGACGGGACGAACGCCCTGGCCCGCTTCGCCGATTCGACGAACGCTGTGCATCGCGGTGCTGTCATACAGGGCGAGTGCGATCCGGTGGGGCGTCTGCGCATCGACGCGCCGGGCGAGTTCCGCGTGGAGGTGGAGGACGAGGAGCGCATGGGCGGGACGGACTACTCGTACGTCCTGCGCATAAGCCGCCCGGCGCCGAGGTTCGAGGTGTGGGCGAACCGCTCGTCGTTCGCGCCGAAGAAGGGGGCGTGGCGGTCGTTCAAGGTGTACGCGATCCGGCACGACGGGTTCGAGGGGGAGATACGGCTTGAGGCGGATCCGTGCGTCCGCCTGGGGCGGCGGCTCATCCCGGCGTCGTCCAACGTGGTGACGACGAGCCTTGTGGCGCAGTCGCCTGCCGGCGAGCCGCAGTCGTTCGGAATGACGGCGTGGGCGAAGGTCGACGGGAAGAAGGTCATGACGCCGGTCGTGCCGGCGGACGAGTACAACCAGGCGTTCGCGTGGGACCATCTCCTGCCGGCCCGTTCGTTCGTCTTCAAGAGCTGGGGGCCGCCTCCGAAGAAGCCGCCGAAAAAGCCGCAGCCTCCGAAGAAGCCGCCGGAAAAACAGCAGCAGGGGAAACGGTAGCGCCATGTCCGCCATCGCGGGCTCCGGACAAATCCAAACCCGCGGTTGACATTTGTCCAGAAATCCTGTAGCCTCTTCTGCATGGAAAGACGCATGGCAGAAAAAAGGCGCATGATAAGGCGTCGAATCGCCGACAGGCTTGTCGAACTGAACGGCGCGTTCCCCGTTGTCACGATCGAGGGCCCGCGTCAGAGCGGCAAGACGACCCTTGCGCGGATGGTGTTTCCGGACTACGCCTACGCGAACCTTGAGGAATATGCGGTGAGAACGCTGGCGGAACGCGATCCGCGCGGCTTCCTCGCGCGCTTTCCCGCTCCGGCGGTCATCGACGAAATCCAGCGCGTTCCGCAGCTTCTGGGCGAAATACAGGCCGCCGTGGACGCGGATGGACGCAACGGGCTGTACGTCCTCACAGGGTCGCACCAGCCTCGCCTCAAGGAGGGCATAGCGCAGACGCTTGCCGGGCGGACTGCACTGCTGACGCTCTATCCGCTGTCGGTCGCGGAGCTCTCCGAGGCCGGTGTCAGGATGGAGCGCGACGAATACGTCTTCAAGGGATTCCTTCCGGCGGTCTACGACAGAGGGCAGAATCCCGTCGACGCCTACGAGGCCTACTGCCGGACCTACGTCGAGCGCGACGTTCGCCATCTGGTGAACGTTTCACGGCAGGGGCAGTTCGAGCTGTTCCTGCGCCTTCTGGCCGGACGCGTCGGGCAGATCGTCAACCTGGATGCGCTTTCCGGCGAGGTGGGCGTGAGTTCCACGACTCTCAAGGAATGGCTTTCCGTCCTTGAGGCGAGCTTTGTCGTCTACCGCCTCCATCCGTACTACAACAACTTCGGCAAGCGCTTCGTGAAGTCTCCGAAGATATATTTCGCCGACGTCGGCCTCGCCGCGCACCTTTTGCAGATCGAATCGCCGCAGCAGGTGGCGAGAGACCCGCTGCTGGGCGGGCTGTTCGAGAACCTCGTCGTTGTGGAGGCCCTGAAGGCCCAGTTGAACCGCGGGCGGCGTCCGACGCTTTACTATATGCGCGACAAGAACGGGGTCGAGGTGGACCTCGCCGTCGAGACGCACAGGCGGCTTCGACTCTTCGAGATAAAGAGCGCCCAGACGCCCGACGCCTCGATGCTCCGCAACCTCGGACGCCTGTCGGCGCTTTCCGACTCCATCGACGTCGGCGCGGTCGTGTACGCCGGCGAGAGTTGGGAGATCGACGGAGTGCCGTTTGCCAACTTCGCGGAGACCGAGCGGCTGTTCGCGGGCGGCGAATGACGAATCGCGAATTGCGGATTTGCCCCCTTGCGCGGACGGGCGGCTCTGTGGTAGAATGTCGTCATGAAATTCGAACGGGGACGTTCGGGCAGCCGTCCGTCCCTTGAAGCCGGAGCATGGCGGCGTTCCGTCCGATGCGCTAGCGGTCGGTCTCGTAATGGCAAATTACGGCTCTTCTGCTGACAGTCGAGGACACGATCGAGGCGCGTGACGGCGGGCAAGGCCTGGCGACGGTGTTTTTTCATGGGTGCGGAAACGCATCCTGTGCCGAAAGGCGGCCGGGGCAGAATCTGCGCAAGCGGATTCCGCCCCTGGTTCTTTTCTACAAGCAAGGACGTTTCACCGATGCATTCGTTTCACCACTGGTTCTTCGACTTCGACGGCACGCTCTGCGACACGGAGGCGGACATCAAGGCGGCGTGGCGCAAGGCGCTTGCCGCCCTGGGGCGGGACTGCCCGCACTTCGACAGCGTCTACAGGACCGGCCCCACGATCGACAGGGTGGTGCACATGCTTTTCGCCGACGCCACGCCGCAGCTCGTCGAGGACGTGCGCGGTCTTTTCAAGGAGTTCTACGACGCGGGAGGCTTTCCCGCCACGAGGCCTTATCCCTGGGTTCCCGGCTGGATCGAGTCCCTCAAGTCCGAAGGACGCCACGTCTACGTCGCGACGAACAAGCGCTACAGCCCTCTCGTGCCGCTCATGGAGAAGATGGGCTGGACGGACGTCTTCGACGGCTTCTACGCATTCGACATGTTTCCAGGCGAAAAGCTCAAAAAATCCGAGCTGCTGCGCCGAGTCATGGCGGAACGCGGCATTGCCGCGGAGGACGCCGTGATGGTCGGCGACACTGCGGGAGACGTGGAGGCCGGCCGCGAGGCGGGGCTCTACACGATCGGATGCACGTGGGGCTACGGGACGCGGGAGGAACTAGAAGGAGCGAACGAGATCTATGACGAAGGAAGATTTTCTCAAACGCGCCGCTGAAACGCTGGAAGTGGAGTCGGTCTCCGAGACGACCGCGTTCCGCGAACTTCCGGGGTGGTGCTCGATGAAGGCGTTCGGGCTGATGGTGCTGGCGGAGAACGGCCTTGGCGTCCGCATGGACGTCGAGCGCTTCCGCTCGCTTCGGACGCTTGGAGAGCTGTACGATGCCTGAAAGGCGCATCCTGGAGCGCGACGGCCTCGCGCGCCGGCGCCTGGCGTCGCGTCTCGTGCCGGGGCTTCCGGTCGACGCAGACCCGGTGGAGCTGCGCCGTTCGACGCCGGGCGTCGGCGGGATGATGAAATCGCTGGCGGAGGAGCTGCTCGTCGAGCGCAATCCCTTCTTCGAGGCGGTTTCGGCGCAGTGGGCCGCCCTCTGTCCCGGAATCGCGGCGCGGCCGGGGCGTTTCGAGAACGGCAGGCTCTTCCTCTACGTCCGCTCGTCCGCCGCGCTTTTCGCCGTCCGGCCGAAGCTGCGGAAGGTGAAGACTGCCCTCTCGGCCCTGCCCGCTGCGCCGGCTCGGTTTTCCGTCCATTTGGAGATTCACGCATGATGTGCTATAATGCACGTCTTGAAGAAAGGCATATAGAATGAAACTGACGAACGAACAGCTTAAACTTGCGGCGGACACCGTTCGCTGCCTGTCGGCGGACATGGTCGAACAGGCGAAGAGCGGCCATCCGGGCGTTGCCCTCGGTCTTGCGGACGTCGCCGTATCCCTCTGGCTCAAGTTCCTGAACGTCGACCCCAAGGACCCCGCATGGGCGAATCGCGACAGGCTTGTCTTCTCCGGCGGCCATGCGTCGTCGCTGATCTATTCCCTTTTCTTCCTCTCCGGCATGGGCGGGCTGAAGATCGATGAGGTCAAGGCATTCCGCCAGGTCGGCTCGCGCTGCGCGGGCCACCCGGAGCGCGGACTCCTCCCGGGCGTCGAAGTGACGACCGGCCCGCTCGGACAGGGCCTCGCCATGGGCGTCGGCATGGCGATCGCCGAGCGCATGCAGGCCTCCCGCGACGGAGAGCAGGACGGACAGGACGTGACTGACCATCGCACGTGGGTGTTCTGCGGAGACGGAGACCTTGAAGAGGGCATTTCGCACGAGTCCTGCTCCCTCGCCGGCAAGCTGAAGCTCGACAGGCTCTGCGTCGTGTACGACTCGAACAACATCACGATCGAGGGCAAGGCGGACCTCGCCCTCGCCGACGACGCGAAGCTCCGCTTCGAGAGCTACGGCTGGAAGGTCTTCACGTGCGACGGACACGACTTCGACCAGATCGACCGCGCCATCCGCAAGG
Source organism: uncultured Lentisphaeraceae bacterium (assembly GCA_964386385.1). Lineage (GTDB taxonomy): Bacteria > Verrucomicrobiota > Kiritimatiellia > RFP12 > UBA1067 > RUG572. The sequence continues at coordinate 38,031 of CAYLRN010000002.1, read as the reverse complement.
CGATGAAGGTCCAGGGACAGCCCGTCATGATCGTCGCCACCACGCACATCGGCTTCGGCGCCCCCACGAAGCAGGATTCCGCCTCCTCCCACGGTGCGCCGCTCGGCGCGGACGAGCTTGCCGGCCTCAAGAGGAACCTGGGCTTCGATCCCGAAAAGTCCTTCTACGTCCCCAGCGACGTGTTCGACTGGTTCCACGACCGCGCCGACGCCTGCCATCGCGCCAACCTCCGCTGGAAGAAGCTCTACAAGGCGTGGAAGGCCGCGAACCCGGAAAAGGCCGAGGCGCGCGAATACGCAATGCGCCGCGGCCTGCCGATGGACCTGGCGAAGTCCATGCCGCAATTCGACCCCGCAAAGCCCGTCGCCACGCGCAACGCCTGCGGCACGGTGATGAACGCCATCGCCGGCGCCGTGCCGTACTTCGTCGGCGGCTCGGCCGACCTGGAGCCGTCCAACAAGACCGCGCTGAAGGAGTTTGACTGGATTTCCCCCGACGATTTTTCGGGGCGCAACTTCCACTGGGGCATCCGCGAACTCGCGATGAGCGCGATCGTCAACGGCATTGCCGCTCACGGCGGCTTCCGCCCGTTCGGCGCGACGTTCGCCGTGTTCAGCGACTACTGCAAGCCGGCGATGCGCCTGGCCGCGCTGATGAAGCTGCCTTCCATGTGGGTTTTCTCGCACGACTCCTTCTACGTGGGCGAGGACGGCCCCACGCACCAGCCGATCGAGCAGCTTGCCATGCTCCGCGCGATGCCGGGGCTGTATGCGTTCCGCCCGGCGGACGCGAACGAGACGGCGGCCTGCTGGCTTGCGATGATGAAGCGCGCGGACGGCCCCAGCTGCATCTTCACGTCCCGCCAGAATCTCCCCGTCCTCGACGGCGTCTCCAACGAGGGCGTGGAGAGGGGCGCGTACGTGATCTGGGAGTCGAGTCCGCTGCCCGAGGTCGTCTTCATCGCGTCCGGCTCCGAGGTCTCGCTCTGCATCGAGGCCGCGAAGAGGCTCGTCGACCTCGGCCGCCAGGCGCGCGTCGTCTCCATGCCCTGCCGCAAGCTCTTCCTCGCGCAGCCTCTCGCCTATCGCGAAAGCGTCATCCCCGGCACATGCGCGCGCCGCGTGATCGTCGAGGCCGGCGTCAAGTTCGGCTGGGAGGCGTTCGTCGTCAACGCCGCGCAGGTGCGCTACGTCACGATGGACGACTACGGCGCCTCCGGTCCGTACGGCGAACTCGCCGAGCGCTACGGCTTCACCGCCGAGGCCGTCTTCGACAAGGCGCGCGAACTGTTCTGAGGCCGCGATGCGCTTCGTCGTCACAGCGGGGCCGACCCGTGAATGGATCGACCCCGTGCGCTTCCTGTCCAACCCCTCCACGGGCAAGATGGGATTCGCCGTGGCGCGGGCCGCCCGCGCGGCCGGGCATGATGTCACGCTGGTCGCAGGCCCGGTCGCCCTTCGGACGCCGCGCGGCGTCCGGCGCGTGGATGTCGTGACGGCCCGCGAAATGCTCTCCGCCGTGAGGGACGCCCTTGCGGCGGTACCGGCCGGCGAAACGCAGGCCTTCGTCATGTGCGCCGCCGTCGCCGACTGGCGTCCGGCCAGAACCGCCGCCGCGAAGCTGAAGAAGCATGAGATGGACGGCGTCCTGCACCTCGTGCGCAACCCCGACATACTGAAGTCCACCATGGACGTTCCGGACGTCGTGCGCGTGGGATTCGCCGCCGAGACCGGCGCCCCCGCCGCCGAGGCGGCGCGGAAGTGCCGCGAGAAGAGGCTTGCCCTCGTCGTCGGCAACGACGTCACCGAGCCGGGCGCGGGTTTCGGCACGGACACCAATCGCGTCGTCTTCGTCACCCCTGACGGCGCCGCGACGCCGCTTCCGCTGATGGGTAAGTCCGCCGTCGCGCAACGCATCGTCCGCTTCGTGGAGGGCGCGGCCAATGGCTGACGGCGACTACGAGCGCGGACGCGGGCGCGAACTCGCCGCCATTTCCGCCACGCTGCGGCGGCTCTCCGCCGAGCGGCGCGCGCGCGTGATGGTCCTGAACGGTCTCGCAGCGTCCGAAGAGGCGTGGAGCCTCTGCCGTTTCCGCCGCGATTTCCTGTTTTCATGTTCCGACCAGCTGGCCGGCCGTCCCGAACGCGCGATTGCCTCGACCGAGGGCCGGTTCGTCCTCGTCGGCTGGTCGATGGGCGGCAGCTCCGCGCTGCGCATTGCCGCCGCGCATCCGGAGAGAATCGCCGGCCTCGTCCTTCTCGCCGCCACGCCGCGCATGATGGAGGACGCGGCGACTGGCTGGCGCGGGATGTCTCCGCGCCGGCTGCAGGCGCTGCGCCACGGAATCGAAATGACGCATGGCGAGGGTTTCTTCGGCCCGCCGGAGGGAAAGCCCAATCCGTATTGCGCCGATTCGGCGGAGAACGTCGAGGCCGGAATCCGCTATCTGCTGGAGACCGACGTCCGCGACGACCTGCGGCGCGCATTCGCGCACGGAACGCAGTTCCCGGTGGCGATCTTCCAGAGCGAGCGCGACGGCATCGTCCGATCGGAAAACGCGGCGTGGCTGAAAGCCCTCTTCCCGGATGCCGCCGCGACGATTCTCCCGGACGGCGAGCACGCGCTGCCGGTCATGATTCCCGATCTGGTCGACCGCGCCGTCGAAGGGATGCTTGAAGACAATGGGAGACGTTGAAATGCGGAAGATTTTTTCGATTGCGTCCCTTTTCGCGGGGTGTGGAGGACTTGATCTGGGGTTTCTTGGAGATTTCGAGTTTTTGGGACGTCGATATCCGCGCACGGCATTTGAGGTCGTGTGGGCGAACGAGTTGAGTCCGCACGACTGCAGGACATATGCGCAGAACATCGGCCCTCACATCGTCTGCGGAGACGTTCGGGACGCCATCAATGGCATTCCGCAGAACGTCGACATGGTCATGGGGGGATTTCCGTGCCAGGACATTTCCATCAACGGAAAGATGCTGGGCATCAACGGCAAGCGGAGCAGGCTCTACTCATATATTGTCGAGGCCGTGAAGCGGACGCATCCCAAGGCCTTTCTTGCCGAGAACGTCGGCAGTTTGATGCTGAAGCAGAATGCATATTCGTTTGAAACGATTCTCTCCGACTTCAAGGCGTTGGACTACGACGTCACCTATCATGTATATCATGCTGAAGACTATGGCGTTCCGCAGACACGCGAACGGGTCATTTTCGTTGGAACGCGCAAGGGCGTTTCGACATTCACGCCGCCGACGCCGTTGACATCCGCCCCCGTCACGGCGGGAGAGGCGTTGCGCGATCTGGAAGACCGTCCAGCCGACAGGGCGTTCGCCCACGTGTGGAGCAAGGCCGTCCCCTCGGGCGATCAGGGAAATCGGCGCATGGTCGAGAACCGCCCCGGCTACACGATTCGCGCGGAGTGCCACGGAAACATCCAGTTCCATTACAAACTGCCGAGACGGCTTTCCATGCGCGAGGCCGCGCGAATCCAGTCATTCCCTGATTCGTTCGCGTTTCCTTGCGGCATTCGTGAAACGGAACGGCAGATTGGAAACGCCGTGCCGCCTGTGCTTGCGTGGCACATTGCCCAACGCATTCAAGCCGTCTTGGAGGGCGCAGAATGACGAAAGCCGGTTTTGAACACCTGTTGGACGTGTGCTGTGGGACGCTGACGCACGAAGCCCGCAAGGATGGGTTTAAGACGGCGCAGCAGTTTGAGAATCGCGTGCGTGAAGTGTTGGACGTTTTGTTGCGCGGCGAGCGTGGATTGCGCGTTGATTTTTCGCCCCCGTCACAGGCTTTCCCCGACATTGCGCTTGGCGAGTATGGTGTAGAAGTGAAGTTCACGCTTGCAGATTCATGGAAAAGCATTGCCAACAGCATACGGGAATCGCAGCGAGTTCAGAGCGTTCGGCACATTTATATCGTCTTTGGGAAGATGGGCGGAAAGCCAGAAGTGCGATGGGGAAACTACGAACAGAGCGTCGTCCACGTGCGTACGTCCCATGTGCCGCGATTCGAGGTTGAACTGCCAGCAAGTGGGACAGATGGGCGGCGTCCTTCGCTTTTCGATTTGATGGGCGTTTCCTACGGGGACTTCTCGCGTATGGACATCCATGAGAAAATGCGGTATGTGCGGGCATATGCGAGAAGGATTCATCCAAACGAACGCCGCTCGTACAATCGATGGCGCATTGTTCAAAGAGTATTGGGGAAAGGACGTGCCGCCTGAAGACAGAATCTGCGAGTGGTTGAGAAAGGCCAATCGCGTTGCGAAGGGCTGGATTCCTTCAGAGGTCTTGTTTGACGGGGAATATGCGAACGTTGTCTAGGAGTGCGAAATGACGAACGAAGAACTGGCGGGGATGATCGACCATACGTTTTTGAAGGCCGCCGGGCCGGTGGACGCAATCGAAAGGCTCTGCGACGAGGTGCGGACGTACAAGTTCGCCTGCGCGATGGTGAACCCGGGACAGGTCGCGCGCGCCGTCCAACTGCTAGGCGGCGCCGGCCGCGTCGGCACGGTGGTCGACTTTCCGCTCGGACAGGGCACGCCGCAGAGCGCGATCCGCGACGCGGAGGAGGCGATCGCCCTCGGCGCCGGAGACGTCGACTTCGTCATCGACGTGCGAAAGCTCAAGTACGGCCCGTCCGACGAACTGCGCCGCGAACTCTCCGCCCGCGCCGCCGCCTGCCACGCGCATCCGGGCGTCGTCGCGAAGCTCATAATCGAATGCTGCTACTTGACCGACGACGAGAAGGCCAGGGCGTGCCTTCTCGCCCGCGACGCCGGGTTCGACTTCGTGAAGACGTCCACCGGCTTCGGCACGGGCGGCGCGACGGTGCATGACGTCGCGCTCATGCGCCGGACGGTCGGCCCCGAAATGGGTGTCAAGGCGGCGGGCGGCATCCACACGCGCGCGGACGCGCTGGCCCTCGTCGCCGCCGGCGCAACGCGCCTTGGCTGCAGCGCCGGCGTCGCGATCGTGGCCGGATGAACGCGGATCTCCACGTGCGACGTGCCGCCTCGCCATTCTCTAACCTTGGATTTCCGAAACTTCCATCGGTTTATAACCTTGGATTTCCGAAAGTTTCGCCGGTTTATAACCTTGGATTTCCGAAACTTCCATTGACTTCCGCCCTCCGTTCTGATATCATACGTGCCGTATTCCGCCATAAAAGGGATGCTCCGTGTACATAAAAAGGAAAATAGACGCTGAATTGTCGAGGTGGGCGGCCGCTGTCGCGCACAAGCCGCTTCTTCTGCGCGGCGCCAGACAGATCGGAAAGACCACTGCCGTCCGCCATCTTGGCGAGGCGTTCGATAATTTCATCGAGCTCAACTTCGAGAGCGATGTGCGGATCGGGGCGATTTTCGACGGCGATTTCGACATGGGGCGCATTCTTTCCGCCATCGAGGCCTATACGCAAAGGCGCATTGTGCCGGGGCGAACGCTCCTTTTCCTGGACGAGATACAGACGTGTCCGCGCGCGATATCCTCCTTGCGCTATTTCTACGAAAAGGCGGCTGACCTGCACGTCGTCGCCACGGGGTCTCTGCTTGAGTTCGCGTTCGGCGAGATTTCCGATTTCGGCGTCGGACGCATCAGGAACCTGTTCATGTATCCGCTTTCGTTTGCGGAATTCGTCTGCGCGATGGGTGGTGAAGTGACGCTGGAGCACGCGGCGCGCGCGTCCTTCGCGGAGCCGCTTCCGCCGCCGGTCCACGAGAAGATGCTTTCGATGCTCAAGGAGTTCTTCATCGTCGGTGGAATGCCGGCCGCCGTCGCGGCGTATGCGCAGACGAAGAGCTTCCTCGACGTCCGCGAGCAGCAGGTCGACGTCCTTGCGGCGCTGAAATCCGACTTCGACAAGTACAAGACGCGGATTTCGCCAGGCGCGATTCGCTCGACGTTCGTTTCCGTAGTTCGCCAGACCGGCGAGAAGTTCTCCCACTCCGACCCTCTCGCCGGACTCACGTACCATCTATCGAAATCATGCACTGGCCTTTTGGAACGCGCGCGCATCGTCCACAGGGTTCAGGGGTGCATGGCGAACGGAATCCCGCTGGGTGGAGACCTGAACGCGCGTCTTGCGAAGTTCATCATGTTCGACACGGGGCTTTATCTCTGCGAAAGCGGACTCGACCTCTCCGACTGGATCGTCGACGCCCCCGCGCAGTTCGTGAACCGGGGGCGGCTTGCCGAAATGCATGTCGGGCTTGAACTGCTCAAGGCCGGGAATCCGATGGAGGACGGCCGGCTCTACTACTGGCATAGGGAGTCGAAGAACGCCAACGCCGAAGTCGACTACGTCGTCCAGTTCAGGAACAGGGTTCTGCCGATCGAGGTGAAGTCCGGCGTCAGGGGTTCGATGAAAAGCCTTCGCATTCTCATGGAGGAGAAGCGGCTTGAACTCGGCGTCAGGACGTCCGAGGAGAATTTCGGGACGATCGGCGACGTGCGCATCATCCCGCTCTATCTCATCGGCAGATACGGCGAGATCCTGCGCGCCGATTCTGGACTGACGGAAACGGACACACGAAAGGAAGGTGCGGAATGAACATCGGCAGAAGGGGCTTTATTTCGCTGGCCGGCGCGGCGGCGGCGGGATTCGCGGACGCCTTTGCGGCGGGGACGAAGTCGCCGTCCGTCGGAAAGCCGTGGCGCGGCTGGACGAAGGGGCGCTTCCAGGTGCACTTCATCTACACGGGCGTGGCCGAGAGCATGTTCTGGATCATGCCCGACGGCACGACGATGCTCCTCGACTGCGGCGACCATCCGGCGCTGACGCGCGGCTCTCTCGCCGTCCCCGTCCTGCCCGGCCCCGGCCGCCTCGCAGGCGAGTGGATCGCCCGCTACGTCAGGCGCGTCAACCCGAACGGCGAGAACGTCGACTACATGGCGCTCACGCACTACCACTCCGACCACGGCGGATGCGTCCGCTGGCAGAGCTCCGCCCCGCGCGGCACGTATCCCGGCTCTCCCGGCGAAAGGCTGGCGAACGGCGAGCACTGGCGCAGCGGATTCGGCCTCGCCGCCGAACAGCTGCGCTTCAAAAAGGCGATCGACCGCGCCTGGCCGACGTACGACGACCCGATCCCGACGTCCGCCGGCGAGCGCGTGCACGAGCATGTGGACAAGATCTACAAGTGGCTCAAGGCGCGCGACGGCATGGTAGTGGAGAAGTTCCGCCTCGGAGCTACGGACCAGATCGCCCCCGTGCGCGAACCGTCCGCCGCCCCCGGCTTCTCCGTGCGCAACGTATGCGCCAACGGACGCATCGTCGACCGCGCCGGGAACGTGCGCGACCTCTATGCGGACTTTATCTCCCGCACGCGCGCCACGCGGCTGAACGAGAACGGAATGAGCCTTGGCGTCGTCGCGACGTACGGTGCGTTCAGGTTCTACACCGCTGGCGACTTCTCGGACACTATACGAAACGCCGACGGCTCGCGCACCGCAATCGAGGACGCCCTTGCCGACGTCATGGACCCCGTGCAGGTGGCGAAGGTCAACCACCATGGGCATTACTCCATGCCGGCGAAGCTCGTCAAGGCTCTCGCCGCGCGCGTCTGGGTCGGATGCGTCTGGGACACGCTCCACATGGTCGATCCGGTCTGCGCCCGGCTGGCGGACCGGACGCTCTACTCCGGCGACCGCGTGATCTGCCCCGGCGTCTTTCCCGCCTCCCGCATGAAGGAGGACGTCGGCAAGCCCTGGACGGGCGCGCTGGCGCCGGCCTCCCTGGACGCGGGACACGTCGTCCTCGACGTGCCGCCCGGCGGCGAGACGTATTCAGTCTCGTATCTGACGGCCGCGGACGAGTCGATGACGGTCATGAGCGAAATGTCGTTCAGGAGCTGACGGACTTGCATTCAACGGCGCTGCGCCGCACGAGCGGAACGGCGCGGACGGACAACAGAAAAGGAACAGGTGGAACACATGGCAGAAGAGCAGACGAATGGGCGGAGCGACGTTGTTGTCGCCGACGTTTTCAAATGGCGCGACCTCGCGCGCAAGGAGGACTGGCTTGCGATCTGGGTGGCGTTCATCCTGATCGCCGTCTCCGCAGTCGGCGTCGTGACGGGATGGTTCGACTTCTCCGGCGCGAAGTTCGGAACATGGGGGCTTTCTGGCGACGTCGCCGCTAACCCCGAAAAGGTCAAGTCATTCCTCGGCGTCTTCACGGGCGCGCTCTGGGGCAAGCTGGCCCTCACGTTCGCCGCATTCGCCGCGCTCTTCACGCTCGGCAATAAAATGGAGGGGAAGAAGGCGGGGAAGTTCCTCGTCGCGTTCGCGGGGCTGTTCGTTCTTGTGTGCGTCGTGCGCGTCCTCTCCGCGGAGTTCACGTTCAAGCGGTATCTTGAGTATGCGTTCTGGGCGCTGCTGCTTGGACTCTTCGTCAGCAACGTCGTCAAGACGCCGAACTGGCTCAAGCCGGCGCTTCGGACGGAGTTCTACATCAAGACCGGCCTCGTCATCCTCGGCGCGCAGGTGCTCTTCACGAACATCCAGAAGTTCGGCCTCTACGGACTTGCCATCGCCTGGGGCGTCACGCCGATTGTCATCATATTCATGTGGTGGTACGGAACGCGCATCCTGAAGATACAGAACAAGCCGCTCGTCATCACCATCTCCGCCGCGACGTCCGTCTGCGGCACGTCCGCCGCCATCGCGGCGGCGGCCGCCTCCAAGGCGCGTAAGACGGACCTCGCGTTCGCAGTCGGCACGTCGCTCATCTTCACCGTCATCATGATGGTCGGAATGCCGTTCTTCATCAAGGCGGTCGGCATCGACCCGATGATTGGCGGCGCGTGGATTGGCGGCACGGTGGATTCGACCGGCGCCGTCGTCCTCGCCGGACAGGCACTGGGCGACCTCGGCGGACAGGTCGCCGCGCTCGTCAAGATGATCCAGAACATGCTCATCGGCTTCATCGCGCTCGCCATCGCCATCTTCTTCTCGACGAAGGTAGACCGCGACGCGGCCGGCGGGCAGAAGGTCGGCGTGTCCGAAATCTGGAACCGCTTCCCCAAGTTCATCCTCGGCTTCATCTTCGCCTCGCTCTTCTTCTCCTTCGTGATGCAGCCCACGTTCGGCGTCGACACGACGAACTCCGTGATCAAGCACCTGAAGGAGTTCCAGAACTGGGCGTTCGCGCTCGCGTTCACGTCGATCGGGCTTGAGACGAACTTCAAGGAACTCTGCTCGCAGGTGCAGGGCGGTAGGCCGTTCCAGCTCTACATCGTCGGACAGGTCTTCAACCTCATCCTGACGTTCGCTGTCGTCTGGATCGCCCTCTGCGGCAAATTCTTTCCAATCCCGACAATCTCCGCATGAAACTCGCCCGCGCGCTAACGTACGCGACAATGGCCGCCGCCGTTGTCGCGTCCTGCTGGATGATGTTCCGGCACATGGGCCTGATCGACGGCCTTGACTTCGGCTGCGGACAGTACTACTACACCGACATCCCCGACTGGCAGAGGTGGTTCTCCGTCGAGGACTTCAAGGACGGCATTCCCCGCTGGGTCTACTACGCCCTCTTCTTCGCCTGGGGCTGGGCCATGTACCGCCTCTGGGCATGGCTTGATTCGCGTCGGGCCGACTAGCCGCCTTCTGCGTGCCGCGCCCTGCTAGCGGAATGCCGGCAGGCGGACGCCCATCGCGGCGAACGCGCCGCGCAGCCGGCGGTAGAGGTAGACGCGGGACAGCCGCTGCTTCAGCTCGTTGCGCCGCGCCAGCCTCTCCAGTTCGCGGCGGACGTCGCCCTCCTGCGGCGGCGCGACGAACTGCGGGTGGCTGCGCACGAAGTCCATCGCGACGGGCGGCAGCGCCAGTTCCTCGACCGGCCTTATCAGGAGTCGCGCACCGTTGACGGTGCAGCCTTCCGCCAGAAGCCGTTCCAGACGCTGAGGGTCCAGGAATTCGGACGTGTTCCGCTCCTGGTGGGAGTACGCCTGGATTTTGCGCGTGATCTCCTCTATCCCGCCGAGGAAGGAGAAATGCCAGCCGCCGTCGCGGATGAGGGCGGAGTCCTTCATGCGCCTCACCTTGACGGCGGAGACGCCGGAGTTGCATTCGCGCGGCGCGAATTTGCAGTACTTGAAGCGGGGGAGATTAGCGGAGCGCTTGAACTCGCCGTACGTCAGCGTCTTCGCGCCGCCCATCCAGAGCGGCTTGTTGACGGAGGTGGCGTTCATGAACATCCGGCAGTTGCGCATCGAGAGCCAGTTGACGCCTGGGCGTCCGAGGGCGCGTTTCACGGCTTCCGGATCGGGGATTTCGTCAAGGTCCGTGAGGACGATCTGCGCATCGTCCGGCAGGTCCTCGAACCCGCGCGCAAGCGCGTTGCGCTGGTGGTTTTCGATGATCCACGGATCGTCGCTCTCCGGCCAGTCGTCCACCGGCACGTAGCGGATCTTGTGCTGCCATTTCGCGTAGCGTTCGCGGTTTTCGTCGAACCACATGGGCTTCGCGGCTCCGGCGTAGGTGCGCGACCCCTCGGCGATCACGAACCGGTCGACGATCGGGTCCAGAATCGAAAGCCGCAGTTCAAGAAGGTCGAACTCGCGAAAGAACGGAAATGCGTCTACAATCATCTTCTGCTGCTCCTGTGCCGTGTCCCATAACCAAAACGATTCAAATGCCCACCGAAGGGACAACGCGGAGATTATACCACGTTCCGGTTGCACGGTTGCACGTGAATTGCGCTTCGCAGTTGACTGCGGACGCGGTTTGTGGGAGAATGCCCGCATGAACTGCGTCTGCGCCATCTTCGCATCGCTTCTCTTCGCCGTCTGTGCGCTGGCGCTCGTCCAGACGTCGCTCGCCTGTCCGTTCTGCTACGAGGGGCGGACGAGCGGAGACCTGTTCTGCACCGGCCTCCACGAGTGGAAGGAGGGGAGTTTCTCCTACGGATGGTACTGGGAGTGGACGGACTCCTGGAGCGGGGACTGGTACTACCACGGCATTGACGGCTACGACTGGTACGACGGCGGGCTCATGCCGCTGGGCGTGTGGAGTCCCGTGGCGCCGGACGTGCCGGAGCAGTCGAACCCCATGCCGGCGCAGGCGACCTCGCGGGACCCCGTGAACCTCCTCGCGGGGCGCGTCACGGACTCCGCGGCGGACCTCGAACTGCCCTCCCCGCTCATGCCCGTCTCCTTCTCGCGCCACTACGTCTCCGGGACGGACGGCGACGCCGCGCTCGGCCGCGGCTGGCGCCACTCGCTCGACGTCCGGATATGCGAGACGACGAACGGGACGCCGTTCCTCTCGCGGCCCGACGGGACGGCGCTCCCGTTCGCGTCCACGTCGGGGACCGGGCGCGACTGGCGGGGCCTCGGCGACGAGGGCTGGATTCTGGTCCGCGGCACGAACGGCGTCTGGACGCTCGACGTGCCCGGCGCCGCGTACGCATGGGACGCGGCGGGCTGCCTGACGAACAGGGTGTACTCGGACAGCTCCGGCGGCGCGGCGTCCGCGTCGTACTCCTGGACCGGCGACTACCGCCTCTCCCGCGCCGCGACGAACGGCGCCTTCGCCTGCTCGTTCGAGTGGGACGCGCTTGGGAATCTGGTCGCGTTCTCCAACGCGGCCGGGCGCGTCATGTGCCTCGTGGAGGACGGGCACGTCCTCGCGGACGTCGGCGCGGACGGCGGGCCGCTGCGCGTCTACGTCCGGACGGAGGGCGTGGACGGATGGCTCGGCTTCGTCGACCTGACGGGCGCCGCCCCGCGCGGGCGCTGGTTCGTGGCGGACGCCGTCGGCAGCGTGCGCGCCGTGGTGGACGACGGCGGCGGCATGATCGAGCGCTATGACTGCGACGCCTGGGGGCGCGTCCTGCGGGTCGAGGGCGCGGACGGCGTTCCGCGCGCCAGGAGCGCCATCGGCAACCGCATCCTCTGGCAGGGGCGCGAGTGGTTCCCCGACGCCGGACTCCACTTCTTCCGCGAGCGGTGGTACGACCCGGTCGTCGGACGCTGGGTCTCGGAGGACCCGATCGGACTTGCCGGCGGCCTCAACCTCTACGAGTTCTGCGGCGGCGACCCGGTGAACGGCCGCGACCCGTTCGGTCTGTGTCCTGCCGATTCTGAAGGCGAAGGGCAAGGCAGGACATGTTGGGAACGGTACTTTGATTATACTAGTCGATTGATGATTTCTCCAACTAAGGTACTTGGTGCAACACCGTTGGGATTTATGCCTAAAAGGTGGGCGCCTGCAACTGGCGGGAGACCTCCTGCACTTGGTTCAAACAATCAATTGAAAAGTGTGGCGAGAGGATTTGGGCTTGGAAGAACCCCATTGCGTCCATTCTTGCGAGGCTATCGCCTTTAGGCTTGCTTCAGGAACTGCAGGAGTCGCCGTAATAGGTTCTGGCGTATGGAATTTTGGAGTGGCGGCAGGTGGACTTATCGGAGCGCTGTATGAGGACGAGGATTGAACATGATTGAATTCTCCCCATGGGTAGTTGTGTGCGCGTGTGTGATTCTTGGATATCCGCTTTTCATCTTCTGCCGGCGGTCTGCCTACTGGTGGCGAAAGCGGTTGCCTTCGGAGGATGGCCTCCGTCTCTTTGGCGGAGGGCGCGAGGCCATGGACGCATTGCAGTTTCTTGCAAGGACATATGAAGTTCCGATTGGCTTTCTGCGTCCGGACGACGTCTTCACCAAAGACGGGCCGTTGTGGAAATACGATTCATGGTCGCTTGGAAACGGACAGGAGGTTCTATGCGAGTATCTGGAGGCACATGGAAAGGTCGAGGGAATGTCGGAGTGGAGAATCCGCGATTTCGTCCACTGGTACGTGGAGGAAAATCGTAAAATGGCATCAGGCGCGGAAGGTGGCTGACATCATGCGCGGATTCGATGCGTTCCTGGAGGATTGCTGCAAACAGAGGAAGTGGGGTCCCGATGTTAGATAGTCCGATGACTGGTTTCAGGCTAACTGCGATGGCGGATTCCCAGAAGGATGTCCGCGCGAACCGTTTTCGCTGCGCTGTTCCTTTCCGCCGCCGCGTTCGCGGACGCTCCCGACTTCAGGTTCGCCCCGCCGCTCGCGGGGCGGGCGTCGCTCGTGGAGGACGGGTTCGTCCTGGAAAGCTTCGCAAAAAGGGGGATTTCTTCAATGGCGATTGTGGTATAATCTTTTCCGCCATTTCAACCAAGCAAGGTAGAAGCATGAGTCTTTCAGTTGGTATTGTCGGACTGCCGAACGTGGGCAAGTCCACGTTGTTCAATGCGCTCACGAAGCGCCAGCAGGCGGCGGCGGAGAACTATCCGTTCTGCACGATAGAGCCGAACTCCGCGGTGGTGGAGGTGGCGGACTCGCGCCTCGCCGCTTTGGCGCAGATAGTCCATCCCGCCCAGACGATCCATGCCACGGTTGAATTCACGGACATCGCGGGACTCGTGAAGGGCGCGTCGAAGGGCGAGGGCCTCGGCAACAAGTTCCTCGCCAACATCCGCGAATGCGACGCGATCCTCCATGTCGTGCGCTGCTTCGAGAACGACGACATCATCCACGTGCAGGAGGGCGGAAACAAGTCCGCCCCCATCGACCCCGCCGGCGACGCGGAGGTCATCGAGACGGAGCTCGTCCTGGCGGACATGGAGCAGCTTCAGCGGCGGCACGACAAGGCGAAGAAGGAGGCGCAGAGCGACCCGAAGAAGCGTCCGGAGTTCGATGCGATGACGGCTCTCCTCGCCCATCTCGGCGAGGGCCGCCCCGTGCGGACGTTCCCCCGCGAGGAGGGTTCGCCCATTCTGCCCGTCCTCCGCGACCTGCATTTCCTCACTGACAAGAAGACGATCTACTGCGCCAACGTCGCGGAGACCGACCTTGCCGACCCGTCCGCCAACCCGCACGTCGCAGCGCTCAAGGCGTACGCCGACGCGCAGAACTGCGAGATGGTCTGCGTCTGCGCGCAGATGGAGGCGGACCTCGCCGGGCTTTCCGACGAGGAGGCGAAGGAGTTCCTCGGCAGCTACGGACTCTCCGAGTCGTCGCTCGACCGCACGATCAAGCTGGCCTACCACACGCTCGGACTCGCCAGCTACCTGACGGCCGGGCCGAAGGAGGTGCGCGCCTGGACGTTCCGCCGCGGCTGGAAGGCGCCGCAGTGCGCTGGCGTCATACACACGGACTTCGAGAAGGGCTTCATCCGCGCGCAGGTCGTCTCCTTCGACGACTACGTGAAGCACGGCGGCGAGGCGGGCGCCCGCGCCGCGGGCGTCCTGCGCCCGGAGGGCCGCGACTACGAGATGCAGGACGGCGACGTCGTGGAGTTCATGTTCTCGAAGTAGCGCGCGGGGCGTCTTGCTTTCTGTCTTTTTCAGGGAATCGGCATCACAGGAGTTTGCTGCAAATGAAACTTGAAGGTACTATCACGGCGCTCGTCACGCCGTTCAACGCCGACGGCGAGGTCGACTACGGCGCGCTCAAGGCCCTTGTGGACTGGCAGTGCGAAAGCGGCGTGGAGGGAATCTGCGCGGTTGGGACGAGCGGCGAATCCCCCACCCTGTCGCACGAGGAGCACCACAAGGTCGTGGAGAAGACCGTCGAATACGCCGCGGGACGCGTGAAGATCGTCGCCGGCACAGGCGCCAATTCGACGCTCGAGGCCGTCTCCCTTACGAAGGCCGCAATCGCCGCGGGCGGCGTTGACGCCTGCCTCCAGGTCACGCCGTACTACAACAAGCCGAACGTCGAAGGCCTCTACCGCCACTTCTCCATGGTCGCGGACCTCGGTCTGCCGGTCGTCCTCTACAACGTGCCCGGCCGCAGCGGACGCGAAATCCCCGTCGACCTGGTGGCCCGCCTCGCCGACAACCCGAATGTCGTCGCGATAAAGGAAGCCGCCGGAAGCGTCGATCGCGTCAGCGCGATCAGGAATCTCCGCCCCGGCTTCACCGTGCTTTCGGGCGACGACTCCCTCGCCCTGCCGATGATCTCCGTCGGCGCGAGCGGCGTCATATCCGTCGCGTCCAATGTCATGCCCAAGGAGATGTCCGACTTCATCCGCCTCGCCCTCGCCGGCGACGTGTCCGCCGCCCGGACGCTCCATGCCAAATACTACGACCTCTTCCGCGACCTCTTCATCGACACCAACCCGATCATGGCCAAGGAGGCTCTGGTGATGATGAAGAAGATCGAGCCGGTCTTCCGCCTTCCGCTCTGCGAGACAACGCCCGACAGGCGTGAACGCCTCCGCGGGACGCTTGCGGCGCTGGGGCTCGTCTAATCGAAAGGAGACGCTTCCATGAAAGTCGCAATTGTCGGCGCCGCCGGGCGCATGGGACGAATGCTCTGCTCGCTGGCCGAGGCGGACGCGGGACTCGAACTCGTCGGCCGCGTCGACGTGGCCGGGGGATTCGACGGCACGTGGCCTGCCGATACCGAGGCCGTCGTCGACTTCAGCTTCCACTCCGCAGTCGCGGCCAACGTCGAAAAGGCCGCCGCCGAAAACGTCGCCTACGTCATCGGCACGACCGGCCTCACCGCCGGCGAACAGGCGGTCGTCGACGTCTGCGCGAAGAAGATTCCGATCGTCCAGGCCGCGAACTATTCTCTCGGCGTGAACCTTCTCCTCAACCTCGTCAGGAAGGCCGCGGAGGTGTTGGGGCCGGAATACGACGTCGAAGTCGTCGAAATGCACCACCGCCACAAGAAGGACGCCCCCAGCGGCACGGCCCTGATGCTGGCCAACGCCGCGGCCGAGGGGCGGCGCGTCGACCTCGACGACGTCGCCTGCTACGGACGCCATGGAATCGTCGGCGAACGCCCCGAAGGGCAGATCGCGCTTCACGCACTGCGCGGCGGCTCGGTGATCGGCGACCACACCGTCATGTTCGCGGGCGACGTCGAGCGGGTGGAGATCGTGCACAAGGCCCAGGGGCGCGAGGCGTTTGCCGCCGGCGCCCTCCGCGCCGCGAAGTGGGCGGTCGGACGCACCCCCGGCAAGTACGACATGCGCGACGTCCTCGGCTTCTCGGAGGCGTAGGGGAAGACGCGGGGCCGGCCGCGTCACCGTCCATTGCCGTTGAACGATTCCGTCCATTGGCAATGGATGCTTTCATTCACCGGCATTGTACACTTTTCAGCCGCCCGCGTCCATATGGGGGGCGGAGATTTTTCGGGTGTTTGCACTTGCAATCCTCGCCGCGAACGGATAAACTCTGAACCCACGCTGGGCGCGTGGTGAAATGGCAGACACGCTGGATTTAGGTTCCAGTTCCGAAAGGAGTGGGGGTTCGAGTCCCTTCGCGCCCACCATGCCGGCTTTTTGCCGCACAAAGGCAGTTGAGAAGAAATTCCAGTTTTGCTATTCTATCTTTCGCCATTCGGCCATGTGTATCGTGTCTTGGAAAGGACAATCGAAATGAAGAAGACGACGAAGACTGACGAAGCTGCGAACAAGAAGAAGCCCGCGCAGGCCTCCAGGCGGAAGGCCGCGCCGAAGATGAAGGACGGCGCCACTCTTCTTGAGCGCGAGCACAAGGTGGTTTTCAAGGACGGCAACTCCGTCCTCAAGATTTTCGACGAGAACTACAAGGTCTCCGCGATTCTCAACGAGGCCATGAACGAGGCGCGCGCCGCCGAGACCGGACTCCCCGTCGCCAAGCTGCTTGAGGTCTGCGTGATCAAGGGCAAGTGGGCGATCCGCCGCGAGTACATCCCCGGCGAGACGCTTGCCGACGTGATGGCGAAGGACAAGAAGAACCTAATGAAGTACGTCCGCGAGCTCGTCGGCATCCAGAACGAGATCTTCACGAAGACCGCGCCGCGCATGGGAAGTCTCACGGACAAGCTCGACGCGATGATTTCCGCCTCGCCGCTCGACCGCAACACGCGCTACGACCTCCACATGAAGCTGCAGTCGCTCCCGCGCGGAAAGTCCCTCTGCCATGGCGACTTCAACCCGACGAACGTCCTGATCACGCCGTCCGGCGAATGGCGCGTCATCGACTGGAGCCATGTCCGTCTCGGCGATCCGCTTGCCGACGTCGCGCGCACGTATCTGCTCTTCTGGCTTTCCGGCCACGTCAACGCCGCCGAGAAGTACATGACCCTCATGTGCGAGACGCGCAAGGTCGCCAAGTCCGACATCCAGAAGTGGCTGCCGATCGTCGCCGCCGCCGAGGCGTCCAAGCCCAACACGCAGAAGAACCTCGACCTTCTTCTCCACTGGGCGAGCGTCGTGGACTACGAGTAGTCGCAGCCCTCGCTCCGCAGCAGGCCCCTTGCGCCGCATCGACGGCGCGAGGGGTTTTCTTTCACCACGCCGAACCCATTGCGCAAAATGAAGAAAACGCTAATTGTCGTCCTTGCCGCCGCGGCGTTCGCCGCGCAGGCCTATCTCCCCGAAGCAACACCCGAATCGCAGGGCGTGTCGTCGCGCGCCGTGCGCGCGTGGATAGACAGATGCGAGAAGGAAATGGACGCATTGCACGGATTCGTCCTCGTGCGCCACGGAAAGCTCGTTGCGGAGGGCTACTGGAAGCCGTACGAGCGCGACAGGACGCATATGCTCTATTCGCACTCGAAGAGCTTCACCGCCGCCGCCGTCGGCTTTCTCGTGGACGAGGGCAAGGTCGACCTGGACGAGCGCGTCGTCGACGTCTTTCCGGAAAAGCTGCCGAGGGACCCTTCCGAGAACCTTCGCGCAATGCGCGTGCGCGACCTTCTGACGATGAACACCGGAAGCGAGCGCGATTCGACCGGCCCCGTCTCTTCCGCCCCCGACGGCGACTGGGCGCGCGCGTTCATGGCGCATCCGGTGGAGAGGCGCCCGGGCACGTGGTTCGTCTACAACACCGGCGCCACGTACATGCTTTCCGCGCTCGTCGAGCGCCGCTCCGGCGAGAAGCTGATGGACTTTCTTGGAAAGCGGCTCTTCAAACCGCTCGGCATCGAAAAGGCCTGGTCTACGACGTGCCCGAAGGGCGTCGCCTGCGGCGGGTACGGAATGAACATGACGACGCGCGAACTCGCGCTCTTCGGACAACTCTGCCTCCAGCGCGGAAAGTGGAACGGACGGCAGCTACTCTCCGAGGACTGGATTGCGCTAATGACGTCGAAGCAGACGGAAACGCGCCGTCCGGCCGACAGCGACTGGGGGCGCGGCTACGGCTTCCAGTTCTGGCGCTGCATCCCGCACGGCCTCTACCGCGCCGACGGCGCCCGCGGACAGTTCACGATCGTGATGCCGGAGCAGGACGCGGTCCTCTCCCTCACCGCCGGCGTGGACGACATGCAGAAGGAGCTCTCGCTCGTCTGGGAGCATCTTCTGCCGGCGATGAAGTCTTCGCCGCTCCCGGAGGACGAACTCGCCCGCGACGAACTCAAGGCCAAGTGCGCTTCGCTTTCCCTGCCTACGGTCAAGGGCGCTGTGGAAGGGGGGCTGTCGGTCGTCATGGGCAAGGAGTTCACGTACGAGAGGAACGACCGGGGGATCAAGTCCATGACACTTTCGCAGACCGCGGACGGCTGGGACGTCGTCTTCGACGGCCCGTTCGGCGTCCAGCGCATCCCCATCGGCCATGGCGCGTGGAAGTACGGCAAGATCCGCCTTGAGAAGGAGAGCCACGAGTCCCTCGGCGCCCTCGTCGGCGAGCAGCCGACCGCGTCGTCGGGCGCCTGGACCGCGCCGGACGTCTTCACAAGCCGCACGTATCTCTGCGGCGGCCCCTCCTGCTTCGACGTCACGCTGAAGTTCACCGCCGCCACGATTGTCTGCGACGTGAAGTTCACCGCAATGCGCCGCCCGAAGTTCACCCTCGCCGGCGCCGCGAAGTGATCAAGCGGTTAAGTTGTTAAGTGATCAAGCGGTTAAGCGGTTGAGTTTGCGCCGCCGGCCGGAAGGGGCGCCACATCGGTAGGGCGGGGCGTCCCGCCCCGCCGCGGCGAACGAAGCGGCGCGACGAGACGTCGCGCCCTACCGGATTGGCCTTTCAACCGCCTTTTCAACCGTACAGCGGATGAGGACGTCCGCCATCCCGGTGGAACGCCGAGCACGTGCAACTTAACCACTTGCTCACTTAACCACTTGATCTTCCCAGGGCGGGCGCGACATGTGTGGCAGCAAGGCGGACGTACTTGACGCCTGCGGCCTCGTCGCGCCGCCGCCACTCCTTCGCCGCTTCTGCAATCCGACGGACGTCGTTTCCGAACTGCGCGGAAATCTTGCGTCGGATGGCGTAGACTTCCTCAAGCGGATTGGTGAAGTTCCAGTTATTCTCCATGTTCCAGTTCCTCCTTGCGTTCGATGAATTCCGCTGGCGTAATGATGATTGGACAGCGATATCCTGCCTTTGCGATTATCGACGCCGTCACGGGAAGGGTTACGGGATTCGCCATGTGCCTGCAATTCCATGTCAGAAGCACGTCCATGCCGTAGACCGCCGCAGTGGCGATGTGAAAGGCGTCTGTCGCCTCGGTGCCGGGGACGGCATGGCCTTCCATAAGGGCTTCTGCAAGGTTGACCACTTCATCGCTCGCACCGTCGACGGCCTCCATGCCCTCAAGGCTCTTTCGCCGCAATTCCGCACGGGCGGGGGCTCCGTCGCGGGATTCGATGGTTACGTACTGCGAAATGAATATCTCGCATGTTGGCGCGATTTCCTGCCACCACTGAAGCGTTGCGGCCTGCTTGACGGCGATGTGCTGCAGAGGAGTGGGACGCCCATTCAGAAAACTCCAGAACGTCGTTTCGCAGTACACTTTCAACTTCTTTTCATAGCCCATTTCCATCTCCTTCATCGAATCGGATGCGCCACGCCCGAAAACCTTCCTCTATGCTATCATATTTTGCCCTTGAGTTGTGAAAACAAGCAGACGAAAGCAATCAGGAGAGGTCTGTGCAGCCTGTTTTGTCTCCTGCGGAGAACGCGGAGAATTGGATGATATCGGGAGGGGCGCCACATCGGTAGGGCGGGGCGTCCCGCCCCGCCGCCGCGGGCGAAACGGCGCGACGGGACGTCGCGCCCTACCGGATTGGCCTTTCAACCGCCTTTTCAATTGCGTCGGCGCGTGAGGATACGCACTCTGCCGGTGGAAACTTGCCCGCTTGACCTTCTGTAGATTGTTCAGAACTTCGCGACGTGCGCCTCGCCGGCGAAGACGCTTTCGCC
Source organism: uncultured Lentisphaeraceae bacterium (assembly GCA_964386385.1). GTDB lineage: Bacteria > Verrucomicrobiota > Kiritimatiellia > RFP12 > UBA1067 > RUG572. The sequence continues at coordinate 17,897 of CAYLRN010000002.1, read as the reverse complement.
GGCGACGAGGAGCGAGCCGTCGTCCTGGACTCCGCCGCAGAGGCCGGTCAGGGGCGCGGGGTCTTCGTCGATGCGGAGGACCTGAACTTCGCGTCCCTTCAGGAAGTCCATTTCGGCAAACTGCGGGCGAAGCGCCGGGAAGCCGTCCCTCCGCCACGCCGGCAGAAGGGCGTCCAGTTCCGCCAGGATCGCGCACAGCATTTCGCGCGGCGTCGTGGGCGCTCCGAGCGCGGCGAGGCTTGTCGCGCGCGAGGCGAGTTCGGGGGGGAAGCGGGTCTGCAGCACGTTCACTCCGATTCCCGCGACGACGCCGGCGCAGATGCGCTCGCAGAGTATGCCGCAGATCTTGCGTCCGTCCACGAGGACGTCGTTCGGCCACTTTATCGCGACGCGGCGCTTCGCGAGGCGCCTTGCGACGGCGCGGGCGACGGCGAGGCCGGCGACGAGCGGGAGCGTCGCGGTCTGCATCGGGTCTAGGCCGTCCACGTCGACGACGATTGAGCAGAGCAGGCATTCGCCGCGCGGGGAATGCCACGAGTGGCCGAGACGGCCGCGGCCCGCGGTCTGCTCGTCGGCGGTGAAGACGTCGCCGGGGCGTCCGGCGCGGGCGTCGGCGTTCGTCGATTCCGTGACGGCGCGGTGGTGGAAGGTCCAGTTCATCCGCGCATGAAGCGGTTGGTGGCGAGTTCGCGGGCGATGGTGGTGCTTTCGCCGTGGCCAGGGATCACCTCCGTTTCCGGGGGAAGGGCGGCGAGGCGTTTGAGGGACTGCATGAGGGTGGGCATGCTGCCGCCCGGGAAGTCGGTGCGTCCGCACGAGCCGGCGAAGAGCGTGTCGCCGGAGAGGAGGAGGCGTTCGTCCGCGAAATGGAGGCAGACGCCGCCTGGGGTGTGGCCGGGCGTGGCGATGACCTTCGCGGAGAGGCCGCCGGCGGAGAGCGTCGCGCCGTCCGTCAAGTCGGGGGCGAGGGTGGCGGGCGCCTTGGTGGCGGAGTAGTACGGCGGCCAGGCGTTCTGCGGGTGGAACGCGATCGGCTCGTCGCCGGGGCCGACGTGGACGGGGGTCGCCGGCCATTTCGCGACGATCTGCGGCATTGCGCCGATGTGGTCGAAGTGTCCGTGCGTGAAGGCGACGAGGACGGGTTCGAGGCCGCGCTCCTCGCAGAAGGCGCAGATGCGCTCCGCGTCGGCGCCGGGGTCGACGATCCACGCCTTCTTCTCCTCTCCCCAGAGGACGACGCAGTTGGCCTCGATCGGGCCGACTGAAATGACGTGCTTTTCCATTTGGCGTTCTCCTTTCATCTCGTCCGCATTGGCGGGGTCAGCATTCTTCCGCCGGGCAGAGGCGCAGCAGTTCGTCGAAGCGGTTTATCCTCGCGGTGCAGCGGGAGTCGTTGAGGTGTCCGAATCCGAAAGTGCAGAACGCCGTCCTGATTCCCGCGTTCGCGCCGGAGTCCATGTCCGTCCAGTTGTCGCCCACCATCCAGTCGCGCGAGGACAGGCGATGTCCGCCCATGCGCGATGCGGCTTCGCGCAGCGGCATGGAGCTGGGCTTCATCTCCGCGCAGTCGCCGCCTGCGATGACCGCCGCGCCGAAGTGGCGGGCGAGTCCGAAATGGTCCAGGATGGCGTGTGTGGCGAAATTTGGCTTGTTCGTGTTGACGCCCATCTTCCAGCCGCGGTCGCGCAGTCCCGAGAGCGTCCGTTCCACGCCGGGGTAGAGGCGGGTGGAGTCGAGCATGTGCGCACGGTACTGTTCGGAGAAGAGCGGCCACGTCTCGTCGAATCTGCCGGCGCATTCGGGGATGGAGTTCTCAAGAAGGTGTCGCGCGCCGCGGCCGACGTACGAGATCGCCTCGTCGAGCGGGATTGGCGCGAGTCCCAGCGCCTGGCGGGTGAAGTTCACGGCCGCGCCGAGATCGGCGCGCGAGTCGATCAGCGTGCCGTCCATGTCGAAGAATATCGCGTTCATGTGTTCAATCCGTGTCTGTCGGTGAAGTGAAACGCGGACATTATACCATACAGTCCGCTAGAGCGGCAGAATGGCGCGGGCGACGGCGTCCGTCAGGGTCTGCGCGGACGGCTGGGTGTAGCGCGCGTGCATTCCCCCGGCGGCGTGGCCGGTGATCGCGTCGGTGACGTGCGGCGAGACGCCGGCCTCGTCCATCTGCGAGATGAACGTGGCGCGGGCGGTTCCGCGTTTCCCTATCCCCGCAGCGCGGAACGCGGCGCAGATGCGCTTTGACGGACGCTTTCTGGCGGCGGCCGGGAAGAGATAGCGTCCCTCCGCCGGCGACTTCATCCGTCGGGCGACGATTTCCCGCGCCTCGCGCACGAGCGGCACGAGGAGAAGGCGTCTCTTGCTGTGCCGGACCTTGTTCGGCTGCAGACGCAGGAAGTCGCCGCCGGGGGCGACCTCCGCCGTTTCCAGCTCCGCGACGTCGGAAAGGCGAAGACCGGTGTAGTAGCCGACCGCCACCATGTCCGCGCAGGCGGCGGCTTCGCCGTCGGGCGTCGCGCGGGCCGTCTTCAGGAGCGCGGCGCGGACGCGGCGCACCTCGTCGACCGTCAGGCGCCGGTAGAATTCGTTCGCCTTTCCGCCGGCGGAGCGCCTATGGGCGCCGAGTTCCTCGCGCCAGATGTCGTCGTCGAAGTCCAGTGTCGTCCAGACGCGGCGGAAGAAGCGCAGCATCCTGTCCGCCGAGAGGTAGCGTCCGCGCAGCAGGGCGGCGATCCTTCGGGCGTCCTCCCTGTCCATTTCCGCCGGCGGACGGTGGTGCGCGGCCACGGCAAGCAGGTCCAGCCATCGGCGGTAGTCGGGCAGGCTCGCCGCCGGCAGGGGCGTCCGGACGCCGCCCGCGAAGTCGCGCCAGAGGGCGTCCCATGCCGGTGGGGAGCGCCGTCCCAGTCCCTTCAGCGCGCGGCCGGCCCGCTCGCCAAGGCGGACGAGGTGGCGCAGCCAGCCCTCCGCCTCGTCCTCGCCTGCGGCGAACAGGCGTGCGCGCTTGCGGGCCACGCGGGGGTCGTCGGTCTTGAGCGAAATCCATTTCTGCCGCGTTCCGGCCCTTGATACGAAATACCAGTTCCTTCCCTTCCTCTGTATCGATCCATATGACACTTTCATGGCGGTTTTTGCTTGTTTTGTGGGCGTAAATCCCCACCTTGATTTTTTCTCGTTTTTTCTTCCCCGGCGTATTGACGGAATCGGGGGAATATGGCATACTATACCACTGTTCGCACCCGTGGTGAAATTGGCATACACGCAAGATTCAGGTTCTTGTGCCGCAAGGTGTGTGGGTTCGACTCCCACCGGGTGCACCAAGGCATGGCCCCCTCGTCTATCGGCTAGGACATTAGGTTCTCATCCTAAGAAGAGGAGTTCGACTCTCCTGGGGGCTGCCATTAACCCTTTCCGAAGTTCTGGCGCATTAGAGGATTTCGACAATGAGAGGTTTCCTTTCCGGCGTCGGTCGGGTCTTGAAATGCCTTTTCGTCTGCTTTCTCCTGCTGTTGGCGTTTCTCGTGGTCAATCTGCTGTTTTTCGAGCAGAGGATTCCCAGGCTGGTTCTTGACCGCATCGCCGCGGCGATGTCCGGCGGCGGCATGGTCGTCCACATGGGCGCGGCGTCGTTCCGGTTCGCGCACGGGCTTGTGGTCGAGGACTTCCGCGTGAGCGACGCGGCGCGTCCGACGGCGAGGCCTGTCGTCTCCGCAAGGAAGGCGGACCTGGAGCTTGATCTCTGCCGCGTTCCGTGGTCTCTTGATTCGATGCTCCGGCACGTCACGCTCGTGGACTTCGAGTATCCGCGCCTTCCGGAGGGGTACTACATACCTGATTCGATCGAATTCCCCGGCCAGCCCGACTTCAAGGAGAAGAACGAGCCGGTGTCGCTTTCGCTGCCCACGATCCGGTCGTTCGGCGTCACGCTGCACAATCCGGACATCCTCGGCGTCACGCCGCGGCGCGTGGACGTCGCGGGCGTGTCGTTCACGCCGGAGAGGATGAAGGCCGACGGCATCCGCATCCAGTGGCGCGACCAGGACGTCTCCATGGCCCTTGACGGCGAGGCGGAGCTGGACTTGAAGGGGCAGGTCGTGCGCGGCGAAGTCCGCGGCCACGCGCGCCCTGCGAACATCGTCCCCATGCTTGAGCGCATCGACATAACGAACGCCCTGCCGTTCATCGCGTCGTTCTCGCACATCGAGAAGCCCGTGGACGCCCTCTGCCGCTTCGACGTGAACCTCGTCAACAACGACCTCCACATCTTCCTCGACCTGACGCCCCGCGGCGGCCGGCACAACGGCGTGCCGCTGGACGTCGTGCATGGGACGATCGACATCCGCGTCTTCGTCCGCGACACCTACCAGAACGCGGACATAAAGATCGGTCCGATCGACGCCCGCCTTGCCGACGGCACGGCCATGGACGGCACGCTCCGCTACTTCAACACGAACGACGTCGGCTACGTGGACTTCGACGTCCGATCCTCCACCTCCCTCTCGAACGCCCTTGCAATCGCCGACGTCCTGAACGACGGCGCTCTCGACTGCGTCGCGCCCGAGACGCCGCCGCGCATCACCCTTTCAGGCCGCCTCGCCGTGGACCCCGCCCATGCGTCCGCAAACGACCTGCACGGGACCGTGGCGTTCGAGAAGGGCTCGTTCTTCTCCATCCCGCTTCGCAGCGCCTCGACGGAATTCCACGTGAAGGGCACGGACGTCGCCTTCACGAACGCCCACGCCGCCGGGCCGAGCGGCGGCGCCATCTCCTGCCACGCCCTGCTGTCCATCCCGGAGTTCAGGCAGGACAACGCGACGTATTCCGTCTCCGTGGACGGCCGCGGCGTCGCCCTCGGAGACCTGGCCGACGTCTTCTCGTTCGACATCGGAGACCGCCATGGAGTCGTCGATGGGGCCGTCACGCTCGCAGGCCCCATCCGGACGAACAGTCTCGACCGCCTCTGCGGCGGCGGACGCATTTCGTGCAAGGACGGATATCTTGCGCAGATGAACGTCTTCTCGGGCCTCACCGACACCCTCGCCCGCCACGTCCCCGGCCTCCCCGTCGTCGTCAACCAGTCCAAGGGAAGCCTCGACTTCACCATCACCAACGGAGTCTTCCGCTCGTCGAACGTGCTTGTGGACGGCAAGGTGTTCTCAATCCACGCCGCCGGTGCCTACGACATTCCGAATGACAGGCTGGACGTCAAGGCGAACGCCTCCTTCACCCGCCCGGAGGAATGGTACACGAAGATCACCGCGCCCCTTTCATGGTCGCTGGACGGACTCTCAAAGCTCCTTCTGGAGGTGAAGATCGAAGGCCCCCTTGAAAAGCCCGTCACCACCTACAACAGGGAAAAGTTCACCGGGTGGCTTGAGAAGATCCGCGTCAGGAAGTGAGGACGCGGAGAGGGTCGCTTTCGCTCCCGATGGAACGTCACGATGGTAGGGCGAGGGGATTTTGTCTCACGCAGAGCTGCAGAGGCGCAGAGAGGGCTGTCTTTTGGGAGGGTCGCGCTCCCGCGCGACCGAAGCGGGATGTGGCGTCGCGGTGTCGGACGTGCAGAAGCGCGTCACTCCCGAATGCGGTCGGCGACATGGCTTGCTGGCGCGTGACGGGGCGTTTCCGGTAGGGCGGGGCGTCCCGCCCCGCCGCCGCGGACGGAACGGCGCGACGGGACGTCGCGCCCTACCGAATTGGCCATTCAACAGCCTTTTCAACTGCGGCGGCGGACTCCGTTGTCACGGAAGAACCGTCTGGCGGAGCTCTTCCACCGTGCTGCAGATCTTGACGATGGGCCAGAGCCGGCGCCAGCGGGGCTGGTCTGTCCAGTAGGCGACCAGCTCCTTCATCCGCCCTAGGACGGGGCGGTCTCCGCAGAGTTCCGCGCAGGACCGGTCCATGTAGTCAGCCAGCAGGGCGGATATGTCGGTGCGCCGCCCAAGGTCGCGGACGAACGAGCGGCCCACCATCAGCCCGGTCAGGCGCGGATGCGCGGCGCGAAGGCGTCCGACGGGCGTCGATTCGTCCGTCCAGTCGGAAACGCGCGCGTCGCCGTTGTAGATGACCGGACACTCCGCCATCTCCGCCACGCGGGCGAACGCGGCCATGTCCGGCTCGCCGTCGTACATCTGCCGCGCCGTCCGCGCATGGACGGTCAGGGCGGCGAGCGGATAGCGGTTGATGCGCGGCATCAGCCGCTCCAGTTCGTCCGGCCGCTCCAGCCCCAGTCGGATCTTGAGCGAGAAGCGTCCGGCGCCCATCTCGTCGCATCCGGCGGCAAGCAGCTCCTCCAGGACGTCGGGCGTCTTGAAAAGCCCGGAACCGCGTCCGCGCCGGCGGATCATCGGGAACGGGCATCCCGCGTTCAGGTCAGCGCGATCGAATCCGCGGTCCTTGAACGCCTTGAGCAGTTCGCGCATCGGGCTGGGATGCCTGGTGATGACCTGCGGCACTAGCGGAAACGCCTGCGGCGATTCAGACGGAAACGGCGAGAGCTCTGCCAGCATCCGTTCGGTCACGCGGATGCCGGGATTCGCGGGGATGAACGGCGCGAACGCTCCGTCGAACCCGGCATCGCGCAGCGGCGCGGCGAACGATTCGCGGAACGCGCGGATCGTCACGCCCCGCAGCGGGGCCAGCCAGAATCTCCGAACGCTTTCTTCCATGGAGGTCTTGCCGTTCATGAGTTCGCCGCTCCGTATACTGAACGCGCAATCGCGCATGCCATCTCGTAGGCCATGACAGGCGGCACGGCATTCCCGCATTGCGTGAACTGCCGCGCGACGGGGCCGGTGAAGACATACGAATCCGGAAAGGTCTGCAGCCTCGCGCACTCGCGCACGGACATCGTTCGCGGAATGAACGGATGAAGGTGCGAACGGCCGCCACCGCCGGTGCCGCCGGCAATGATCGTCTTCGACGGCTTGAACGGGTCGAGGCGGTCGACACGTCCGCGCTTGTCGCGCTTTCCGTATGCAAGCGCCATGTAGCGCGAAACGGACTCTGCGGAATGTTCCCTCGTCTGGTGGTTGGGCAGACCGTCTACGCTGCGTTTCAACGCGCTCCCTGCAGGGATGTGGCGTGCGACAACGTCCGGGAATCTGAAATGCCCGATACGGCTTCCGATGACAAGTGTGCGCATCCGCTTTTGCGGAACGCCGTAGTCCGCCGCGTTGACGACACGCGGCTCGGCCACGTCGTATCCCGCTTCGCGCAGCATGGAACAGGCTCTGCCGGCCTGAACTCCGCCATCGATTGAAAGGAGTCCGTCGACGTTCTCGATCAGGAACACTTCCGGGCGGAAATGCAAAATGACTTCTATGTAGCAGAAGAGGAGATTGCCGAGCCGCGCATGGCTGAAACCAGTACGTTTGAACTTGTCGCCCGACTTGCTGAAACGCTGGTTGGCCGCAACGCTGAACGACTGGCATGGCGGCCCGCCGTGAAAGACGCCCTTGAAGCCCGGCGTTATCCCCAACGCCTCCAGTTCCCGTACAACCTCGTCTGGCTTCGACATGTCGCCAGCGGCGGTTGGCGGGCCGATGACGTTCTTGTGTCCGTTCCTGCGCAGCGTCTCGCAGAACATCGGCACGATTTCCACGTCCGCCAGCGTCTTGAAACCGGCGCATTCGAACCCGATGTCGAGACCGCCCGCGCCGGAGAAGAAGCTCACGCATGGAATGCCATTCGCAACGGCAGTCCGTTTATCCACGGGCACGATGTCCGGAAGGCCGTCGAGAATTCCAGACTCCGCTTCGTCCGCATAGACAAGCGAATCGTAATTGCAATTCGCATTCGACAAGGCGTCGGACAGCGAACCGCCCGTCTCCAGGCAGGAGGAGACGAGTTCCCGTTGACGAGTGTAGTCAAGTCGCATCAGACGACAATCTCCATTTTGGCAAGACGATACACGTCTCTTGCCATCTTCTTCGATCCAAAATCGTCAATGCCCCATTCAAGAAGTTTTTGGCGATAGTATACGTGAATGCTCTTGTGGCAGGAAGGGCAAAGCGGCACCATGTCGTCCAGAAGAGTCGTCGTGCCGTTCACGTTGATTGTCGCGCTCAACGGCAGGACATGGTGGAGTTCAAGAATGTTGTCCGTCCATGGATAGCGCTTCCTCATGTCGATTCCACAGGCGTCGCACGACAAGTCTGGATGCGCCATGAAAAAATGCCGCCTGACAAGCGGACTTCGCTCCAGTTTTCCGTGCGTTCCGAATATCCGTCGCCCCTCCTCAAAGCCCGTCAAGGACACGCCCCTGTCCGCAAGACGAACGTCAAGCCGTTCGCGTTCACGTTTCGACCCCGTCGTAGTCATGGCGATGAACTCTTCTTCGGCCAAGATTTTCCGTTCGCTTCTTGCGAATGGAACGATTGCCCGTAGGATGTTCGTGCTGTCAAGCGAGTCTGCGTAGAGTTTTCTGTCGAACCACTTCAGATAAGACACCTGTCCCATGACGACAAGCATTTCACGTACTTGGCGCATTTCATCGCCGACGGGACATCTGTCTGTCGGACGAAGCGTGGAATAGAATCCTAGATCCTCAAGCCCGGTGCACGAGTTGCCGATGACATATGAGAAGACGTCTTCAGGCGAAACGCCGTTCGGCGAACGCGCAAGCACGAACTTGGCGACGGCGACAAATGGGAACGTGGCCTTCACGTTGCCGTTGTAGCCATCGAATGCGGGGAATGGCAGGGTAAAGCGCGAGAAGATGAAGTTGAAATACTGGTCTGCCGTCAATTCGGGGCGTTCCGCCGCCAGCTTTCGGCAGACGTCGGTGACGAACAGTTTCCCTCCGATGTTTGTCGCGAGCATGGAACAGGCGAAAGTCCTTGCGTAGTTCCGCCAAACCTTGTAGTTTGCCGGCGAGAAAGGCAAGCCGGTTTCCGTCTCAAGCGGAATCCGCAGAAGGTCTTCTTTGGAATTCAGAAGCGCACCATCAAGTCCACATAGAACACGTGCGATGCGGACTATGTTTTCATAGCGAAAATAATCGAGCCGCCCCTGGTCCCATCTCCATTTCAGCATGACAGTCTCCGCGGTTTCGATGACGCATGGCTCTGCGCATCGGCGCAGACACGCCTTATGTCGTTTTTTCCACTCATGTCCCGATGGTCAAGTTGCACGGTCTTCTCTTCTGTCAGTCGTCGGACATTATACCATTTTGCGAACGTCCATGGCGGAAAACAAGGCGCGTCCCGTCTCGTCGTCGGCGTTTTCAACACATGGCGAAATGCCGTTGGCTGTGCCGCGTTTTTTTTTGTCTCACGCAGAGAGTGCGGAGGACGCAGAGATTGGTCACAACGGTAGGGCGGGGCGTCCCGCCCCGCCGCCGCGGACGGCAATGCGGTTTATGGGCGCATGTCCTCACGCGCCGCCGCCGTGGACGGAACGGCGGGGCGGGACGCCCCGCCCTACCGAAATGGCCCTTCAACCGCCTTTCTACACACAACGGCGGATGAGGACGTCCGCCCTCCCGATGAAATGCCGGGCACGTGAAACTTGTCTCCGTTCAGGACTTTCGGTCGACGAGGCGGGCGGCGAGGGCGGCGAGGAAATCGACGGGGCCGGGGAGGCCGTTCAGGGCGGCGATGGCGGCGGCGGTTTCCGACTTGACGCGCGCCTCGACCTCTGCGCGCGGGAGGACTGACAGAGACGAGAACGCGCCGTCGTCGCCGTCCAGCAGGTCGTCCTCGTACTGGAACGCGAACCCCAGGTGCGTGGCGTATTCGCGGAGGCGCGCGACGTCCTCTTCCGTTCCGCCGCCGGCCCAGGCGCCCATGCAGGCCGCCGCCGCGAAGAGGTCTGCCGTCTTGTGCGCGAACACGAAGCCGAGGCGCTCCACGTCGGATGCGTCCGCGCCTACGACGTCCTCAACCTGTCCGCGCACTACGCCGACGCCGCGCGCGGCGAGTTCCGCGACGACCTGCGGCACGTTGCGCGGTGCCGTCGCGGCGGTGGCGAACGCCAGCGCCTGCAGGGCGTCGCCTGCGAGAATCGCCGTCGCCTCTCCGAATTTCGCCCAGACGCTCGGCTTCCCGCGCCGTTCGCGGTCGTCGTCCATGGACGGCAGGTCGTCGTGCACGAGCGTGTAGGAATGGAGCAGTTCGATTGCGCAGGCGGGCGCAAGCGCGTCCTCCGCCCTGCCGCCGACTGCCTCTGCGGCGGCAAGGCAGATCTGCGGGCGCAGACGCTTGCCGCCGCCTTCCACCGCCCAGCGCATGGCCTCGGCCAGACGCGCGGGGCGGCTTCCCGCGGAAGGGAGCGCGGCGTCGAGCGCGCGTTCGATGGCTTCAAGCGACGGCATTGCGTCAGGCCGGCTTGTAGGAGTCCTTCAGCGACACCGTGCGGTTGAAGACGGGCGCGCCCGGCCTCGAATCCGCCGAATCGGCGACGAAGTAGCCGGTCCGCTCGAACTGGAAGCGTTCGCCCGGCGCGGCGGCGGCAAGGGCCGGCTCCACGTAGGCGGAGACGGTCTTGAGCGAATCGGCGTTCAGGTACTTGAGAAAGCCGTCCGTGCCGTCGCGCAGCGGATCCGGCACCGTGAAGAGCCTGTCGTAGAGGCGCACCTCTGCGGGAACGCCCGTCGCGCAGTCGACCCAGTGGATCGTGCCCTTCACCTTGTGTCCGTCGGATGCGTTGCCGCCCCAGCTGCCTTCGTCCCACGTGCAGTGGATCTCGACGATGCGTCCCTCGCAGTCCTTTTCGACGGAGACGCACGTCACGATGCAGGCGCCGCGCAGGCGCACTTCCTTGCCGGGGGCGAGGCGGAAGAACTTCTTTTCCGGGACTTCCATGAAGTCCGCGCGGTCGATCCACACGGCGCCGGAGAACGGAATCCTGCGCGTTCCCGCCGCTTCGTCGAGCGGGTTGTTCACGGTCTCGACCTCCTTCGCCATGCCGGGAGTCCAGTTGTCGATCACCAGCTTCACGGGGTCGAGCACTGCCATGCGGCGCGCGGCCGTCCTGTTGAGCTCTTCGCGCACGCACCATTCCAGGAGGGCGGGGTCGGACTCCGACTCGACCTTCGTCACGCCCACGCGGTCGCAGAACTCGCGTATGGCGGACGGCGGGTAGCCGCGCCGGCGCATTGCGCAGACGGTTGGCATTCGCGGGTCGTCCCAGCCGGAGACGTGGCCTTCCGTCACGAGCTGGAGGAGAAGGCGCTTTGACATGACCGTCCACGTGATGTTCAGGCGCGCGAACTCGCGCTGCTGCGTGCGGATCTTCACGCCGTTGCGGACCGGCAGAAGCCCCATCTCGTCAAGACGGTCCACCACCCAGTCGTAGAGCGGGCGGTGGACCTCGAACTCCAGCGTGCACATCGAGTGCGTGACGCCCTCAAGGGCGTCCTCGATCGGATGCGCGAAGTCGTACATGGGATAGACGCACCACTTGTCGCCGAGGTGGTAGTGCGAGACGTGGCGGATGCGGTAGAGCACGGGGTCGCGGAAGTGTATGTTCGGCGAGGCCATGTCTATCTTCGCGCGAAGGCACCACTCGCCGTCGGCGTACTTGCCGTCGCGCATCTCGTGGAAGATCTCCAGGTTGCGCTCGGGCGACGTGTCGCGTGACGGCGACGGACGGCCGGGGCGTTCCGGGACGCCGCGATACTCGCGCCACTCGTCCTGCGTCAGATTGCAGCAGTAGGCCTGCCCGGCCCTGATCAGGTTTTCGGCGATTTCGTACATCTTGTCGAACAGGTTCGACGCATTGTAGAAGCCGGGCTCGCCGGAGTCGCCTGGGCCGGACCAGTGGAAGCCAAGCCACTCGATGTCGTTCTTTATGTTCTGCGCATATTCGTCCGACTCCTTCGTCGGATTCGTGTCGTCAAGGCGCAGATGGCATTCGCCGCCGAAGAGCTTCGCCATGCCGAAGTCCACGCACACCGCCTTCGCGTGGCCGATGTGGATGTAGCCGTTCGGCTCCGGCGGAAAGCGCGTGACGACAGTCCCGCCCGTGCGCCCCGCCGCGACGTCCTCCTCGATCCACTGGCGGAGAAAATGCCGGCTCGTGTCAGATTCCTTTTCCTTGTTCTCTTCCATGGGTAGACCTCTATAAACGCAAGGCCCCGGAGACCCGGGGCCCGAACCTTTCCGAGGCCGCGCCGTGCCGGGCGGCGGCCGCAGAAGGGCAGTTCGTCACTTGAAGTTGAAGTTCACGAGCGGAAGGCAGCCGCGCCAGCCCTCGTGCTCGCCGATGAGGTTCAGCAGTCCGACCTGGACGCCGTCGAGCTCGCCGGCGTAGTTGACAAGGCCCAGCTGGAGGCCGGAGAAGGACGTGGCGGTGTTGCAGGCGGCCAGCTGGAAGCCGGTCGCGTTGCCCGCGACGTCGTTCCACAGGGCGGCCTGGAAGCCGGCGAATTCGCCCTCGACCATGTTGACAAGACCCAGCTGCGCGCCCATCGCGTCCGTCCCGACGGCGCTCCACGCATTGACCTGGAGTCCCGCCGCGCGCTCGCGGACGCGCCCGACGACGCCGAAGTCAAGGCCGTTGATGTTCTGGCATTCGCCGTAGATCGCGTTGGCGCGGACGCCGTTGATGGAGGAGGTCGCCACGGGAATCTGACCGGGCGAGAACACGGACAGCATCGCATAGTAACACTGCCAATCAGCCTTCGCCGCACCCGCGACAACGAGCATCATCAGCGCCATCATCAGTTTCTTCATGGGAACTCCGATTCTGTTTTGTTTTAAAGACACGTAGATTATAACCTTAACGGGGTGAAAATGGAAGAGGGATTTTAACGCATTCCGCGTTTGCGGAACAATCGCCATCCGGCAGGGCCGGGCGTCTTGACAATCCACCGCGTCAAAGTGTATCATGTTCAAACTCGTCTTCAGGGCCGTCCGTCGCGGATGCGCCGCGAACGGCGTGTTTTTTCAGAACAAGGAGTTGTTGAAAGATGAAGTTTGGCAAGTTTGGCGGCATCGCGCTGGCGGCCCTGGCCCTGGCCGGATGCAACAAGGACAAGAGCGGTGAAGACGCGGCGGCGAAGGCCTATTCCTCTGGCGACCCGAACGAGGTCGTGATGACGGTCAACGGCGCCAGTCTTACGCGCGGGGAGATGGACGCCGACGCGGCGGCGATGGTCGCGGCGCGCGGGGCCCAGATTCCAGCGGAGCAGATCGACAACGCCCGCCAGTATTTCGCCCGCTCGCTCGCGCAGCAGTTCATGATGAAGAGGGTTCTCCTGGACGAGGCGGCGAAGAAGGGCGTCAAGGTCACGGACGAGGAGCGCGCGAAGCGCGAGGCCGATTTCGTCAAGGCGAACGCCGGCCGCCCCGACTCGCCGAAGTCCGTCGCCGAGGCCGCCAGGAAGTTCCCCCTCGGCGAAAAGCGCGGAATGCAGGAGTTCGAGGACGGCATCCTCATCCAGAAGCTCCTCGAGCAGGAGGCCACGTCCAAGGTCAAGGTGGACGCCAAGGCTGTCGAGGAAGCTCTCGCAAAGGCCCAGAAGGCCAATGCCGACATGGCGAAGAAGGCTCTTGACGCGGAGGCCACCATCAAGACGCTCAAGAAGCAGCTCGACGGACTGAAGGGCGACGCGCTCAAGGCCAAGTTCGCGGAACTCGCCAAGGCGAAGAGCGACTGCCCGTCCAAGGAGAAGGGCGGCGACCTGGGCGAGTTCACCCGCGGCAAGATGGTCCCCGAATTCGAGAAGGCGGCGTTTTCGCTTCCGCTCTTCACCGTCTCCGACCCCGTCAAGACGCAGTTCGGATGGCATCTCATCATGACGACGAAGAAGACCCCCGCCGCCGCCGCGCAGGGCGACAAGCCCGCCGTGCAGGAAAGCGTCCAGGCGTCCCACATCCTCATCATGACGAAGGATCCCGGCAAGGCCCCGACGCGCGAGGAGATCGAGAAGGGGATGAAGGCGCAGAAGGAGCAGACCGCCGTCCGCGACTACATGATGAAGCTGCAGGCCGCCGCCAAGATCGAGTCCGCGGTCTTCCCGGACCTCGTCCCGGCCAAGCCGGCCGCGAAGCCCGCCACCGCCGCGAAGCCCGCGGTCGAGTCGAAGCCGGTCGAGCTGAAGAAGCCTGCGGAGGCCAAGAAGGAGGCCGCGAAGCCGGCTCCTGCCGCAAAGCCCGCCGAGGTGAAGAAGCCGGCCGAGGTGAAGAAGGAGGCCGCAAAGCCCGCGTCCGCCGCCAAGCCGGCGGCGAAGCCTGCTGCGAAGTGACTTTCCCGTCAGAGGGAAAGCAGATGCACCAATGACCGCCGCGCGTCGGGCGGCGTGTCGAGGTGATAGGAAAGGAAGACGCCGAGGAATCTCACGGCGTCTTCCTTTGCCTTCGGCGGAGTGGATTCGGCGTCCGGGCGCAGGAGGGCGGCGACGGCGTCGGGGGAGAGTCGGACGGTGCGGGCGCCTTCGCCGAAGCGTCCGCCGTCGATCGCGAACGGAAACCAGCGCTCGCCGGATTCGGACGTCCTGAAGGGCGGGGGCGGCGAGAGGACGGGGGCGAGTCCGCCAAGGCGCAGGAGGCGCATTTCAAGGCGTATGAGGTGTCCGAGGCAGGCGTTCTTCGGGCTTCGCGCGGACGGGCCGCTTTCTGGCGAAAGCGATTCGAGGAACTCGTCGAACGCGGAATGCCAGGCGGCGGCCTCCGGGCCGGGCGGGGCGAGGTCGCGGAGAAGCGACGCGGCGTAGCCGGCGATCGCCGTCTCGCGCCAGCGTCCGCGCAGGTGTTCGCGGAACTTCACCGGGACGGTCTCGCGCAGCGGATGAAGTCCGCCCGACGCGCGGGCGTAGTACAGGAGGTCGCAGGAGTAGAAGAGGTCGTACTGTCCGAGAAAGGCCGACTTCGGCCTGACCGCGCCCTTCACGACCGTGGCGACGCAGCCGCGGTCCGGCGTGAGCCACGTCACCACGTGGCTCGTGCGCGACCACGGGCGTATCGAAACCACGATTCCCGTCGTCTTGACTATCTCGCCCGCCATTCCGCCCAAAGCCCCGGTTCAGTATTCCAGGCCGAAGAGTTCGGCGACAGTCGGATTCGGGCCGTTGACGCCCTCCCCCAGCTGCGGCTGGCAGTTGCCGTAGGAGCGCCTGGGGGGAATGTCGCACGCGGTCTGCTCTGCGCCGTCGACGGCCAGTCGCAGTTCCCTGCAGTCGGACGCGAGTTCCACGCGCACCGTCCTGCCCACGGCAAGCGGCCTTCGCGAATGCACCATGCGCTTGGTTCCGCCGGCGGAATAGCTCGCCCCAAGACGGCCGTCGGCGGCGAGCCACATCTCCGGCCCGTCCTGCCACCCGCCCTTCACGAGCAGGGGATGGGCCTTTCCGTCTGCTGTCAGCGGACGCAGGCTGCACTTCAGCGTGAACGCCCCCATCGGCCATTCCCTGAACGGCAGTTCCGCGCGCGGGCGGACGTTCCTTCCGTCGGCGGCCATCGGGAAGCGGTGGCGTCGGACCGACAGCGGCGAGACGGGCGTCTCCACCACGCGCGTCGCGGAGACGGGCCAGTCCCGCTCGTCGGAAAGGAACGCCTTCGCCCCCGGCTGTCCGCACGCGCCGCTCGTCCAGTCCAGCGTGACCGGCGTCTCGACGACGTTCATCTTCACCGGCGCGGCGTCCTTCGCAAACGGGTAGACGACGCGGGAGGAGGCGAACGTGCCGTCGGCGAACTCGAACTCCGTCCAGAACGCATCCGTCGGCTCCGGCGGACGCGCCGCCGCAGCCAGGCGCAGCGTTCCGCTTCGGACGTCGAGCGGCGGCTCGTCGCGCAGCGTGCAGTCGGGCGATTCCGCGCTCAGCCAGCCCTTTTTGACGTCGATGCGCCCGCGCGCCACAAGTTCCGCCGCGGAGACCTTCCGCGTCTCGCCGGCGCTTGAGAACGCGATCGCCGTCGCGTCGTTCGAGCAGACGATCCGCGCCGCGAACTTCATCCATCCGGGCGTGAGGGTGGAGACGAGTTCGGAAGCCCCCCACCTGAAATGCGGAGCGCCGTTCGTCTCGAAACTCTTGAGCGCGTTCTCGATGCGACCGTTCTCGACCGCCAGGCGGACAAGCCCCTCGCCCTTGAAATGGAGCGGCAGAACCGTCCGCCCGGATTCGCCGAACGACGTCACCGCCCGCTCGTTGCGGTAGAGCGTGGCGCGGCGGAGGGCCGCGGGCGAGTCGACGGAGCAAGTCGCCGACAGGACGCCGTTCGTGAACGATACGGACAGTTCGTTCGCGATTTCCCTTCTGTCAAGAATGGAAACGCGCACAGTCTCCGGGTTGCGCATGTAGGGAAGGAAGAGGAAGACCGGCGGCATTGCGGCGCGGCGGACGCCCTGCGGCGACCTGACCTCGAATTCGGGAGTCAGCAGGGGCGACGCGGACAGCGGCGTGGTGTTCACCAGCCATTCGACGCGCTCCCAGCGGCCGGCGCCGAAGTCCTTCGCCGCAAGGTCCGCGACGACGCGGCCGTCCGCGTCGCGCAGCCATCCGCGCACGGAGACGGCGGGCGATTCCGCGACGGGCGGACGGACGGCCTCGAAGCGGTGCACCGTCCCCGGCATGGTCTCACGAAGGTAGGCGAACTGGACATCCACCTCCTTCGGCGGGGGAAGCCCCTTGAACTCGCCGGTCATGGCCGTCACCATCCGGCGCAGCCCGGTCGTGAGGCGTCGCGGCTCGAGGGTCGTCTCGAAGTGGTCGTTCCACGTCGTCAGATGCAGCCAGTCGGCGTCCAGCTTCATCGCAATCGCCTGCCGGCGCAGCAGCGTGTCGTAGCCGAGAAACGGCTGGTAGTAGCAGTTCACGCGGGCAAGCCAGGCGCCGTAGTAGCCGGGCCAGAGGCACGGCATGAACTTCCTTCCGCGTTCTGCGCAGACCGCGGCGGACTGCCGCGAGACGTCCTCGACCGAAAGCCCCTGCGAGGGGTGCATCGCCATGCAGGCGAAATGGTAGGCGCAGTCGAACGCGTCGGCGGCGCGGGCGACGTCCTCCGGGACGAACGGACTGAAGAACGTCTCGACGTTTCCGATGAGGTAGATCGGGATCCCCGCGTCGGCGCAGCGTCGCTTGACCTCCACCCACTCCTTGGGGTCCCGCCCCTTGAACGCATACGTCCCAACGACGGGGCGTCCGTTCATGCGCGGGTAGTTCGGATGGCCGCCGTAGACGCGGAGCATCCGGATGATTTCGGAGGCGAGGCGGTCGAGCTTCGGATTCGCGTCGATGCATATGCCGAACTGGAAGGGCGTGCCCTCGGCCGCCTTGAGGTGCGGGCGCAGGTCCCAGAACGCCGAATCGCCCTTTTCGCCGACGACGCACACGTCTACGAGAAAGCCGTCGATTCCCATTTCAAGCGCGCGCGAGACTTCGGCCTTCAGCGGGTCGGCGCCGGCGTCGTGCACGGGAGTGTCGTAGTTGTCCCATGCGGCCAGCGAGACGTTCTGCGGCGGATTCCAGCCGACGTAGTGCGCCCAGGCGACCTTGCGCCCGGACATCTCCGCCGCAAATCCCGTCCACGCCAGCCATGCAGCCGCCACGCCGGCCAGTGCGCTTTTCATCCGCAATCGTGCCTTGCCCATCATCTTGCCTTTCCTGAAACAGCCAAAACGTCTGCCGACCATTATACCATGCTTCGGCGTTGTGCAGAACTCTGATGGCGAAGACGACTGAAAAGTGAAAAGTGCATCATATACTGGACCACTGCGGACAGACCCTAAAGGGCGCTGGAGGCAGGAGGCGAAAAGGAAGAAGGACAGGCCGAGAAAGGCGAAGGAGAGAAGGAAGGCGAAGGAGACGCGCCTCCGCCCCCGCGGGGGCGGAGGCGGCCGCCGGGCCGACGCGCCCGGCGGATGCAAAGACCGCCCCCCGTCTGCTACAATGCGCATAAGGAAAAATCTGCGCGGGCAGAGGAAAGGCGGCATGAGACATCATGCCATACACAAGG
>CAYLRN010000001.1:102945-328481 GCA_964386385.1 uncultured Lentisphaeraceae bacterium | reverse complement strand
GCTCGAGGGGAACGAGATCCCGGAGCCGCACGAGCTGGAGTGGCCGCCCTGGCGCGCGTTCGCGGCGAGTGACGGCGTGGAGGCGGCGGAGACGTCGGAGGAAGGGGAGCGCAATGACGCGGACGAACGCGATTGACGCGATGGAGGGGCTGCTGTCGGACCCCCGCTCGGAGGCCGGGCGGCGGCTGACGGCGGACGAGTACGGCGCGCTCGTCTTCGCGCAGAACTCGCTCCGCGTCGACGAGGCGCTCGGACGCATCGAGCGGGAGGGACGCGCTCCCGCGCGTCCGCCGTCGCGTGTTCCCGGTCGCGCGGGAGCGCGACCCTCCCGCATGGACGAGACGGCGGCGCGTCCGGCTTTGCGGACGGGGCGCACTTATGAAAGGAGAACGCAATGAACAGTTCAGGACGCATTGAACGCGCCGGCAGACGCCCCGCCCTCGCGGCGGCGCTCCTGGCGATGGCGCTTCCGCTCGTCGCGGGCGGCCTGTGGGACGGAATCACCAACGTCGTCGCCACGCTGAAGTCGGACGGCACGACGAACCTCTGGACGGAGGCGGACCTCGTGGACGCGCTGGGGCTGCTGAACCGCCGCTACTGGCGGGACATGGAGACGGCTTCGGGGCGCAGGGACTGGCACGGCGCGGTTGCGTCGTCCACGTTCCGCGCCGTGACGAACGGGGCGGCGGTCACGCCGGTCCGCGTGGACGTCTTCGCGGACGGCTACGTCCACTCGGAGACGGGGGCGGCGCGGCGGGTCCTCACGCCCGCCGAAACGGCGGCCCTGATCGCGAAGAGGAAGGACGCGGCGGCGCGGACGAAGGCCGCGCTTGAATCGCAGCTTGCGGCCTGGGAGGCGGTGGTTGCGCAGGGCGTCGGGACGGACGCGGCGCAGCGTCTCGCGTTCGCCCGCGCCGTCGTCGGCGCGGAGGACTGCCGGACGCGGCTCGCAAGGCTTGAATCGTCGGCGGCCACGAACGTGGTGGACGTCGTCGTGACGCCGCAGACGGGAGGGGACTGACCATGTGCGACAGGATGCACTTCGACGACCTGGAGCACAAGGTCGAGGAGGTCAAGGATTCCGTGGCGGAGGTGAAGACGGACATGACCGCCTACCACAACCGGACGGACGAGCGGCTGAAGACGCTCTTCTCGTCCGTGGAGCGCCTGTACGCGTCACTTGACCGGCTGTCCGCGTCCGCCACCTCGCTCGTGCGCGTCCTTATCGCGTCTCTGATATTCATCGTGACGGTGTCCGTGTTCGCGCTCGTCTACGGCGCGGTCGGGCAGCAGGGCTTCAACGCCGTCACGCGGGCGGCGGCGTCCGCGCCCGCGTCGCAGAGGTGAGGCGGAAGTTCGGAACTTCATATCGGAGTTCAGTAAAATGAAAGAAAAATGCACTATGGTGAACAAGATTCAGATGCCGGTTCTCAAGGCCCGCCTCGACGGCAGGTGGGAGGTGTACTTGGCGTACTGCCACGTGCCGCGCGGGTTCGTGACGGACGGCGCGTCGGTGCCGCGCCTCCTGTGGCGCGTGTGCGGCCACCCGATGGAGGCGCCCGCCGTGGCGGCGGCGGTGATGCACGACTGGGACTACGCCGCCGGGAAGGTCCCGCGCGACGACGCGGACAGGCGGTTCAGGGAGAACCTGGCTCTCTGCGGCGTCGGGTTCGCCCGCCGCTGGCTCTTCTGGCTCGCCGTCCGCCTGTTCGGACGGCGGCGCTACGCCCGCCCGGCGCGGGAGGGACGCGCTCCCGCGCGTCCGGCGGCGGCCCCGGGCGAAACGGTCGCGCAGGAGCGCGACCCTCCCGCGGGGCGTCCCGCAGCCGATGCGTCCGCCTCATCGCCCGGCCGCTTTTCAACTTAACCGCTTAAAAGGCAAATGAAAGGACAATGAAGATGAAAACGCTGTTGCCAATGACGATTCTCCTCTGCGCGGCGGGATGCCGCGTGGTGGAGGTGGAGAACAGGGGCGAGGAGATCGCCAGGGACGCGGAGGGGAAGCCCGTCACGCTCTCCGACGGGACGATACAGACCGTCAAGAGGGGCTGGAGCGTCTACCACAACCAGCACTGGATGTGGACGAAGATGGACACGATGGAGGCGGACGTGAAGAAAGACGAGATACGCTTCGCGATGGGCGGGCTGAACTCCGAGCCGTCGGAGAAGCTGGGGCAGCTCGTCCAGACGTCGTTCGACGGCGCGGGCGGACTCGCGGCGAAGATCGGCGCGGCGGTCGTGACGGCGGGCGGGAGCGTAGCGTCCGATTCGACCCTCGCGGCGATACAGACGCTCGTGGGCAATTTCGCCGCGAAGGGCGGCGACGCGGAGAAGGCGACGGTCACGGCGAAGGACGGCTCCGTCACCGTCACGGACGGCTCCGTGACCTGCACCGACGGCGCGTGCTACGACAAGTAGCCGGGCACGGCCGCGCACTTAACCACTTGCCACTTAAATCTTCATGACCGCTTCGGCCATTTCGGCCAGGTGGCGGGCGTGGTCGTAGTGCTTCGCCATTCCGGCGTTCGTCCAGCCGCATATCATCTGGCGCGTGGCGGAGGGGACTCCGGCCTCCGCCATTCGGCTGTTTGCCGTGTGGCGGAAGCTGTGGAAGGTGTACTGTCCGCCGGTCACGCCGGCGGCGGCAAGGACGGCGGAGAAGGGCGGGGAGACCCTGGAGCGCGATGCGTACCTCACGCCGTGCTCGGGGAGGACGAAGCCGCCCGGCGGCCTGTCGCGTCCGGCGAGTTCGCCCATGAGCTTCGGCGCGATGGGGAGAATCACCCTCACGCCGCTCGACCGGCGCGTCTTGCCCGGGTCAAGCACGATCGTCCGGCGGTCGAAGTCGACGACGCCAGATTCAAGCGAAGGGGAGCGCAGGGCGGCCTCGGAATCTCCCCAGACGAGCGTGGCCACGTCGCCGTACCGCTGGCCGGTGTAGAGCGCGACCGCCGACGCGAGACGCCAGTCGTGTCCGGCGGATTCGGCGGCGCGGAGGATGGCCGCGACCTGCTCCTCGGTGAAGTCGCTGCGGCGGCGGGCCGCGCCGTCCGCGTCGGGACAGGCGGCGCGCCATGGGTTGTGGAGGCCGGGGCGCAGCTGGCCGACGGCCTCCCACGTGGCGGACAGGCCGAGGACGATGTTCCGGACGGTCTTGTTCGCCCTGCCCTCGTCCGCAAGGTGGCGGACGTACTCACGCGCGACGCCGACAGTCGCGCCGTCCATGTCGGCGACGCCGCGGCCGGCCGCCCATTCGACGAAGCGGGCGGCCTCGTTGCGGCGGTTCGTCCAGGTGGAGCGGGAGACGGCGCGGCCCTTGCCCCTGAACCAGTCCTCGTAGACCGACCAGAGAGACGAGAGGGGGAACGCCTCGCCGCCGTCGCGTCCGCCGTCTCCGTAGATCGCCTCAAGCATGGACTCCATGGCGGAGCGCTTCGGCCTTGCGCCCATGCCGAGCCGGAACGCCTGCCATGCGGCCTCCGCCTTCGCCCTGTCCTTCTTCCTGAAGCCGGTGCTCTTCACGTGCCGGACGCTTCTCGTCCGGTATTCGAACCACCACACGTTCCCTCGCAGAAACAACGCCATGCCCGCTCCTTTCCTCCACAATCGTTCCAACACCGCTCCAACGCCGCGCCATGCCCCAAAATCCGCGTTTCACCCTTGCCACATTGGGTTTCGGCCGTTTTTCGGGAGTGGAGCGGGCGATGGGAATCGAACCCACGTAAGAAGCTTGGGAAGCTCCTATTCTGCCATTGAATTACGCCCGCTAAAGCGTACAGTCCGCAGAAAAGACACGGACTGGCGGAAAGGGAGGGATTCGAACCCCCGATACCTTGCGGTATGCATGATTTCGAGTCATGTGCATTCAACCAGGCTCTGCCACCTTTCCGTGGAGAATGGTAGGCAGTATACCAGTTTCCGCCGCCACCGTCAATACCGCCATTTTCTTTTTTTTACCGGTCCGCGGGGCGCAGGTCTGGACTGACGTCGTAGCCGGCCTGGACGGCGAGGTGGCGGTCGTCGTCGTAGTCGCCGCCGGGCGTCGTGAGGAGGGGGCCGGCGATGCCGGCGGTGACTCCGACGTATATGGCGCGGGCGGCGGTGGCGTCGTCCATGTCGCGGCGGCCGCCGGCGAAGCGGAGGGAGGTCGACGGGTTGACGAGGCGCAGGATGGCTATGGAGTCCAGAACGCGGTCCGGCGGGAGGATCTCGCTTCCGCCGAGGGGCGTGCCGGGAATCGGGTGGAGGACGTTCACGGGGATTGAATCGGGGGCGATTTCGCGAATCGCGAAGGCGAATTCCACCAGCTGCTCGTCGGTTTCGCCGAGGCCGAGGATGCCGCCGCAGCAGACTTCGAGTCCGGCCAGTCGCGCGGCGCGAAGGGTGGCGAGCTTCTGCTCGACGGTATGGGTGGTGCAGACCGCGCCGAAATTCGACGGCGCCGTTTCGAGGTTGCAGTGGCAGCGTTCGAGTCCGGCGGCCTTGAGCTTTCGGAGTGCGCTTTCGTCCAGAAGTCCAAGCGACGCACAGAGGTGGAGGCGCGTCCTCGCTTTCATTTCACGCAGGGCGGCGCAGATCTTGTCGACGTCCGCCGGCGTCTGGGCGCGTCCGCTTGTGACGATTGCGAAGCGCGCGGCGCCGTTGGCCTCGGCTTCCCGGGCGGCTGCCACGCAGGCCTCTGTTCCGACCCAGTTCCACGTGGTGCATCCGGTTGCGTAATGCGCGGACTGCGCGCACCATCTGCAATTCTCTCCGCATCGTCCGGACTTCGCGTTGAGGATAGCGCAGAAGTCGAAGTGGCGTGGCACGCGGGCGAGGGTGACGCGGTGCGCGGCCTCGTGCAGTTCGGCGCGCGGAGCGTGGCGCAGGAGGAATAGCGCCTCCGCCGGCGTGACGTCGCCGCCGCCGGCGACGCGCTCGGCGATCTCGGACGCCGAGGCGCAGGTTTTGTCAGTGGATTTCATTGGCTTGGGTACGTGTCAGAAGATGGCGTGGTCTCCGTCGAGGAGGGCGACCGGGACGAAACGGTCCAGCTCTTCGGCCCGCCTCATGAACGCCTTTGTCGTTTCCGGCAGGACGTTTCGGCTGGAGATCTCCGCCAGCGGACACCACTCGAACTCGATCCAGTCCTCCTTCGAGACTGCGGGCGCGCCGGGCGGAAGCTTCATCTGGTAGACGACGTTGATTTCCATGTGCGGGCCGTCGGCCTGGGAGAATGCGTTTTCGACTATTCCGAGGAAGTTGCACACGGACACGTCGTTGACTCCCATCTCCTCGCGGATTTCGCGGATGAGGGCCTGCGCGGCCGATTCGCCGAATTCTATGTGCCCGCCGGGAAGGTACGTCCTTGCGCCGCCCTTTGGCCGGCACAGCAGGACCCGGTCGTCCTGCACGCAGACGCCGCGGGCGATTGTCTCTATCCGTCCATTTTCATGCCGGTTCATTTCTTCCATCATGCACTTCTGGATGGGGCTTTCTGTGTTTTTCATGGCGTTTTTCAGTATAGCACAAAGGCGTGGTGCGGAGAAGGGGAGTTTGTCGCCCTTTGAAAAGTGCATCATATGCTGAACCACTGCGGACAGGTCCGAAAGGGGGCTGGAGGCAGGAGGCGAAAAGGAAGAAGGACAGGCCGGGAAAGGCAAGGGAGAGAAGGAATGCGAAGGAGACGGAGACGCGCCTCCGCCCCCGCGTGGGCGGAGGCGGCCGCCGGGGACGCGCAGGACGGAACGCGGAACGTCAAGGAAGAAAAGGAGAGAGAATGAGACAGTTCAGAACGCTGCCGAAGTGCATCGCGGGAATATTCGGCGAGGTGAGCCATTTCGCTTGCAATGCGTTCCGCAAAGGAAAAGGGACGCGCAACGAGGCGCGTCCCTTTCCATGACCGACAAGGCGAGCTTACTTCGCGATGACGCGAACCATCTCGAGGACCTTGTTGGAATAGCCCCACTCGTTGTCGTACCAGGAGATGAGCTTGACGAATGTGCCGTCGAGCGCCATGCTCTTGTCGGCGTCGAAGATCGACGTGCGGGAGTCGCCGCGGAAGTCGGTGGAGACGACCGCTTCGTCCGTGTAGCCGAGAACGCCCTTGAGCTCGCCATCGGCGGCCTTCTTGACGGCGGCCTTGATTTCGTCGATCGTCGTCTCCTTCTCGAGCTCGGCCGTCAGGTCGACGACGGAGACGTCGGAGGTGGGAACGCGCATGGAGATGCCCGTGAGCTTGCCGTTGAGGGACGGGAGAACCTTGCCGACGGCCTTGGCCGCGCCCGTGGAGGACGGGATGATGTTCTCGAGGATGCCGCGGCCGCCGCGCCAGTCCTTCTTGGACGGGCCGTCGACCGTCTTCTGCGTCGCCGTGGCGGCGTGGACCGTCGTCATGAGGCCGCGCTTGATGCCGAACGCCTCGTGGATGACCTTGGAGAGCGGCGCCAGGCAGTTCGTCGTGCAGGAGGCGTTGGAGATGATGTCCTGGCCGGCGTACGTCTTGTCGTTCACGCCATAGACGAACATCGGCGTCGCGTCCTTGGAAGGAGCGGACATGATGACCTTCTTGGCGCCGGCGGCGATGTGGGCGCGAGCCTTCTCGTCCGTGAGGAAGAGGCCGGTGGACTCGACGACGACGTCGGCGGCGACTTCGTTCCACTTGAGGTTGGCGGGATCCTTCTCGGCCGTCAGGCGGATCTTCTTGCCGTCGACGACGAGCATGTTGTCGGCAATCGAAATCTCGTGCTTGAAGATGCCGTGCACGGAATCGTACTTCAGCATATAGGCGAGATAGTCGGGATCGAGCAGGTCGTTGATGCCGACGATCTCGATGTCGTTCGCGAAGTTCTCAACCGCCGCGCGGAAAACCATGCGGCCGATGCGGCCGAAGCCGTTGATGCCAACCTTGATAGCCATTTTTTCTTTTCTCCTTTGAACCCGCCGAAGTACCTACTCCGCCGGAAAAACGCGCATGAATATAGCAAATAACCGCTCTCAAGTCAACGTTGAAACTGCAATCGTGCGCATTGTTTCTGAATCATGAGCAAAGTCTTGCCCGAAAAGTGAACACGGAAGCTCCAGAAAATGGTAGACTTCTCCTCGTCAAACGAGGACAAGGAATGAACGTCAACAAGATAAACCCCGCGACGCTGAAGATAACGGATATGCGCTTCGCGGACATCGACGGCGCCCCGAAGCGCTGCACCCTCCTGAAGCTCTACACGAACCAGGGCCTGATCGGCTACGGCGAGGTGCGCGACGCGAGTTCGCGCACCTACGCGGCCATGCTCAAGAGCCGCATCCTCGGCGAGAACCCCTGCAACGTGGAGAAAATCTTCCGCCGCATCAGGCAGTTCGGCGGCGATTCGCGCCAGGCCGGCGGCGTATGCGCGATCGAACTCGCATGCTGGGACCTCTGCGGCAAGGCGTGGGGCGTTCCCGTGTGGCAGCTGCTCGGCGGACGCTTCCGCGACCGCATCCGCTGCTACTGCGACACCGATTCGGAGGGCGGCGGACGCGACATGGGCGCCGCGCTCAAGGCGCGCATGGAGATGGGCTTCACCTTCCTCAAGATGGATCTCGGCATCGAGCTTCTCATGGACGAGCCGGGGGCGCTGATCGCCCCGCTCGGCTACCTCGACTACATGCGCAGGATGAAGCACGTCGTCCAGACTCCCCACGGCTCGATCGACCCCCGCGCCATGCGCGGCGAGGCCTACGACCTCTTCAACACGGCGCACGGCTTCACCGGAATCCACGTCACGGAGAAGGGACTGGACCACCTCGAAAAGTACATGGCCGACGTCCGGGACGTCGTCGGCTGGGACGTGCCGATCGCAATCGACCATCTCGGACACATCCCATACGAGGACTGCGTGAACCTTCTGCGCCGCCTTGAGAAATACCATCTCTCGTGGGCGGAGGACGTGCTGCCGTGGCGCAACGTAGAGCAGTGGCGGCAGCTCCACGCCGCAACGACCACGCCGCTCGGGACTGGCGAGGACATCTACCTGAAGGAGGATTTCAAACCGCTCCTCGAATCCCACGCGCTCGCCGTCGTCCACCCCGATCTCCTCACGGCCGGCGGCATCGCGGAGACAAAGAAGATCGGCGACATGGCGGAGGACTACGGCGTCCAGATGAACATCCACATGGCCGAAAGCCCGATCGCCTGCATGGCGGCCGTCCACGTCGCCGCCGCCACGCGCAACTTCATGGCGCTCGAGCTCCACAGCGTGGACGTCCCCTGGTGGGGCGACCTCGTGAAGCCCGCCCTCTCCTACGATGGCGGCTTCATCGACGTGCCGATGAAGCCGGGTCTCGGCATCGACGAACTGAACGAAGACCTGGTTGCAAGGCAGGCGTCGCCGGACTTTCCCGCGCCATGGGCTCCGACAGACGAATGGGACCGCGAATGGGCGAACGACCGCCGCTGGTCGTAAAGGAGGACGCGCATATGCTGAAGGAGAAATTCGACCTGACCGGCCGCACCGCGCTCGTCACGGGTTCGGCGCGCGGCATCGGACGCGCCATCGCCCTCGGGCTGGCGGAGTTCGGCGCGAAGGTGATCGTACACGGTTCGCGTCCGTCCGCAAAACTCGACGAGGCGCTGTCGCTCGTCCGCGCCCTTTCGCCGGAAAGCTTCGCCGTCGCCGCAGACCTCTCAAGGCCGGAGGAGGTGGAGCGCATCCCGGCGGAGGAGGCGGACGTCGTCGTGTGCAACGCCTCGATCCAGGAGCGCATGGCGTGGAACGAGTTCGACCTCGACGAGGCGCGGCGCGAGGCGGAGGTGAACTACGTCTCGACGCTGCGCCTCTTCCAGAAGGCCTACCCGCGCCTCAAGGCGCAGAGGTGGGGACGCTTCATCACCGTGGGGTCCGTGCAGGAACGCCGTCCGCATCCCTCCATGGTAGCCTACGCGGCGTCGAAGGCCGCCCAGGAGAACATGGTTCGCAACATTGCCCGACAGGTGGCGAAGGACGGCATCACGGTGAACAACCTCTGCCCCGGCGTGTTCTACACCGACCGCAATGTCGACGCGCTCTCCGATCCGGTCTACGGGAAACAGGTCACGGACGCGATTCCGATGCACGGCTACGCCATGCCGGAGGACGCCGCCGGGGCGGCCGTTCTGCTTGCCTCCGACGCCGGCCGCTACATCACCGGCGCCACGATCCTCATCGACGGAGGCCTTTCCCTTCCGGGATGATTGAAAAACAAATTCCACCAACAAGGAAACCAGAAAATGCCATCACTTGCAGATATGCGGACAAAGGCCAAAGAGGCCGGATTGATGAAACTCGACAAGCTGATCGAAAAGCGACAGTCGATACCGACGACAGTGTTTCCGATTCCCGTGAAGGAACTGTGCGAGCGGTTCGAAAAACTCTACACGGGATGCGTGAACGACGTGATGCGCGAGGCGTGTCTCCTCGACCAGAACCTGCCGCACGACATCATGCCGCTCCGTGACGAAATGACTGTCTGCGGCGAGGCGTTCACCGTGAAGTCCGCGCCCAACTGCATGATCGAGGGCGAAATGACGTTCCGGGCGCAGATGCTGGACGACTTCAAGCCGGACGGCGTAGTCGTGTGGGACACGTCGTCCGACGTCGACGCCTCCCTCTGGGGCGGCGTGATGACGGCCACCGCCATGACGAAGGGCATCCGAGGCGCGGTGATCGCCGGCGGCATCCGCGACACGAAGCAGATCCTCGAACAGAAGTTCCCGGTCTTCTACCGTTACCGCGTCTCGAACGGATCGCTCGGACGCTGCATGATCACGCACTACCAGGTGCCGATCCGCGTCGGCAAGGTGACGGTCCGCCCCGGCGACATCATCTTCGGCGACATCGACGGCGTCCTCTGCATTCCCCGCGAAATCGCATACCAGGTGCTGCTCCGCGCCGAGGGAATCGCGAACAACGAGGTCGACATCTTCTCGTGGGTGCGCCAGGGCGACACCATTTCGGAGATCATAGACAAGGGCGGATACTTCTGATGGCGGAGGACGCGATGGCGAAGGACGGGAACTACAGGTGGACGATGCTCGCGCTCGTTTCGGGTGCGTACTTCCTCGCGCAGGGGGCGCGGCAGATCTACAGCACCGTGCTCCCGCATATCGGGGCGGACTTCGCGTCCGCCGGGCTTTCCGACGCGCAGCTTGGTCTCGTCGGCAGCGTGTTCACGCTCGTCTTCGGGCTCGTAATCCCGTTCGCGGGGCTTGCGGCGGATTTCTTCCGCCGCAAGTGGATGGTCGTCCTCGGCGCGCTCGTCTTCTCCATCGGCATTCTCTCATCCGGATTCGCCACGGGCATCGGCTTCCTGATCGTGTCCTACGGCATCCTCAACGGCATGGGGCAGTCGCTCATGCCGCCGTCCAACTCGTCGCTGATCGGACAGTTCCACGTGGAGACCCGCGGCACGGCGTTCTCGATCTACCAGGCGGCGATCTATCTCGGTACGGCGACGCTCGGCGTTGTCGCCGGGCTTTTCGTCGCGCACGGCCTCGGCTGGCGCTGGGCGTTCTGGGCGTTCGGCGCGATCGGCGTGGCGTTCGCGCTCGCGCTCGCCGCGTTCCTGCGCGACACGCCGCCGCCGGCGTCCGCCTCGCCGGGCGACAGGCCGCGCATAGCGGAGGCCGTCGGCGCATTCTTCTGCAAGCCGACCGCGCTTCTGCTCATGGCCGCGCTCGGGGCGTACTTCTTCGCAATCTACGGCGTGAAGCTCTGGACGCCCGCGTTCATCATGCGCGTTTCGTCAGAGCTCGGGACGCCGCTTGAACCGACGGCGGTGGCGTTCCATTCCGTCTTCTGGTTCTACGTCGGAGCGTTCGCGGGCGCATTGGCCGGCGGACGCATCTCCGACCGGCTCCGCAGAAGGCGCAAGGCCGTGCGGCTTGAGGTGGAGATCGCCGGCGCCCTCCTGTGCGTTCCGTTCGCGCTTGCGCTCGCATACGCGCAGAACCTCGTCGTCCTCTGCGTGGCGCTGCTCTGCTTCGGCTTTGCGACTGGCGTGTACGACTCGAACCTCTACGCGGCGCTGCTCGACGTCGTGAACCCGCGCTACCGCGCGGCGGCGACGGGGGTGTTCGGATGCGGCGGCTGCGTGATCGGCGCGTTCGGCCCTGCCGTGATGGGCTGGATGAACGGCGCGTTCTCGTACCGCGCGAGCATGGCGTCGCTCGCGGTCTTTGCGTTCGCCGCCGCCATGCTCGTCCTCGTCGCCCACCGCGCGACCTTCGCCCGCGACCGCGTTCAGGACTGATTTGCGGCCGTTGCGTTCCCGCGATCTTGGCCATTTGCCAGGGTAGATGCGACTGGCTTCGTGCCATGGCGTCAGGTGGTCGTATTCGCTTTGACAAGACACAATCCAGTCTTCGTTCACGAAAAATGCTATAATGTGCGGCATGAGACAAGGGCAGATACCATACGGCGTGAAGGACTTCAGGCGGATTCGCATGGAGGACTTCTACTACGTGGACAAGACCGCGTACGTACGCGAACTCGAGGCGCGCGCGAACTTCCTCTTCTTCGTGCGGCCGAGGCGGTTCGGCAAGTCGCTCCTCTGCGAGACGCTGCGCTGCTACTACGACGTCGCGGAGAAGGGGAACTTCGACCGGCTCTTCGGCGGGCTCGACATCGGACGGAATCCGACCGACCAGCGGAATCGCTACTTCGTCATTTCCCTCGACTTCTCGCAGGTCAACGTCTGCGAGGGCGCGACGTGGGCGGACAAGTTCGCCGCCTACATGGACCAGCAGATGGATGCGTTCATCACGGCGCACGAGGACCTGATCGGCAATCTGCCCGACGTCCGCGCGGTGCGCAACCGCCCCGTCCCGTCCGCCAAGTACACTGCCGTCGCCGCGGCCGCCCACGCACTCGGCTACGGGGTATATGTGATCGTGGACGAGTACGACAACTTCACGAACGAGATCGTCTCCACCGCCGGGAAGGCTTCGTACAAGGAGATCACGCACGGCACGGGCTTCTACCGCGGCTGGTTCAAGAAGTTCAAGGGCACGTGCGACCGCATCTTCATGACGGGCGTCTCGCCCGTGACGATGGACGACCTCACGAGCGGCTTCAACATCGCGACGAACATTTCGCAGGAGTCCGAGTTCAACGCGATGGTCGGCTTCACCGCCGACGAGACGCGTCGCCTCTTCGAGGATTTCCGCGGGACCGGGAAGTTCACCAACGCGGCGGGGCCGCACCTCGCGACCGTCAAGGCGTGGTACGACAGCTACTGCTTCTCGAAGCCCATGGCGGGACGCGAGACGCTGTACAACTGCGACATGGCTCTCTACTACCTGTCCAAGCTCGTCGCCACGGGCGCCGCGCCGGAGAACCTCGTCGACGCGAATATCCGGAGCGACTGGAGGAAGCTCTCGGCGATCCTCGCCGCGCAGCGCCACGCGGAGACGTTCGACGGCGTCCTGCCGCTCACGGAGGAGCTGGCCGACAGGGGCGAGGTCTCCTTCGCGCTCGTGGACAGCTTCCCGATAGAGGGGATTCTCAAGGAGGAGAACTTCAAGTCGCTCTACTACTACTACGGAATCGTCACCATGTCGCGCTTCGTGCGCGGCGACCTCCAGTTCCGCGTCCCGAACGAGTGCGTCCGGCGGCAGATCTTCGACTACATGCGCGACGAGTACGCGAAGCGCCCGAACGCCGTCGACACGTCCGAGTTCATCGCGCGGTTCAACGCGTTCGCGTGGGACGGCGACTGGAAGGGCTTCCTCTCGTACCTCGCGGAGAAGTACCGCGACAACGGCTCGCCCCGCGACGGCATATGCGGCGAGGCGCGGATCAACGGCTACCTCCGCGCGTACCTCACGATGAAGAGCGTCTACATGGTGAAGCCGGAACTCTCGCATCCGTGCGGGTACTCGGACTACGCGCTCTTCCCCGACAGGACGCTGCCCGAGGGCTCCGTCCCGGAGCGCAGCTACGTGATCGAGATGAAGCACTCGCCCGCCGGCGCCTCAGACGCCGACGTCGCGGCGAGGCACGAGGAGGCCGTGGCGCAGCTGAGGCGCTACGCCGCGGACCCGAACCTGCCCGCGCTCGCCGGCGGCACTCCCGTGCGCTTCATCTGCTACGAGTTCCGCGGCCGCGAGCTCGTGCGCCTCGAGGAGCTTGCCGACCTCGCGATCGGCTGACGCGGAGGTCTGTGTCCTTGTGCCGCGATGGCGAAGCGCAAGACCGATCGAGAAAAAAGGAAAAGGAGACTGCAATGAGACGACCGAAGGTACTGTGTATGGCGTTGTTCGCGTGGGCGGCGCTTGCGGCGGGGGGCGTCTCCGCCGGGACTGCGGCGGACTGGACGCCGAACGTCCGCTGGCGCGGATTCAACCTGCTGGGGATGTTCCGCGCGCCGACGATCGGACTTGCCCCTGACCCGCGCGTGGATGGGCATTTTCTCGAGTGGGAGTTCAAGGCGCTGCACGACTGGGGCTTCAACTTCGCCCGTCTTCCGCTCGACTACCGGATCCTGATTGCGGACGACGACTGGACGAATCTGGACGAGGAGAAGATGAAGCTGCTCGACCAGGCGATCGACTGGGGGCGGAAGTACGGCGTCCACGTGCAGGTCGCCCTCCACAGGATTCCCGGCTACTGCATCCTCGATCGGACGGAGGCCTTTCCGCTGGGGACGAGTCCCGTCGCCCAGGAGGCCGCCTGCCGCATGTGGGCGGCGTTCGCCCGCCGTTGGAAGGGCGTGCCAAACGAGATCCTCTCCTTCAACCTCTTCAACGAGCCCACCCGCCACACCGAAGGCGCGAACTACGCGCCGCTGGCGCTGAAGCTCATAGACGCGATCCGCAAGGAGGATCCGGGGCGGTTCATCATGGCCGACGGCAACATGTGCGCCTCGCGCCCCGTGCCGGAGCTCTTCGCCCTGCCGTCCGTCGGACAGGCCTTCCGCGGCTACACGCCGCACGCGCTCACGCACTACGGCGCGTCTTTCGTGAAGACGAAGGACGGGCTGCCGTCATGGCCGCTCAGGCCAGGCTTCGCGAAGGGCTGGGTTGCCGAGTCTCCCGAAACGACGCTAGACCGCTACAAGTCCGCGCGCGACGCGGGGGAGTTCTGCATGGTGGGCGAGTTCGGCTGCCGCAACACGACTCCGCACGAGGCGACGCTGGCGTGGATGGAGCACTGCCTGAAGCTGTGGGAGAAGGAGAACCTGGGATGGGCTCTGTGGAATCTGCGCGGACACAACGGCGTCCTTGATTCCGGCCGTGCGGACGTCGTGTACGAGGACTTCAACGGACACAAGCTCGACCGCCGGATGCTTGAACTCCTCCGGCGCCACTGACATGCGGTTTGCGCCCGGGCTACGGTAATGGTATAATCCACGCCAATGAGTTTCATCACAAAGACCCTGTGCCTGTCGCTCCTTCTCCTTGCGGAAGGGTGCGCCACCTGGACGTTCACGCCGCTCCGGACGCGGCGGTTCGTCGACGACGTCAACAACTACGTACTCGTGGACTACGGCGAGGACGAGAAGGCGGAGTACTCCGGCGTCGCCCACTTCTCGTGGGGCGGATCCCTTCCGTTCAAGACGAAGGAGAAGGTGCGCGTCGAAATGCCCGACGGCGACCGGTTCGTCGCCTACCGCCACCTTTCCGAGCGCGGAAACCTGTATCGCACGAAGGACGGCGAATGGGAGTTCTTCGAGGAAGGCGTCGCCTGCATAGTGGCGCGGCGGATTCCGGACGGGCGGGAATACCGGATGGTCTACCAGGGGGTGCTCTGCGCCGCCGTCCGCAACCCCCTCAACGAGAAGAAGGCGAGCATCCGGAGCGGCGCTCCGCAGGGCTTCGGCCGCGATTCGAGCGGTCCGCGCGATTCCTCCGGCCCCAGAACGGCGAAGTGACATTCAATGGACATGGATTTCAGGCAATGAACGCATTGGACAACATCAGGGTAGTGCTCGTCGGCACGCTCTACTCCGGCAACGTCGGCAGCGCCTGCCGCGCAATGGCGAACATGGGAGTGCGGAATCTCGTCCTTGCCGCGCCGAACGTGCAGAACGGCTGGGACGAGGCGGAGCGCATGGCGGTTCACGCGACTGACGTGCTGAAGAACAGGAAGGAGTTCGCCACGTTCGAGGAGGCGGTGGCCGACTGCGTTGCCGTCGTCGGGACGACCGCGCGCGGCGGCCTCTACCGCCAGCACGTGAAGGCGCCGCGGGAGTGCGCGGCCGACATCCTGGCGCTTGCCGAGACCGGCCCCGTAGCGCTCGTGTTCGGGCGTGAGGACAAGGGACTCCTCAACGAGGAGATCGCGCAGTGCACGCACCTCGTCCGCATCCCGGTCGACGAGGGTTATACATCCATCAACCTTTCGCAGGCCGTGCTGATACTCTGCTACGAGTTCTTCACGGCCACCGGAAGGTACGTCGCCCCGCGCGAGAAGTCGCCGCCCGCGCCGCAGGCGCAGAAGATGCAGCTGATGAAGAACTGGAAGACGATGCTCCTTGACATCGGCTACATGAACGACCTGCAGGCCGAGCACATGATGCAGGGAATCCACCGCGTGTTTTCGCGCGGCGTCCAGACGCACGACGACGCGGCCCTGCTCCTCGGCGTGGCGCGCCAGGCGCTCTGGGCCCACCACAATCCGGCCCTGGAGGGGCGCAAGCCGTCCCTTGCCTAGCCGCCGGCACGCCATTCAGACAGAGAATCCGAGAGAAGAGGACGCAATGCCAATCACCGACATCCTGGCGCGCAACGCCGTTCAATGGCCCAACGACGTGGCGCTTGTTGAAATCAACCCGCAGGAACTGGAGAACCGCCACACCACGTGGCGCGAGTACTCGCTCATCGAGTCGTCCGCCGTCGAGGCGTTCCGCAGCGAGATGACGTGGGCGGAGTTCCACGAAAAGGCGAACCGCTTCGCGAACTTCCTGCTGAGCCGCGGCTTCAGGAAGGGCGACAAGGTGGCCATTCTCCTGATGAACTGCCTTGAATGGCTGCCGATATACTTCGGCGCGCTTCGCGCCGGATGCCTCGCCGTGCCGCTCAACTTCCGCTACACGGCTGACGAGATAAAGTACTGCCTGGAGCTGTCGGACGCCGACGCCATCGTGTTCGGCCCGGAGTTCATCGGCCGCATGGAGCAGATCGCGGACCGCATTCCGCGCATACGCCTGCGCCTCTACGTCGGCGACGACTGCCCCACGTTCGCCGAGGGCTACCGCAATCTCGTCTCCTACTGCTCGTCGCGTACCCCGCTGGTGCCGCTTTCGGACGAGGACGAGGCCGCGATATACTTCAGCTCCGGCACGACCGGCTTCCCGAAGGCGATAATCCTGCAGCACCGCTGCCTGCTGCATTCGTGCAAGGTGGAGCAGAACCACCACGGGCAGACCAAGGACGACGTCTTCCTCTGCATTCCGCCGCTCTACCACACCGGCGCGAAGATGCACTGGTTCGGCAGCTTCCTCGTCGGCGGAAAGTCCGTCCTCCTCAAGGGCGTGAAGCCGGAATGGATCCTCCGCTGCGTCAGCCAGGAGAAGTGCACGATCGTCTGGCTGCTCGTCCCGTGGGCGCAGGACGTCCTAGACGCGATCGAGCGCGGCGACGTGAAGCTCTCCGACTACGAACTCGGCCAGTGGCGCCTCATGCACATAGGCGCACAGCCGGTGCCGCCCGCGCTGATAAAACGCTGGAAGTCCGTCTTCCCCCACCACGACTACGACACGAACTACGGACTTTCGGAGTCCACCGGACCCGGCGCCGTACACCTCGGCGTCGAGAACATAGACCACGTGGGCGCGATTGGCGTTCCCGGATACGGCTGGCAGACGAAGATCGTGGACAAGGACGGCCGCGAGGTCGCGCCAGGCCGGGTCGGCGAACTTGCGCTCAAGGGCCCCGGCGTGATGAAATGCTACTACAAGAACCCCGAGGCCACGCGGGAGATTCTCTCCCCCGACGGATGGCTCAGGACCGGCGACATGGCGGAAATGCGCGACGGGTTCATCTATCTCGTCGACCGCGCCAAGGACGTGATCATCTCCGGCGGCGAGAACCTCTATCCCGTCCAGATAGAGGACTTCCTCCGCGCCCATCCGGCGATAAAGGACGTGGCGGTAATCGGCCTCCCGGATTCGCGTCTCGGCGAAATCGCCGCCGCGATTATCGAGGTCAAGGACGGCGCGACGCTCTCGGAGGACGAGGTCGCTCGCTTCTGTCTGGACCTCCCGCGCTACAAGCGCCCGCGCAAGGTGATCTTCGCCGCGGTGCCGCGCAACCCGACGGGCAAGATCGAAAAGCCCAGGCTCCGCAAGACGTACGGCGCGGATGCGCTTGTGGCGCAGCAGAACGGACTGTGAGCGGGGAACTTACAGACGTCGCGGCCCGCTATCCTTACGCGGCGTGCGAGTATTCGCGGGCGCTCGCCGCGAAGAGCGAGGCGTTCCGCCGCCAGGTGGAGCCGGACGTTCGCGAACTCGACGACGACGGCGGTCTCTTCGGCGCAGACCCCTTCGACGAGCGCGGCGCGGCGGCCGGCTGCCATGGCCTGAAGCAGCGCTTCCCCGACCGCGTCCTCGTGATGACTTCCGCCGCCTGCTTCATGAACTGCCGCCACTGCACGCGCAAGGGCATTCTGGCGGACGCGCAGGTCGTGAGGACCGGCGGCGAACTCGAGGCCTGCCGCGCATACGTGCGGGAGCGTCCGCTCGTGCGCGACGTCCTGCTTTCGGGCGGCGATCCGCTTGTCCTGCCGGACGAAAAGGTCCTTCGCTTCGTCCGGGCGTTCGCGGAAATGGACCAGGTCGAGGTTGTCCGCCTCTGCACCCGCGCCCCGTGCGTGAACCCCGGGCGCGTGACGCCGGAACTCGCAGGGGGTCTGGCGGAGAGCGGGAAGGTGTGGGTGAACACGCAGTTCAACCATGCCGACGAACTTACGCCGGAGGCGACGGCCGCGTGCCGCCGGCTTGTCCGCGCCGGGATTCCGGTCTCCTGCCAGACCGTCATGCTTGCAGGCGTCAACGATTCCGCCGACGCTATGCTCGACCTCTTCCGCGCCCTCCAGCGCGCGCTGGTGCGGCCGTACTACGTGTTCCAGTGCGACCCCGTGGCGGGCATCTCCCACTTCCGCGTTCCGCTTGAGAAGGCGCGGGCGATCGAACGCGAATGCGCCGAGCGCATCGGCGGGCTTGGGCTTCCGCGCTTCGTGGCGGACCTTCCCGGCGCGCGGCGCAAGACGCCGCTCTCCGAACTGCCATGATCCACGGCCTGCGTCCATTGGAAAACCTCCAAAAGGCGAATGACGCTTGTCATCCCGCGTGAACTGCGATATAATCGCGTAATCCGAAAGAGAAAGGCTGGCGAAGGAAATGGACAGAAAAGGCTTCACGCTCATAGAACTGATAATGGTGGTCGCGCTTATCGCGATCGTCTCCACTCTCGCCGTCATGCGAATCGGCGACATGCGGCGGCTGGCCGCCCGAAAGGTCTCGATTGCGAACCAGGTGGCGATAGGCCGGTCTGTCGACGCATTCCTCGTCGGCGGCGGCCAGCTGAACAGGCTTGACGCGCTTGTGGACATGGACACGCCGCTTGGCGTCGTCAACGCCGCCGACGGCGCCTTCGACTACGACCATACGAACGTCGCGGCGCGGACGGTCGGCTACCTCTACGGCGGCCCCGACCAGGCGGCTTCGGAGGAGGCGCTTCTCTCCGCGATGGAGAAGAACGAAGGCCTTACGCCAGGACTGAAGTCGGTCCTCGTTCCGTACGCCCTCAACGGCAAGGAGGTGGCCGCGCTCCACCAGATGGGGCTCAAGTTCCTGATGCGCCACACCACGTGGGCGGACGCCTCCCCGCGCGAAAAGTACGAAGAGCGCGGCGAGGACGGCGTGTACCTGACGGAGGATTCCACTGTCGGCCTTGCGGCCGCCAGCTCCGCCTGCGTGGCGCAGTTCGTGACGAACCGCATGGTAGTCGCCGCCGTCACCCCGATCACGAACGCGGGGCGCGAGATATACCGCGAATGCGGGCAGCAGCTTCTGATGACGGAGAAGGACGAGAGCAACTACACGCGCGCGGGCGTCTGGTCGGAAGTCAAGACCACCGGCGGCGTCCTCCTCGCGTTCGGCCTCGGCGGGAACGCCTCCATCGTCGGCGCGGCGAACGGCGGACTCGAGTCGATTCCCTACGCCGAGTATCCGTATACGAAGTACTACCGCCAGTACGTGCTTCTCTTCAGGGTGCCCCAGGACCGCGTTGGGCAGCAGGTCGCGGAGTTCGCAGGCGTGATAGACCCATGCGGGCTTACCGTGTCGCAGGCGCGCAAGCGCGCGAAGTAGGGTGCGGACGCCGGCGGAAATTTGCACTGAACTGGCAGGGAGCGAAAATGACCAGACGCGATTTCATAAGACTGGGTTCGATGGCGGCCGCGGCCCCGGCGTTCGGGGCCGTTGGCGGGGCTTGCCCCAGACCGGCATTCAAGCGCATCACGATTGACGGCGCGGCGTGCGACTTCGAGCGCGAGCCGATGGTGCGTCCCTTCGGGTTCAAGGGCGGATACCTGACGGAGGAGTGGATCGTGTCCGCCTGCCTCCGTTCGACGTCCGGACTCCGGGGCATAGGCCTCGGCACGCAGTCCAGCCTCTGGAGCGACGCGAAGGTGTTCGCCGAGAACTCCGAGGCCGGGGGAAACGCGATAATGTTCTCCATGACGCAGTTCGCGCTGCGCCTCCTGAAGGGACGGACGTTCACGTCTCCTGTCGAGCTCAACGACTGGCTCTGGCCGCAGGTGTGGGAGTACGGAAAGAAGGTGGCGGCGAACGACGCCCTCCGCGCCACGTACGCGCTCAACGCGCTCGTGGCGGTGGACAACGCCGCGTGGGTGCTCTTCGCCCGCGAAAACGGAATCGACTCCTTCGACGGGATGATTCCGGACGCATACCGCCCGGCGCTCTCGTCGCGCCATGCGAAGTGCGCCTCCATCCCGCTTTTCTCGTACAAGGTGCCGCCGTCCGAGATAAAGGCCGCCGTGGATTCCGGCTACTTCTTCATGAAGATCAAGATCGGGCAGCCGGGGACGCAGGAGGAGATGCTCGCCAGGGACATGGCGCGCGTCTCGCAGATCCACGCCGCGCTGAAGGACTGCCGCACTCCCTACACGAAGAGCGGAAGGCTGCCGTACTACTTTGACGCGAACGGACGCTACGAGAGGAAGGAGACGCTGCTTCGCTTCATCGACCACCTGAAGAAGATCGGCGCGTACGACCAGGTGGCGATCGTCGAGGAGCCGTTCGACGAGCATGCGGACGTAGACGTCAACGACATTCCGCTGCGTCTTGCGGCGGACGAGAGCGCCCACACGGTCAAGGACGCCCTCGAGCGCATCGAGATGGGCTATCGCGCGATGGCCCTCAAGCCAATCGCGAAGACGATGTCGATGTCCATGAAGATCGCGCAGGCCGCATTCGAGAAGGGCGTCCCGTGCTTCTGCGCGGACCTCACCGTCTGCCCGGCGCTCGTGGAGTGGAACAAGGCGGTCGCGGCGCGCCTTCCGGCCTTCCCCGGCATCGGAGACCTCGGCCTCGTGGAGACGAACGGACACCAGAACTTCCGCAACTGGGAGACGATGCGCAGGGATCTCGCCTATCCGGACGCGCACTGGACGCGGACGGAGCGCGGCGTCTTCGAGTGCGACGCCGACTACTATGCGAAGTCCGGCGGAATCCTGCAGCCCATGCCTCGCTACGAACGCATGTACGCCGGCCGCTAGCGGCATTGGCATTCGCCGCAATGGCATAATCACGCAACGGACATTTTTCTGTCTAACAGGAGATCGAGAAGATGGACAATGAAGCATCGGTGAAGAAGGCCGTCGGCGGGCGCGCGGACGCCTCCGTCCCTGCGAAGAAACTGCGGATGTGGGCGTTTTCGGCGGCCGCGTCGGTCGTGGCGTGCATCGTGTACGCGCTGACG
This sequence comes from uncultured Lentisphaeraceae bacterium, assembly GCA_964386385.1. GTDB lineage: Bacteria > Verrucomicrobiota > Kiritimatiellia > RFP12 > UBA1067 > RUG572. The sequence goes on along the minus strand of CAYLRN010000001.1, from coordinate 307,537 downwards.
TTCGCGGACTACGTCTTTCCGGGCGAGTCGGCGCAGCTGTTCACCCAGTGGGTGGGGATGGACGCCCTGGACCTGCCGCTTCATCCGGTCTGGGGGTGGTTCGTGAAGGCGTTCGCCGGCGCCTCGGCGTCCGTGGTAGGCATCAACCTCCTCTCGCTTGTCTGCGGCGTCGTGTCCGCCGGGCTTGTCTGCTGGCTGGTGGGGGAGTTCGTCTACCAGTCGATCTACCATGAGGACTCGCGCCGGTTCAACGTCGGCGCCGCGCGCGCGGCCGGTGTCGTCGCGTCGTTCGCGTTCATCTTCTCCACGGCGGCGTGGCAGTCGTCCACGCACCTCGACTACCGGATGTTCGACGTTGCGATGGCCCTCGTCGTGTTCATGGCGTTCGTTCCGCTCCTCCGCTGGCCGAAGCTCGTCCCCGCGGGGGCGTTCGCCATCGGCATTGGCGTCGCGGCCGGGCTCGTGGAGGGCGCGACGTTCATGGCGCTTGCGCCGCTCTACATGGCGGCGGTGGCATTGACCGCGGTCAAGACCGGGCGCAGGTTCTACGTGCCGACGACGCTCTTCCTGGTTGCGACGCTCGGCGGCTATTTCGTCTTCACGCGCATGGCCGGTTCCGCATATCTGGCGCTGCCGGAGGCCGCCGCCGGCGGGATGGAGGACGTCGGCGACGTGTGGCAGAAGTGCGTGGCGCACTCCCTGCGCGAAATGCGCGCGTGGTTCGGCCGGTCTGGTTGGCTATACGTCACCGTGCTGTCCGTACTGCCGTTCATCGCCTGCCTCTTCGCCGCCGGACGCGGACTGAACAACGACCGCAAGTGGAGCCAGTACCTCTTCCACTTCGCGATGACCGTCTGCGCCGTTCTCGCGACCGTCACGCCGCTTGCCCCCGCCGCGGTGATGCGCCGCTTCGGCATCTCCCCAGTCGCCACGTCCACGCTGGCGGCGATGACCTGCGGCTACCTTGCCGCCTACTGGTACGTCCTCGCCCGCATCCCGCTGCCGCGCGCGGAGGCTGGCGGCCGCCTTCCGGCGGTGATCGTCGCCGGACGCCGCATCGCGCCCGTCGCCGGAATCCTGCTCGTCGTCCTCCTCGCGCTTGCGTCGCTCGTCAACGCCTTCGACTGCACGAAGGGCCGCGGCCGCTTCGCCGACGTCTGCGCAGGCGAAATCATAGACCGCATGGGCGAGAGGACGTGGCTCGTAACCGACGGCCTCCTTGACGAGCATCTGCGCGCCGCCGCCGCCGCGCGCGGGAAGGAACTCAACCTCATCTGCATGTACCGCGACATGGACGAGGCGTATTTGAAGGAACTTGCCGCGCTCGTGCGCGAGAAGGGCCTCAAGGCCGGGACCGCCAATCTCGACATATCCATCCAGCTCGGCGTCCTGCCGTTCATCGAGGACTGGTTCGGCGGCGACCCCGACGTGGCGAAGAAGGTGGCCGTCTTCGGCCTTGCCGACTTCTGGTTCATGGCGAACTGCCAGCCGATGCCGGAATGCCTCTTCTTCGGCGGCGTGTCCGACCTCAAGTCCGTCGACGGCAAGAAGGCAAAGGCCGACTTCGAGGCGTTCTGGAAGAAAATCGCGCCCTACCTCCCTCCGCACGGGAAGAAGGGGTCGATGTCCATCTCCGACGTCGACGACCTGGTGGCGAAGCTCCGCCTCCAGCTCCGCCGCCACGTCGGCTTCATCGCCAACAACCTCGGCGTCGCGCTGCAGGACATGGGGCTTGACGCCGATGCGTTCGAGATCTACGAGCTCGTGCTGAAGGACATCGACCGCGACAACATCTGCGCCCTCTTCAACGAGTTCGAGATGGCCCGCGCCAACTTCCCCGCCGCCGTCGCGCGCAAGGCCGACCTGGAGGCGGAGATCAAGGCGATCGTGGACGACAAGTCGCGCCGCTACGTCCTCTCCGGCCTTTCGCGCTACTACGGCTACATCCGCTCGCCGGAGATCTTCGCCCGCATGGGCTTCGGCTGGGCGCGCTCCGCGCAGACCGGCAACGCCATCGCGCAGATCCGCCGCGCCGCCGACCTCGTCCCGGTGGACCGCCAGTCCGGCCTCCTCAACATGCTCGCCTCCGTCTACGCAAGCGGACACGACGCGAAGAAGTCGCGCGAAGTCTACAGGAAGGTCCTCGATTCCGACGCCTCCAACCACGACGCGCTCGTCGGCATGGCCCGCCTTTCGATGCAGAGCGGCGACATGTCGGACGCCCGCGGCTACCTTGAAAAGGCCGCCAAGTCCACCGACAACAAGGAACGCCAGGGCTTCGACTGGGCGCTCCTGCACATAATCGACAACAACCTCCCCGCGGCGCGCCTCGCGCTCCAGAAGGTGACGGACGTACAGACGAAGTCCGCCCAGGCGTGGTTTCTCATGGCCGGCGTCCTCTTCCAGCAGCACGACGCCGCGAAGGACCCCGCCGTGCGCAAGAAGACCCTCCTGGAAATCGAGAAGTCCATTCTCCCGAAGCTTGAGCTCGCGGCCAATTCGCCCAACGACTACTTCGTGCAGATGACGCGCGCTTTCCTCTACATGCGCAAGGGACCCGAATTCAGGACGCAGGCCCGCGACGCCCTCGTGGCCGCGTTCTCCGTGCGCTCCGACGTCAATTCCGTCGGCGAGATGATCCTTGAAATGGACGTCTCCATGAACGACCCCGAAAGTGCCGACAAGCACGCCCGCCAGGTCCTGCGCGTGGACCGCTCCAACCGGATGGCCAACTACGTGATGGGCTCGCTCCGCCTCCAGGCAGGCGAGTTCCACAACGCCGAGACGTTCCTGCGTATCGCGGCCGACGCCGAGAAACCGCTGCCCGCCGCGCAGAACGACCTCGCCGAGGCCCTGCGCCGCCAGGACAAGTTCGAGGAGGCGGAAAAGTACGCGCGCGCCGCGATCAAGACCGCGCCGAAGCTGTACGTCGCCTGGGAGACGCTTGCGTCTATCCTTCTCGACCGCAAGACCGGCCTCGACGAGGCCGAGAAGTGCATCAAGGAGGCCCTGCGCCTCTCCAAGGAGGAGAACAAGATCGACGACGTCCGAATGCAGATCACGCTCGCCCGCGTACAGCTGGCCCGCAGGGACTTCGGACACGCCCGCGTGACCCTCCGCGAAATACGCAAGCGCTCCAAGGAGCTCTCCGCCTACGAGCTCGGCGAAGTCGACAAGCTCCAGAAGTCCGTGCGCGGCGACAAGTGACGAAGGAACCGGCCGCCGCCATGCGCATCGCCACCGCGTTCGGACTCCTCTGTCTCGCCCTTGCGACGCCACGCGCCGCAAGGGCTGCGGACGCCGCCGCCGAGGCCTCGCGCCGCGGCGGCGACCAGGTCGCCCACTGGCATTTCGGCCCGTTCTTCGACTACCGCCGCGCAGAGCCGGGGTCTGCGGAGTTCTTGGCCTTCCGTCCGTTCTATTCGCAGGTCACTGACCCTGCGTCCGACACGACGGTGCGCGATTTCCTCTGGCCTCTCGGAACCTGGCACGACGCCCGCTCCGCGCACTGGTGGCGCGCGCTTCTTCTCGCCTACGGAGACGGGCGCGACGGCGATCCCTCCTGCAGTTTCAACGTCTTCCCAATATGGTTCAGCGGCGTCGACCGGGCCGCCGACGGCTACTGGGGGCTTTTCCCGGTCTACGGACGCCACCCGCACGTCCTGACAATGGACGACTGGGAGTTCGCCCTCTGGCCTCTCTGGCACACCTACACCGTCAAGGGAGTCAGAAGCCATGCCGTCCTCTGGCCGTTCGTGACGTGGCGCGACGCCCCGCGCGAGGGAATTGGCGTATGGCCTCTATACGGCTATGGGACGCAGCGCGAGAGCGAGCACTCGTATTTCCTGTGGCCTCTCTTCACCTGGGCCTCCTACCGCGAAGACCGCGACACCTCAGGCGCTGGGAGCTCGTGGATGTTCCTGCCGCTGTACGGACAGGTCCGCCGGGCGCGCGAGTCGCAGACGATGCTCCTTCCTCCGTTCTTCTCGTACGTCGAAACCGATTCCGCCACGCGCTGGCGTCTCCCATGGCCGCTCGTGGAAGTCCTTCGTTCGAACGTCCGCGACCGCGTGTCCGTCTGGCCGTTCTACGAAGGCGTTGATTCATATTCCTATCTTGACCGGGAGAAGTCCAACCTGGAGGAGAAGACATGGCGCGTGGGCTGGCAGCTCGTGGAGGACGCCCGCCTCGAGACGAAGACCACACTTGAGGAACGCTTCACCTTCTTTCCGTTCTTCACGAACGAACGCCGCTTCAGGAAGACAGAGGCCGGACTGGAGGAGACGTCCTCCTATTTCCGCGTCTGGCCTTTCTACAGTTCTTCGACCGAGAACGGACTTACGCGCCGCCGCGTCCTCGACCTGATTCCCATCCGCCATTCCGGAGGACTTGACCGCAACTGGGCGCCGTTCTGGACGCTCTGGGAGTCGACGGACTGCCCCGGCGGAAAGGCTCGCCATCTGTTTCTCTTCAACCTCATCCCGTGGACGTCGCAGGAGGACCGGTGAAGCAAGTCCTCATGCTGTCGCTCGCAATGTTGCTCGTCGCGATGGCATGGGCCTCCGCGCCTTCTGCCGACCGCATAGACGAGATAGCCGCCTTTCTTCCCGAAGAGCCGGGATTTCCGCAGACCCGTATTTCCAACCGCGCCGCATGGAATCGCCTGGCCGCGCTCCCCGAAGCGAAGCGCGCCATCGCCCTCGCCGAGACGGCCCTGTCGGAACCCATTCCGGACTGCCCCGACGAACTCTACCTCGAATTCACGCGAAACGGCAACCGCTCCCGATACGAGCGTCCGTATTCGCGGCGGGCGATGAATCTCGACCGGCTCGTGCTTGCCGAATGCCTTGAGAACCGCGGCCGCTTCCTTCCGAAGATCGTGGAATGCGTGACCGCGATCTGCGACGAGCGCAGCTGGACGATGCCCGCGCACGACGCGAGGCTTCAGAACTTCAACGGCACGACGCTCTACATCGACCTCGGCAGCGCCGCGCGCGCCCTGCTGCTGGCGCAGACGCGCGACTGCTTTCGCGACGTGCTGCCGCAGACGCTCCGCGACCGCGTCTACGCGGAATGCGACCGCCGTGTGCTGCAGCCGTATCTCGTGACGTGCCGCGACCCGCGCGGCGCGGCGAGCCGGCGGCTTGCGCACTGGTGGTACTACGTGGAGTCGAACTGGAATTCCGTCTGCAACGGCTGCTCCGTCCGCGCCGCCCTTGCGCTCGTGCGCGACCGCCGCGTCAGGGCGGAATTTGTGGAGTCGGCGGAGCGCACAGTGCCGTTCGCCCTGAACGCATACACCGCCGACGGCTACTGCTCCGAGGGCATGGGCTACTGGAACTACGGCTACGGAAACCACCTGAAGCTTGGTCTTGCCGTCCGCGAGGCGACAGGCGGGCGCGTGGACCTCTTCGTAGACCCGAAGAACCGCGCGATCATGCTCTATCCCTACGGCTACCAGCTGCAGAGCGGAAGGTCGCCACAGTTCGCCGACGGCGGAGGAAATCCCGACGCAATCGTCCTCGCCCTTCAGCGGCAGGTGTTTCCAGACCTCACCTGCCGAGTCGCTGAATCGCAGTCCGTTCTTTTCGGCGGAATCTCGACTGTCGCGCTCCGCGCGTTCGGGCAGGAGCCGCCGCGCTCGGACGGAAGGGGGCTGGACGTTCTCCAGTACCGCTCGTGGTTTCCGGACGCTCAGGTGCTGATATCCCGTCTGCGCGACAACGCCCGCTCGCTTGCCCTCTCCGTCGCGGCCAAGGGCGGACACAACGCCGAACTCCACAACCACAACGACGTCGGGTCGTACGTCGTGATGCTCGACGGCGTGGAGATGTGCGGCGACCCCGGCGGGGAGCAGTACACACGCCGGACGTTCTCGAAGGACCGCTACGTCTCGAATGTGCTGAACTCCTTCGGACACCCCGTCCCTGTCGTCGGCGGGAATCTCCAGTCTACGGGGCGCAAGGCGGCGGCCAAGGTCCTTTCCCATTCGTTTTCAGATGAAAGGGACGTCCTCGTCCTTGACTGCACGGCCGCCTATCCGTCCGCGAAGACGCTCAAGTCCCTCGTCCGCACGATGACATTCGACCGCGTGCGCGGCGGCGTTTCGATTTCCGACAGGGCGGAGTTCACGAAGCCGACGGCGTTTGAGGTTCCGGTCGTGACGTATCGCGACTGCGAGCGCATCGGCGGCGCGGAAATGGAGTTCGCGCTGAAAAAGGGCGGGAAGGGCCGTCGCGCGCTGAAGATGTGCGTCTCCGCGTCGGACACGCTTGAATTCCGCGAGGAGACAATCGAAAACGCTCCGCGCCCGTCAGTCAGGCGTCTTGCCTTCTCCATTGCCCGTCCAGCAGTCACGGCCACGATTGAAACGTCGTTCATGGTGCGCTAGCGGACAGACAGGCTAGAACGCGGCATCGGAGATTCCTGCCGCCGCGGTGCGGAATTCCGTGAGCGTCGAGCCGGACGGCGTGTCTTCCGCGAGGACGGCGCACATTTCGCCGCCGCGCAGGAAGAGTTTGAAAGTGGCGGTGCTGACGGGAGCCACCTTCCATCCGTCGCGTCTGCGCTCCTCCTCCGCCTTTGCCGCCGCGTCGCGCGCGGCGTCCGGCGTCCGGCGGACGCTCACCGCGCAGCGTCCGTCGGCGATTTCCGCGCGGACGTCCGCCGCCGCGTCAGCCGGCTGGCGCATGAAAATCCATCCGCACAGCGGAACGGCGGCGAGGAGCGCCGAAACGGCCGCAAGCGCGGCGACTGCTGTCTTTTTCGTGGTGTCTTTCACTTCCGTTCCTTCATCTGTCATTGGACGAAGCCTTCCGCCGCGAAATTGGGAATGGTCATTGTCGGCATCGATGCGGACTCGACGGCGCGAAACGTCTTTTCGCCGTAGAGCCATTCTGCGGCGAAGTCGTCTATGTCGGTCTCGAACGAAAGCGAGCGCTCGACGAGCTCGACGGGACGGGCGGACAGGGCGGAGAACTGCGAGACGTCGAGAGGCTGCACCTCCTCGTCTGAAAGGGCTGCGTCGACCGCGGGGATGGGCGAACCGCAGTTCGCGCCTCCCATGGCCGTCTGCGCGTCCCGGCCGGCAATGCGCCGCACCATTCCCTGGAGTCGGAGGCTTTCGGGAATGACCGCGCCGAAGGAGAGAAGGGCGCAGACGACAAGCGCGAAGACGAAAAGCCCAAGCGCCAGCTCTATCATCGCCTGTCCGGACCTAGTGCGCATATCGCGTCCCTCCCGACGCCCCCGATCCGCCAGTAGGAAGGCGGCACGATTCGCCGTTTTCGGAAAGCCAGTCCACTCCGCTACGACGGAATTCAGGGGAATTCCATTTTCCGAGCGTGGCGCAGTACCGGCATCCGTCGAAGACCATTCCGTTCGCGCAGTTCTGCACGTGGTCGCGGGTGTGGACGACCCAGGCGTCGTCGGCCATGCCCATGCGGTTCTCGTCGAACGCGCCGAGCATGACGAGGCGGACGTCGGAAAAAAGCGGCGCGACGAGCGGGAACGCGCCGTTGAACGTGACGGTGCGTCCGTCGATTTCGCCGAACGGCTTTGCCGCCGCGGTCCAGACGTTTTCGCGCTCCGGGACGTCGGGAGTGATTGGCCGCAGAATCTGCATGGTGCGCGTGGCGGCGAAGCAGCCCTGCACGTCGAAGCGTTCCTGGACGTCCGAGACAAGGGGAAGGCGCGCCTCGTCGGAACGGTGCATCCGGCGCCACGTCCCCCACTGCGCGGAATCGTACGTCCACCACGTCATGTCGATGTCGTTCGTGAGGACTCCGCTTGCCGCCAGCGTGATGCTGTCCACGGAGCGGCATCCGGCGAGCGCGGCGAGTTCGAGGACGTGGCTTTCCACTTCCTGGAGCGTGGCGCCGGAGCCGACGTCGGCAAGGGAGCGGACCGCCGGAAGGGTGTCCGTTCCGAAGAACTCCGGATTGTCGCACGACGCGCCGGCGCCGGGCGGGGCCTCGCCCCAGCCGGAGAAGCCGGCGAGAAGGTCCATCATCGGATCGCGAAGGTAGAACCAGCACCAGTCCTCGCCGTCGACGGCGTAGTAGAACGCCTTGGAGTAGAGCGGGTGCGAACCCTGGACGCTGAAGTTGTAGTATTCCGCGTTGTCCGCGCCTACGACGACTCCGCTTCCGACGGCGCCGCGAAGCATCTGCGCGTAGTCCGCCGCCTTTCCAGGCCAGGTGAGCGTGGCGGGGACGGAGGAGGCGCGGGCAATCGCCTCGTTCACGAGCGCGGACATGGAGCCGTCCGGCGCGTCGACTCCGTTCTTCTCCGCCGCCCGCTGCGCGGCGTAAAGCCCCATGAGCGGCCCCGCGAAGGAAAGGCGCTCCTGCAGGGCGGTGATCCGTTCGCAGAGGTTCGTGGCCTGCTCCCGGAAGAGGGGGCTTATCTCCGTGCCGCCGGAGCGGAGCGCGGCGTCGCACATCGTCTCGATCTTCAGCATGTTCAGCGCGCCGATGGCGTTGAGGGTGATTCCCTGCCATCTTGCGGCCGCGAGGGCGGCGGCGTCGCCAGCGTTCTGAAGGCGGTTCTTCCTGTGTGTGGCGAGGAATGCGTCGACGTTCACGAGCGCAAGGAAAAGAAGCCCCATCAGCATGAAGACGAGCAGAAGGGCGACTTGTCCGTTTTTCGCGCGAGTTGAAGCCACTGCGTCTCTCCTAGCGAAGGTATCGCGGATAGTGGTTCTCGATGGAGGCCTCTCCCTCGACGGTGCGCAGCGGCCCGTCGCGGTCGGAGAGACGGGCCGGGCTTTTCTGCCAGACCCTCATCGTCAGTTCTCCGTAGTCGCCGCCGGGCTCGGCGCACGTCCATCCGAGCTTGGACGGGTCCCACAGGTCGAAGTCGAGAATCCCCTTCGTGTCCGCCTCGTACTCCGTCTCCAGATAGGCGCCGGAGCGGCTGACGAGCGCGGCGGTGGAAAGCGGGGAAGTTCCGTTCGCCTCCTTCGTCAGGCATTCCCCGGCGACGCCCATGGACGCGATGCGGACCGTCTTCGTCACCATGAAGTCGTTGAAGCCGACCGCCCGCGCCCTGGCGCCGCGCGCCGCCGCGTGGGCGATCACGGTCTTCGTCAGGAGCGCGTTCGCGTAGTCGCCCGCGTAGAAGAAGGCAAGGCACAGGAAGAACATGACGACGACCGTCTCGATCATCGCCTGCCCGCGCCTTGTCCTCGTCTGGGTCATTCGCCGAGCTTCTTTATCGTGCTTTCGTCTATTTCGTCCACGGCGGCCTGCGCCTTCGCGCCCTCCTCCTCGGAGATGGCGGCCGCGGCGCCCGCCACCTTCTTGCCGGTGGCCCTGCCGAAGTAGGTGAACACCGCGATGAGCGATATCGCGATGAGCGCCACGATTATGATGTACTCCACCATCGTCTGGCCCTTGCGTCTTTCGATCTTCTTCATTCTGGCTTCCTTTCTTGCAATCCGTTTTTCGCGGCTCACGGATATTCTCCGGTCACGAGTTCGGCGGTGCGTTCCGCAGACGCCTTTGCGGCGAGGGCGAAATGCCTCAATGCGAACAGGACGCCGAGCAGCGCCGCGAACACCAGCACGTATTCGAGCGCGGACTGTCCTCGCTTTGCGTTTCGTCCATCCATGACGCCTGACATTATACCAAAAGCGGACGCGCGGCGTGTCCGCCTATTTGCGGAAGCGGTGGCGGCTCGTCCTGCGGGCCGCGCGTTCCTCCTCGCGGGCGCTTTCCGCCTTGAGGCGGCGGTACGCCTCCCATCGTTCGGCGGCCAGCGCGCCGGAGGCGACGGCGGCGCGGACCGCGCAGCCCGGCTCCGTTTCATGCCGGCAGTTCGAGAAGCGGCAGCCGGCGAAGAGCGTCTCGACGTCGGCGAATGCGTCCGCGATTCCGCCGTCGGCCTCCCACATCCCGATCTCGCGCATTCCGGGGGTGTCTATCACCATCGCCCCGCACGGAAGCATGACGAGTTCGCGTTCGGTCGTGGTGTGGCGGCCCTTTGCATCGCATTCCCGGATCTCAAGCGTCGGCATCCACTCCTCGCCGGCGAGCGCGTTGACGAGGGAGCTCTTGCCGACGCCGGAGGAGCCGACGAACGCCAGCGTCCTGCGCGGCCGGACGAATTCCGCCAGCGCGTCCATCCCCGCGCCCGTCTTCGACGAGATGGCGAAGACCGGCGCACCGCCGGCGTGGGCTTTCGCCTCGTCAAGCATGGATTCCGAGAAGTCCGGGAGGTCGCACTTCGTGACCAGCGCCACGACGGGGGCGCCTGACGCGCGGCCGAGCGCCATGAACCGCTCAAGCCGCCGCACGTTGAAGTTCGCGTTCGCCGACATGAGGAAGAAGAGGACGTCGAAGTTTACTGCGATCACCTGCGCCTTGCGTCCTTCGGACCCCGACGCGGAACGGGTGAAGTCGGAACGGCGCGGAAGGGTGGCGAGTATTCTGCTCTCGCCGCAGGGATTCCATTCAAGCGCGACGAAGTCGCCCGTCGTCGGAACGACCGCCCCGGCCCTGTGGTACGCCGAGGCCTTTTTCCGCGCCACGCCCTCGCCGGCGTCGCACACGACGCGGTAGTAGTCGCCCCACGTCCCGACGACGCGGGCGGGAACTCCCTTTTCGAGGGGGCCGCCGTCGTAGCCCCAGTCCGCTGTCCTGCCGGCGGTCATGGCTCTTCCGGCGGCTGTGCGGGGGAAGTGAACGGGGCTTCGCGCGTGACGGCTTTCTCCATCGCCTCCGAGACCGCCTTTTCCACGGTCGAGCGAGTCTTGTCTCCGACCCATTCGCCCGCGCGCTTCACGGAATCGACGAACGACTCGCTGTTCATCGGGTTCAGGCGTTCAACCGCCTTCTCGTCCAGATAGCCCGCCCGTACGCAGTAGAACACAATCGCCGCCGCGATGGCCGCAACCATGAGAATGACGAACAGAAGTTTGATCAGCTTGCACAGGAAGCAGAACAGCGCGAGCGCGCACACGGCAATGGCGGCGTACGTGGCGACGCTCTGCCATTCCAACGACCCGCCGCCGACGGCAGACGGCGCGGCCGACGCGGAGGAGACCGCGGCGGCCGCCAGAATCGCGATTGAAGTTCTTGTTTTCATCGTCCGCTGATTGTATCAGAAACGTGGTATAATGTCGCCATGAATTTCAAGGTTGGCGCGCGCGGCAGCAAGTTGAGCCGAATACAGACACGGTGGGCGATGGACTTCATTTCGGCCGGGCTTCCCGGCGTCCGTTGCGAGTTCGTTCCGGTGGAGACTCCCGGCGACCGCGACCTTGCGACGCCGATAGAGAGGAGTGCGCCCGACTTCTTCACGCGCGACCTGGACGAGGCCGTCAGGTCCGGCGCGATCGACTTCGCCGTCCATTCCGCAAAGGACCTGCCCGACGCGATCGCCGACGACCTTGACTGGTTCTGGCTTCCGAACCGCGAAGACCCGCGCGACTGCCTTGTCTTCCGCAGGGGAGAGGCGGATTCGGAAATCCGCCGGATCGGCGTCTCCAGCGAACGGCGCGGCGAATATGCGCGACGCCGCTTCCCATCGGCGGAGCCGGCGCCGATCCGCGGCGCAATCGATTCCAGGGTTGGCCAGCTCCTTGACGGGAAGTTCGACGCCGTCGTCATGGCGATGGCCGGACTGAGGCGTCTTTATCCCGACTGGTTCGAGCGGGGCGCGGACTGCCCGGTCGACGCAATCCCGATTCCGGTGGAGGAGCTTGCGCCGCCGGAGGCTCAGGGCGTCCTGGCCGTCGTCTTCCGCGCAGGGGACGCGCGCCTGATGGACGTCCGCGCGGAGTTCGTCAAGGCCGTGCGCTTCGTCTCCGCCGGCGTCGGCGACGCGGAGCTCGTCACCGTGAAGGGCGCGCGCGACCTCGCCGCGGCCGACGTGGTGCTGTACGACGACCTTCTCGGCGCGGACGTGGTTAAGACCGGCCCGGTGCGCGATGGGGCGCGTATTGTCCGGGTTGGAAAGCGCTGCGGGGCGCATTCGATGAAGCAGGCCGATATCACGCGGCTCATATGCGACGAGGCGCGGAAGGGGCGGCGCGTCGTGCGCCTCAAGGGCGGCGACGCGGGGCTTTTCGGAAGGCTTGCGGAGGAGACGGACGCCCTGTGCGCGCTGCGCATTCCGTTTGTCGTCCGCCCCGGCGTGAGCGCTCTCGTCGCGGCGACGACGGGTACGGGGATGCTTCTCACGAAGCGCGGGGAGTCGTGCGGCTTCCGCGTCTACACCCCGCGATCGACAGGCAGCGACGAGCAGCGCGTCCTTTTCATGGCGACGAAGGTCGCGGCCGCGGAGGCGGAGCGCATGGTCGCCGGCGGCCTTTCGCCGGAGACGCCGTGCGCGTTCGTCTGGGACGCGGCGTCGCCCTGCGAGCGCGTCTGGCGCGGGACGCTGGACGACGTCCGCTGCGGACGCGCCGGCGCCGATTCGGAGGGCTCTCCCGGCCTTTTCGTTGTCGGCCCGTCCGCCGCCGGCGACTGGCCGCGCCTCGGCCCTCTCGCCGGCCGGCGGATGCTTCTGACGTGCTCCGACGCCGTTATGCGGAAGGCCGCGCTTGCCGTGGAGGATCGCGGCGGACGCCCCGTCCCCTGCTCGCTTATCCGCCTCGTGCCGACGGACGCGCTGCGCTCCGCGCTTGACGGCCTTTCGCGCTACCGGGCGATTGTGCTGACGTCGCCGAGCGCCGTGCGGATCTTCTTCGAGACGTGCCGCGTCGACCGGCGGCGGCTTCCGCTCTTCTTCACCTGCGGCGCCGGGACGGACGCCGAACTTCGCAGATACGGAGTCTCCAGCGACGTCATGCCCGCGCGCGACTTCTCCGCCGCCGGGCTGATCGCGGAAATGGGAAAACTTGACCTTTCAGGGTGGCGCGTGCTGCGCCTCAGAAGCGCCCTTGCGCCATCCGCCGTCGCCGACGCCCTGCGCGCGGCCGGTGCGGAGGTTGACGACGTCGTGCTGTACGACAACGTCCCGTCGCCGCCGCCGTCCCTGCCGCCGTTCGACGACGTCTTCTTCGCCTCCGCTTCCGCTGTGCGCTCGTTCCTCTCGTCGTTCGGCGCCGCCGCGCTGGACGGGAAGGGCGTGTACGTGATGGGCGGCCCGACGCGCGCGGCGCTGCCGGACGGCATCCGGTCGAAAGTCCTCGACATAGTCGGTATCGCGGCCGGATTGGAGGCGCGATGACGCGGAACGCCGCGCCGTCCCCGGACGAATTTGAAGTCGCGATTCTCGCGGACGGCGAACTGCCGGAAGGCGAGTCGCGGCGCGTTTTCCTCGACGCGCCGGCGCTCGTCGCCTGCGACGGCGCGGTCGTCTCCGCGCGCGCCCTCGGACGCGAGCCGGACTACGTCGTCGGCGATGGCGATTCCACCTCGGACGAAGTGCGCGCGGGACTTGGCGGGCGCTTCGTGCTTGTCCGCGAGCAGGACACGAACGACCTCGCCAAGGCGTTCTCCTTCGTCCGCCGCCGCTATCCCGAATGCCGGAAGGTCGCAATCGTCGGCGCCGGCGGAGGACGCGAAGACCATCTGCTCGACAACGTCTTCCGCTTCGCCTCATTCGCCGGGGAACTGCCGGAAACCGCGCTCTTCACGAACCACGGCCGCTTCGATGCGGTGCGCGGAACGCGCTCGTTCACCTGCGTCCCCGGCAGCGCCGTCTCCGTCTTCGCGGCGGACCGGACGGCGCGCGCCGTGAGCGACGGGCTCGAATGGCCGCTTGCCGGCGTAGACCTTTCGCGCCTCTATTCAGGTGTCCACAACCGCGCGGTTTCCACCAGGTTCACGCTTCGCTCGGACGGCCTCCTGCTCGTCTACCGCCCGTTCCCCGCGCGCCGCTGACACGAGCCGACACGCAGTGCAAAACTCTGATGGCAAAGACGGCGCATTTGCCGCCGCAACCGCTTCTCCGGTTGCCAACGGCAGGGCAGACGGCCGCCGCTTCCCAATGCCAATGGCATGGTTCCTGGGATGCAATTGCGCCGTCCTTGCACCGGAGTTCTGCATTGCCCCCTCCTCCTCCCAAATACCAATGGCGGGGTTCTTGGGATGCAATTGCGCGGTCCTTGCCACCGGAGTTCAGCATTGCCCCCTCCTCCTCCCAAATACCAATGGCGGGGTTCTTGGAATGCAATTGCGCGGTCCTTGCCACCGGAGTTCAGCATTGCCCCCTCCTCCTCCCAAATGCCAATGGCATGGTTCCTGGAATGCAATTGCGCCGTCTTTGCCATCAGAGTTCTGCATCCCGAAACACACGGCGGCGGGAAGCGATTTTCCCGGCGATATGATTTGACCGGAGAAAAAAAAAATAGGTTATAATTGTGGCAATCGGAGTTTTCAGCGAGTTTTGAATTGACCCCTAAGGCGAGAGGACATGGCATGAGCAGACTGGCAGTCGTTTTCCTGTGCGGCTTCGGCGCGTGCGCGGCGTGGTGCGACGTCGTGGAGGCGGACGGGCGCGTGACATGGCGTTCGGACGTGGCGGAGGGAAGTTACGCCGACGCGGCGAACTGGACCGGCGGCGTCACGCCGATGGACGCGGGGAAATACGGCGTCGTCAGCTTCCAGGACCGCGACGTCACGCTGACCGTGCCGGAGGAGGGGCTGGTCGATTCGTCCGGTACGGTCTTCCTCGGCACGGGCGCCGGCGACCACGCGCTCACAATCGACACGCGGGGGACGTGGTGGGAGAAGCGCGGCGTCGTCTCTGCGCAGCACTGGTGGGGAACTCCGTTCGCCATGAACCTGACCGGCTCGCACGTCTTCAACTTCGAGAACGCGCCGACGGCCGCCAACGTCTCGTTCTACTGGCGCTTCGACGACGCCCTCTTCACCTGGCGGTCGCAGGGGGCGGAGAAGCAGGACTTCGACCTCCGGAGCGGGACGTTCTCGTTCGGGAACAACCTCTACTACGGATCGATCGGCGGCACGGTCGACTTCTTCATCCACCCCGACGCGAAGATGGATGCGCCCGGAAAGTTCGTGCAGCGCGGAAACGGCACGACGCGCACGACGTTCCTCGGCGGCCGCCACCGCGTCCGCGGAATCGTCCTGAAGGACACGAACTCCGGCGCCGGGCGGACGTGGCTCGTCCTGACGAACGACGCCTACCTTGCGAGTTCCGACTCCATGGACCTCGGCGCCCGCGGGACGGCGGCGAACGACGGGCGTTCCTCCGGCGTGGTGGAACTATACGGCACGTCGCGCCTGGACGTCACGAACGGCGTCTTCCTCGGCGCCGGCAGCACGAAGCCGGAGCTGGTCAACTTCCGCAACGAGGGCGAGGTATGGGTTCGCGATTCCGCGACGTTCTACGCGAACGCCGCAGTCGTGATGGGCGCCACGCAGTGCTCGACGGGGCTTGTGACGGTTGCGGACAACGCCACGTTCACGACGCGCCCGAAGGGCGACAGCGTCCGTCTCGGCGCGGCGTCGAACGCCGTGGGGCGGCTTGTCGTCGAGGGCGACGGCACGTTCACCTGCGGCGGCGTCCTGTCGCTGGGGTTCTCCGGCGTCCATGCGAAGGGCTACGTCACGCTGAAGGACCGCGCGCAGGCGTCGTGCGGGACTTTCAACGGCACGTGGATCCAGATGGCTCGCTCCGGCGACGGCGCGATGGCGCGGCTTGAGATCTTTGACGACGCGACGCTGCGGCTCGGCTCCGGCTCGTCGGTGGAAATGACGATGGGAGGCACGTCGCGCGCCGAGGTGGCGCTTGCGGGGAACGGACGCCTCCTTGGAAGCGCCTCGTCGTTCATCACGAACAGGAGCGAACACGCGGGCTGCACGTCGCTGTCGATTGTCGACGACGCCCTCGTCTCCCTGAAGTCGATCCACGGCGCCGCGCCGGGGACGGGCGAACCGGCGATGACGTTCGTGGCCGACGGCGGAACGCTTGCGCTCTCCACCGCGACGCCGAACGTCCCCTATCTTTCCGGCTGCGTGGCGACGCTTGGCGTGGGAGGACTGACGTTCGAGGCGTCCGCCGCAGACATGGAGATAGACCAGTCGTTCACGGCGGCGGAGGGCGCCGTGAACGCGGCCGTCCGCAAGACGGGTCTCGGCGCGCTCGTCGTGCGGCGGAACTCGTCGCATCCGAAGACGGTCGTCGCGGAAGGCGCGCTCTGCTTCGCCGGCGGCGCGACGCGCTTCGGCAACGTACTGGAAATCGCGCAAGGGGCGCGCCTCGCGCTGCGCGACGCCTCCGCCGCCATCGAGGCCGATTCGATTTCCTTCGCGGGCGACTTGAACGTCGACCTTCCGTCCGACCTGTCGGTCGACGCGACGCATCCGGTCCTGAGGCTTGCGACGCCGCTGACGGACGAGCAGTTCGCACGGGTGGTCGTGGCCAATCCGGCTACGGGGCGGAACTACGAGTGGGCGTTGAGCGATGACCGTACGGAGCTGTCGGTCTCCGTCGCGGAGGCCACGCCCGGCGCGCTCGCGTGGACGGGCGCCGTCGGTGCGGACTGGCACGACACGGGGAACTGGGACCCCGCCGCAGTGCCGACGCACAACGACGTGGCGACGGTCGGGCGCGGGGCGGAAATCGCCGTCGGCGCGTCCGCCGCCGTGGGGACGCTGGCGGTGACGGCGGCGGACGCCGTGGCGGTTTCGGGCGAGGGGCCGCTCTACGTCGGCGCGGGCGTGGACGTGGCGGCGGACGGAAGCGCGGAACTGTCCGTCCCCCTGCGTTGCGCGGACGGGGCGATAGCGAAGACCGGCTCCGGGACGCTGACCGTCTCCGGCGACAACGCGGGAACGCTGTTCGCCGGATGGAGCATGGCGGGCGGCGTCACGGCGTTCGCGTCCGCCGCAGCGCTGGGCGCGGACACCGACCTCGAGGACGCGCTGGCGCTCAGCAACTGCACGTTCCGCTACTCCGGCGAGGCCGCGACGGTCGTGCGCCCATGGCGCCTGGACGGCGAGTTCCCCTGCATCTTCGACATTTCGGGCGACCTGACGTTCGACCAGTTCAGGATTTCCTTCGCGCAGGGCGACGCCGGCGTCGTGAAGACGGGCGCGGGCGTCCTGACGCTCGACGTCCCAGCCGGGACGACGACGCTGTCCACGTACAAGAACGCCGTGCGCGGCGGCAACAAGGACGTCTCCGGCACGTTCGCGCCCGCGCGCGGCGAAGTCTCCGGCTGGAACGGCGCGGGACAGTTCACGATTCTCGACGGCGCGCTGGAGATCCGCGGAGAGGGCAAGGGCCTCACGACCGTCAGGCAGGAGCATCACGCGCTCCTGGGCGGCGCCGGATGGACGCAGACCGTCCCGGCGGAACTCCGCCTGAAGGACGTGACGTTCGTCCAGGGCAGCGGAAACGGATTCCACATGCTGATGGACGGCGAGGTTCCGGCGGGGAATCTGGGCTCGAGGCTTCTGCTGGAGGACGCGGACATGACGTGCAACGGCCTCTACGTCGGCTACTCGCGCACGGGGACGTCGGACGTGCTCTCCAGGCCCGTGCTGTCCATCACGAACGGCACGCTGAACGCCACGTGGAACCTTGAGATTCCGCACGGCGGGAATTTCGCGCCGGTCGTGCGCGTGGGGCGTGGCGGCACGCTGATGCGCTCCTCGCCCACCGCGGCCGGAGGCGTCACGTTCAACCACGCGCTCGACGCGCGCTTCGAGGACGGCGGGCTTCTGAAGGTCGCCGCCCCGCAGAACCTCTTCTTCGGCTGGAACGCGACGGGCGAGGTCGTCTTCGCGCGCGGCGGCGGCATGGCGGTGAACCGCTTCCTCGCGCAGAACGGCGACAGGGCGGCGGTCTGCGCGTTCGACGGCGGTTTCGCGGAGTTCACGCTGGACGGCGGAGTCTCCTGCGCGGACAGGCCGGCGAAGATGGGGCTTCGCGCCGATGCGGGCGGATGCGAGCTGCGCGTGGGCGCGGGCGTGGAGCACGCGCTTGCGATGTCCCTGCAGGGCGACGGCGTCTTCACGAAGACGGGCGCGGGAACGCTCGTCCTGACGAACGACCTGTCCGTCAAGATGGTGGACAACCTCCCGGTCTACACGCCGAAGGGGACGCAGACCGTGCTTGTCGCGAACGCGGGCGGCGTCGTGATCGCGGAGGGCGCGCTGCGCTGCGTGGCGGGGACGACCGACGCGAACAGCCGCTTCTCCGGGACGGGCGTTCTCTCCGGCGACTTCACGACGCTCACGCTCGCAGTCGAGCCGGGCGCGGCGGAGGCGCTGACGTTTGAGGGCGTGACGGCGGAGAGGGTCGTCGCCGACTTCGGCCGGGCGGACGACGACCCGGTGCGTTCCGGCACGACGGCCGCGGTGGCGAGGGTGGCGACTGCGGAGGCGTTCGGCGCGATGGCGTGGAAGGGCGTCAATGCCGGCGCGAACGTGTCCGCCTCGTTTGCCTACGACGCGGACACGGGCCTTGTCACGGCCACGCTCCGCCGCGGCGGAATGGCGGTCATATTCCGATGATCCGTTCCGTCCGGCCCGGCGGCGCCTGGCCGGACGTTTGCCAACGGCTGCATTTCGTCCCGCATTGCCATTGCCCGACGCGGGGCGAAATGCTAGAATGGACGCCATGTTTCCACAAAAGATACGTCTCTGCGACTTGTTCGGAATCCCGATTTTCCTGGATTCCTCGCTGCTGATTCTGCTTCTCATGTTCGCCATGGGGGGCAGCGGCTTCCTTTCGGGCATTGCCGGCGCAGTTCTGCTGATGTTCTCGATTACCGCGCACGAGCTAGGCCACGCGCTCACGGCCCGCGGCTTCGGCTACGAGACGCGCGACATAACACTGTCCCTGCTGGGCGGATGCGCGTCGCTCATCGCGCTTCCGCGCAAGGCGTCGCAGGAGTTCTGGACCGCCATCGCCGGACCTGCGGTGAGCTTCCTCCTCGCTTTCCTCTCCCTTGGCGCGGTGTCGCTGATGACGGAGGGAAGCGTCGTGTCGCTCGCCCTCTTCTCCCTGACGGGCGGCTGGCTTGGAAGTCCGATGCTGTCCTGCTCGCGGGAGGTCTTCTGGATCGCAGACCTGCTGCTGGACATGGGGCTGATGAACCTGATGCTTGGACTCTTCAACCTTCTTCCGGGATTCCCGATGGACGGCGGCCGCGTCTTCCGCAGCGCGATGCGCGCGTTCATGACCCGTGCGCGCGCCACTTACGTGGCGATGCTCGTCGGCCGCGCCTTTGCAGTGCTGCTTGCGCTGAACGGACTCCACCGCGTCGTCAACCACCAAAGCTGGGGATTCGTCACGCTTCTCATCGCGTGGATGATATGGCGCGAAGGGTATCGCGAATATGCGCTTGCGCTCCAGGAGGAGTCCTGGGGCGGAGAGCCGTGGGACTTTTCCGCGCGCGTCTCGCCGCCGCCGTACGGCGGACGCGAGGAGGAGACGGAAGTCCGCCGCGGGAAGAGGGGCTTTTAAAAGAGGAACTGGACAATGGAATCACTTAACGTCAAGTCTGCCGAAAGCTGCCGCTGGGATGCGGCGTCGCTGGGCGAAATCATGCTTCGGCTCGATCCGGGCGACGGGCGCATCCACACCGCCCGCGAGTTCAAGGCCTGGGAGGGCGGCGGCGAATACAACGTCGTGCGCGGACTTCGCCGCTGCTTCGGGCTCAGGACTACGGCGGTCACGGCGTTCGCGGACAACCCGGTGGGCCGTCTCGTCGAGGATTTCATGCTGCAGGGCGGCGTGGACGTGAGCCATGTCAGGTGGGCGCCGTTCGACGGCATCGGCCGCACCGTCCGCAACGGCCTCAACTTCGTCGAGCGCGGCTTCGGCTGCCGCGGAGCCAGGAGCTGCGCGGACCGCGGCCTCACCGCCGTCTCGCAGCTCCGCCCCGGCGAAATCGACTGGGACGGCCTCTTCGGCCGCGAGGGCGTGCGCTGGTTCCACACCGGCGGAATCTTCGCCGCGCTTTCCGAGACGACCGCCGAGGTCGCCATCGAGGCCCTCAAGGCCGCGAAGAGGCACGGCACGGTCACGAGCTACGACCTCAATTACCGCGCCTCGCTCTGGAAGTCGATCGGCGGGCAGTCCAAGGCGCAGGAGGTCAACCGCGAGATCGCGAAGTACGTGGACGTGATGATCGGCAACGAGGAGGATTTCACCGCCGCGCTCGGCATCGAGGTGGAGGGCGTGGATGCGAACCTCACTACGCTGCCGGTCGACGGATTCCGCAAGATGATAGACAAGGCGGTGTCCATCTATCCGAACTTCAAGGCCGTCGCCACCACGCTGCGCAGCGTGAAGAGCGCCACCGTCAACGACTGGAGCGCCATCTGCTGGTACAGGGGAGAGCTCCACCGGTCGATTTCGCGCCCGGGGCTTGAGATCTACGACCGCGTGGGCGGGGGCGACTCCTTCGCGTCGGGACTGATCTACGGCTTCATGGCGTTCGACGACGCGGCGAAGGCCGTGGACTACGGCGCCGCGCACGGCGCCCTGGCGATGACGACGCCCGGCGACACGTCGATGGCGACGAAGGCGGACGTCGAAAAGCTTGTCGGCGGCGGAAGCGCGCGCGTGGACCGCTGATTTTCACGAAGCGAAGGCAACTAAAACGAAGGAGAGGAACAAGATGACGACGATGTCGAGAAGGAACTTCATGGTCGCGGCCGGCGCCGTCGCGGCTTCCCCCGCCGTGCTGGGGCAGGCGAAGCGCGTGTTCAAGGTCGGGCTCGTCGGATGCGGCGGCCGCGGCTGCCAGTGGTACGGCGGAAAGTGCGAGGGCGGCGCGATCAGGGACATAATGGAGGCCGCGGCGCGTCTGGGGTGCGAGGCGCGGCTCGTCGCCGCGGCCGATTTCGATCGCTCGAAGGCCGTGGACGTCTGCCGCCGCTACGGCGTCGACGAGAAGATGGCGTTCGGCGGCGCGAACGGCTACAAGAACGTGATCGCGTCCGACTGCGAAATCGTCCTGCTCTGCACGCCGCCGCTCTTCCGCGCGCGCCACGCCGAGGCCTGCGTCGCCGCGGGCAAGCACGTATTCGCGGAAAAGCCGATTGCCACCGACCCGCGCGGGCTGCGCGACTTCCTCAAGACCGTCGCGGCGGCGAAGGCGAAGAACCTGTCGATACTCTCCGGCACGCTCCACCGCCACTCGAACCGCTTCCTCAAGCAGATCGGACCCGTCCGCGGCGGCTGCATCGGCAAGATTCTCGCCGGGCGCGTCTACCGCTGCCATGGCTCGATGTGGGTGCGCCCGCGCCGTCCGACCGACACCAACGCCTCCTATCTCGCCAACAACTGGTACCACTTCTGGGAGATGAGCGGCGACCAGGTCACGGAGCAGGCCATCCATGAGGTCGACCTCGCCAACTGGTTCATCGGCCGCGCCCCGCTGAGCGCGTTCGGAATGGGCGCGCGCTGGCGTCGTCCGGCCGGAATCGGCAACATCTACGACGAGATCTCGATCGACTACGACTACGGCGACGGGCTCCACGTCGCGACGTACGGCCGCCACATGGACGGCTGCGCCAATCCATTCGGCACGCGCCTCACCGGCACGGAGGGCGAGATATCCGTCGGCGGGAAGATCCGCCGCTACGACGGCAGACCGGTGGAGGAGGACGTGAAGGCCATCGCGGGCCGCCACGACAACGGCCTCATCATGGAGCACGCGGACTTCCTCTCCGGCCTCATCAGCGGCGACCTCGTCAACGAGGGCGAGCAGGTGGCGATGTCCACGGCCACGTGCATCATGGGCACGTTCGCCGCCTACTCCGGCCGCCAGGTGAAGATGAACGACCTTCTCGCGAACGAGAAGTCGGAGTTCTTCAACGGATGGAACACGGCGTTCACCGCGCAGACGTTCGAGGAGACGGACGACGTTCCGCTGCCGAAGGAGGGCGTGGCGATCGTCCCCGGCAAGGCATAGCGCCGGAGACCATATTCCTGAAGGGCGGTCGTCCCCGCCCGCCGTCGCCGGCGAAACGGAACTCCGTTTCGCCGGCGACGTTTTTGCGCACTTGGGGGATTGACGGAGAAAAAAAAAATAGTATTATGTTTTCCGTCAAACGAATACAATTTTTGAAAGAGAGGCAGACCGTGCGCATGTTTTCAAATCCCTCCGTCGGCGGGCTTCTGACCGCCGTCCTTTTCGCCGCGCTTTCACCGTCGGCGACGGCATCAATGCCGTCGCGCCCTCTGTACTGCTACCGCTTCGACGCGACGAACGCGACGTACGGACTTGACTTCCGCGATTCAAACGAAGGGACGGGGTCGCACGTCCTCAGGCGCAAGTGTCCGAATTACGACGCGGCGGACACGTGGGTCAACGCATTCGGCTCCGGTGCCCTTGGCTCGGACAATGCGTTCTGGTCGAAGACGTCAACGAGCCTTTGGTTGCAGGGCGACGCGGCGGGCCTGGGCTGCTCCGCCGAAACGGGCTTCACCATCTCCTTCTGGATGTACGGACCTGAAAGCCCCATGGCGTGGTCGGACTTCTTCGGCCTTCGCGTCGGCGACGACGAACTGCGCTTCGAGTACACGAACAGGCTTGTGGACGGAAAGCCGTCGTTCACGCTGTACCACGGAACGAGCGGATGCCGGGTGCAGCTCTATTCCGGGGGCGGCCTCAACTACATGCCATACGAACCGCAGACATGGCAGCACGTCTGCGTCGTCTGGAATTTCGACGTCAATGCGATGGACCTCTTCGTGGGCGGCGTGAAGCTTGCGAAGATAACGCTTTCGTCGGGCGACGCGAAGAAGAACATCCTCCATGACATATACGTCGGCGGCACGGTTGCGAGCAACGGCGACATCCGCAGCTACAGGACGTCGAACACGGGCGTCGACGAGGTCGCCGTCTACGGCTTCTCGGCGAACGCGGACGAGGTGGCCTGGCTTGGCCGCAACCGCCCCGGCCCGATTCCGCGCGGACGCCAGATGCTGCAGTGCTTTCGGTTTGACGCGGTCGACGGCGGCAGCGTCGTCGTGGAGAACGCCGGCACGGGACGTAGCCGCCTTTCATGGAAGAAGACCGGCAGCGCGACTCCCTGCCAGCCGGGGGCGCTTGCGACGGAGCGCGGACTCATGCTGGACGACACGACTACGTTCTGCGTCCTCGGCGATGCGGACGAGGGACTTGGCTGCACGACGAACTCCGGGTTCACGCTCTCGTTCTGGGTGAAGACGCCGGAGACGCCTGTCGCGTGGAGCGACATGCTCTCGCTCCGCATCGGCGGGCAGAACGTCAGGTTCGAGTGGCACAGTTCCGACCGCAGGTTCTGCTGGTACGGCGGATGCGAGTTCTGGAGGAACACATTGCCCGTGCTGGCGGCGGACGAGTGGTCGCACGTATGCCTCGTCTGGAACCACGCGCTAGGCGACTGCGACGTCTACGTCGACGGGACGAACGTCGGGCGGCTTTTGCTGAAGGCGTTGAAGAGCGAAATCGTCGACTGGCTCTACGTCGGAACGGTGTGCAAGGACGAGAACGACGGCGACAGATGGGGGGCTGTACCGAACGCGGGCATAGACGAGGTGGCGCTCTTCAACTATTCGTTTTCGCCGGAACAGGTGGCGTGGCTTTGCGAAAACGCGCCAGCGCTGCCGGAACTGGACGAGACGAACCTTGTCCGAATGGTGGCCGGCGACTGCGTCTGGGGTGCCGCCTCCGCGGAGTGGACTGTCGCGGGCGCGTCGCGCAGGACGATCTGGCCTGCGGCCGAGGACGGTGACGTAGAGTCCGTCGTCACGGTGGACGGCGAGGCTTCGCTTTCAGTGGACGCGCCCGTCGCCGCGCGGCGCGTCGCCTTTGAAAAGGGAGCGAGCGTTGAGACCGCCGCGCTGGCGCTTTCGTGCGCGGACGGCGTGGAGTTCGCGCCATGCCGAATCGTCGTGGGCGACGGAGTGTGTCTGGCGTTCGCGGGCGGATTCTCGACGACGGGCGTCGTCGAGCTTGCCGCGAACGCGCGGATTGTCGTTGAGCCGCATGGACTGGAAGGGGATGGTAGTGCGCTGACGTCGGGCGGATTCGTTCTGCCGGAAGGCGAGACGGACGTCCTGCGGTATGTCTCGTCCGCCGATTCGCGATACGTCCCGTCGCTCTCGGAAGACGGCCGGACGATTCGGCTGGCGGCGTCCGACGGTCTTCCTGTCACGGCGACGTGGACTGGCGCCGCCGGCGACGGCGCGTGGGACAACGCCGCGAACTGGGACTGCCGCGGCGCCGCGGGCGCGTCTCTCCCGGACGCGCTGCCGTGCGAGTTCACGGCGGTTCTCGTCACGGGCGCGACGAGTCTGGGCGTGCCGGCGGGCGCGGCGCGCGCGTACAGGTCGTTCTCCGTCTCCGGGAACGCGTCGCTGACGGCGGACTGCGACTGGCGCGGCGTGGATTGCGTCCGCTTCCTCGACGGCGCGACGCTGGACGTCGCGGGGCATTCCCTTCGTGTCGGCGCCTTTGCGGGCGGAACGCTTGGCACGGCAGTCGTCACGGACACTGCGGGCGGCGGCGTCCTGCGCGTTGACGTGTCGGAGGGCGAGACGCTGGCGAACGACGCGGTCGCATTCGCCGGGCAGTTGAAGTTCGTCAAGGAAGGCGGCGGAACGTACGTCGCCGCGAAGGACGGGCAGTCCAATTCGGGCGGCATGGAGGTGGCCGCGGGCGAGGTCAGATGCGCCCTCGCAGGCGAGGAGCGTCCGCTTGGCCAGTCCGGTGCGACCGTGCGGATCGACGCCGGCGCGTCGTTTGACGCGTGCGGGACGTACGGGCATCATGACATGGTGTTTCTGCTCAATGGCGGAACGCTGCGCAACGGCAAGTCGATCCACGAAGCGTATCGGCGCAAGATGCTTGGGACCGTACGGCTTGAGGCGGACTCCTTCATGGCGATGGACGAATCGTACGGACTTTCCCGGCAGTCTTCGGGCGCGACGGCGCTTGACCTTGGCGGGCGCTCGCTGGACGTCAAGGTGGAGTACGGCAGGACGTTCTATCTCCACGACGTGGACGTCTCGGAAGGCGCGCTGAACGTCACGAAGGGCGGGTACGCGGAATTCGGCACGAACTCCGTCCGCGCCCAGTCGGCCACGCTGTCTATTGCCGCCGCGATCAGGGCGTACGCGCCGGTGGAGGCGCGCGACTTCGTATATCCATATCCAAACCCGGAATACGGCGTCGGACAGGGCGTCTTTTCCGTCGGCGGCACGTTCACGCCGTCGGGGAAGACGCATCCGAACGTCCGGCTTCTGGACGGTGCGG
Source organism: uncultured Lentisphaeraceae bacterium (assembly GCA_964386385.1). Classification (GTDB taxonomy): domain Bacteria; phylum Verrucomicrobiota; class Kiritimatiellia; order RFP12; family UBA1067; genus RUG572. The sequence continues at coordinate 282,357 of CAYLRN010000001.1, read as the reverse complement.
CGATCGACCTCTCGTCTAAGACCGGCGCATGGAGCGCCAGGGCGTTTCACGCCTATGCCGGGACGACCAACTTCCTGTCCGTCGCGGAGAACGCGCGGGCGACGGTGAACCTTGCCGGCCGCGCCGACCTGCGCGAGCTCTCGAAGTCGTCAAGCCCCTACGCGATCACGTGGGACGGCGCGGAGATCCCCTCGACGGCGACGTTCGACGTGGACGAGGAGACGGCGCGCGCGCGGTTCTTCGTCAAGAAGGACGCCGTCGGCCTCCGCCTCTGCTACCGTTCTGGCACGGTCTTCATCGTCCGCTAGACGAGAGGACGCGCAACCGAGGGCGCATTCGGATTGACGCGGCGTGTTTGGGGCGGAATGATTCTCGCGATCGCATATTGCGCGACGGCGTTCCTCGGATGTGGACGGGAGAACGGATACGGCGGATTCAATTGAGCGCAAGCCCTTTTTGTGCTATACTTCCAGCCAACAATCAGGAGCACGTCAATATGGTTCGCATCGTAGAATGGTCGTCGGAAAAGGCGCAAAGCGCGGTGGTGGGCAGGTTTCTGTCGCGCAGCGCGTTCCCGGAGGAGGCGGAAAAGGCCGCCGCCGAGGTGCTTGCCGCCATCCGCATGGATGGCGACGGCGCGGTGGCGCGCTACGTCGAGAAGTTCGACGGGGTTTCGCTTCCGCCGAAGCGCTTCCGCGTCACGGACGCGGAGCTCGACGCCGCGACCGCGCAGGTCCCCGCCAAGATAAAAAGGGCGGTGAAGGACGCATATTCGCGCGTGATGCGCTTTTCAAGGGCCTCGCTTCGCCCGGCGTGGAAGATCAAGACTCCGCGCGGCGGCACGGAGGGCGAATTCTACTCGCCGATGGACCGAGTGGGCGTCTACGTGCCCGGCGGCACCGCCCCTCTCGCTTCCACGTCCGTGATGACGGTTACGCTGGCGAAGGCCGCCGGAGTGAAGGAGATTGTCGCCTGCACTCCCGCCGGGCCGACCGGTACTCCCAATCCCGTCCTTCTCTACGCGCTTCGCCTCGCCGGCGCGACGGAGGTCTATCGCGTCGGCGGCATACAGGCCATCGGCATGATGGCGTTCGGCACGAAGACGGTGAGGAAGGTCCAGAAGATCGCGGGCCCCGGCAATGCGTTCGTCACGGCGGCGAAGCGCCAGGTCTACGGCTATGTCGGCATCGACCAGGTGGCGGGGCCCAGCGAGATCGCCGTCCTTGCGGACGGCACGGTGCCGGCGCGGTGGGTCGCGGCCGACCTCCTCTCGCAGGCGGAGCACGGCAGCGGCTGGGAGAAGTCGCTTTTCGTCACGGACAGGCAGGATTTCGCCGAGGAGGTGAAGGCGGAGATGTTCGCGCTCATGGAGGAGATGAGCCGGAAGGCGCTCGTGCAGCGCGTCGTCGACCGCGACGGCATCCTCTTCTGCGTCACGCCGTCCCTTGCAGAGGGGCTTGAGCTCGTGAACAGGTTCGCGCCGGAGCATTTCGAGATCATGTGCAGGGACGCGACGAAGCTGATGAAGGGCGTCCGCTCCGCGGGCGCCGTGTTCGCGGGCGCCTGGACTCCCGAATCGGCCGGCGATTTCGTCGCCGGGCCGTCCCACGTGCTGCCGACGGGCGGCGCCGCGAACATGTTCAACGGGCTCACGCCCGACGACTTCCGCCGCCGCCACTCGTTCGTGGCGTTCACGAAGGGCGACCTGGAGGAGACGAAGGACACCATCGCCGCCTTTGCGCAGGTGGAGGGGCTGGACGGACACGGCCGCGCCGCCTCGATACGCTTTGAATGAGAACCAATGACGATTTAATCCAAGGAGAAGAAGAAAGATGACGCTTGAAGAACAGGTCAAGGCAATGCTGGACGCGCTTCGCCCCATGCTGCAGCAGGACGGCGGAGATCTCGAATTCGTGAAGATGGAGGGCAAGGTCGTCACGCTCAAGCTCGTCGGCCACTGCGGCACCTGCCCGTACGCGATGATGACGCTCAAGCAGGGCATCGAGGCGAAGCTTCAGGAACTCGATCCGGAGCTGACGGTCGAACGCGCGGTCGACGGAGAATAGGCATGAAGACAGTCAACGTCTCCCTCGTCGGCGTCGGCGGACAGGGCATCCTCCTCACGGCCAACATGCTCGCAAGGACGGCCGCGCTCGCCGGCCTCGACGTGAAGAAGAGCGAAATCCACGGCATGGCCCAGCGCGGCGGCAGCGTGATTTCCTCCGTGCGCTTCGGCGACAGGGTCGACTCCCCGATCATCCCGGAGGGGAAGAGCGACGTCCTTGTGGCGTTCGACCGGCTGGAGGCCCTTCGCTGGAGCCATTTCCTCGCGCAGGGCGGCAAGGTGGTCATGAACAACGTAGACCTCACGCCCGTCACGGTGTCGAGCGGACTCCAGAAGCCGGTGGAGAACTTCGAGGCGCGCCTCGCCGCCGCCTTCCCGAACGCCCTCGTCGTCGACGCACCGAAGATCGCCGAGGAAGTCGGCAACGCCCGCACAATGAACATGGTGATCGCCGGCGCCCTTTCGGCCGTGACGCATTTCACGGTCGAGGAATGGGACGCCGCCATGGTCGAGAGTTTCACCGGCCCCAAGGCGAAGCTGCTCGACCTCAACCGCAAGGCGTTCATGCTCGGCCGCGAGGCCGTCGCGAAGCAGACCGCCTGAAAGCATCCGCAGTTTCTACAAGGGAGCGCCGTCGCATGAAAACGCTGATAGCCAACGCGCACGTGATTTCGCCGGGCGTCGACCTGAAGAAGGCGACAATCGTCCTGAACAGGGGCAAGATCGAATACGCCGGCCCCGAACTGGAGGTCGTGCCGGACGTCGACACGGTGGTCGACGTCCGCGGCAAGTACGTCGTCCCGGGGTTCATCGACGTGCACATGCACGGCGCGATGGGCGCGGACGTCTGCGACGGCGCGCCAGAGGCGATCGCGAAGATTGCCGAGGCGAAGCTGGCCGAGGGCTGCACCACGTTTCTGCCCACGACGCTCACCGTCGACAACAGGACGCTGAAGAAGGCCGCGCGCGCCGTAGCCGCGTACAAAAAGGACGAGCGCTTCGCGAAGACGCCCGGCCTCCATCTCGAAGGCCCGTTCATCAACCCCGCCTGCTGCGGCGCCCAGAACCCGGAGTTCGTCCGCAGGCCGTCGATCCGCGAGGTCATGGGCGTCGCCGCCGTCTGCCCCGTGAAGATGGTCTCCTATGCGCCGGAAATGCCGGGCGGCGAGGCGTTCGCCAGGTCCTGCATCGAAAACGGCATCGTGCCGAGCTGCGGACACACCGCCTCGACGCTGGCGCAGTTCATGCCGGCCTACGGGAATGGGCTTCGCCACATGACGCATTTCTGCAACCAGATGACGAAGCTCCACCACCGCGAAATCGGCATGGTGGGCGCCGGATTCCTGATCGACGACCTGAACACGGAGGTCATCTGCGACAGGATACACCTCTGCGACGACATGCTCCGCCTCGTCTTCAAGAAGCGCGATCTGGCGCACGTGCAGATGATAACCGACTCCCTCCGCTGCTCGCACATGCCTGACGGCTATGCGTTCAAGATGGGCGGAGTGGACGTGATGCTGAAGGACGGCGAGGCGCGTCTCGTCGAGGGCGGAAATCTGGCGGGCTCCACGCTTTGGCTTAACAAGGGTCTCAAGAACCTCCGCGACGTCACCGGGCTTCCGCTGAAGGACCTCATCCGCGTGACGTCGTGGAACCAGGCGATCGAACTCGGGCTGGGCAGGAGGCTCGGCAAGGTCGAGAAGGGCTTTGTCGCCGACCTGGCGGTGCTCGACCCGAAATCCTTCGACGTGTGCGCCGTATTCGTCGACGGCGTCCAGAAAATCTGAAGACGGCTTTTCTCTGAAAGGGGGCGGAAATGCAGGAAACGAGGCACGACAACTACAAGTGGGTGGCCCTGGGGCTGCTGACGTTCGGATATTTCATGCAGCAGGGGACGCGGCAGATATTCAACGCCGTCCTCCCGCAGATGAAGGCGGACTACCCGTCCATCGCGGCCGGCGACTGGGGCACGGTGATGAGCGTCTTCTCGCTCGTCTACGGCTTCGCGGTCCTCTTCGGCGGAGTTCTGGGCGACCTTTTCAGCCGCAAGAGGCTGATCGTCGCGTCCGTGGCGATCTTCTCGTCCATGTGCCTTCTCGCCGGTTTCGCCAATCCGATCGGCCCCGTCGGCATAGTCGCCTACCTCACCGCCGTCTTCGGCGTGGTGTTCGCGATCGGGCAATGTCTGCTGCCGTCCTCCGCCAATTCGATATTGAGCCAGCTTCACGAGGAGACGCGGTCGACGGCCATGTCGATCATGCAGAGCGCACTCTACTTCGCCGTCGTCTTCGTCTCGCTCGCGTCCGGCTGGCTGTCCGGCCTCGGGACGGGCGCCTGGCGCTATCCGTTCTGGATTCTCGGCGGCGTCGGACTCGTCTGGTTTGTCGTGCTGGCGCGCTTTCTGCGGGACACGAAGCCTCTGCCGCCCGCGCCGGGCGCTCCCGCGAAGGCGTCCGTCGGCGAGGCGTTCATGGCGTTCGCGCAGAAGCCGAGCGCCTGGCTGCTGATGCTCGCCTTCGGATTCCAGGTGTTCACCAACTTCGGCTTCACGGTCTGGACGCCGGTGTACATGAAGTCTACCTTCTACTCCGCCGCCGAGCTCAAGGGCACCACCGCCGCGTCGATGGCCGCATTCCACTCCGTCATCTGGCACTACGCCGGCTGCCTGATCGGCATCGTCGTGGCAAGCCGCATTTCAGACCGGCTGGCGTCCAGGACGAAGTTCGCCCGCGCCGCGATGAACTTCGTGGGGCTTTTCCTCGGAGCCCCGTGCATCTTCTTCGCCTACCACGTCCAGTCGCTTGAACTCTGCTGCGCCGGACTCTTCCTCTTCGGACTTGCGCACGGGTTCTACGACTCGAACATGTTCGCGTCGCTCTACGACGTCATCAAGCCGCGCTACCGCGCCGCCGCGACGGGCTTCATGTGCTTCGGCGCGTTCGTGATGGGAGCGGTCGCTCCGAAGCTGATCGGCGCCATGATGGACTCCGGCGTTTCCGTGAAGAACTGCCTCTCGTCCCTGTCCGGCGCGTATTTCCTCGGCGCGCTGACGGTGCTGCTTGCCATGCTGGCCTTCCTCCGCCGCGACTACGAGGGCGCGTTGAAGGGCTGACGCCCTTCGGGAGACGCCGGCATGAAGCGCGCGATTCCATTTCTCCTGTCCGTCTTCGCGGGGGCGTGCCTCCTTGCGAAGACGACCGTCACGTTCCGCGGCGGCGCCGGCCGCGTCGGCGGCAGCTGCGCCATCGCGGAATGTGGCAAGACGCGCGTTCTCGTGGACTGCGGCGCCTTCTACGGCGGCGAGCGGATGTCGGGCGAGCCGATCGGCGACGATTCGTTCGGCTTCGACCCTGCGTCCGTCTCCGATCTCGTTCTGACCCACGCCCACGCCGACCATGCGGGCCGCATCCCGCAGCTCATTCGCGAGGGGTTCAACGGGACGATATGGATGACCGAGCCGACGCGCGCTCTGCTGGAGTCCTCGATGTTCGGGCAGTCTCGCTATGACACGGACGTCAGCCGCGTCTGGCGGTGGTCCGGCCGGGCGAAGACGAAGCGCCGCACCGTCCACTGGCGCGAAAAGTGCGAATGGGCAGGACGCATAGTCGCCACCAACCTCCACTCCTTCACCGGCACTCTCGCCCGGCTGGAGAAGGAGCACAAGATGCGCAGTCCGTCCTTCTGCGGAGCCTGCTGCGAACTGGACATGAACGACCTCATGGCGAGGATCAGGGTCGTGCCATACGAGACGCCGTGGAAGATCGGCGACTTCACCGTCACGCTTTCCGACGTCAAGCACCTGCCCGGCGCCGCGTCCGTCAGGCTTGAGGAGAAGGGCGGCAGCTGCGTCTTTTCGGGAGACCTCGGTTCGCGCCGCTCCCGCCTCGTCAGGGACGTTGCGCCGGCGAAGAAGGCCGACGCCGTGTTCGTGGAGACGACGTACGGCGATTCGACGCTCGGCGACGCGGCGTGGTGCGAGGCGGAATACGCGCGCTTCAGGCGCATAGTCGGCGAGACCGTCAAGTCCGGCGGCGTCGCCTGGATTCCGGCGTTCGCGATGGACCGCTCCCAGCGCGTCCTCCTTGAAGTGCAGAAGGGGATGTCGGCGGGCGACATTCCGAAGGACGTCGCCGTCCACTACATTTCCCAGTCCGGCCGGGAGATGATGGGCAAGTACGTCTCCCATCCGGAATGGTTCGACGTCCCCGACATGGCCGCCGCGCGCGAACTCTTCGGCGCCAGCTCTCCGAAGTATCCGAAGAAGAACGCCACGCGCGCGATCGTCGTCACCACGTCGGGCATGATGGAGAACGGCGCGTCGCGCAGGCTTCTTCCCATCCTGCTGCCCCGCTCCGACGTGCGCGTCCTCCTCGTCGGCTACCAGTCGAAGGGAACGCCCGGCGAGTTGCTGAAGTCCGGCGCGAAGACGCTTGAAATCGATGGCGCGAAGATTCCGGTCCGCGCGAAGGTGGAAGTCTTCGGCTGCTTTTCCGGACACGGCGACGCCGCCGAAAACGACCTGTGGCTTGCGAACAACCGGGATTCGCGCATATTCCTGGTCCACGGCGACGGGGACGCCCTGCTCGAACGCAAGAAGGGGCTTGAAAGCCGCTTTGGCGCGAAGGTGGAAGTGGCGGAACCGGGCGTTGCGTACGAAATCGGAGAATGACGGCGGATTGAGATGGTTGGAATATCTAAACTGTATTTTGGCACGATCGAGGAATCTGACAGGCTTCGCTACGCGCGCGGCGTCCACGCCCGCCCCGTCGTCGTCTGGAACTGCACCCCCGCGTGCAACCTCTCATGCTCCCACTGCTACGCCGCGTGCACCGGCGTCCAGAAGACGCTCACGACGGCGCAGGCCAAGGCCGTCGTTGACGACCTCGCCGCGTTCGGCGCGCCCGTGATCCTCTTCTCCGGCGGCGAGCCGCTGATGCGCCCCGACATCCGCGAACTGGCCGAATACGCGAAGGGCAGGGGGATTCGCGTCACGTTCTCAACCAATGGAACGCTGATCGACGACGACTGGGCCGACTGGATAAAACGTCTCGGCGTGGCGTACGTCGGCATTTCGATCGACGGCACGGAGCAGGTGCACGACGCCTTCCGACGGCACGAGGGCGCGTACCGGAAGTCGCTCGCCGCCATTCGCCGCCTTCTGACCCGTGACGTCAAGGTGGGGCTTCGCGTAACGATGACACGCGACAACGTGCAGTCCATTCCCGCAATCTTCGACCTAATGCGCCGCGAACGCATCCCGCGCATCTGCCTCTACCACCTTGTCTACACCGGCCGCGGCGTGGAGATCGCCGCCGCGGACCTCGACCACGCCGAGGAGCGGGCCGCGCTGGAGACCATCGTCTCCGAGACGCGCAAGTGCTTCGACACCGGTTTCCCGGTGGAGGTACTGACCGTGGACAACCACTGCGACGGCATCGCCCTCTATCTCAGGATGAAAGCGGAAGGGCATCCCAACGCGGAAAAGGCGCTTGGCCTTCTGACGCTTAACGGCGGAAACTCCTCCGGGCAGGGGATCGCCTGCATCTCCTGGGACGGCACGGTCTACCCCGACCAGTTCTGGCGCAACCACCCCGTCGGCAACGTCCTTGACAGGCCGTTTTCCGAAATCTGGGGAAATCCGCCTCCGGGTTCGCTCCTAGACCTCATGCGCCGCAAGAAGGAGTTCGTCAGGGGACGCTGCCGCCATTGCAGATGGCTCGGCCTCTGCGGCGGAAACTTCAGGGCGCGCGGCGAGGCCGTGACGGGCGACCTGTGGGGCGAAGACCCTACGTGCTATCTGACCGACGGCGAAATATCGAAGGACGCATAGACCGCGATGAAGAAGATCCTCTATCTGCACGGATTCGCATCGTCGGGCGCAAGCGGGACTGTCGAACTGCTACGACGCGAGTTCTGGGGCAGGGACGCCTCACGGCGCGTCGCCGTAGACGCGCCCGACATTCCGGTCGACCCGGCCGAGGCGCTGCCCATGCTCAGGTCCCTCGTCGAGAAGGAGCAGCCCGCCCTGATCGTCGGCACGTCGCTCGGCGGCTTCTACGCGCAGCAGCTGCGCGGATTCGAGCGCATATGCGTCAACCCGGCGTTCGCCATGTCGCGAATGTACTCCGCACTCCACGTCGGCAAATACCGGTGGCTCAACAAGCGGCGCGACGGCGAACGCGAGTTCCACGTCACGAAGGAGACGATCGCCCACTTCCGCGAGGCGGAGGGACGGCAGTTCGACGGCATCGACGAGTTCGAGCAATTGCTGTGCCACGGCCTCTTCGGCGACGAGGACGAGTTCGTGACCGATTCGCGCCCGCTCTTCGAGAGCCACTATCCCGGGCAGGCGCAGACGTTCCACGGCGGCCATCGCATGAACGACGACATGGTCAAGCACGTCCTCGTGCCGTTCATCCGAAGCCTCAACGCAGTATGACGGGGGATGCAATGAAGATGACCCGCATGATGGCGATTTGCTTCCTGTACTTCATGTCCGTTTTCGTCGCCCACGCGGAAAAGGCCAGTGTCTTCTTCATTCATGGCGCAAATGTCAGCGAACAGGACGCGCAGGCATGGGCGGCGGAAATGTTCAAGCGCCTTTGGCAGGCGGGCGCGGACATGGAGTTCTTCCCGGTGGTGTGGGAATCGAACATCGGACCGTCGTACAACTACCATGAGAATGTCTCCAACGCATTCGTGACCGCAGCGCGCCTTGCGCCGCAAGTGAACTCGATTCCCGGCCGTCGCGTCGTCATCGCGCACAGTCTCGGCACGATGGTCGCCGCTGCGGCGATACAGGACTACGGAATGCAGGTCGAGAAACTGATCATGCTCAATTCTGCCATTCCGTCCGAGGCGTTCGACTCGTCGCTTGCCGACGATTCGCCAGAGAACAGGCTCGTCCACGACGACTGGATGGACTACACGAACGTCTGCTGGACGGCGAAATGGCATGAACTGTTTGCGGATGGGGATGCGCGAAGCCGGCTGACGTGGAAGGGACGTTTTGTGGACGTTGCGCGAGTTGCGGTCAATTTCTACTCCTCTGGCGATGAGGTCCTGGAAATCTACACGATTGCGCACAACCCTCCTGTTCTTGCCGGCGCCGGCGACAGCAGTACCAAAGGCAGATGGGCATGGCATAAGCAGGAAATACTCAAAGGGCAGAAAGACCTTGTCAATCGCTTTGGCACGACCGATTGGTCTGGATGGGGGGGGGCCGGACTTCGTTCGGTCTTAGGAAATGGTCTGCCGAAAACGCCAATGCTGTGGACGACGCATCCGTCTTCAGAACCAACACTGTGTTCATGTTGAATCCGATTTCCATGAACGATGCGGACAATGCGCGGATGGAGTTGGACTTTCATCTTGCGCAGGGCATTCCCGCGCTTTCACCAGCGGTGGGTGTCACAGACCTCACTTCTTCTGGAATTCCGTCAATTGACATGAACGACGCGGAAATGCTCCCGAACGGATATGAATTGGCGGGACGGATCAGCGATTTCAGAGGGAGAGTTCTCCACTCTGACATCAAGAACGTGTCTTATTTTTTCACGCATGCCATATTCATGCGCATTGTCGCGGAGGGAAAGCTGAAATGAAGTCGGCCTTTTTCATTTTGACGGCATTGCTTTCCATTGGCGCATACGCCGCATACAATCCGTTTACCGACGGCGCGGCCATAGACGTCGTCATTTCCGTCAAAGACGAGGATGGACTGTCCGTCTCAAACGCGGAGGTGCGGGTCTGTTTCCTAGTCGACCCGATGCGCGAAGAGGTCTGTGCGGGGATTGCCGATTCGGAAGGACGGTATGTGGCAAAGTCGCGCGCGTGCATCGGGACGTACAATGTCGCGGTGCGAAAGAACGGCTTTTATGAAACGGTTGCCCATTGCATGGCGCAGGAACTTCCCCATGAAGTCGTCGCCAAAACGCGAAAGTGGGCGGATTCAGTGAAGCACGAGAACATAGTGGTCAGAGCTGTCCGGAAACCTGTAAAAATGCTGCACCGCGGCAATGCGGGGATGCCCTATCCGGCGACAAACGAAGTCCTGCGTTTTGACATGGAACGCTTTGACTGGTGTCCGCCATTCGGAAAAGGCCGGCATGGCGACGTTCACGTTGTCTTCGAGGAGCGCCGCGGCGAGAGGGCGCCAACGGAATTTTCAAACAATCTCCGCATGATGTTTCCGAACTGCGCCGATGGCTTCTATCGGGAGCGACTCAAGTTCCCTTGTAGCCGTTTCAAATACGCATACCATGCGGACGAGACGGCCGAATACGAGAAGGAACTGCATTTGCGCTTTGGGCGGACTGCTTCGGCCATTACGAACGACGTCCGACTTGCAAAGGATGAGTATCTGGTATATCGTGTCCGTACGCGGACAAATGAACTGGGGCAAGTGACCTTTGCGCATTACGGAATGATACGCGAAGGCTTTAACCATCTCATTCGCCTGAAGATGTCGTCGCACTTCAATCCTGCCCCTAACGACACGAATCTTGAGCCAAAGCGCTAGGAAGTGGTACAATGTGCAGCATGGCGGAGAATGCAATGAAGAAATGCGCCGTTTCGATTCTTGCGGCCGCGGCGGCCATGTGCGCCGCCGCCGTGCAGCCCGCCGATCGCGCCGCGCAGGTGGACGCGGACGGCGTCCTCCGCTGGGCGGACGACAATTCCGAAGTCGCCATCGTCGGCGTCAACTACTATCCGCCGTTCGCTATCGACCACGCCGAACTGAGGCGCCTCGGCGCCGACATCCCCGCCGTCATGCGCCAGGACGTCGCCCACTTCCGCCGCCTCGGACTCGGCTGCGTCCGCATCCACTGCTTCGAGCGCCAGTTCTCCACGCCGGACGGAGGCTTTGTCGAGAACGAGCACGCCCGCCTCATGGACGAGCTTGTCGCCATCTGCGCCACGAACGGCCTCTACATGGTCTTCACCCCCATCGCCTGGTGGTCTGCCGGCGCCGGGCCGACCGACGGCTTTTCCGACCGCTTCCCGATGCGCGAGATGACGTCCAGCACGAACGCATGGCGAATCCAGTCCCGCTTCCTCAAAAACTTCGCCGAGCGCGTCAACTCCTTCACCGGCCATCGCTACGCCGACGAGCCGTCAATCCTCGCGTTCGAGTGCATCAACGAGCCGATCTATCCCGCCGGCTGGCCGGACGGGAAGGTGACCGGGTACGTCAACGCCCTTGTGGACGGACTTCGCGCCGGCGGCACGAAGAAGCCGGTCTTCTACAACGCCTGGCTCGGCCGCGCCGCCGCCGTGGGAGCGTCCCGCGCCGATGGCGCCACGGGCGTCTACTATCCGACCGGTCTTGTCGCCGGACACGCCCTGCGCGGCTCGCAGCTCGGCCGCATCCGCGCCTCCACTTTCCACGAGAATCCGGCGGCCCTCTCCCGAAAGGCGAAGATGGTCTACGAGTTCGACGCGGCCGACACCCCCGGCTCCTACATGTATCCCGCCCTCGGCCGCCTCTTCCGCTCCGAGGGCGTCCAGGTGGCGTCCATGTTCCAGTACGACCCCATGTGCCTGGCGAACTTCAACCGCAACTGGATGACGCACTACCTCAACCTGGTCTACACCCCGCGCAAGGCCCTCTCCATCGCGATAATGGCCGAGGTCTTCCGCCGCGTCCCGCGTGGATGCGCATACGCGCCCGACGCGCGCTCCATCCACTTCCCGCCTTTCCGCGTCGACGGCGAGCGCGATCTTTCGGAGTACGCCGGGACGGACGCCTACTACTACACGAACGATCCGGTCACGCCGCCGCCGGACGCCGCCGCGCTGCGCCGCGTTTGGGGCTGCGGCTCGTCGTCCGTCGCCGCCTCCACCGGCAGCGGCGCGTACTTCCTCGACCGCGCGGCGCCGGGCGTCTGGCGTCTCCAGCTCTATCCGAGCATATTCGAGACGGCGGACCCGTACACCGGGCGCAACGTCGTCGTGAAGCGGATCGTCCTGCCCGACAGTCCCCGCGTCACGCTCCGTCTGCCCGGCCTCGGCGCGAACTGGCGCGCCACCGCCATCGCCGACCGTTCCCGCCGCTTCGCCGCGCAGGGCGACTCCTCCGCCGTCCTTCCGCCCGGCGACTATGTCGTCACGCGCGACGCGCCGGCGGCGGAGGACTTCGCCGCCGCCCTCGCCGCCGACGTCCCGCCGTTCATCGCGCCGCCGCCGGAAAAGCCCGCGACGCGCGCGACGCTTGAAGTCCCGCGCCAGTGGGCAGTCGGAAAGGACCTGCCATTTGAGATGGAGACGCATTGCGCTACGAACGCCGCGCTGCACTTCGTGAACTGCGCCGACGGGTCGTGCCGGACGGTCGGGGCGATTCCGGCGAACGGACTGCTCGGCACGGCGGGAATGTCCGCCGGCGCATGGGGCGTCCGCGCCGACGTCGCGGGGCCGCACGGGCGCATCGCCGTCCCCGCAGTCCGGACGGAGGAGGCGACAATCGCGATTCCGCGCAAGGGCGCAGTTCCGGCTTCGCTGCTCCCGCCGTCCGGCGCCGCAATCCGCAGGAGCGCGAACGGCGTTTCCGTCAACGTCGCGCGGCGCGCGGACGGCGCGTTCGAGCTGCGAAGCGAGAAGTCGGACGTGAAGGGCGCCTGCGGTGGATTCGAGGCCGATTTGCCGAAACTCCGGCGGGCAAAGGGGCCGACGGCGATTGTCCTTGACGTCGAAAACCTCTCCGCTGGGGAGGCGCGCTTTGAAGTCGGCTTCAGGCTTGACCGGGGCGGGTTCGGCGTGAACGCGGCGGTGCGGCCGGGACGCGGCAGGATCGTCTTCGGGCCGGACAGGATTGTCCCGCTCTGGGGCGGACCCGCCGAGGAGCGTCCGTGGGAGCGCGTCAAGGGGATTTCCGTGCTGACGGGGGCGTGGCTCTGGCCGGACAGGACAGTACCCGCGCAGCGCGTCATAATAAGGAACGTCGAATGCGTCGAGGCGGAGGTGTGCCTTCCGCTCCATCTCCGCGCAAAGCCGTCGGAGTGGGAGCTGCTCGACCCCGCCCGCATGATGCGCGCCTCGCTCACGCGCGGCGACGGCAAGTCCCTGGTCCAGGACGACCGCGGCGAGCCGGCGTTCCAGTGCTGGAAGAGCGGCTTTGCGGATGACGCGGGCGACAGCACCGGCCTGAAGACGGCCGCGGACACGGCGAACCTCCTCCGCGCATTCCCGTCGTGCGGCCCCGGCAGGACGATCGTCGTCCGCGCCCGCGCCACGTTCCCCCACACCGACAAACTGGAAGTCGCGTTCTGCCAGAACGACGGCCGCGTCTGGGGGACGATAATTCCGCTTACGCGCGAATGGCGCGAAATCCGCGTGCCGGTCGCGTCACTCCGCTACTTCTCGCAGTGGGGGCTGCCGCCGATCCCGGAGACTGAAAGGCCGGACGTCCGCAAGGTCGACGCATTCAACTTCTGCTTCGGCAGATGGCTCTTCCCGAAGACCGCGGGCGAGACGCACGGCTTCGCCATCTCCTCCATCAGGGTGGAGGACTAGATGCCGCCCCGCCGCAGTTCGGCGGAGAATCAAATAATTCGGCACAGTCCTTCCGATTCTTGATATACTATCCCCTCGTTTTTTAATTCGCTGGAATCTTCAAACGAGAAAGATGGACATGAAAGCCACCGTGGACGCCAATCAGGCCGTCGCGCGCGTCGCGTACGCGTGCAGCGACCTCGCCGTCATCTACCCGATCACGCCCTCCTCCCCCATGGGCGAACGCGCGGACGAGCTGTCCGCCGGTCACGAGAGGAACATCTGGGGCACGGTTCCCGAAATCGTGGAGATGCAGAGCGAGGGCGGCGTCGCCGGCGCGTTCCACGGCGCCCTCGGGACGGGCGCCCTCGCGACGACGTTCACGAGCTCGCAGGGGCTTCTGCTGATGATTCCCAACCTCTACCGCATCGCCGGCGAGCTCCTGCCGGGCGTCCTCCACGTGGCCGCCCGCGCGCTCGCCGTCAACGGCACGTGCATCTTCGGCGACCATTCCGACGTGATGGCCTGCCGGCAGACCGGATTTGCGATGCTGGCGTCCGCCAGCGTCCAGGAGGCGCAGGACCTCGCCCTCGTCGCCCACGCCGCCACGCTTGAGGCCCGCGTCCCGTTCCTCCACTTCTTCGACGGCTTCCGCACGTCGCACGAAGTGCAGAAGATCGACGAACTGCCGGTCGAGACGATTCGGGCGATGATAGACGACGACGCCGTGGCCGCCCAGCGCGCGCGCGGACTGTCCCCGGAGCATCCCGTCTTCCGCGGCACCGTCCAGAACTCGGACGTCTACTTCCAGGGCCGCGAGGCGCAGAACCCGTACTACGACAGGACGCCCGCGATCGTCCAACGCAAGATGGACGACCTCGCCCGCCTGACCGGACGCGCCTACCGCATCTTCGACTACTACGGCGCGCCGGACGCGAAGCGCGTTGTGGTCGCGATGGCGAGCGGCGTCGAGACCGTGCGCGAGACGGTGGAGGAGATGAACCGCCGCGGCGAGAGCGTGGGCGTCGTGGCCGTGCGCCTCTACCGCCCGTTCGCGCGGGAGGCGTTCCTCGCCGTCCTGCCGTCCACCGCCGAATCGATTACCGTCCTCGACCGCACGAAGGAATGCGGCAGCGCGGGCGAACCGCTCTACCTCGACGTCGCCACGACGATCGACCGCGCGTTCCGCGATGGGACGCGGACGGGCGCGCGCCCCGCCGTCTACGCAGCGCGCTACGCGCTGGGCGGAAAGGAGTTCACCCCGCGCCACGCGAAGGCCGTCTTCGACAACATGGCCGCCGCGCAGCCGAAGGACGGCTACGCGATTGGCGTGGAGGACGACCTCACCGGCCGCTCGATCCCGCCGGCCGACGGCTTCGCGATTGGCCACGTCGGCCGCCACGAGGGCGTCTTCTGGGGCCTCGGCTCCGACGGCACGGTTGGCGCGAACAAGAATTCGATCAAGATCATCGGCTCGCACACGGACTTTTACGCGCAGGGCTATTTCGTCTACGACTCGAAAAAGGCCGGCGGCATCACCGTCTCGCATCTGCGCTTCGGCCCGGAGCCGATCCGCAGCCCATACCTCTGCGCCCATCCGAACTTCGTCGCCTGCCACCACTTCGCGTTCCTCTCCAAGTACGACGTTCTGGGCGGTATCGCCGAGAAGGGGACGTTCCTCCTCGCCTCGCCCTACGGCCCGGACGACGTCGGGGCGCATCTGCCCGACCCGGTGCGCCGGACGATCCGCGAGAAGTCCCTCAACTTCTACGTTATCGACGCCGAGGCCATCGCCCGCGCGGCCGGCATGGGCTCTCGCATCAACACCGTCATGCAGGCCGCGTTCTTCCGCATCAGCGGCATCCTGCCGCCGGACGAGGCGATCGCCTGCCTGAAGGAGGCGGTCGAGCGGACGTACTCCCGGAAGGGCGCGGACGTGGTGGCGAAGAACGTCGCCTGCATCGACGCCGCTGCGGACGGCATCCGCAAGGTGGACGTCGGCCTTGTCCCCGCGCCGTCGGGCGATTGCCCGATGAAGCCGATAGTCCCCGCCGAGGCGCCAGAGTTCGTGCGCGAGGTTACGGCGAAGATGCTGGGGCTCGCCGGCGACGAGCTGCCGGTCTCGAAGGTGCCGGACGACGGAACGTGGCCGCTTGCGACGACGCAGTGGGAGAAGCGTGGCATCGCCTCCGAAGTGCCCGTCTGGAATCCGGCGGCCTGCGTCCAGTGCGGACGTTGCGTCGGCAGCTGCCCCCACGCCGCCTTGCGCATGAAGGCCGTCGCGCCGCGAGACCTCGCCTCCGCGCCGGAGACGTTCAAGTCCGCGCCCGCGAAGACGCCAAAGCTGAAGTCCCTCGGCGGATTCGTCTCCGTGACCTGCTCCACGGCCGACTGCACGGGCTGCGGCCTCTGCGTCTCCAGCTGTCCCGCCGCGAAGAAGGGCGCTCTCGCGATGACGCGGCAGGACCCGATGGCCGCCGCCGACGCCGCGAACTGGAAGTTCTTCCTCTCCCTCCCGGAAGCCGACCCCGCGAAGCTCGACGTCTCCAGCTACGCGGACGTCCAGCTCAAGCAGCCGCTCTTCGAGTTCAGCGGCGCCTGCGCCGGCTGCGGCGAAGCGCCCTATCTGCGTCTCCTCACGCAGCTCTGCGGCGAACGCCTCCAGATTGCGAACGCGACCGGCTGCTCCAGCGTCTACGCCGGCAACCTTCCGACCGCGCCATATTGCGCGCGCAAGGACGGCAGGGGCGTCGCATGGGGCAATTCGCTCTTCGAGGACAACGCCGAGTACGGTCTTGGGATGCGCGTGACGTGCGACCGCCTTGCCGCCCACGCCCATGAGGTCGTGCGCCACATCGCCGCGAGCGACCACGCGCCGGACGCGCTCAAGTCGCTTTGCGCGCGGATCGAGGCGATCGACCAGTCCACGCCCGCCGGCGTGGAGGAGATGCGCGCCGCCGTCGCGGAACTGAAGGATCGCCTCGCCGGAAGGCCGTGCGTCAACTGCCGCGCCCTGCGCGCGGAGGCGGACTATCTTGTCCGCAAGTCCATCTGGCTCGTCGGCGGCGACGGCTGGGCCTACGACATCGGCTACGGCGGGCTCGACCACGTGATCGCCAGCGGGCGCAACGTGAAAATCCTCGTGCTGGACAGCGAAGTCTACTCCAACACGGGCGGACAGGCCTCCAAGGCGACGCCGAAGGGCGCCGTGGCGAAGTTCGCCGTCTCCGGCAAGCCCGCGATGAAGAAGAACCTCGGCGAGATGGCACTCACCTACGGCAACGTCTACGTTGCGCAGATCTCCCTCGGCGCGAATCCGCAGGCGGCCCTCAAGGCCCTTGCGGAGGCGGACGCCTACGACGGCCCCGCGCTCGTAATCGCCTACGCGCACTGCGTGGCGCACGGCATCGACATGGCGGGCGGCTTCGAGCGGCAGAAGGTGGCCGTCGATACGGGGCATTTCCCGCTCTTCCGCTACAACCCCGCGCTCGTCGGCACCGGCCGGCCTCCGCTTCGGCTCGACTGCCACGCGCCCTCGAAGTCTTTCGCCGAAACCGCCCTTGACGAGAACCGCTTCAAGTCGCTCTTCAAGACGAATCCCGACGGCGCGAAGGAGCTTCTCGCCTCCGCCGAGGAGGGCTACCGCCGCAACTGGTCTGTCCTGGAACGCCTCGCCGGGCTTCTCTGAAACGTTCGTCCCATTCATGAAACGCAAAACGCCAATGCTCTGCAGCATTCCACACCCGCTCATGAAAAACGCATTCGCAATCCTTCTGACCTGTTCACTGGCCGTCTCGTCAATGGCGGAAACGTCGCCATGGCTGCCCGAACTCCCAGGGGCGTTCGCGTCCGGAACGGCGACGCCCGCCCTTGACGCCATCAGCCCGCGCTCCGTCCTGTACAGGGGGGACATGGCGCGGTTCGACCGCGTCTGGCTGCGCCTTGCGCGCGGCGAGAGGATTCGCATCGTCACGATCGGCGGCTCGATAACGGGAGGCGCCTGCGCGTCCAAGCCGGAATTCCGCTGGGGCGAGAGAATGGCGGCCGGATGGCGGCGAGCCTTTCCGAACGCGACGGTGGAATACGTCAACTGCGGCATCGGCGCCACCGGCTCGGAACTGGCGGCGTTCTACCTTTCGCGCGACGTCCTCTCCAAGAAGCCGGACGTGGTGGGTGTCGAGTTCTCCGTCAACGACGGCAATTCGCGCGGATGCGCCGAATCGATGGAGGGCGTCGTCCGGCAGCTGCTGTCCGCCCCTGGCGAAATCGCGGTGTTCATGCTCGGCATGATGGGCCAGTCCGGCGGCAACGTCCAGGAGTGGCATGGGAAGGTTGCCCGGCATTACGGCGTTCCGTACGTCAGCTACCGCGACGCGCTGGGGCCTGAGATGAAGGCAGGGTGCCTTGCGTGGACGGACCTCTCCCCCGACACGATTCACCCGAACGACGTCGGCCACGCCTACGCGGCCGCGCTGGTGAACGGCTTCTTCGCTGCGGAGCATTCCGCATTCGCGGCGGCGAAGCGCGCGCCGTCGCCGATTCCCGCGCTGCCGCCGCCCTGCTTCTCGGATGACTTTTCGCGCGGGCGCATACTGCGGCCTTCCGAGGTGAAGGTCCTTGAGAACGTCGGCTTCTCGCCCTGCAACGAGCAGTTCTGGGGCGAAGGGCTTGCGTGCTCGAACGCCAACTCGCGTCTCGTCTTCGAGGTGGAAGGGTCGACGGTCGGATTCATCTACCGTCTTGGCAGAAAGCCGTACGGAATCGCCCGCGTGAAGGTGGACGGCGTCGTGGCGATCGACAGGCTTGACGGCTTCCGCGACCAGTGGTGGTGGTACACGCCGTCGCGCTTCATCGTGCGCGGACGCCCAGGCCGCCACGTGGTGGAGATAGAGACGCTTGGCGAAAAGAACCCCGCAAGCGCCGGCTACGGCTTTCAGGTGTGTTCCGTCCTCTTAAGTGATTAAGTGGTTAAGCGGTCAAGTGGGCAAGGTGGTTGAGCTGCCGATGCGCGGCTGATTCGGTAGGGCGCGACGTCTCGTCGCGCCGCTGCGGAAAATCCGGTGGTCGAATGCCAAATGCCATGCCGTAGTCGCCGCCCGCCCATCTGCAGCTTGCCCGCTTAATCGCTTGCCCGCCTTGCCGCCCAATCCCTGCGGGAGGGCGCATGCCCCGTATCAGAACAGGTCTCATTTTCCCATCTCTTCGCGATTGACTGGAAAAAAAAAACAGATATAATTGACCTTGTTTTTGAATGGCTTTTCAGGCAGGCCATGGCTTTTCAGGCAAATCAAGGCAAGGAGACGGCGAATGAGCGGTACTCGAATCGTGGTCGGCGCGCTGTGCGCGGCAGCGGGCGTTGCGGCAGCAGGTCTTGTGGCGGACGAGATTGTCGTCGGGACCGGCGAACGCCATGTGTTCGCGGTGGATGCTGCCGCCGTGCAGGCGGACGCGGTGCGCCTTTCGCCGCGCGCGACGCTGGAGAAGACTGGCGCCGGCCGCCTTGAGCTGTCCGACGGCGCGTTCACGGAGAACGCCCCCGTGGAAATCGACGTCCGCGAGGGAACGCTGGCGCTGACGGCTTCCGATTCATCCGTCGTCTGGACGCAGCCGGCGGACGTCATGAACCGCGCCGCTTTCTGGCTAGAGTCGCAGACCCATCTCCAGTCGCGGGTCGACGGCGAGGACGACGAGGTCGAGTCCTGGCTGGACGTACGCGAAACGGGTACGGGCGACGAGGCGAACCCCTACCTGTACCCGCGCGCCGTCGCGTTCACGAACGACTGGCTCACGGCGTTTCCGACGGCGAAGTTCTACCAGGAGAAGCCGGGCGTCTGGTTCCGCGGGTACGGCAGCGGCTGCTTCATGAACTGGGTGAAGCCCGACGGGACGCAGGCGAACGTGAATGGCGTCCGCCATGCCTTCGTCGTCCATGGCGGCGACACTTCGCGTGGCGACGTGCTGGGGCAGCGGCCCGGCAACGACCCCTACTTCCAGCGCGCGGGCAACTCGAACATCTGGGTGTGCCATCTGGGGGAGAACGCGCCTCTCCATGCCTCCCGTACGTACCTGAACGGCGAGCAGATAAACCCGTTCGCCCGCGAGTACGACGTGAAGAGCGTCCACGTGGTCGAGGTCGAGGCGCTTGGAGGCGACCTTGGCGCGATGTGCTTCTTCAACGACCGCGACATGCAGCTCAAGACTACTGCCGGCACGAACATGGCGGCGACGGCGGAGGGGAAGAAGGTCAACGCGGTCCTCGGCACAACCGCCTGGACGGGCGGTGGCGACAGGGCCGGGGGCGAGTACGTCTTCGAGATGCTGCTCTTCACGAACGGCCTGACGGGCGCAGAGCGGCTTGCGGTGTCCGACTGGCTCAACCGGAAGTGGCGCGGCGCGGCGCCGCCCGAACGGCGTCCGGCGACGGCCGTGCGACTTGCGGCGAACACGGTCGTGGAGGTGGCGGACGCGGGGGTGTCGTTCACGATGACGGGCGACGGCGTCCTCCGCAAGACGGGCGACGGCGCGATGACGGTCCGCCCGGCCTTCGAGCCGCGCAATTCCTCCGCCCGCGTGGAGGTGCGCGAAGGGACGCTCCATCTTGGCTACGGCCTTCCGCTCGTCTGCGCGGCGGGCGACACGTTCGTCTGCGAGCAGACCCGCGCCGGCGCCGTCCTGTCGCCGCCCGTCGCGGGGACGGACAAAACGCGCCTCGTGAAGGAGGGGGGCGGAACCGTCACGCTCGACTCGATTCCCTCCGGCGTGTCGAAGATCTCCGTCAAGGCCGGCGGACTTCGCCTCGCCTCGCCCGAACGCGCCTCGCGCATGGTCGCCGCCACTCCGGTGGAGACTGCGGAAATCCCTGACGCGGACTTCGAGACGTACCCCGCCACCTCGCACTCGCATCCCTACTCCTACATCGCCGACGGGCAGGAGGCGAACGGCTGGCACGCAATCGTGCCGCCGAAGAACCCCGGTAAGAACGACAGCGCGGTCTTCTTCTTCGACCAGCGCCTTGGCGAGCCGGGCGGCGGCTGGAACATGAAGTTCCAGGACAATCCGACCGGCGTCCTCGTCGTCAAGAACCTCGCCTCCGCGTGGTGCGAGGTCGTCGTGCCGGCGGACGGCTTCTACGAGCTGACGTTCCGCGCCGCCCCGCGCAATGGCGGATATTCGGGCGACCAGCTGGACGTCCAGATCGGCCGCGACGCCGATTCGCTCGTCTCCTTCGGCGGCTTCACGACGGCGGGGACGAGCGCCTGGCTGTCCTATTCGCTGGGGCCGGTGCGCCTCTCCGCCGGGACGCACCAGCTGTGGCTGAAGTCCAACGGTACGGACAACGACCGCTGCACGCAGTTCGACGACTTCCGCCTGACGCGCTGCCAGGAGCGTCCCGAATGGGCGATTCCCAACGGCGACTTCGAGAAGCGCGACGCTGCGTTCTACAACGGCTTTGTCCTGGACAATACCAACCGCGTGCCGGGCTTCACGGTCGGCCAGCAGACGACGCCGTCAGAGTATGACACCTACAACTCGGCGTCGACCTTTTCGCCGAACGGGGTCGACAGCTACAGGCACTTCAACAAGCCGTGGAACCGTCCGGACAGCAAGACGCAGTTCTGCATGGCCGGCGCCGGCGCAACCCTCTCCACCACGTTCACGCCGCCGGCGGGCACATGGCGCTTCCGCGCCGACTTCTCGCTGTGGTGCGTCAGTGCAAACAGCGCGAAGAGCTACTCGATTGCGGCGAACGCGCGCATCGGCGAAGTGGACGTCCCGCTTGGCGTTGTCACGAACAGGTCTCATGCGCTCCTGCCATGCGACTGGCCTGTCGCGTTCACCGTGGACGGCGGCACGCCCGTCACGCTGACCCTCACCGGCGGCGTGGGCGAGGAGAAGGAGAAGAACGGACATGGAATCGTCGACAACCTCGTCCTTGCCGCCGTCTGGCCGACGGACGGCAATCTCGTCCGCAACGGCGGATTCGAGACGAAGGACGCATGGACGTTCGTCAAGACGCCCAAGCCCGACAAGGTGGACGGCTCTGCCTACCTGTCATATGCCGGCAGCTTTTTCACGACGTACTTCGGGATGGACGCCATCGAGGGGGCAAACTGCGTTCGCATAGTGAACGACGACACTGTTTTCCAGTCCGTTTCGATTCCGTCCGCCGGCCTCTACCGTCTCTCCGCGAACCTGGTCTCGCGCTGGCAGTCCAACGACCCGAACGCGAACCTTCCCTATGGTCGCAACCCCATGGCGTTCTACATGGCGAAGGACGGCGTCACGAACTGGCTCGGTCGCACGGATGCGATCGCGCTCACGAACTTCAACGAGTACGCCTTTCTCGCGCATGTTTCGGAAGCCGGGGTCTACGACGTGGGGCTGAAGGGACAGGTCGTCTGGGGCGGGGCTGATTCGGCTACGGTCGACCGCACGACGCTCGTCGACGCCGTGCAGCTCTACCGCATCGAAACGGAAGCGCCGTTGGAACTCCCGGCGGACCTTGAAATCGACCTCGCCTCCGATGCGCGTCTGTCCCTGGACTTCGAGGGGACGAACGAGATTCGCCGCCTGGCGATCGGCGGCCGCGGCCGCGTGGGCGTCGTCTCGGCGGCCGACTGCCCCGAACTCTCCAGCGTCCTTTCCGGCCCCGGCGCGTTCTTCATCCGCCCGCGCGGCACGATGCTGATCCTGCGCTGACCTTCTGGAGGTTAAGTGGTCAAGTGGGCAAGTAGTTAAGTGGTTAAGTTGGCAAGTGGTTGAATTTCGGTAGGGCGCGACGTCTCGTCGCGCCGACGCGGAAGTTCGGCGGTTGAATGTCAAGTGCCACGCCGCCGCAGGGAGGGCGGACGTCCTCGTCCGCCTCCACGCCTGAATTTGCCATTGAACACGCTGAAACCCGCTTCGCGGGACGCTGAAAACCACGGTAGCCGGGAGGGTCGCGCTCCTGCGCGACCGAAGCGGGAGGTAAGATGCGGTGGCGGACGCGCAGGAGCGCGTCCCTCCCGGTGCGAAACGAAAGCGAACTCCCGCAGCGGCGGGGCGGGACGCCCCGCCCTGCCGGATGCGCTTTCCCATGGGCGCGTCGCTCCCGCAAAGACCGCCGCTTTCGCCATGCAAGGGCTGCGAGAATGCCGCTTTCGCCCGGCAAAGGCCTTGGGAAACGCTTCTTCAACCTCGCAAAGGCCATGGAGAGCGCCGTTTTCCGCCAATGGGATGCCTTGGCCATCAGAGTTTTGCATCAGGCCTTGTTCTCCCCCTCTTTTCTCCTTCCCCCGTCTCCCTCCTTTTCCCTTTTTGATTCCATTTTTTCCCTATTGACCGGAGAAAAAAAAATAGGTTAAAATATTGGCCGTTTACATTGCATTTTACCTATGGAGGCTTCATGACGGGCATGCTTGAACGGACGGCATTGAAAACGGGGCTGCTGTGCGCGGTCCTTTGCGGCGCGGTCTGCGCCGGCGCGGAGACGTACGTCGGCGCCGGGATTCAGGCCGCCGATTCGGCGGCGTGGTTCGACGCCTACGACGCGCTCGTCTTCAAGCCAGGCGCGTTCGCGTACACGGGCGGCGACGCGACGTTCGCGGGCACGGTCACGCTTGACGCCGCCGACGCCGACCACAAGGTGGTGACGTTCGACATTGCCGATTCCAACGCCACTGTCACGCTGTCGGGCAAGGTCGCCGGCACCGGCGCCGGCGTCTTCAAGGCCGGTCCCGGCACGATCCGCCACGTCTATCCCGGCCCTGACGCGATGACGGTGGCGGACAGGAACACTGGCGTGGCCAACAACTGGAAGAACTATCCGGCGTGGAACGACTCCGGCGTCCTCACGCAGGCGACCTGCGCCGCGTACACGGTCTTCGAGGGCAGGTCCGTCTTCGACGGCGGCGCGAACCAGGACGTGCGCTTCGGCGGCGTCTACGTCGGCAGTCTCGGCGCGGCGCACGATTCCACGCTGGAGATAAACGGCGGACGCGCCTCGCTGGGCGCGACGGCATGGGCGCGCGGGTCCGGGACGACTACGAACCGCCTGAAGAGCACGATTGCCGTGCGCGACGCCGTCGTGACGTTCGGCAGCATGATGTTCACATACTCGAACGGCGAGCCGAAGTACCTTGCGGACGCGCTGCTGCAGGCGGACAATTCGGTCCTCACGAACACGGGGGCGATCTACTTCGGCGAAAGCGCCTCGTTCAACCATATCGTCCTGACGAACGGCACGCGCTTCGCCCACACGCACAACCTCGACGTGCGCAAGTGGATCGGCGGGCAGTCGGGCGGATTCGAAATCCCCCGCGGCGGCGGTGCGTCGAAAACAGCGAGCATCACGGGCATCGTGGACGTGGTGGACAACTCCACGTTAGCTACGATTGGCCTTTCAGTGTTCCCCTACGGCTGGCTCAACGTCACCGGCGGATCGACCCTCCAGTTCGACCGCAGCATCTACTTCTCCACGATTGGCTCGACGCCGACGGCGCACGGCGGCAGCGTCTACGTGGATGACGCCACGCTTGAGCCGATGCGTCCGTCCATGATGAGCGACTGGTTCACCGGCCTTGGAGATTCGACGTTCAAGGTGGGCGCGAAGGGACTGACCGTCCGGACTCCGCTCAACTCCTGGCTCGACCCGCTTCCCGTCGCCGCGGCGGAAGGGGCGTCGCTGAAGAAGACCGGTTCGGGGACGTTCGGCGTCTCCCGCGTCCGCCTCCCGATTGCGGTGGAGGAGGGCGCTCTGCGCCTCGGCGCGCACGTCAACACCGACTCCAACCGCGTGGACGGCGCGGTGTCGCTTGCGGAGGGGGCGACGCTTTCAGTCGGCCCTGCGCGGGCGCTGGACGGCGTGGCGGTGACGGCGGCGGGCGGCAACACCGTCCGGTTCCGTCCGCACGCGGCGGGCGACTTCGCGGCCTGGTCTCTCCTCAACGAGGCGAAGGCGCGTCCCGACGGCATTCTCCAGCTTACCGACTGGGTGAACGTCTCCGCCTCGTTTGTCAAGGGCGACGGCAAGGGCTTCGCATTCGCCACAAACGCCTCCGGCGCCGCTTGGTCGCCGCGCTCTCTCGACGTCACGAAGAGCTTCAAGGTGGCGTTCAACTACTTCGCGCCGAATCTCAACTGGCCGATGGCCTATGCGCTGGCGTTTGTCGTCCACAACGCGCCGGAAGGGCGCGAAGCGAGCGGAGCGTCGGCCACGGCGGCCGGCTACGCGGCCTCGGGAAATCTCGTGGGCGTCCGCAACTCGGTGGGCGTGTACTTCGGCGTCCACGAGCCGAAGACGATGTTCGGGCGCAACGCCGTCTGGGACGAGACGAGCGCGAAGGCGTTCACGCGCGCGGACGTGATTGCCGGCGGTGCCACGGGCGAGATGAACGTCTCGTTCGAGCGTCCGGCCTGGTGCGAAGTCGCCTACGACGCGGCGGAGCGCGTCATGACCGTCCGCTACCGCTCCGATCCGGACGACCCCAGGCAGTTCGACACGGAGAACTCGTACGCCGTTGACCTGCGCGAGGCCGTCGGCGCGGATGCCGCCATCTTCGGCTTCACGGCCAGCACTGACAGCGGCAACCCATGCCAGCACTCCATCATGAACGTCCGCGTCTCCTACGGCGACGACGCGGTCGTCCCGAAATCCCTCGCCACGGGCGGCGCGCTCGTCGCGGGCGGCCCGTTCGCGAAGGCGGAGGTCTACCATTCGCCCACGCGGCCCGGCTTCGCGATGGACTCGCTTTCCTTCGCGTCCGGCGCGACGCTGACAGTGGACGCGAAGGGGCCGTCGGCGCAGGCGGCGAACCGTCCCGCGTATCTGGCGTTCGACCGCTACGACGGCGCGGGGGCGCTCGTGAAGGACGGCACCGGCGCGCTCGGCCTCGTCTCCACGAACGCGGCGAACGTCGACCTCACGCTCGCCGCCGGCGGCCTGACGCTCCGCAAGGAGGCGCTTGAATCGGTGTCCGGCGGAACGAAGGGCGACTGGCATTTCTCGACGGACATGAACGGCTACAGCTCCCTCGGCGACGGTATCAAGATCGGCACTCTCACGGGGAACAACAAGGAGACCGCGTTCCTCACGCGGCGCGTCCGCGCCACCGGTAGGTGGCGGCTTTCCTTCCGCATCGTCATGCCGAACGACTACGACACGGCGGACGGCTGGGGCTTCGCCTTCCACAACGACCCGCGGGGCGTGAACGCGATCGGCAACTGCTTCGGAGACTCCGGGCTTGTGGGCATCAAGAACCTGTTCGCCGTGATGAACTACAACTATCGCTACAACAAGAACTACACCAACCGCGTCCAGTGGTGCGGGACCGGGTACGGGAGCTCCTATCAGGACGCGAACCGCTCGTTCGGGCCGGAGCCGATTGTCTTCTACAAGGGTACGGACACGCGGGTCGCGGCGACGTACGACGGCGCGGCGCAGACGCTTGCGCTCGATTTCGTCCAGGGCGAGAAGTCCGTCTCCCACACGTTCACGGGAGTCGACATAGGGAAGATGGTCGGCGGCGACGAGGCCTGGTTCGGATTCGGCACGGGCGGCGGCGGATGCCACACCCGTCCCGACATCCTCGACGTCCGCATCGACCGGCTTGACGGCTACGCGGACGAATGGGACGACGCGCGCTATCTCAAGAGCCTGGCAGTCACGGCGGACGAGGCGCCAATATGCCTCGTTGCCGAGACGAACACCGTCTTCAAACTGGCGGACGCGGTGGCGCTGAACGGCGCGGACCTGCGCGTCGTCGCGACGGACGCGCCCGCGACGCTGGCGGCCGGAGCCTGGACGGGCATGGACGGCGTCGTCACCGTGGACGGCGCGATTCTCGACCTTGCGGCGGCGACGCCCGGCCCGGACGCCGAGCTCCGCATCGCCAACGGCGGCCGCATCAAGGCGAACGCCACTACCTCCACGCGCTTCAGGAGCGTCTACGTGGACGGCGTGGAGCAGACGGGCGGGTTCTACACGTCCGCCGCGGCGGACTGGATCGTCTCCGGCCGCGTCTCAACCCGCCACGGACAGGGCACGGTCCTGACGTTCCGCTAGGGCGCGACGAGGCCGTCGCGCGATATCACGTGCGGCGGCGGACGCGCAGGAGCGCGTCCCTCCCGCTTCCGCCGATTCGGGCAACGCCGCTCAATCCGCCAGGTCCGATCGAAGGGTTTTGCACTGCGCGGCGGCCTCGCCGCGCAAAATGGCAATCGCCGGCGCCATCTTGACAGGGGAGAAAAAAAAATGGCATAATGTGCGGCGTTGACGGCGGTTTAGGCGTTTTCCAATCCGAGGAGGGCGTTCGTGCCGCGATTGACCTCCACAAAGGACTGCCATATGGAACATTGTCGTGAAATCGCGTCGGGGCTTCGCAGGGCCGGCGCACTGACGGCCGCGCTCGCCTTCGGCCTTGTTTTGTCCGTCAGCGGCGCGCTGCCGAACTGGACGCTCGTCTGGACGAACGACACCTTCGACGTCGGCCTCTGCTCGAACGACAAAAACGACATCGTCCTCAACGTCGCGCGCAACCGCTCGAGTCCGCGCCCGAAGTCCAGTTCCCTCGTGCCGAAGGGCTACGGTCTCATCGTGGGGCATCTGGCGGATGACAAGGTGCACGGCGCCGGCGTCGCCTCCGGCGGCGGCTATCTCGACATGCGCGGCGTCATAACGGGCAAGGACGAGCACGGCACGAACGCAGTCTGGCAGTTCTCCTTCCTGCGCAACTGGCTCTTCACCACGAGCGACGGCAACGGGAACGCGACGCCCGCGTTCGAAATCACGGGCTTTCATTCTCCCGGCACGCTCGATTCGGACGGATGGAACGGCGACATATTCCATTGCGACTGGAATCCGACCGCCACGAAGCTCAAGACTGACGTCATCGTGGACGAACCCCATTTCACCGGCAATCCCGGCGGCTGGGTCCTGAACGGAACGCACCCCACGAACGTCGTGCTCGTCTGCCCCAAGGCCACGGCGTTCGACGGCGGGCCGCTCCAGAGCGGCGGAAGCTCGCCTACGACGGACCTCGGCACGTGGAACTTGAGCGGCGTCACGACCTGCGGGGCCATGTGGGGATGCCTTACCGGGAAGGGCTATTGCGGCAAGCTGCATCTGCCGTCCATGCAGACCGTCAAGTACGTTCCCCAGGCGAACGGGAACTACGGCGCATTCAACAACTGCACGCGCATCCAGGAAGTCGAACTGGGGACGGCCGGCAACGCCCTCTCCCTGATCGGCGCGACGTCCTTCAAGAACTGCACGAGCCTGACGAACGTCGTCCTCGGCGCGAACGGCTCGTCCCCGACGACGATCGGCACGAATGCCTTTCTGGGCTGCACCGCGCTCAAGACGGTTTTCTTCCGCGGCGTCCCGCCGACGATAGAGCGCGACGCGGACAACGCGGCCGCCTACACGTTCGGCGACGCGAACACGGCGGAGGGGGCGATTGCGTTCTACGCCTTCGATACGCCCGCCTGGTCGAATCTCTTCGCGGTGGCGGACGCGAACGGCGGCCTCGTTCCGGCCTCAACGTTCAACACGGCGCGTTCGCAGTATCTGAGGCGCCATTCGTTCATCCGCGTCAACGGCGTACAGGACCCGCGCTTCAGCGAGACGTACCGCGAGTCGGTTGCTGTGACCGGACTGTCCGCCGACGGCATTCTGCTGGAGGGCGACGCGGTGACGCTCTTCGCGTCTGCCGAAGGGCGCGCCGACGGCGACGCCGACCCGCGCCGCTCGACGTTTCTCCGCTGGACGGGCGTTCCGCGTGAATTCGAGCGGATGAACCCGCTGACGGTCACGGGCGAGATGGGGTCCGACCTGTCCATCACTGCCGTCTTCGCGCACGACTGGCTGATGACGGACGACGCGGAGCCCGCACGCACGATGCACAACGGCATCTGGAAGATCTGCGTCTTCAGGCGCGACGCCGCCGCGCGCACGCTCGGAATCGGCAAGGCCGCGGACCAGGCCGGAAAGGGCTGCATGTACCCCGCCGACGTGGACGGGGAGAGCCGGAAGGAGGGCGAGGGCGACCTCAACCTCAACGGCACGGTGTGGGATTCCGAGGGGAACGCCTGGACGATCGACTACGCCGGGTCGCTTGCGCGGTGGCAGACGGAAAGATACAACCAGATGGTGGATAGCGGGACGATACGCCACGTCCCCACACGCATCACCTACCCGGAAACGCTTGTCGCCGGCAGCGCAGACCTGAACTACGACAACTGGTACGAGTGGCCGCTTGAGGAACTGGTGATGATCTGCCCGAAATGGAAGGGACCGCTGCAGACGTATTTCATCAACGGCCAAAGGTCGCTCACGAACCTCCTCTTCCGAGTGCCGTCCGTCGGGAGCGTCCAGACCTGGTTCATCGCGGGTCCGGCCAACTTCGGGACGTCAAGCCTGACGGACTGGGACCTCTCCGGCGTCACGAACGTCGCCGACCGCGGGTTCGGACACTACTGCGCGACGCTGCCCGGCATTCTGTCGCTTCCCAACGTGCAGACCGTAGGCACGAACGCCTTCTGCAAGATGGCGGCGATGACAGAGGCCGTCCTCGGCACGAACGGTCTTTCCCTTGCCTCGCTTGGCGACATGGCGTTCGCGGACTGCTCGAACCTCAAGACGCTCCGCATCGGCACGAAGGGGCTTGCGTTCAAGGGGCCGCTCGGCGCGTCAAGCGTCTTCGAGGGGACGACCGCGCTTGCGGACGTCCATTTCAGCGGCCCGGCGCTGGGCGCGGACGCGGTGGACGCAGTGCTTGCGGCGGTCCCGGCCTCGGACGGCGCGAAGCAGACGACGATCCACGCCTCGCCGTTCCTCGGCTGGACGGAACTGATGACGCCGCCCACGGACGATGAACGCGCCGCGGCCCCGACGGGCGTGAAGGGCGTCTACCGCGCCGGCTCGCGCAAGGCGTGGTACGCCTACGAGCGTTCGCCCTACGAACCCGCGGGGACGCTGCTCCTCTTCCGCTGACGGGATGAATTATGGCGCACGTTCGCCGCAATATATGGTACAATGTCCGCCAACCGATTTAGGAGACCAAAGACAGCATGGCGGATTTTGACAGATTGTGCGCGGTTTCGCCGCTTGACGGGCGCTACGCCTCGAAGGTGGACGAGCTGCGCGAGGTGTTTTCCGAATACGGGCTCGTGAAGCGGCGCGTGGCAGTGGAGTGCGCGTGGCTTGCGGCGCTCTGCGCCCATCCTGGCATTCCAGAGTGCCCGGCGCTTGCGGACGGCGAAAGGGCCGCGCTGGACGCGATCGCCTCGTCCTTCTCGCCTGCCGACGCGGCGCGCGTAAAGGAAATCGAGAAGACGACGAACCACGACGTCAAGGCGGTGGAGTACTTCATCAAGGAGAGGGTCAGGGGCACTCCGCTTGAAAGCCGCGGCGAGTTCGTCCACTTCGCCTGTACGTCTGAGGACATAAACAACATGGCGCACGCGCTCATGCTGCGCGACGGTCTCAAGGTCCTCCGCGCCGCGCAGAACGATGTCTGCGATGCGATTGCGGCGATGGCGCATGAGTTCGCCGCGCTGCCGATGCTCGCGCACACGCACGGCCAGCCGGCCTCGCCGACCACCCTGGGCAAGGAGTTCGCCGTCGTCGCCTCGCGCCTTCGCCGCCAGCAGGAGGAGATCGACAGGATCGCGCTCCCGGCGAAGATGAACGGCGCGGTGGGCAACTTCAACGCGCATCTCTCCGCGTATCCGGACGTGGACTGGGAGTCCCTGTCGCGCGGCGTGATCGAGGGCTTCGGCTTCCGCCAGAACCGCCTTACGCTCCAGATCGAGCCGCACGACGGCATGGCGGAGCTCTTCGACGCGCTGCAGCGCTGGAATGTCGTGCTGCTGGACTTCGACCGCGACGTGTGGACGTACGTCTCCATGGGCTACTTCAAGCAGCGGACGGTGAAGGGCGAGATCGGCTCCTCCACGATGCCGCACAAGGTGAACCCGATCGATTTCGAGAACTCGGAGGGCAACCTCGGAATGGCGAACGCCATGTTCGGATTCCTCGCGCGCAAGCTGCCGGTCAGCAGGATGCAGCGCGACCTCACGGACTCCACGGTCCTTCGCAACATGGGCGTCGCGTTCGGATATTCGCTTGTCGCCGTCAGGTCCACGCAGAAGGGGCTTGGAAAGCTGGAGGTCAACGAGGCGCGGCTGGCGGACGACCTCGACCACAACTGGGAGGTGCTGGCCGAGCCGATACAGACGGTCATGCGCAAGGTCGGCATGGCGAATCCCTACGAGCGCCTGAAGGAATTGACACGCGGCCGCCGGGTGACGGCCGAGATCATGAGGGAGTTCATCTCCGGGCTTGAACTGCCGGAGGCGGACAAGAGGCGCCTCCTGGAGATGACCCCCGCCGCTTACGTGGGCATGGCGGCGAAACTCGCCATGCTCGTTTAACAAGAGAAGGAGACAGAAGATGAAGTTCATGATGACTGTGGCCGCCGTTGCGGTCTGCGCGACGACGTTCTTCATGGCCGGCTGCCAGGAAGAGAAGAAGGCCCCCGAGGCCGCGAAGCCGGCCGCCGCCGCGCCCGCGAAGCCCGCCGCCAAGGCCGAGGCCGCCAAGCCGGCCGAAGCCGCGAAGCCCGCGGCCAAGCCCGCCGAGGCCGCCAAGCCGGCCGCGAAGCCCGCCGCCGCTCCCGCCGCCCCTGCGGCCAAGAAGTAATCGCGGGTTGTCATCTGCGATGGCAGGGCGCAGGCCGCTTGCGCGGTCGGCGCCCTCTTCTTTTCATCCGGGGACGGCAATGGCGGGTGGCGTGTCACAGGCGACGATAGAGGAGATCAAGGCGCGGATAGACCTCGCGGACCTTGTGGCCTCGTATGGCGTGAACCTGAGGCGGACGGGCGCGGACGCCGTCTGCTGCTGTCCGTTCCACCACGAGAAGACGCCGTCCTTCCACGTGCATTCCGTCCGGGGGTTCTACCACTGCTTCGGCTGCGGCGAGTCGGGGGACGCCTTCAAGTTCGTCCAGAAGTACGAGGGTCTCGGGTTCATGGACGCCCTCAGGAAACTCGCGCGCATGGCCGGAATCGAGGTCGCCGAGCGCGAAGACGACCCGCAGGCCGGCGTCCGCAGCCGCGTCTACGCGCTCCTCGCCGAACTCGCCGCGTTCTACAACCGCTGCCTCATGCGGGCGAAGGAGGCCGAGCCGGCCCGCGCCTATCTTGAAAGCCGGCGGCTAACCGACGAAATGGTCTCGGCGTTCTGCATCGGCTACGCGCCATGGGGCGCGGACCCGATTCTCAAATGGGCGAAGAAGCACGGCTTCACCCTCGAAGAGCTCTACGCCGCCGGGGCGCTGCGTCCGCCCCGCAGTGCGGGCGACCGCCCGTACCACGCCTTCCAGGGCCGGCTCATGTTCACCATCTGCGACAGGCAGGGCCGCCCCGTCGCCTTTTCCGGACGCCTTCTGGAGGCGGACAAGAAGGTGGCCAAGTACGTCAACTCCCCCGAAACAATCGTCTTCAAGAAGTCCCGCATCCTATTCGGCCTCGACAAGGCCGCCCGGCACATCGTCAAGGCCAGGGGACGCGAGGTAATCGTCTGCGAAGGGCAGATAGACCTCATCCGCTGCCATTTCAGCGGTTTCGCGAACACAGTCGCCTCGCAGGGCACCGCTTTCACGGCCGAGCACGTCGCCATCCTGAAGAAGCTCGCAGACTCCGTCGTGCTGGTGTTCGACGCGGACGGCGCCGGGCAGAAGGCCGCGATCAGGACGGGCGGCGAGTTCCTTTCCGTCGGAATGCCCGTCCGCGTCGCGACGCTTCCGCCGGGGGAAGACCCCGACTCGATGCTGCGCGACAACGGCCCGGAGTCGTTCAGGAGGATGCTGGACGACGCCGAGTCCGTCACGCGCTTCCAGGTCCGGACGCTCCGCGCCCGCGAGGAGCATCCGGAGACGATCGACGCCGTGACGCGGATCGGCCGCCAGGCGCTCGCGACGATCGCCCCATGCCCCGACGCGATCGTGCGCTCCCGCCTCCTCCAGGATGCCGCGGAGGACCTTGGCGTCCCGCAGACAGCGCTTGAGGAGGAACTTGCGCGCATCGGGAAGTCCGGGAAGTCTTCGCGCCCCGCCCCCGCGCCAAACGCGACGTCCTCCGCGCCGGACGCGCCATTTGCCGACGAGCCGCCGCCCGACTTCATCGAGGGCGTGGACGACAGACCGTTCGAGGACGAACCGCCTCCGGACTTCGACGGGCGCAACGGCGAGACGGACGCGCGCTCCTCCGCCAACAACCCGCCGACGGAGAGGGAGTTCGCATTCTGCGAGTTCCTCTTCGACCACGAGCGCGACGCCACCTTCCTGCCGACGGTGGACTTCTTCGTGTCCCCGTCCCTCCCGCTCCATGAGTTCACCTTCGCATTCGTGGACGCCTGGAAGACGGGCCTGCGCGATGGCACGGACGCCCTGGCCGTCTTGCGCGACGGCCTTTCCCCGATTGAGCGCTGCTGGCTCGACGGCCGCATCCTGAACTCGAACGAGCGGGCCGCAATGTCCGAGCTCCCTCCGGAGCGGATACTGAAGAATTTCCTGCGCGACTTTTGGGTTTCCGCCTACGAACGCCGCCGCGGAATGCTTCCGGCCGAATCGACGCCCGAAAACGACGCCCGCAGAATGCGCTGCACCGGGACCGTTCGCCGCCTCAAGGCGCTCCCCTGGGAGACCGCTTCGGCGCTCATGAACGACGAAGCCCTCGGCGCGGTTTAGCCCGCATTGAAATTTTTTCATTTTGTGGTTGAGTTTCCCATTCAGATTCGCTATACTCCCGCTCGTTTTCTCGTTTCCAAGAGAGTAAAAAGGAGAAAAAGAGTATGGCAGTAATGGGTCAAGGGCTCGTGCTGATGATCGCCGGCATGGGCATTGTTTTCTTGTTTTTGGCGGTATTGATCGTGGTCGCGCAACATGCGTCGGCATTCGTGGCCAAGTTCGATTCAATCTTGCCGCAGGACGCGCCAAAGAAGGCGCCCCGTCCGGCCGCGGCCGCCGCAGGAGATGCGGACATCGCCCTCGCAATCGCAGTCGCCCTCAAGAAGTAGGGCAGCCCTCTCATCGTACCATACAAAGAAGGAACAGAAATGGCCAAGAAAACAGTCAAGTACATGCTCACCGCGTTCCGCGACGGCTTCCAGTCCGTCGTCGGCGCCCGCGTCCTCTCCAAGGACTTCCTGCCCTGCGTCGCCGAGTGCTACGACGCCGGCGTCCGGTGGTTTGAGGCGGGCGGCGGCGCCCGCTTCCAGAGCTGCTACTTCTACTGTCAGGAAGACGCGTTCGACGTTATGGACGCCTTCCGCAAGGCGGCTCCCGAGGCCGACCTGCAGACGCTTTCGCGCGGCGTGAACGTCGTCGGCCTGGAGTCCCAGCCGAGCGACATGATCAAGCTCCACGCCCAGATGTTCAAGAAGCACGGCATGAGCTCGATCCGCAACTTCGACGCGCTCAACGACGTGAACAACCTCAAGTGGTCCGGCCAGTGCATCCACGACGCGGGCCTCAAGCACGAAGTCGTCGTCACGATGATGGGCCTTCCGCCCGGAATCGACAACAAGGGCACGCACACTCCCGAATTCTACCGCGACCGCCTGAAGATGGTCATGGACGCGGGCATCCCGTTCGACCGCGTGTGCTTCAAGGACGCCTCCGGCACGTCCACGCCTTCGACCGTCTACAACACGATGAAGCTCGCCCGCCAGCTTCTGGGCGACAAGGTGCACATCCAGTTCCATTCGCATGAGACGGCCGGCAACGGCGTCGCCTGCTACCTCGCGGCCCTCAGGGGCGGCGCGGACGGCATCGACCTCTCGATGGCCCCGATGAGCGGCGGCACCTGCCAGCCCGACATCATCACGATGTGGCACTGCCTTGACGGCGACCCCGACTTCCAGTTCGACTTCGACATCCAGAAGATCAAGAAGGCGGAGGACGGCTTCAAGAACGCGATGAAGAAGTACTTCCTCCCGCCGGAAGCCATGAACGTCAACCCGCAGATCGTCTGGAGCCCGATGCCGGGCGGCGCCCTCACGGCGAACACGCAGATGCTGCGCGACAACAACATGATGGACAAGTACGACGACATGATCGCCGAGATGTACGACTGCGTGCGCCTCGGCGGCTTCGGCACGTCCGTCACGCCCGTCTCCCAGTTCTACGCGCAGCAGGCCATCCAGAACGTCATGTTCGGCAAGTTCAAGAAGTTCGCGCCGGGCTACGCCAAGATGGTGCTGGGCTACTTCGGCAAGACGCCCGTCCCGCCGGACCCGGAGATCGTCAAGAAGGCCGCCGAGTTCATGGCCTCCAACGAACTGACGAAGCCCTACTCCACGCCCACGACGAAGACCGTCCTCGAGCTCAACGACGCCGATCCGAAGAAGGGCCGCGCCGTCGCCGAGAAGTCCCTCAAGGACGCCGGCCTGCCCGTCACGGACGAGAACGTCTTCATCGCCGCCTCCTGCATGGAGAAGGGCATTCTCTTCCTCAAGGACCCGTCCAAGGCCCCGATGGGCTGCCGCTTCGCGGAAGACGCCCCGGCCGCCGCCGGCGCGAACGCCGAGGGCGTGACCGTCACGATCGGCGGCAAGGCCTACGGCGTCAAGATCACTGGCGCCGGCAAGGCCGTCGTCAACGGCAAGGAAGTCGCGTTCACGACCGAGGCCGGCGTCAAGGCCGCCCCGGCCGCCGCTGCGGCCCCGGCGGGCGGACAGGAAGTCAAGGCCCCCGTCCCCGGCGCCGTCCTCCGCATCACGGCCAATTCCGGCACGAAGGTCTCCAAGGGCGACGAAATCCTCGTCATGGACGTCATGAAGATGGAAACGCCCATGACGGCCCCCTGCGACGGCACGGTCACGGTCTGCGTGGCGGCGACGGACAAGGTTGCCACCGGCGACGTGCTGGCGGTCATCGGCTAAGACGGAATCGTCCGGCCGCAGACGGCGTTCGCGGGCGTTTCGCCTCCGGACGCCCTGCGGCTGCGGACGTCCAGAAAGGAATTGAAAGCATGAAAAAGTATCTGATGGCGCTTTTCGCCCTCGCGTGCCTCTTCGGCGCGCAGGCGGCCGATCCGGTCGCGAAGGGCGAGGAGAAGAAGATGGCCCCGTGGCTGCAGACGCTGACGAAGGTGAAGAACCTCAAGGACGACACCGGCATCGCCGGCTTCGTCTCGAAGGGAGCCCCCGCCTACATCACCGGCGAATTCGCCGAGGCGGACCGCCCGGAGAAGAAAGCCAACAGCGCGAACCGCAACGGCTACTACGACAAGGACCTCAAGTGGCACGGCGGCTACTTCGACGACGTCGGCGCGTTCGTCGAGGGGCATGAGGTCAAGACGCTGTTCGGGATGCCCTACGGCCTTGGACAGTTCATCATGATTCCCGTGTGCCTCGTCCTGCTCTACCTCGCGATCGTGAAGGGCTTCGAGCCCCTCCTCCTCCTGCCGATCGGCTTCGGCGGACTGCTCGCCAACTGCCCGCTCACTGGCATCACCGCGCCCGCGATGATGCACGACGGCGTGATTTCGTTCCTCGCCTCCGGCATCCCCGTGATGTCCGGCGGCGTGGTCGAACCCGGCGGCTTCCTCCACTACTTCTTCAAGTTCGGCATCGACACCGGCGTGTTCCCGATCATGATCTTCATGGGCGTGGGCGCGATGACCGACTTCGGCCCGCTGATTGCGAACCCGAAGACGGCTCTCCTCGGCGCTGCCGCGCAGTTCGGCATCTTCTTCGCCCTTTTCGGCGCGCTCGGCATCGCGGCGTTCGACCCCGACTTCTTCGGCGTCGACCCGCTCAAGGCGGCCTCCTCCATCGGCATCATCGGCGGCGCCGACGGCCCGACTGCCATCTGGCTCACGTCGCGCCTTGCGCCTGACCTGCTCGGCGCCATCGCCGTTGCGGCCTACTCCTACATGGCCCTCGTGCCGATCATCCAGCCGCCGATCATGAAGGCTCTCACCACGAAGAAGGAGCGTCTGATCGAAATGCCGCCGCTGCGCAACGTCACCAAGATCGAGAAGATCTGCTTCCCGCTCACGGTGCTCCTCCTCTGCGCGGTCTTCCTGCCGTCCGCCGTGCCGCTGATCGGCGCGCTCATGGTCGGCAACCTTGCCAAGGAAGTCGGCCCGTCCGTGTCGCGCATCGCGGATACGATGGCGAACGCCCTCATCAACATCGTGACGATCATGCTCGGGCTCTCGGTCGGCTCGAAGCTCGCCTGCGAGAAGTTCCTCTCCGGCACGACGCTCGGCATCCTCGCGCTAGGCCTTCTCGCGTTCTGCGTGGGCACGGCCGGCGGCGTCCTGATGGCCAAGCTGATGAACGTCTTCTCGAAGGAGAAGATCAACCCGCTGATCGGCTCGGCCGGCGTCTCCGCCGTCCCGATGGCCGCCCGCGTGTCGAACAAGGTCTCGCTGGAGGACAACCCGGCGAACTACGTCCTCATGCAGGCGATGGGTCCGAACGTCTCCGGCGTGATCGGCTCGGCCGTCGTGGCCGGCGTCCTCTACACGCTCTGCCGGTAGCCGGCAGTCCGTCTAGGACGAACAAAGCGGGCGGCGCGCATATGCGCGCCGCCCGCTTTGCGTTTGACGCCCGCCATTTGCAGAAGCGGATGCGAGTGTTTTTTTCACTTTTGCGTTGGTGAATTGCAGACGAAATGGTTCACCTCGCCGAAGATTCCCGCGATGCATTTAGGCGGCGTTCTGAACTGTCTCATTCTCTCTCCTTTTCTTCCTTGACGTTCCGCGTTCCGTCCTGCGCGTCCCCGCCGCCGGCGGTCGCCTCCGTCTCCTTCGCCTTTCCCGGCCTGTCCTTCTTCCTTTTCGCCTCCTGCCTCCAGCCCCCTTTCGAACCTGTCCGCAGTGGTTCAGTATATGATGCACTTTTCACGCACTTTTCCGAGGGGATTGACTTACGTCGTTTTTTTTGATACATTGACCTCTTGACTTTAAGGCGTATAGTCGGATTATACTCTGGAGCAGAAATGGCCACTAGAAAGAAGCAGAAGGAAGCTGATGTCCAAAACGGCGGAACGGTCGGGGGAGCGGCCGGACTGAAAAGGAAGTCGTCCGGAAGGGCGTCTTCCTTCGAGGGCGGGGATTCCTCGGGCTTTGACGGCGAGGAGGCTTCCGCGGTCGACGACGACGAGGCTCTCGCCGCCACCGAAATGGATCTCGAGAACATCGCCAAGGAGGCGGACGCCGCCGAGGGCGAGCCGCTTTCCGTGGACGACCAGGACATGCCGGAGCATTCGGCCCTTGACGACGACGCCTTTCCGCCGGACATCTATCCGCCGTCCGCTTCCGTCTACTCCGACGGCGACGACTCCGACGAGGTGGGCACGAGCTTCCAGGGCGGAAGCGAGATGCGCTCCGGGGAGATCCAGTCGGCCGTGACGGAACTGATCCGCGTCTCCGAGCGCAACGGCGGCTACGTCACCGAGCGCGAGCTCGACCAGCACATGCCGTGGGGCGCGCTGCTCGACGACGGGACGGACACGGACAAGGCGATCGAGAACTTCAAGAGCATGCTCGACAAGCTCGGCGTTCGCGTGATCGACTCCCGCGACACCGAGGCGTTCATCGCCGACAAGGACAACACCCTCGACAAGAACTCGCAGAAGGCCAGGGCGCAGGAGCTCTTCGACGACCCTATCCGCATGTACCTCCACCAGATGGGGCAGGTCCCGCTCCTCAGCCAGCAGCAGGAGATAGAGATCTGCAAGCAGATCGAGGAGGCCGAGTCGAAGACGAAGGACATGTTCAACCGCTTCGCGTTCACCCCCGGAATGTACCTGAACCTCCTCGACCGCCTGGAGGGAATGCAGGAGCGCTTCGACCGCGTCGTCACGGACAAGTACGACGACAACCGCGACGCCTACATGGAGCGCCTTCCCCAGCTGCGCAAGATGCTCTCCGACGTCGAGAAGAGGCTCTGCGACGCCCATGCCAAGCTGACCGAGGTCAGGAACCGCCGGAAGAAGGCGACGGACGCGCAGGTCCGCGGCGCGGAGACGTCGGTCAAGAACGCGCGCAACGCGCTTCGCGACGCCTTCGAGGAACTCAACTTCAAGCAGAAGGTCCTCGAGACGCTCTGCCGCGAGGCGGACGAGACGATCTACCTTCCGTATCTGCGGCTTCTGAACCAGCAGACGACGCTCGTCGGCCAGCATCCATCCAAGAGGCGCGAGGCCGAGCTGACGAAGGTGCGCGCCGAGATGAAGAAGTACGAGGACCGCTTCGGCATGCCGCCGGACGAGTTCACCGAGACGTTCGGGGAGCTGCGCGAGATTCTGCACCGCGGCGAGTCCGCCCGCGAGGAGATGGTCAAGGCGAACCTCCGTCTCGTCGTCTCCATCGTGAAGAAGTACATGAACCGCGGGCTGAGCTTCCTGGACCTGATCCAGGAGGGCAACACCGGCCTCATGAAGGCGGTCGAGAAGTTCGAGTACACGCGCGGCTACAAGTTCTCCACGTACGCGACGTGGTGGATTCGCCAGGCGGCTACGCGCGCGATCGCGGACCAGGCGCGGACGATCCGCATCCCGGTGCACATGATCGAGACGATCAACAAGCTCATGCGCGTCCAGAAGAAGCTCATTCAGACGCTTGGGCGCGAACCCACCGAAAAGGAGATCGCGGACGAGATGGACCTGAAGCCGGAGGACGTCCAGAAGGTCCGCCGCATGGCGCAGCAGCCTATCTCCCTGCAGTCGAAGGTCGGAGACAACGACGACGCGAAGTACGGCGACTTCATCCCGGACACGACGGCGGAGAACCCCTCCGAGCAGACCGCCTATTCGATGCTGCGCGAAAGTTTGACAGAAACCCTGAAAACGCTCTCGGATCGCGAGCGTCAGGTGCTGGACTACCGTTTTGGGCTCACCGACGGTTTTTCCAGGACGTTGGAAGAGGTGGGCCGTCAGTTCAACGTGACGCGCGAGCGCATTCGCCAAATAGAGGCGAAGGCCCTCCGCAAACTGCGTCACCCGTCGCGCCTCAGGAAACTCGTCGGATTTCTTGCGGGCTGATTTTCGGGGCGTCGGCGAAAGCAGAAGAGAGAGAAGAGAAGGAGTGCAATAGCAGATGATGAGTGCAGAAATGTTCGCCGCGGGCGCGGCGTGTGCGCAGGGGACGGCGTGCTGGGTCCCGCTGGCAGTGGCGGCGGCCGGCGGAGCGGCCATCGGATTCGTGGCCGGGATGGTTGCCGGAAA
Source organism: uncultured Lentisphaeraceae bacterium (assembly GCA_964386385.1). Classification (GTDB taxonomy): domain Bacteria; phylum Verrucomicrobiota; class Kiritimatiellia; order RFP12; family UBA1067; genus RUG572. The sequence continues at coordinate 242,580 of CAYLRN010000001.1, read as the reverse complement.
GAAGTCCGGAAAGTGCGCGGCCAAGTCCGCCGCGGCGAAGAGGCCGGGCGCGCCGGCGTCGCGCCGCGACCTTCGCCCGACCGAGACGCGGGTGGCGATTCCGCCGACCAGCGTCGAGATCTACGTCGGCAACCTTAGCTACGACCTGGACGAGGCCGAGCTCCGCAAGATGTTCGAGAAGTTCGGTGCGGTCTCCACCGCCCGGATCGTCACGAACCGCTACAACAACAAGTCCAAGGGATTCGGCTTCGTCGTGATGCCGAACCGCCCCGAAGCCGAGAAGGCCATCGCCGCCTATGACGAAAAGGAGTTCATGGGCCGCAAGATGAAGGTCAACGAGGCCAGGAACACCCTCAAGAGCGAGGACTGACCGATGGCCGCCCCCCTTTTCCTCTACGGTCCGCCCGGAAGCGGCAAGACCACCTTGGGCAAGACCCTGGCCGGGCGCTTCGACGTGCCGTTCACCGACCTTGACGCCCTTGTCGTGGAGGATGCGGGGGGCGTTTCAATTCCGGAGATATTCGCGGGCGAATCGGAAGCCGGATTCCGCGCCCGCGAACTCGCCGCGCTGGAGAAGGTCTCGGCGCGGGGGGCGGGCGTCGTCGCGCTTGGCGGCGGCGCCCTCGTTAACCCGAAGGCGCGCGCCGCGGCCGAATCGGCCGGGCGCGTTCTTTTCCTCGACGTGCCGCGCGAAGTCCTGGCCCGCCGCGTGATGGCGCAGCAGGGCACGCGTCCGCTGGCGTCCGCCGCGGACAAGCTGTTCGCGCTTCTCGATTCCCGCGCAGCGCACTACGCCAGCTTCCCTCTGCGGCTTCCGCAGAGCGCCGAACAGGCGGAGGAGACGGCCGAGGCGCGCGCGGACAGGGCGGAGGTCGTCCTGGGGCGCTTCCGCATCGTGTCGGGCGACGTGCCGTCGGACGTCCGCGTGGGCGCGGGCATTCTCGACTCCGTCGGCGAACTCGCCCGCGAACGCGGCTTTTCGTCGCGCGCGGTCGTCGTCTGCGACGCGAACACCGCTCCGCTCTACGGCGAGCGCATCGCGCGCTCCCTGTCGGAGGCCGGCGTCTCCGCGACGCTGGCCACGATCCCCGCGGGGGAGGAGACGAAGGACGTCACGACCGTCGCCGCAATCTGGCGCGCGTTTCTTTCCGCCGGGCTTGGACGGCGCGATTTCGCCGTCGCCGTCGGCGGAGGCGTCGTGGGCGACATGACCGGCTTCGCCGCCGCCACGTGGATGCGCGGAATGGACTGGATCAACGCGCCGACGTCCCTCCTTTCGATGGTCGATGCGTCGACGGGCGGAAAGACCGGCTGCGACCTGCCGGAGGGGAAGAACCTCGTCGGCGCGTTCCACTCGCCGGCCGTCGTCCTGGCCGACGTCGAGACGCTGCGGACGCTTCCGCCGCGCGAACTGCGCTGCGGACTTGCCGAGGCGATCAAGCACGCTTTCATCGCGGACCCCGGGCTTCTGGACGTTCCGGACGCGGACGACGCAGAGGCGATGCGCCGCTACGTCGCCCGCGCCCTGGCCGTGAAGGTCGATTTCGTCAGGCGCGACCCGCGGGAGAAGGGCGACCGCGCGAAGCTGAATCTCGGACACACCGTCGGACACGCAGTCGAGATCGCCACCGGCTTTGCGGTGAAGCACGGAGAGGCCGTCGCCATCGGGACCGTCGAGGAGGCGCGCCTCGCCGTCCGCCTCGGCCTTGCCCCGGCGGACTGGCCGGAGCGCGTCGCGGCGCCGTTCGCCGCCGCCGGACTGCCGACGGAACTGCCCGGCGGCATTGCGTTCGACGACCTGAAGGCAATCATGAAGCGCGACAAGAAGCAGCGCGGGGGCAGGGTCTTCTTCGCCCTGCCGTGCGGGATGCGCGACGTGCGCATCGTCCCGGTGGAACTTTGAGGAGAACGCTTTTTAACGCATGACATGAGGAGACGCAGATGAAAACTCCAGTTTGCATTTTGACCCTGGCGGCCGCCCTCGCCGTTTCGGCAGGCGGCGTGAAGATGAACGAGGGCAAGATCGTGCTGCCGACGTACGCGCCCGGCGGGTACGACAAGACGCCGGTATTCTACACGGGCCGCGTCTACCAGGGCGCCCAGGGCCGCGTCTATCCCTATCCCATGCAGGACGTCCTGCACGACGAGAAGATGGACGAGACGTACAAGTACCTCACCCTGGAGAACGACTGGCTGCAGATGGGCCTTCTGCCGGAGCATGGCGGGCATCTTCTCAACTTCACCGACAAGGCGACCGGCTTCGAGACGTTCTACCGCCAGCACGTGATCAAGCCCGCGCTCATCGGAATGCTCGGCGCCTGGATTTCCGGCGGCGTCGAGTGGAACTTCCCGCATCACCACCGCGCCACGACCGCCATGCCGATCGACTGGCGCATGATGGCGAACAAGGACGGATCGAAGACCGTCTGGATAGGCGAGACCGAACTTCGCCGCCGCCTCAAGTGGACGATAGGCCTCTCCCTTCTCCCCGACCGCGCCGTCCTCCAGGCGGAGAACAAGTTCATGAACCGCGGCCCGTACGTCGAGTCCATGATCTACTGGGCCAACGTCTCCGTCCACTGCGGCGACGACTACCAGGTCCTTTTCCCGCCTAGCTGCCATCTCGGATTCGACCACCACAAGAACTTCTGGACGTCGTATCCGCTCGGACCCAAGCGCGTGGACCACAGCTGGCTTCCCTCCCAGCGCTCGAAGTACGCCGACGACGTCGAAGGCATGGTGGACCTCTCGTGGTGGAAGAACTTCACCGTCGAATCGCGCTCCATCTTCGCAATGGACCCCGACAACTCCTGGCTCGCCGGCTACGACCACAAGAGGAACATGGGCACGGCCCACGTCTCCAACCGCCACATCACCGTCGGCAAGAAGTTCTTCCTCTGGGGCAACTTCCCCGAGGCGCATGTCTGGGACACGGTGCTTACCGACAGCGACGGCCCCTACCTCGAGCTCATGGTGGGATGCTGGAGCGACAACCAGCCGGACTACTCGTGGATCGACCCGTTCGAGACGCGCACGGTCAAGCAGTTCTGGTTTCCGGTCAAGGGAATCGGCGGCGTGAAGGACGTCACCATCGACGGCGCCGTGAACGTCGAGCGCCTTGAGAGGAAGGACGAGGCCCTGCTCGGATTCCACTCCACCCGCGTCCTCTCCGGCTGCACGGTCGAAATGCTTGAGAACGGCAAGGTGACGTTCAGCGAGAAGGACGTCGCAATCGACCCCAACCGCCCGTGGTGCAAGACCGTGAAGGTCTCCGCCGACGTGAAGGACCAGTCGCTCACCGGCCGCCTCCTCGACAAGGACGGCAAGGTCGTCCTCGCCTACACGCCCGTCCCGGAAGACCCCCACGCCCCGCTGCCGCCGAAGGTCGCGAACCCGAAGGAGCCATCGGCCTACGCTTCTGCGGAGGAGGCCTACCTGACCGGACTCCGCCTCGACCAGTTCCACAACGGTCTCATCGACCCCGTTCCGTACTACTCCCGCGCCCTTGATCTCGACCCCTCGTACTCCGCCGCGAACGTCGCCATGGGCATCCGCCTTGCGAAGAACGGCGAGTTCGAAAAGGCGGAACGCCACCTCCGCGCCGCCGTCGCCCGCGTCACGCGCAACTTCACCCGCGCCAAGGACGCCGAGCCGGAATACATGCTCGCCCTCGTCCTGGAGGAGCAGGGGCTTCTCGCCGCCGACCCCGCGGTCCGCGCCGCGAAGTTCAAGGAGGCGGAAGACCTCTACTGGCGCGTGACCTGGCGTTCAACGCTCGCCCGCCCCGCCTACGCCGCCCTCGCCCGCCTCGCCTGCCGCAGGGGCGACTATGCGGAGGCCCTGGCGCGCGTCGACGACGCCCTTGAACGCGGCTCGAAGGAGGCGAAGCTCCACACGCTCCGGGCATACGTCCTGCGCAGACTGGGACAGGATTCCGCGGCCTCGAAGGCCCTGCGCATGGCCGAGCAGTGCGACCCGCTCGAATCGTGGGGAGTCGCCGAGCGCGCGTTCCTCGAAGACGACGGAGAGGACGCCGTGCTGAACGTCGGCGGAGACGCGCCCGGCCCGCGCCGCAAGTCCGACACCGGCTGCCGCCGCGGACTGAAGGCGCAGGGGCTTCTCGAAACGGTCTGCGACTACTGGGCCGTCGGCGCCTGGAGGGAAGTCGTGGAGCTGGCGCGACAGGCGGACGAGATCGCCGCGAAGGAGCGTCCGTACCGCACGGACGGTGCGCTGCCGCTTTCCGAGACAGTCGCCGCGTGCGCCTCGTACAAGTCTCCGCTCTTCGACTACTTCGCCGGCTACGCGATGGCGCGCCTGGGCGACATGGACGGCGCGAAGGAGGCGTTCGCGAAGGCCGCAGCCCAGCCGGTCGACTACTGCTTCCCCAACAGGCACGAGGAGTACGCTGTCCTCTCCTACGCCGCGTCGGTCTGCCCCGACAAGGCGAACACGTGGTACTACCTCGGCAACGTCGAGTGGAACCGCGACGCCAAGGACAAGGCGCTTGCAAGCTGGAAGAAGGCCGTCTCGCTCGACGCCGGCCATGCGCTCGCCCTGCGAAACATAGGCTTCGGACTTGCCCACCCCGGCACGTACTTCACGAACACCGGCGTTCCGTCCGGCGTTGCGTCCAAGGAGGCGCACGAGTGGTACGTCAGGGCGATGGCGGCCGATCCGACGAACTTCCGCGCGCTGGAGGAGATGGACAAGCTTGCCGAAAAGCTCGGTCTCCCCGCCTCGGACCGACTTGCGCAGATGAAGAAGTATCGGGCGACCGCCGAGAAGTACGACGCCTGCATGCTCCGCATGGCATACCTCTTCAACGAGGCCGGCGACTACGATTCCGCGCTGTCCATTCTCACGACGCGCCGCTTCCACGTGTGGGAAGGCGGAGAGGGACTGCTGTCGCCGTTCACGGACGGACTTCTCCTTCGCGGCCTGGACAAGATGGCGAAGCGCGATTTCAGCGGCGCGAAGAAGGATTTCGAGACCGCGCTCACCTATCCGTCCAACCTTCAGGCAGGCCGCCCCGGCGACGCCGGCATGGAGCCGAAGACGCGCTACTACCTCGCGCACTGCCTGAATGCCATGGGCGATTCCGCCGCCGCGACGGCGGAACTGCAGAACGTCCTCAAGGGCTGGGTCGCGCCCGGCGAAATGAACTTCTACCGCGTCCTCGCCCTGCGCGAACTCGGCGACGCCAGGCCTGACGGCGCGAAGGAAATCACCGCCAACATGGACGAACTCGCCAAGGGGATTGCCAGTCTCGAAAGGCCGCAGCCGAAGGTGATCGACGCCTACGCAAAGTTCGGCGGGGAGAACTCGCCGATGGAACGCGCGCACGACAACGCATGGAAGGCGAAGTACCTTCGCGGACTGCGGGCCGTCGCCGACGGGCGCGAAGACGACGCGCAGAAACTCTTCGGCGAAGTCGCCGCCGGCAAGCCCGCGATTCTCTGGGCGAAGCGCTTCCTGGACAAGTCCGCGAGGATGCGCTGACGGAGGTTCGCCGATGCCGATGTACGTGTACGAGGCCGCAGACGCGGAGAAGTCGTGTCCGAAGTGCCGGGACGGCTTTGAAATCGCGCAGTCGATCACCGAAGACCGTCTGCGGAAATGCCCCGAGTGCGGCGCGGAGATATTCCGCGTCGTGCAGGCGCCCGCTTTGGGGCATTCGCGCACCGACCTCCACTACCGAGCGAAGCGGGCCGGGTTCAGCTGTCTGAAGAAAGTCCAGAAGGGCGAATATGAAAAGGTGTTCTAGCGTTCTCGCGTTGCTTCTGTGCGCCGTCGCGGCATCTGCCGCAGTCGACCCGTGCGGGCTCAAGTTCTCCCGCCTGGCCTCACGCCGGTTCATGCTCGACAACGAGCTGACGCTGTGCGAGTACAGGCCGGACACCGCCGTAGCCGCGTCGGTGATGCATCCGGTACTTACGAACGCCGGCCTGCGCGTCGTCGGCGGATACTGGCCTGCCGCGCACTACCGCGCCCGCGTCGATTCGCTTCCGGCCGAGATCGCGTTCGCGGCGAAGGACGGCGACGTCGCCATGCGCTTCGGAGTGGACGGGAAGACGAAGGGGCTTCCGCCTCCGCCGTTCGACCTTTCCGTGCTCATGACGTGCCGGATGCGTTCGGCGGTGTTCGCGACGAAGGACGGCAAGACGTCTCTTCTGCGCATTGCCGAGCTGGACAAGGGCTTCGACCCGTCCCTGCGCTCGAACATGGGGAGGCTGAAGTTCTGCGTCTCGACGAACGTCGTCGACGCATCCGCTTCGCTCACGGCCGGAATCGGGCAGGCGGACGTCCGCTTCGTCTGCCGCGACCGCCAGAACCACGTCTACATGGAGAACGACCGCGTATTCTTCACGTTCAGCGCTCGCGCATATGGCGCGTTCCAGGCCGTAGCCAGTTTCGACCCGTCGCTCTTCGACGTTCGCCTTGAAGGGGCGATTCTCTTCGACTACGATGATGGGAAACTGCGCAACGACCTGGCGAGCCATATCTTCTTCGACGAGAAGGACGGCTTCTGGAAATGCTACGCAAGCAACTTCTCGACGGGGACGGACGGACTCAACCGTCGCGCCGAGGGCGGCCTCAACGTCGCGTGGAGCGAGAAGTCCCCTCTTCACGGGCTTTCCGTGATGCGGGCGAAATCGCTCGGCCTGAAGGGCATGAACGAAGACCCGTGCGCCACCTGGGACGAGGCGGCTAAGCGCTGGCGTCTTTTCGTCTCGGAGTTCACCCCAAAGGGCATTCGCGCCTCGATGCTTGAATCGCGCGAGTGGGACGGCGTGTTCGTGAACGTCGCCGGCCCCGTCGAGCGCGACTCCACCGGGACGACGATCGCGTGGATCGACGGCGTCCGCCACTGCTTCAGCGGCAGCGCCGACCGCGCGATACACGTCTACGAATATCCGCACCTGAAGTTGAGGGGGACGCTTGAGATGGACTTCCCGCCGTGGGACGACGTCTGCCGCAACGGCCGGGTCTGGCCCTGCATCGCGGAGCTGCCGGACGGATTTCCGTTCAAGTACGTGATGCTGACGATGGACCGGGCGAACTTTCCGGGAATGCCGAATCCGAACTGGACGTATGGCGGGCTGATGCTCTACGGCGCGAATCCATGACCGACGTCGCGCTGACAGTTCTTGGAGCGGTCCTGCTTCTGGTGGGGTTCGTCGGATGCGTCGTTCCCGTTCTGCCGGGCGTCGTCGCGGGCTTCGCCGCGCTGCTCTGCCTTTGTCCGACATCGGCCGCGCTTTCAACTTCGCAGCTGACTATTGCCGGCGCGGCCGCCGCCGTCGCGTTCGCGCTCGACTACGCGCTTCCGTCCATGGCCGCGAAGAAGTTCAACTGCTCGCGCTGGGGAACTGTAGGGTGTTTCGTCGGAACGCTTGTCGGCGCGTTCTTCTTTCCGCTCGGAATATTGCTGGGGCCGTTCCTTGGCGCGATGCTTGGGGAACTGGTCGCAGGGCGCGGAGTGTCGCAGGCCTTTCGCGGGGGAGTTGGTGGATTTCTCGGATTCCTTTTCGGGACGCTGGCCAAGATGGCAGTCCTCGCCCTTGACGCATGCTGGTTCGTTCGCGGCGCGACGGCGCTCTTCGGGGACGCGGCATAGGGAAGGGGAAGCGGATGGAAGCGGAATTCGACCTGCGGGTCTACTGGAGCGACAGAATCGAGGCGCTTGCGGAGAGGCTGTTCGCATCGCGCGGCAGGTCGGGCGACCCGTTCGCCAGGACGTGCGTCGTCGTCGGCGACCCGGCCTCGCGTGACTATCTGCAGTCGTTTTTCGTCACGGGGGCGGGCGGATGCGGCGTCCTTGCCAACGTCGATTTCATTCCAATCGCCGAATTCGTGAACGACTGGCTTGCCGCGCAGTGCGGCCGGGCGCGCGGACTGCGCAGGGCGGCGGACCATCCGTACGCCCGCGACGTCATGGCGTGGCGCATCTTCGCGCTTCTGGAGAGGAACGCCGGCGATCCGGCGTTCTCCGAACTGACGTCGTACGTCGAGGCCGACAGGGGAGGCGTCGCCCGCCGTCGCTTCGCCCTCTCCTGCCGCATTGCCGCGCTCTTCGACGACTATCTCGCAAGCCGCCATCAGATGCTCTGCAGATGGGAGCGCGGCATTTGCGGGAACGAGGCGCCGGGCTGGCAGTCTCTTCTCTATCGGATGCTCGTGGAGCAGTCGGGCGACACGTATGCGGCCGACTACGCGGACGCGCTGTCGGACGATGCAGACCTTTCACTGGCGTTCGAAAACGGATTCCGCAGGTACGAGTCCGTGCACGTGTTCGACATTGCGGCGGCCCCGCTGCCGTATCTCCAGATGCTCGTGCAGATTTCGCGCGTCGTCCCCGTCAGGTTCTGGTCGTTCAATCCGTCGCGTGAATACTGGCTTGACAATCACACTAAACGCACTGCCGTCAGGGAACTGGCGCAAAGGATGAAGTCCTGTCTCGCTAGCGGCGCAGAGCTGCCGGACTCCTCTCCCGATGCGATGTTCGACACGGCGGACGACCGGCTGCTCGGCGCGCTCGCCACCGGGGCGCGCGGCGTTCTTTCGGCAGAGCTGGACTTTCCGATAAACGAGCCCGAATGGATCGGCGACGATGGCGGGCCGGAGGCGGACTTTTCCGCGCTTCGCGAACTCTCCGCTCCCGCCGAAACGCACGTCTGCCATTCTCCAAGGCGGGAACTGGAGGCGATTCGCGACGGCATTCACCGGTTCATGCGCGAGAACCCCGATGCGCGCCCGCATGACGTCCGGATCCTCTGCGCCGACTGGAATTCGTATGCTCCTCTCGTCGAATCGGTTTTCGGCGAGGGCGGCGATTCCGCGATTCCGGTCTCCCTCGACGGCGGGCTTGAATCCGATTCCCCGATCGTCCATTCCTTTTCCGAACTGCTTGCGCTGCGGGACGGGCGCCTGACCGTCAACGCCGTCTTCTCCCTCCTCGGCGTCCCGTCCGTCAGGGCCAGGTTCGACGTCGACGCGGAAGGGGTGGACGTCCTGCGCGACATGGCCGCCCGCGCCAACGTGCACTGGGGGCTTGACGACGATGACGTGCATGACGCAATCGGCGGCGAGAAGTCCGTCGAGGCGCTGCCTTTCACGTGGCGGCGCGGTCTGGACAGGCTTGCGCTGGACGCGCTTATCGGCCCGCGCGAGGACGAGGACGCGACGGTCTCAGTGCCGGGAATCGGAAGGCTGCTTCCCTGCGGACACGTCGAGGACGACCGCGCCGCGCTTGCGTACCGCCTTTGGCGTTTCATCCGGACGCTGAAGGGCGTTCGCCGTCTTCTGCGCGAAGGGCGTTCCATTTCCGAGTGGCGCGAACGCCTGCTTCGCGTCGTCGACGAAATCTACGCCGACGGCGAGGAGACGATGCGCGAAACGGCCGCGCTGCGCAAGGCGATAGATTCCTCACTGTCGTCTGCGGAACGCGCGGAGGCGATATGCGGAGAGGGCGGCAAGTGGAGGCTGCCGGGCGACGTGGTCTGCAAGGCCGTCCTCGACGCCATCGTCGTGCCGCAGAGGCGCGGCTGGACGCGCTGCGATTCCGTCAAGTTCGCGCCGCTCAAGAACGCCTCCGCCGTTCCGGCCCGCTTCGTCTGGATCTGCGGGCTGAACGACGGCTCGTTCCCGCGGAAGGAGTATCGTCCGTCATTCGACGTCATCGGTCGCCGCCCCACGCTTTTCGACGTGTCGCCGCGCGAGCGCGACGCCTTTGCGCTTCTGAAGGCCGCGCTCGGCGCAAGGGGGCGTCTGGCGTTCAGCTACGTCGGACGCGACGTCCGCTCCAATGCCGAGATTCCGCCGGCCGTCCCGTTTTCGGATTTGCGGGACTGGTTTGCATACGAGCGGCGTGAATGCGGGAAGGGCGGCATGGTCGAGTTCGTGCATCCTCTCCAGTCGTACAGCATTTGCCGTTTCACGGCGGACGATGGCAAGGCCGCCGCGCTGCCGCCGTCGTATTCTCCCGCCGACTACGAGATTGCGGCGGCGCTGTTCGCCGGCGGAGAGAACGGCGAGGCGAAAGACGGCGTCGCGGCGTTTGAATGCGCCGAATCCGCGCCGACGGCGGTCGGGCTTGACGACCTGGCGGCCTTTTTCGCCAATCCGTCATACTTTCTCTGGACAAGACGCCTTCATGCGCGCATGGACAATCCGGCGTACGACGTTCTTGAAGACGACGAGCCTTTCAACGTGAAGATCTCCAACGCGGAAAAGAGGCGGCTTCTGTTCGCGGGCGAACCGTCGTCCGTCGAACTCGGTGAAATGTCGATGCGCATCGTGGAAAAGGGGCGCGGCCCGAACGCCGGCGAAGTCGCAAACGCGATTCTCGAATGCGCGTCGGACGTGGACGCCGAGAAATACCGCAGTCTGAAAATCGCCTTCCCAAAGAAAGAGCAGTCGCTCCAGGACGAATACGGCGTTCCCGGCGATACCGTGCTCTCGCTTTGTGCGCAGTGCGAGGCGGCGCCGGACGAGGGCGTGGTCGTGGAAATTCCGCTCGACGGACACGCCGTCAGAATCGACGGCAGGATGCGTTTCGTCGATGCGGAGACCAGGAACGGCATGCGTTCCTACGCATTCGCCTTTTCGCCGGGCGACGAGATATACGACAGCGTGAAAATGGAGACATGGGTCCGCCATGTCGTCGGCCACGCATCAGGAAAGCGCTTTGTCTCCGTGATGATGTGCGGCAAGAAGTCTCCGCTGCAGCTGTATCTGCCGCTGGAGGCGGACGACGCCCGCCGCAGGCTTGAGGAACTTCTCCGGCTTGCGTTCGCGCGGCACGTTCCGCAGATGCCGTCCTCCAGAAGCCATGACGACAGCGAACTATTCAAGTCCGTCATGAAGGAAGTCGGCTGCGCGGACAGGATCGTCAAGACGACGACGCGCTCCTGACGTTTTCCCGCGCGGCTACGCCATCAGTTCGGAGACGGGGATTTCCTCGAGGCGCACAAGCTCGCGTCCGCGGAACTCGTAGCAGATGAAGTGGACGGGGGTGCCGCCGGCGAGGGCGGCCACCGCCGGGTCTGCCGCATACGCGCGCAGCTGCGCCAGTGCCTCCTCGTGCTTCGTCGCAATCTCCGAGTCGGGTGCGTCCGCCTTCGAGTGCTTCATCTCGATGAGGTAGCTCTGCTCCGGAACGCTTCCATCCGGCAGCGACCTGTTAGGAAAGAGCGCGTAGTCGGAGTAGCCGCACGGATGCGACAGCTCGGGCTTCACCACGTAGACGCTCTTCATCGTGAGGTACGCGCGGAGGTAGCCGTTGATCCGCGCCTCGCCGCATATGCCGTCGCGGGGCGAGCCGTTGTCGCGGTACTTCTCCGCGAGGTACGTCAGGAACTCCCGCCATTTGCCGTCCCACGCGAAGGCGTCGAAGCGCTCCGTGAACTCGGATGTGTCGACGGCGTTGGGGCGCTTCGCGTACTCGTCGCGCATGTAGTCGAAGATCTGCCGCCGGACGCACTCGTTCGGGACGCGGAACTGGAGGTCGCCGCGCACGAAGCGCGACATGGTGACGATTCCGTAGTAGTAGTAGAGCGACTTGAAGTTCTCCTCCTTGAGAATCCCCTCTATCGGGAAGCTGTCCACGAGCGCGAAGGAGACCTCGCCCCTGTCGGCCAGCTCCTCCGTGAGCGGCAGGACGCCGTCGAACGTCTCCGCGTGGCGCTGCGCGGCGAGGATCGCCGAGAGCTTCTTCCAGTCGCTCCGGATGTTCGCGTCGACGAGGTTCTCCGGCGCGGCGCCGGTGGCGACGAGCTTGGACAGGTAGTAGAGCGCCATGTCGCAGTTGTACAGCGTCTCGCGTCCCGCCAGTGGCTTCGAGAAGCAGTAGCTGTCGTACCAGGCCTTGACCGTCGCGAGGTGCGTCCCCGCCGCGTCGGTGAAAAGTCTCGTCCCCTGGAAGTCCTCGAAGAGGCGGCGCGTCTCGTCCGCCGTGAACCCGACCATCGCGTTGAACTCGGGCTCCTGCGAGATGTTCGTCGCGATGTTGAACCCGCTCGTGAGGTCGTCCATCGTCACGGGCGAGACGCCGGTCATGAAGATGCGGTCGCACGTCGCCTTGAACTGCTTGAACCACCCGCGGTAGAAACCGGACCCGTGCGTCATCTCCTTGTAGGGGTCCTTCCCCACGGTGGAGACGATCTCGTTCGTGAAGTTGTCGTACTCGTCCACAATCACGTAGACGCCGAGGCCGAGGCGATGGACGAATTCCACGAGGCGGCTGTACTTCGTCTCCGCTCCCGGCGTCCGCAGGAGTCCGTCGACGTCGGTGATGGCGGAGAGCTGCGACCTGTGGTTTTCTATGGCGTTCCAGACCGCCGTGTCCATGTACGACTCGAACTTGTCCGCCCACGTCGCGCCTATGCAGGCGTTGACGCGGGAGAAGTCGAGCGACAGGACGAAGTAGCGATTCCGCTGGTCGGTCGGATTCCGGCCTATGTCCAGTCCGCCGAAGAGCCTTTCGAAATTCTCCTTCTCCGCGACGTCGTAGTAGCAGCGCAGCGTCTCGCAGAGGAGGGATTTGCCGAAGCGGCGCGGGCGTACGAAGAAGAGGAAGTCCGCGCGCCTCTCCAGTTCCCGAATGTACGCAGTCTTGTCCACGTAGTAGCGACCCTCCATGCGAATCCGCCTGAAGTCCTTGACGCCGTATGGTATCTGCTCCTGTCTCATGGCGCCATTATAGCACATTCGGCGGATTCTATGCCGCGCCGAAACGTGGTAGAATGTGCGGCACATCTGCATCGCATATGAATCGACATCGCACATGAAAGGACCGACATGAAGAAATCGCTGCTGGCAATCGCCCTCATCCGCGGACTGGCGTTCGGCGCGGCGCCGCAGAACGAAATCCTGAGCGAAGGCGAATGGCCGCCCCATCTCCAGGGCGTCTGCACCGACGGCACGAACGTCTGGTGGTCGCATACGGTCGAACTTGCGCGGACCGACCTGAACGGAAAGCTGCTCGCCGTCGCCAAAGGGCTCAAGACCCACCACGGCGACCTCTGCGTCGTCGACGGCAAGGTGTACGTCGCCGTCAACCATGGGCAGTTCAACACGGAGGACAAGGCGGACAGCTGGGTCTACGCCTACAATGCGGACGACCTCTCCTTCGTCAGGCGCTGGAAGGTCCCGGAACTGCGCCACGGCGCGGGCGGCATGACGTACAAGGACGGGCATTTCTTCGTGGTCGGCGGCCTTCCGCCTACGCACGACGTGAACTACGTCTACGAGTACACGCCCGATTTCCGCTTCGTCGACCGCCACGTGCTGCGCAGCGGCTGGACGAATCTGGGGATTCAGACCGCGGACTACGCGAACGGGCGCTTCTACTTCGGCTGCTACGCCGGCAGGAACTCCACGAACGGGAAGTCCGTGCCGTCGCTCACGCTCGTCGCTCCCGCCGACCTGTCGTCCGTCGAGAACGTGAAGGAGGACACCGCCGTCGGCGTCCTCCAGCTTGACGGCCGCATGTGGAAGGCCGCCATCAAATGTATCACGCCTAAGGGGACGCCTTGGGAAAAGACGCGCTACACGACGCGGATTCTGCCCGCGTCGTCCGCCCTGTCCGGCCGCTGAGGCCGGCAATTCACCAGTTCACTACTCGCCCTCTTTTTGGTAGAATGCAGCCCATGAAAAACAATGGAGACCTTTGCCCCTGCAGGTCGGGCAAGATTTACGGTGAATGCTGCGGCGTCGTCCTCTCCGGAGGGCGTCAGGCCGCCACGGCCGAGGAACTGATGCGGGCGCGCTATACCGCGTATGCGGTTGGCGACGTGCAGTATCTCTACAAGTCCTCCGGCCCGGAGGTTCGCGCCGAGTTCGACGCGAACAGCGCGCGCGAGTGGTCGCGGCAGGCGGAGTGGGGCGGCATCGACGTCGTCCGCACGGAGAAGGGCGGCGCCGCCGACGCGGAAGGCGTCGTGGAGTTCGTCGCCCACTACACCACGAACGGCAAGGCGTGCGACCATCACGAGACGGCCGTCTTCAAGAAAATCGACGGCGAATGGCGTTTCATCGACGGCGAGATCGAGCAACCGGCCCCCGTCGCGTCCGTCCGCCGCGAGGAGCCGAAGATCGGCCGCAACGACCCCTGCCCGTGCGGAAGCGGCAGGAAGTTCAAGAAGTGCGACTGCGCCAAGTACCACGGAAAGAAGTGATGAGGCCGGCGGCATTCCTCTTCGACCTTGACGGCACTCTGATCGATTCGGAGCGCTTCTGGGCGTTGGCGATGGTGGACTGGCTGGCGGACCGCGGGCAGAAGACGTCGTTCGAGTTCCTGGCCCCGATCGTCTCCGGCCACAGCTGGCTCGACATTCGCGTCTCGCTGCGCAATGCGTTCCCGTCACTGCCGCCCACCACGCTGGAAGAGGACGTCGCGGCCGTGCGCCGCCATTTCGCGCGGCTTGTCCCCGACCCGTCGGCGATGGCCATCCCGGCCGCTTGGAAGTTCCTCCACGCGGCCGCCGGCATCGCCCCATGCGCCATCGTGTCGGGTTCGCCCGTATCCGAGATCGAGAAGATGGTGCGCATATGCGGCGGGGCGGGCGACGTTCGCTTCGTCGTCGGATGCGAGGACTGTTCGCGCGGCAAGCCCGATCCGGAGGGCTATCTGCTGGCCGCCTCACGCCTTGGCGTCGCGCCGGGGGAGTGCGTCGTCGTGGAGGACTCCACGGACGGCGTGAAGGCGGGCGTCGCCGCCGGGATGCGCGTCGTGGGCGTCCGCGGCAACGATCTTGTGGAGACGGACTTCGCCGGATGCGAGATGGTCGTCTCCAGTCTGTCGGAGCTCGACCCGGCCGCAATGGCCGCCGGGCCCGCCTCGTTCGGCGGCAGGGGCTAGCCGCCGTCTCGTCCCGCGCCGTGTTTTCATTCAGGGATTTCAATCAGGAAAAGGAAAATATGTACTCTGTTTTCATTGCCGTCTTTGCCGGTCTTGTCGTCGGTCTTGGGCTGGGTCTTCCAGGCGTCTTCGGGCCGGGATGGAGCGTCTTCTTCGGAGTTCTCGCGTTCATCGCGGTGAACGTCGCGATTGGTCTCAGGATGAAGAAGCGCATGGGCGCCGTGATGGCGGACGTGCAGAACGCGATGGCGGAGGGGCAGAAGCAGATGCAGGCGAAGCTCGCCATGTGGCGGATACGTCCGCCGAGTTCTGTCCAGACAGCCGAGGCCGAGCTTGCGCGCGACCGCAAGGCGGCGGTGAAGGCCGCGCTTGAGAAGACCGCGGCCCTCGATCCATTCCGCCGCTGGATTCCGATGATGGGCCGGCAGATCGCCACGATGCAGTTCCAGCTCTACTGGATGATCCCGGACTTCGAGAAGGTCGACGAACTCATGCCAAAGGCGATTTTCATGGATCCGACGATGGCGGCGATGAAGATCGCGCGGATGTATATGCGCAACGAGCCGTCAGCCGCGATAAAGAAGGTCTATGACAGGGCGGCGGCGCGTCTCCGCTACAACCAGAACGTCCTTCTCGCCGCGGCGTATTCGTGGGTCCTCGTCAAGCGCAACGAGATAGACGAGGCGCACCGGGCGCTCGTCCGCGCGCTTGAGAAGAGCGACAACCAGTATCTCAAGGCGAACCGCGACGTGCTTGCGAACAACCGCGTGGCGCATTTCAACAACTCCGGAATCGGCGAGCAGTGGTACGCGCTCCAGCTGGAGGAGCCGAAGCGGCACATGCCGCGCCAGCGGATGCAGTGGAAGTGAGGCGGCGCATGGACGCGATACGCATCAACGGAATCGAAGTGGTCTGCATCCTGGGCGAGCGTTCGGACGAGCGGGTCCGTCCGCAGCGCGTGCTGGTGGACGTCGCGCTCTCGGCGGACCTCAGCGACGCGGCGATGTCCGATTCGCTTGAGGACACCGTCGACTACGCGGCGCTGTCCAACGACATCCGCGAGGCCCTGGAGCGCGCGAAGTGCAGGCTTCTGGAGCGCGCGGCGGACGTCGTGGCGGACATGTGCCTGGCCTATCCGCGCGTGGAGGGCGTCACCGTCTCCGTGAAGAAGTTCGGCGGAGTCCCCGGCGTCCAGAGCGCCGAAGTCAGGATTGCGAGGACCGCATGAAGGCGTCCGAAGTGAAAAAGGCCGTCGTCCTGGCGGCGGGACTGGGGACGCGCCTGCGTCCGCTCACGCTCGTCGCCCCGAAGCCGCTCCTGCCGGTCTGGGGCGTTCCGATGCTCGAGCGCATCATCGCGATGCTCGAATCGTGGGGCGTGGAGGAGGTCGCCGTCAACGCGCACTGGCAGGCGGAGAAGATACGCGAGTTCGCCGGAAGCCGCAAGGGCGCGGCGAAGGTCCGCGTGTCGTCCGAAGAGGAGATCCTCGGGACTGGCGGCGTCCTGAACCCGCTCCGCGAATGGATCGGCGGCGACGACTTCTGGCTCGTGAACGGCGACATAGTGGCGCACGGGCTTGATCCCCAGCCGATTGCGGACGCTTTCGAGCGCAGCGGACGCTTCGCCGGCTGCTGGCTTTCAGACGTCCTGGGCCCGCGCACGGTCGAGGCCGACCCGGAAGGGCGTGTCTGCAACTGGAGGAGCGACGTCCCCGGCGACCACGGCACGTACACGTACTGCGGCTGTGCGCTTCTCTCGCCGTCGGTGATGGACGAGCTTCCGCCGAGCGGCTTTTCGACGATCGTCTCCGCCTACGAGAAGGCCGCGATGAAGGGACGCTTCGTCGTCGGAAGCGTTCAGGACGATTCGTACTGGGGCGACGCCGGCACGCTTGAGCGCTACCTTGAAATCCACGCCGCGTTCGACCCCGACAGGTTCGAGGAGAATCCCAACGTGCTTTTCGACGGCGTCAAGCTGCTTGATTCCGCCGACCTCGCCGGATGCGTCGTCACTGGCGGGATGATAGGCGGCGCGTTCGAGCGCGCCGCGCTTGTCGGCGTGGACCAGACGGGGGACTCCAGGCTGTCCGCCCTGGCGCAGGCGCTTGGATGGAAGCCGGGGGACGTCGCCGCGGAGTTCATCGGCGAGCGCGGCAGCGACCGGACGTTCTGGCGGTTCGTCCACGGCGACGAGCGCGCGGTCGCCGTCGAGTACGACGACGCGAAGCGTCAGGAGAACGCGCGCTACGCCTCGCACGCGCGGCTTCTGGCGTCCGCCGGCGTCCCCGTGCCGAACGTGCTGGCCGACCTGCCGGACGCGAAGGCGCTTGCGCTTGAGGACGTCTCCGGCGGGTCGCTTGAGGAGCGCGCCACGAAGAAGGGAGCGAAGCTTGTGGAGCTCTACCGCCCCGTCGTGAAGGCTCTTGCTGCAATGCAGGAGCGCGGCACGGAGGCCGTGCTTGCGGCGGAGGCCGCGCTTGAGCCGCCGTTCGGGCCGGACTTGTACAAGTGGGAGCGCGACCTCTTCGAGGCGCACTGCGTGAAGGAGCGCTTCGCCTACGACGCGATGCCGGACGCCGTCCGCGCCGAGCTGGAGCAGGTTGCGGAAACCCTTTCCCGCGCGCGCCCGGTTCTCGTCCACCGCGACTTCCAGAGTTCCAACGTCCTCTTCCGCGCGGACGGCACGATGGCGTTCATCGACTTCCAGGGAATGAGGCTAGGGCCCGCCGCGTACGACCTCGCCTCGCTTCTCTACGACCCGTACGTCCCGCTCGGCGAGAAGGAGCGAAAGGCGCTGGCGCGCCTGCTGCCGGTCGAGCATCTTCATCTCGCCGCCGTGCAGCGCCTCGTCCAGGCGCTCGGCGCGTTCGGCCGCCTCGCCTCCGTCGGGCAGACGCAGTTCGAACGCCATGTCCCGCGCGCGCTCTCGAACCTCCTTGAGGCGGCGGACGAGGCTGACCTTGACGCCGTCGGCGCTTTCGCCGAAGACCTGATCGCCCGCGAGGAGATCCGCCACGGGCATTTCACCGTCCACGGCGGGCATTGCCGCGGCCACGAGGAGTGATTCCGTGAAGTCGTCCGTGAAACACCTCCTCTCCCGCATCCGCCGCGATGCCGAACGACGCGCCACATGCGTCGTCACGCGCGCGATGGGGCGGACGAGGCGTTTCACCGGATACGACCTCGGCGACGACACGTTCGTCTTCGAAAACGGCGTTTGGACGGACCTCGACGCCCATGCGTCCGTCCTGCTCGTCGAGAAGGCGAAGCTCGTCCACGGCGCTCGCGGACACGTAATGACCGTCACCACCGGCAACCACTCCGTCGCCGCGCTGCCGCTTCTGCAGGGACACTTCTGGGACCTCTGCCGCCTTTCGCCGCAAAAGCGCGGCGACGTGATGACGTACGACGTCCTCTGCGCCAACGTCGTCGACGGGAAGCTGGAGATCTCCCAGCGGGAGGTCCCCTGCCGCCGCCTTGTGCGGCTCGACGCCTGGCTCGTCCAGACTCTCCGCTTCTCGATGGAGAACGTGCTGATGGCGGACCGCAACGTGCAGACGCTCGAGCATTACCGCGCCCTGGGCCAGGAGTGGCGCGTCAAGCCGCTCGTCTGGACCGCGCGCGAAATGTCCGTCGCCATCGCCGCAAGCCGGAAGCGCATTTCAACCCGCCTCCTGTACTACCATGCCGCGCGTGGCGTCCATTTCCTCTCCTATCCCGACTTCCACGACTTCGCCGGATGGGCGCGTTCGGACTACTCCGCGTTCTGCGCCGCGCTCCATGAGCTCACCGCCGTCTTCGAGGGTCATTCCACTTCCTTCCTGCGCCAGCCGAAGTGCTTCGGACACCACGAGGTCGAGTTCTTCGGAATGCTGCGCGGCGCGGCCCACGAGCGTCTGATCCCGGAACTGGAGACGCTCATGGCGCGAATCGCGCTTGGGCGGATATCGCAGGACGAGGCCGCCGCCAAGATAGACGAGCTTGACGCCCTTTGCAAGTCTCTCCTCACGCGGGCGGAACTGGCCGATGACGCATCGAAGGACTTCGTCGAAATCCTCTACATGCACCTCACCGGCGAGATCTACTCCGGCATGGGCGAAGGCGCAACTCCCGCGTTCGACGACCGCCGGACGGCCCTGCCGGGCGCGACCTTTTCTGACGGGCGTCCGGCGTTCCACCCCGGCGCGGACGCGCGGACGGAGACGCTTCTCGCCAACATACGCGGCCTAATGAGCGAGGACGAGCAGGTGGAGTACGCCAACGTCTACGAGCTGCGCACGGACGACGCGGACGCAGAGGACGAGACGCGCCGGATCGGCATGGGCAAGACGCGGGAGATTGTCTACAAGACGAACCAGCGACCGCTCGTCGCGTCAATGGTCGAGAAGCGCCTCTCCCACACCGGCACCGGCTACGGAAGCTACGTCGTCTCCCGCGCCCAGGCGTTCAAGGCGCTCGGCGTCTCGCTGCCTGAATACCGTCTCCTGCGCCGCCGCGAAAACGGCGCCAGACGAATGTACGACTACATCGTCCGGACGCGCTGCGAGGGAGAGCCGCTCGTCGACCTCCCTGCGACGTACTTCCAGGTGGCCGGCGAGTTCGGCGGCGCCGACGCGGGCGAGGACCCGCAGGTCGTCCTCGCCCTGGCGTTCGTGATGGGCGACGCGGCCGCGCAGAACATGGCGATGAAGAAGTTCGACGCCGCCACGAAGACCCCCATCTACGGCGTCGGCAAGGAGATATACCGCTTCGACTACGACGTGAACGCGGGCCGCCCCATGCCGCAGGGCGTCGCCTGCTGCTCCATACGCGGAACGCTCGGATGGCCTGACGTCTCGCTGACCGAGCGCAACCTCTCCGCGATACGCGACTTCTACGTCGGCACGTACGCGCGCCATCTCGCGGAATACGCGGCGGCCCATCCGTGCGTCCCGGTCGTGGAACTCGCCGAGCGCTTCTTCGCCGGCTTCGCCTTCCGGACGCGCGCGATGGAATGGCAGTTCACCGTGCGGCGCGACAGCTTCGAGTCGTTCGACCCCGGCCTTCCCACGCGCTTCGGATTCCTGCCGAAGTGGCGCTTCGCCCTCTGGGCGCTTGAACGCCAGGCCAGGCGCCTCGATTCGTTCCGGCAGGCGTTCATGGGCTTCGTCCTGCATCCGGACGGCGGGTTCCGCTTCGACGACATCCGCGAACTGGAGGACGAGAACGCGGCGAACGTGATGAGCGCGCTTGAGGACGCCACCGTGCGCTTCATCGAAGAGGAGGGTGAAGGAGAATGATGGACGAGACAATCAGAATCTACGACCCCGCGTCGCGAATCGCGGTCGTCGCGGTCGACTGCACTTCGGCCGCCGTCGCGCTTGCGCGCGGACACCTTTCCGGCCCTGCGGCCTCCACGTGCCTGGCCCGGGCGCTTGCCGCCGTCTCGCTCCTCGGCGCGGAATGCTCGCGCGCGGACGAGACGGTCACGCTGAAGATGTCATGCCCAGGCCCCATCGGCGGCTTTCTCGTTGAGGCCACGAATTCCGGCACGCTGCGCGGGTACACCAACAGGAAGGTCCTTGACGACTTCGACGGACTGGGCCGTTTCGCCGATTCCGCCATCTTCGGCGAGTCCGCGACGTTCCAGGTCATCCGTTCCGTGCCGGGCGAACTCCTTTCCTCCGGCACCGTTGCCACCGCCATCGGAAAGACCGGCGCCGTGGCGCATGGACTGGACGAGTACTACGCCAATTCCATGCAGCGGCGCGTCGTCAACGCCGTGGCCGGCGTGGCGGGCGACGACGGCGCGCCCGTCTTCGCGCGCGGCGTCCAGGCGGAGTGCCCTCCAGACGGAGACGCTGCGGCGTTCGCCCGCGTGGCGGAGCTCTTCGCGTCAGGCGAGGCGCAGAAGGCGATCGCGGGCGCATCGGCGTCCGTCAGGACAATCCTGAAGAAGATCGGCCTCCCGCGCGCGGAGGTTCGCGAAACGACGCCGCTTTCGTTCGCCTGCCGCTGCAGCCCGGAACGCGCCAAGGACGTCATCGCGGCCCTCCCGCCGGAAGAGCGGGACCGGCTTCCGCAGACGCTCGACGTCACGTGCCACATGTGCGGGCGCACGTGGACGATCGCGACGCTTTCAGGCGAATGCGGCGGCGCATAGCCCGCTCGGAGGCGGACGCCGCCAACGGAGGCAATCTCGGCGGAAACGCCGTCAGATGATTCAACAGAAGAAGGAGAAACCATCATGAGCGCAAACGTAGACAGAAGAACTTTCCTCGCCTCCCTCGGCGGACTTGCCGCTGCGGCGGCCCTTCCGTCGTTCGCCGACAACCCTGCTGTCTTCCCGGCCCGCGGACGCTTCGAGCGCCTCGTCCTCGCCTACAACCACGTCCACGTCGGACTGAAGAAGCCCTTTTCCGTCCTCCACATCTCCGACACGCATCTCACCGACGCCTATCCAAACGAGGGCGGGAAGAAGCAGAAGCTGAAGGAAATCCGCACGAAGACGTTCGGCGGCCGCCAGGAGGAGGCTCTTCGCGATTCGCTCGAATGGGCGAAGAAGAACGTCGACTACGTCATCCATACCGGCGACATGATCGACTGGCAGAGCGAGAAGAACTTCGACCTCGTGAAGAAGTACTTCGGCGGGGCGATGTTCGGCTCGATGGGCAACCACGAGTACTCGCAGTCGATGTGGCTTGACAAGGAGACGCCCACGGAGGCCAACAAGGCCGCAACCGCCGAGCGCATCCAGAAGGCGTATCCGTTCGGCATCCACTTCGCGTCCCAGGTCGTCAACGGCGTCAACTTCGTCTCCATGGATTCCGTCTACGGCTACGTCACGCCGACCCAGGTCGAACTGTTCAACGGCGAGGTGAAGAAGGGGCTGCCAATCGTCCTCTGCCAGCATGTGCCGTTCTACACGGACTCCATCTGGCGCGCGAACGACAAGTTCTGGAAGTCCGACAGGAAGTTCGCCGGCGGCCCGCTCCCGGATTTCCGCGGCGACTGCAAGAAGCAGCACGACGACCCCGTCACGCGCGACTTCATCGCCGCGCTCAGGAAGCAGCCGCTGCTCAAGGCAATCCTCGCCGGACACCTCCACATCACCGTTCAGGACCGGTTCTCCCCGACGGCGATGGAGTACGTCGTCGGCGGGAACTTCATGTTCCACGGCGAAGAGGTCTTCTTCACCTGATCGAGCCGGGCTGCTGCGGGCGCGGCCGCTGGACGTCGGCCGCCGTCTGTGCTACAATCACGTCCATCTTCAACGAGTTTGACGCAAGGAGCGCAAAATGACAACCGAGAGATTCATGCAGGCCTGGAAGCTGGCGGCGGAAACGCTTGCCGCCCGCGAAAAGGAGTATTCCGCGCTTGACGCGGCGGCCGGCGGCGACGGCGACCATGGCGAGGCCATCGTCGCCGCCCTGAAGACGATTGCATCCGCCTCCAACCCGGAGTTCAAGTATCTCTTCCTCGACATTGCGGTCCTCCTTGAGAAGAACGTGAGCGGGTCGACGAGTTCGCTCTACGCCGCGTTCTTCGAGGGCATGCGCGATTTTACCGCCTCTGGCGTCACGGACCTGAACTCCCAGGGGCTTGCGGACGTCTTTGCCGCCGGACTTGAGGAGCTCTACCTTGCGACGGACGCGAGAGTCGGCGACAAGACCTTCATGGACGCGCTCATCCCCGCGGTCGAGGCGCTGAAGGCCAATGCCAGGCTCGGAATCTCGTCCATGGTCAACGCGGCCGCCAAGGCCGCCAGGGCGGGATGCGAGGCGACGGCGCAGATGCGGGCCAAGTTCGGACGCGCGAAGAACCTAGGCGAGCGTTCCATCGGCACGATCGACGCCGGCGCCGCGTCCCACGCCGACATGTGGGAGTGCTTTGCCAAGTGCTGGTGAGCGGTCCGGCAGGAGATTTGACAAGAAGCAAGGAGCGTTGAAATGGCTGACATGGAAGGTTTCAAGGAAGCGGCGGCGTATGGTTTCGACAGGCCGCAGACGAACGAGCTGTTTTTCCTGAAGGGCGCGGAGAACCGCGGCTGGGGCGTGAAGAACCGCCTCGCCCGCATCTTCAACCCGAAGACGGGGCGCACGGTCATGCTGGCGTGCGACCACGGATTCATCATGGGCCCCACGAGCGGGCTTGAGCGCGTGGACCTGACGATAAACCCCCTCATCGAGTACGCCGACTGCCTGATGTGCACCCGCGGAATGCTCCGCTCGGTCGTCCCCGCCGCGACGAGCAAGCCGATCTGCCTCCGCGCCGACGGCGGCACGACGATTCTCACCGAGCTCAACCTCAACCGCGTCTACGACCCGGAGGACGTCGTCCGCCTCAACGCAAGCGCGATGGCCGTCATGGTCGCCTGCGGCGACAAGGCAAGCGAGCAGGTCACCACGCAGAATCTCGTCCATGCCGTGGACGTCGGCGAAAAGTACGGCATCCCCGTCCTCGGCGTGACTGCCGTCGGCAAGGACATGGCGCGCGACGCGCGCTACTTCCGCCTCGCCACGCGCGTCTGCGCCGAGAACGGCGCGGCTTTCGTCAAGACGTACTACACGGAGGAGGGCTTCGAGACCGTCGTCGCGCAGTGCCCCGTGCCGATCGTGATCGCCGGCGGAAAGAAGCTCCCCGAAGAGCAGGCCCTTGAACTCGCCTACCGTGCAATTCAGGCCGGCGCCGCTGGCGTGGACATGGGGCGCAACGTGTTCCAGAGCGAGAAGCCCCTTGCGATGATGAAGGCGATTTCCGCCGTCGTCCACGAGAACATGACGGCGAAGGACGCATTCACGCTCTACAAGGACTTGTAAAGCCGCCCTGAAGGGGACGATTGGACTTGAGTTGTCTCTTCGATTGAAATTCCTTGGCACCGGCACGTCGGTCGGAATCCCGCAGATCGGCTGCCGCTGCCCCGCGTGCGCGTCGCAGGACCCGCGTGACAGACGCCGCCGTTCCGGCGTCTACGTCCGCGCCGGCTCTGCGGCGTTCGTCATCGACACGCCGCCGGAGTTCCGCATCGCCTGCATCGAGTGCGGCGTGAGGAAGGTGGACGCCGTAGTCCTGACGCACGCCCACATGGACCATCTCGCCGGGTTCGACGACGTCCGCCGCTTCAACACCCTGAACGGCCATGCCGTCATGCCGTGCTATGCGGCGGACGAGACGCTCATGGACGTTCGCCGCATATTCCCGTACATAACGGACAAGCCGAATCCGCTTGGGCTGTATCGTCCTATGATACGCTTCACACCGGTCTCCGGCAGATTCCAGATCGGCTCTGCGGTTCTCACTCCGCTTCCCGTCGTCCACGGCCCCAGGACGAACGGATACCTGATAGAGGAATCCGGCAGCCGTCTTGTCTACATGCCGGACTGCGCGGAGATTCCGCCCTCCACGAAGACGAAGATGCGCGACCTCGACGTTCTCGTTCTGGACTGCCTTCGCGAACGCGAGCATCCCACCCACATGAACCTTGAACGGGCGCTGGAGGAAATCGCGCAGCTGAAGCCGCGCAGGACGTACCTGACGCACATGTGCCACGACGTCGTCCATGCGGAGTTCTCGAAGAAACTGCCAAGGCACGTGAGACTGGCATACGACGGCCTTGAGATTCGCCTTGGAAATGCGCAGAAAGGAACGCAGTCATGAAGATGAATGCACTTGCACTTTTCACGCTGGCCGCAATGGCCGTGCGCTGCTTCGCCGCGCCGCCGCTGACGGAAATCACCGTGCAGCTTAAGTTCGACGAGCAGGAGTTCGTCGTCGGCGAACGCATCCGCGCCATCGTGGACGTCGCGAACGCGTCGGCCGACGTCATAGACGCGCGCAGGCCCGATTCTCCCGACAGGGTCGTGCTTGAACTCTGGCGCGCGCACGACCGCCATCGCTATGAAAGCGGCGACAGGACCTTCGTGGCGCCGTTCGCGCTTCTGTCCGGCGAAGGGCAGAAGCTGGAGACCTTCTTCGCCGACCATTTCCCGCTTGGCGAGACGACGCGCTACCTTGCGCGCGCCGTCCTCGTCCACGCCGGAATGCGCTACGAGAGCTCCCTCAAGTCGTTCACCGTCGTCCCCGGCCTTCGCCTCGGCGGGGCATTGCAGATGTTCGAGGGGCATGACGGACTTAAGCGGGAGTTCGAGCTCTGCCACTGGGGACGCGGCCGCGTGGAGCATCTGTTTCTCAAGGCGCGCGACGCGGGTTCGTCGTCGCGCAGCTGGCAGACGACCGACCTCGGCCCGTTTCTGCGGATAACGAGGCCGAAGATTTCCATACTTCCGTCCGGAGAGGTCGTCGTGCTGCACCGCCTGACGCAGCGCGCGTTCGTGCGCACGGTCTTCTGGAGCATTCCCGCCGCGTTCGAGTTCCACGAGCACGAGCAGCTGGTGGATCCGGACATGGCGGGCGCGGAGCGGGCGAAGGAGTTGTACCAGGAGGCCGGCGGGGTGGAGCCTGTGCGCAAGGCGTGGTGGAAGTTCTGGTAGCGGAGCGTAGGAAGCGGAAATGACGATTCTTGGAATAGAGAGCAGTTGCGACGAGACCGCCTGCGCCATCGTGCGCGACGGACGCGAGGTCCTCAGCAGCGTGGTCTACACGCAGATTCCCCTCCACCGCCCGTACGGCGGCGTAGTGCCGGAGGTGGCGAGCCGTGCGCACATAGAGAAGATCGGCGAAGTCGTCTCCGAGGCGATGGCCGCCTGGAAGGGGGGCATAGACGCCGTCGCAGTGACTTACGGCCCCGGACTTGCCAGTTCCCTGCTTGTCGGCCTTAACGCCGCGAAGGGACTTGCAATGTCCATGGGCGTTCCCCTGATTGGCGTAAACCACCTTGAGGCGCATCTCCACACGCCTTTCCTGTACGATTCGGGCGCGACGCCCGGGATCGCGCCGGAGGAGACCGTGCCCGCACTCGGGCTTGTCGTCAGCGGCGGACACACCACCTGGATCGACGTCCCCGAATACGGACGCTATGTGGTCATCGGCCAGACCCTCGACGACGCGGCGGGAGAGGCTTTCGACAAGGCCGCGAAACTGCTTGGTATGGGCTATCCGGGCGGCCCCGTCGTGGACCGCTGGGCCAAGGGGTTCTGGAACGGCGTTTCGGACTATTCGGACGCCGCGGCCCTTTCCGCCCTGCGCTATCCCGAAAGAATCCGCCTGCGCGACGGAATGCCGCGCTTCCCGAAGGGGCGTCCGCGCCCCGGCACGGCCGCGCTCGCCGGCCTTGACGCGGACCTGTGCGTCTCGTTCTCCGGCCTCAAGACGTCGCTTCTCTACCACGTGAAGAAGACTCCCCCCGCGAACGACGCGGAAAAGGCCGCGCTTGTGGCGGCGTACCAGGAGGCGATTGTCGGGACGCTGGCGGACAGGACGGCGGCCGCGCTCGCCCGTCGGGACTGCAAGGCGCTCGTCGTCGGCGGCGGCGTCTCCCTGAACGGACGCCTCCGCGCGCGCCTCGCGGAGGTCGCCAAAAGCGCCCGCGTTCCGCTTCTTCTCGCCGCTCCGAAGAACTGCGGCGACAACGCCGCGATGATCGCCGGCCTTGCGTTCTACCGGCAGAACGTCTGCGGAGACGCCGCGCTTGCCATAGACGTGAATCCCTCCCTCCAGCCGGGCGACTGAAGAGAGGGATTTTCAACCTGCCCGCGCCAAGGCGGGTTCGCAAGGCGGCTGGCCTTTACTTCGAGAACGCGACCTGCGGCTCGTCGCCCTTGCGCTTGCGGATGGCGCCGATCAGCTTCCACGTCTGGCGCATGTTGCGGAAGAGCGTCTTGACGCGTGGCAGCTGGTCTTCCGGCAGGACGATTACGAAGCCGACGCCCATGTTGAAGACGCGGTACATCTCGTCGTGGTCGACCTTGCCCTGGCGTTCGATGAAGTTGAAGACGGTCGGGACAGTCCAGGAAGTGCGGTCGATCTCGCAGACGACCGATTCGGGGAGGACGCGCGGAATGTTGTCCTGGAAGCCGCCGCCCGTGATGTGCGCCATGCCGTTGACCTTGACCTTGGAGTCGAGCAGCTTGGCGACGGGCTTGAGGAAGCTCTTGTGGACGGCGAGAAGGGCGCTGCCGACCGTCTGGTTCGTGCCGGGAAGCTTGTCCTGCGGCGACATCTGGCAGATGTCGAAGAACACGCGGCGGGCGAGGGAGTAGCCGTTCGTCTGAAGGCCGCCGGAGGGAAGTCCGATCACGACGTCCCCGGCGCGGATGGACTTGCCCGTTATGACTTCCTTCTTCGAGACCGTGCCGACGATTGTGCCCGTGAGGTCGTATTCGCCCGCGGGGTAGAGACCCGGAAGTTCGGCGGTCTCGCCGCCGAGAAGCGCCATGTTGTTCTCTCTGCAGGCCTTGCAGAGGCCGGCGACGATCTGCTTGAAGACAGGCCCGTCGAACTTCGACGTGCCGACGTAGTCCATGAAGAAGAGAGGCCTTGCGCCCTGCACGAGAATGTCGTTCACGCAGTGGTTCACGATGTCCTGTCCCACGGTGTCGTGCTTCTTCATCATCACGGCCACCTTCAGCTTCGTTCCAACTCCGTCGGACGAGGCCACCAGAAGCGTGTCCTTGCCGCTTCCGGACGGCAGCTTGCAAAGCCCCCCAAACGACCCTATCCCCCCGACGACGTTGGGCGTCTTCGTCGTCCCAACCATGGTCTTAATCGCCTTGAGAGCCTCCATTTTGCTGTCGATGTTCACGCCGGCGGCCGCGTAGGCGGACTTCGAAGCGGATGCGGAACTGTTCACGGTTCATTCTCCTTGGTTCATTCAATCCCCAATATGGGGGAATTGCGGACATTTTAGCAAAAAGAACGGCAAAAGACAACCCCCTATCTTTGACATGGGGCGCGTCGATCAAGATTTAGCGGTCAAGCGTCAAGTGGTCAAGTTTGCGAGTGCCAGGTTCTGCCATGGAGCGCAGGAAAAACTTAACCACTTGAACGCTTAAACACTTAAGCCATTTGTTCGCAACTGAATTGCTCCAGAGTATGCAGAACCGTCCCGCGGAAGACGTAGACGATCTGGTGCAGGGTCGTGCCGCGCGCGAGGGACGGGACGGAGCGGTCGGCGCGGTACTTCGCAAGCTGCGCCTTCGCCTCCGCGACCAGACCGGCCATGTCCTCGTCCGAGGCCTCAGCCTTCGCGTACTTCAGTTCGATGAGATAGCTGTGCGAGGCGTCGCCGTAGTGGACCCTCTCCGGGAAGAGGCAGAAGTCGCAGAAGCCGCGGGAAAGCTCCATCTCCGGCGCGAGGAGATAGAACTTGAGGTGTCCGAACTCCGCCTGCATGTAGCCCTGTACGCGGATCTCGCCCTGGAGGCCGCCGCGAACGGGCGTGGTCTCCGCGTAGTCCCGCGCAAGGCGCCTGAGGAACGGCTTCCAGTCGCCGTCGTAGGCGAAAGCCGATGCGAGATGCGACCACTCGATCCAGTCCGGAGCCCGCGTCCTGTGGTAGGTGTCGCGGAGGTAGTCGAAGAGCTGGCGGCGGACGCAGACGTTGGGGATGCGGAACACGGTGCTCCCCCTGCGCCTTCCCTGCATCGACACGATGCCGTAGTAGTGGAAGAGCGAGTGGAAGTTCGCGAGGTCGGATATCCTGTCCGCGGGGAAGCTCTCCACGAGGTCGAAGGAGATTTCGCCGGTCGCCGCCAGCCGCTCCGTGACCGGCAGCACGTCCACGCTGTCGAGCGCGGCGTTTTCTGCGGCATCTGATGTGGTACGGAACTCTGATGGCAAAGACGGTGCAATGGCCGGCTCATCTGCCGCCGCAGGCGCCAGCGGAGGCACATGGAAAGCATCCGCCACCGCAGCGCCAGATGCGGTGCGGAACCCTGATGCAAGCGCCTGTGCGGCTGCCGGCGCAGTGGCCTGCCCTGCGGCTGCGGAAGCGGGCGCGGAAGCCATTGCGCCGTCTTGGACATCAGAGTCCTGCACCGCACAGGAGCCTGTCCCTGCGCAGTACCTGTGCTGCCTTTGAATCTCGGCGATGATCTTCAGCTTCTCGTAGTCGGTCCTGACGTTGGCGTCCACCATGTTCTCCGGCGGCCGTCCGTCGTCCACGAGCGACTTCAGGTAGTAGAGGGCCATGTCGCTGTTGAACACGCATTCCTTCCCTATCTTCGCCGTCGAGAAGCAGTAGCCGTCGTACCACGGCTTGATGGACTTCACGATTTCGGCGGGGTCGCCGTCCGTGAACTCGCCGACGCCCTTGAAGTCGGAGTACATCTTCACGACCTCGGCCTCGGAGAAGCCCGCCATCGCGTTGAACGCGGGGAGCTGGGTGAGGTTGGCGGCGATGTTGAAGCCGCTCGTGAGGTCGTCCATCGTCACGGGCGAGACGCCTGTCATGAATATGCGCGAGCAGGCCTCCTTGAACTTCTTGAACCAGCCGCGGTAGAACCCGGCGCCGTGCGTGACGGCGCGGTAGTCCCTGTTCGCCTCGCTGCGCAGCATCGTGTTCGTGAAGTTGTCGTATTCGTCGATGACAAGATAGATCTGCGCTCCGCGCTCATTCGCGGTCTGCGAGAGGTAGGCGAACTTCGCCTCCGGGGTGAGCGCGGCGAACGCCGGCCTGTCCTCCGGCGGATAGCAGTTCGGATAGCGGACGAAGAATCGGTCGAGGCAGACGTCCATGTATGCGTCGAACGCCTGCTCGAGGGTCCGCTCGGAACTGGCGGCGACCAGCGAAAAGTCGAGCGCGAGCACCTGGTACCTGTTCGCGTTCTCGGTGGGGTTCTCGCCGATGTCAAGCCCCCCGAACAGCTTCCTGAAGTTGCCCTTTTCGTTGACGTCGTAGTAGCGGCGGAGCGTCTCGACGAAGAGGGACTTGCCCATGCGCCTGGGGCGCGCGAAGAAGACGAAGCTGTCGCGCTCCTCCATCCGCCGGACGTACGCCGTCTTGTCGACGTAGTAGTAGCCTTCTTCGCGTATCCGCTTGAAGTCCTTTATGCCGTACGGTATTTTCAGTCGCCGATTCATGCAGACCATTCTACCACGCCGTTTTCCCCGCGTCAACATGGGCGCGGAAATCCGCTGCCTATTTCGCCGGCGGACGAAATAAAAGCGGCCAGCGCCATTGACAGGAAAAAAAAAGCATATAATTCACCGCAATAATCGAATGTTGTCTTTGGTTGCGCTGCGCCGCGCGCGGCGGGCGCTTTCACCTCCACGCTGAAAGGAGACGCGGATGAAATCGATAGATCGGTCGAGGTCGATGGGAAGTGGGCGCATGGCGCGTCCGGTGGCGGCGTTCATGGCGGCGCTTGCGTTGGGGACGGCGGCTTCCGCCGGCGAGTTCGGGTCGGACGCCTACGTCACGAACGGCCTCGTCGCGCACTGGGACGGCATAGACAACGCGATTGTGGACGGCGTCCGCTCGCACTCCGATTCGCCGACGGTCTGGAAAGACCTTTCAGGGAACGGCAACGACCTCGCCATTCCCGCCACGAGTCTTGTCGCCGCCGAGGCGAACGCCTTTCTCTCGCTCGCGAAGCCGGACAAGACGGCCGGCGTGGACACGACGGAGATGGCGGCCCTGGCGGGTCTGTCGACAGGACCCGACGCCGGGGCGTTCACGGTCGAGGTCGTCATGCAGAACGTCGCCTGGAAGTTCTCCGACAACTACTACAACCTGCAGACGGTTGCCGACACTCCGCGCGGAAGCTTCGGCTATCGCAGGGACAAGGACAACGGCTTCTACGCCTTCTTCCCCGAAAGCGCGTCCAAGAGGCGGATATGGCACTGGCAGCCGGAGGACATGACGACGGCGGAGGTCCACGTCTTTTCCCTCACCTACGGCACGAACACCGCTACAAGCGCCTTCTTCTGCGACGGCGAGGCCATCGCCCTCTCAGACTTCGCGATGGATTCGTACTCCGAGGACTGGGGGGCGAAGTTCGCGTTCTTCTCTAACCCGCGCGCCGACGTCCGCGTCCACGCCATCCGGGTCTACGACCGCGCCCTCACGCCATACGAGAGAGACCGCAACGCGACGCTTGACCGCGCCCGCTTCCTAGGAGAGAACGCTTCGTTCGTCGTCCGCCCCGTGCCGGACCAGGTGTATGACGGCGCGAACCCGTGCCGTCCGAAGCCCCGCGTAGTCGACCCCGTCACGGAACTGCCGCTGGAGGAGGGGACGGACTACGAACTGTCGTATGCGGACAACGCCGCGCCTGGTGCCGGCACCGTGACCGTGACCGGCCTTGGCGAGCGCGCGGGATGGGCCGTCACGAAGGAGTTCACCGTCACGCCCGCCGGCGCGCTGCGCCCGGTCGAGTACGTCGCGTCCACCGGCACGCAGTGCTTCGACCTGGGCTACTGCCCCAATCCCTCCACGCGCATTGCGGGCGACATCCAGTTCGTCGGCAGCCCCGCAAACCGCAAGCCTGTCAACGGCGTCAAAGGCGCGTCATTCTTCGGCTGCGCGGAGCCGGACGGCGTCGTTTGCATGACTGTTAACTTCGGCGGCTACGACTTTCAGGACAACCAGCTGTTCCTCTGGATGGACAGATCGTATGCGTCGGGGGCGGACATCTACAGCTGGGACGTCCAGAACCGCACGTCCCGCGGCGCGTTCGAGGTGGACGCCGCCTCCGGAGCGGTCTCGTTCGGCGTCCAGTCGACGCATGCCGCCGTGAAGACGACTACGCACTCCGTGAACTCCCTTGCCCTCTGCGGGTCGTGCGCGGCGAACGGACTGCTCACGCCGTTCACGTACTACGGGCTTCGCGTCTACGGCTGGAAGATCTACGAGGGAGACGTCCTTGTGCGCGACCTCGCGCCGTTCGAGCGCATCACGGACGGCGCCGCGGGCCTGTACGACCGCGTCACGGGCGCGTTCCACGTGAACGCCGCCGGTTCGGATGCGTTCGAGCGCGGCGCGTACCTCGACGTTTCGGAACTTCCCGACGGATACGCGGCCCTCGACTACGTCGTCGCCACGGGCGCGCAGTCCATAGCGACGTGCGTGTACGCGACGCCCGGGACGACGGCGACGGTCGACTTCACGCCGTACAACGTCAGCGCCACCCTGAACCGCCATGTCGTCGGCGCGCGCGACTGCGCGGAGGCGGACGTTCCCGCCGGGGCGTTTTTCTTCGAGGCCTTCACGTCGCTGAACAACATGCGCTGGGTGAGCCGCTGCATGGACGCCGGCCTTGAGGACGCACTGGGGTGGAACGCCCCGTCGTCGCCCGTGGTGGCCGTTTCAGGCACGCGGGCCCGCCTGACGCTCGACGCGAGGGGCGGCGCGTTCTACGTGGACGGAACGAAGTCTGCCGCGCTGGACTATCCCATGACGGGGACGTCCACGGCGCAGATAAGCCTGCTGAAGGCTGGGCCGAAAGCGTCTGGATGGGGACGCCTCCACGCCGCGGCGATCTGGCAGGACGGGACGCTCGCGCGCAAGTTCATCCCATGCGAACGCAAGGCCGACGGCGTGGCGGGGATGTACGACCTCGTCGTCGGCGCGTTTTATCCCTCCGCCGAGGGCGCGGCGTTCCTTGCAGGCCCCGGCGGCTCGGCCGGCGTTCCGCATCTCACGGGATCGTACGGGCCGTCCTGCCTGAACGCCGGGTGGGGGCCGTCGCTCACGAACTTCTCGTTCACCGTGTGGTTTCGCGACCTGGACGTCGGCGGGCGCGGGCTGGACGACGAACTTTACGGCGCAATCGTCTCGAAGGGCGCCTTGGGCAACAGGACGCCGGGGTTCTGCTGCTTCGCGAACGCAAGCAGGACGGACAGTTCGTTCTTCAAGATCAGTGTCCAGACGCGCGACTTCGACAACAACATGCTTGAGCTGGGCTTCGACGCCTCCGCCGTCCGCAATTCCGGCCGCTGGCACCAGCTGGCCTTCACGCACGACCTGGGCCGGTCAGAGGCGCGGCTCTACCTTGACGGGCGGCTGGTGGATTCCGCCGACGGCGCGGAGAATTTCGTCAATCCCGCCACGGACTGGTACAGCCTACGCATCGGCGGACACTGCGTAGGCGGCTTCTCGGTCAAGGGAACGCTCTCGCAGGTCACGCTCTGGGACCGGGCGCTGACGCCCGGCGAGGTCGCCCGCCACTGCGGACGTCCTCCGGAAGGCACGGAGTCTGGGCTGCTCGGCTGGTGGCCGCTCGACGCCGGTTCGGACGGCCTTCGCGATGGCGTCGCGAACGGGAACGCCGTGCACGACCTCTCGGTCGTCGGCGACGTCGGCTTCTCGGTGCTCGACGAGGTGCGCTGGCTCCATCTCGGAACGCTCATCCAGTTCAGGTGACGCGAATCCGCAGTCGCCATTCCTGCGCTTTTGCCGTACCATGCGGCTTCAGTACGCGAACTTCCTTTCGCCGTCCCGCACGGCTTGAGTGGCGAATCTCCGCATTCATAGCGAACGGCAGAACCACCGCATTCATATAAATGCGGTGGTTCTGCCCCTCTTCATTTTCCGCGCCGCCATCACCCACGGGCTTCATTGAATCCGCGGGCGGTTGTCTCTCCCTGAAAGCCGGAAACGGGGAGTTGCCGCGAGATGGACTTGCCGGCCGTGAAAAAACGGGAAGCCTCCAAGACGTTGCAAGGTTGCACAAGCGGAGTGGATTTGATAAAATGCCCCTTACGTTTTTCAACCAGAAAAAGGCAGTTATGGATAAGAAGTCCGTTGAGGAGATTGAAGCCGAGATTGGCACGAAGCTTTCGGTCACGCCGTGTCCGGTGGATGAGGTCGTCAAGTTGATTTCCAGTCTGCCTCCCAGCAAGGGGGAGGCGAACGCCGCCGCGCTGCTTGCGGCGATGGGGGAGGCCGGCGACTTCGACGGCGCGTTCAAGGCCGTGTCCGGCTGCGGCAGGCTGCTTAACTCCTGCCTGAGCGGCGCCGGGGTCAGGGACGCCCTGAAGCGCACGACGAAGGACAGGACGCTTCTTTCGTTCATTGACGCGGTGGGCTTCGACGTCCGGCCCGACCTCAACGAGCCTGTCAAGCGCCTGGAGCGTCTTGTCTCCTTCCGCCCGGGGGCCTACGTCCTCAGCCGCGCCTGGGGGCTTGGCCAGGTCAGGAGGATCGACGACTTCTACCGTCGCGTGAGCGTGGACTTCCCCACCCGCCCCGGACACCAGTTCACGTACGACGCCGCCTGCGAGACGCTTTCCATCGCGCCCGACGGCCACATACTCCTGATGCTGAAGGGCGACCCCGACCGCATCAAGGCGCAGATGAAGGAGAAGCCGGGCGAATTCGTCGTCGCCATGCTGGAGAGCTTCGGCAACATGCCCGTCTCGCGCCTCGAGGAGCTGGTGAACCAGTACGGCTTCGCCCGCCTCCTTCCGGACAACGGCAGGAACCGGGGCGACAAGGCGGCGAAGTGGAAATCCTTCTGGGAGAAGGCGCGCGCCGAGCTGCGCACGAACAAGTGCGTCGCGATTCCCACGCGCCGGGCCGAGCCGATCGTGCTCAAGGCCTCGGAGGAGACGTACGGCGACACCTGGTTCTCGGCGTTCGCGAAGGAGTGCGACCCCAAGTCCATCTTCGCGTCCGTCGCCGAGCTCCAGTCCGCCAAGGCGCATTTCGCTAAGCTCGGCGACGAGCAGAAGGCCTGCATCGCCGAGCGTCTCCGCTATGCGCTCAAGGGCGTCCGCGGCGTGGACGATTCGCTCTATCTGCGCATCGCGTTCTGCCTTGACGGGCTTGGCTTCGACCCGGAGACCATCGCCAAGGCGCGCAACTACATGTGGACGGAAGACCGCTATCTCGACGCGGCGCGCGTTCTGCCCGCCCGCGACATGGTGCGCTTCGTGACGTTCCTCTCCATGGGTTCCACGGAGGAGGAGCGCGCCGGGCGCAAGCAGAAGCTCTTCGACAATCTGGCGGTGATGACGTATTCCCTGCTCTGCGCCACCCTGGACACGTTCAAGAAGGATTCCGTCTGCGAGCACGCCGCCGCCGACCTCCTGAAGTCCCCGCACGCCCCCGCCCCCCTCGTGACGTACGTAATCGGCAGGTACAACGACTTCGTGGAATGGGAGTCCCTGCCGCCGCTCGTCGTCATCCTGACCCACGCCATCGCGCTTGGCGAGGGCAGGCAGACGGGCGAGACGCTGCGGATGCAGAACACGATCCGCCGCCTTTTCGCGGACCAGAAGTGGCTTGAGGACATGTTCAAGCGCCTGAAGCCGGCCGACCAGGCCCTCTTCTTCGAGCGCTTCCAGGCGTCGATCGCGTGGGACCCGTCCACGCACCACATGATCGTCGTGCGCATGACGAAGATCGTCCCCGAACTCGCGGCCCGCCAGATCAAGAAGACCGCGGCGAAGACGGTCGAACGCATCACGTCGCTCCGCTCCTACGCCGAACGCCAGGCGGAATACGAAAAGCTCGTCACGAAGGACATCCCGGAGAACACGAAGCGCATCCAGTTCGCGAAGAGCTACGGCGACTTGAGCGAAAACGCGGAATACCAGTACGCGAAGGACGAGGAGCGCGTCCTCCACCAGAAGCAGGACGAACTCCAGAAGCAGCTCAACGAGGTCAAGGCCGTCGACTTCGCGGACGTCGTCTCCGAGACCGTCTGCCCCGGCACGACGGTTGTCATCGTGACCGCTTCCGGCGAGGAGAGGACGTACACCGTCCTCGGCGAATGGGACAACTATCTCGACCTCGGCGTCATCTCCTGCAATACGCGGCTTGCGCAGAACATGGTCGGCAGAAAGGCCGGCGACGAGATCGAGCTTCCCGACGCCGAAGGCAAGGTTTCCAAGGCGGTCGTCAAGTCGGTCTCCCCGCTGTCGGCCGAGATGAAGGAATGGATCAAGGCTCCGGCGGTTTGAGCCGCGGCCCCTGGCTGTACATTGGCACGAAAGGAATGCAGACTATATGGGCGAAGTGTCCAAGAAGAGCGTGAAGGCGGCGAAGGGCGAGAAGAGCGCCCCCGTTGAGGCGATGACCGCGGCGGGAGTCCGCGTCGTCCGACCCGAAGGCGCGCCGAAGCCGATAACGATCGTGAGCAACGTGAAGAAGACGTCCTCCAAGAAGCCGGAGGAGTCGATTGCGTTCGAGAACCAGCACAAGGACATGGCCTTTTCCTTCGCGGAGCAGATGAAACGCCGCCAGAAGGAGCAGGAGGAGGAGCGCAAGGCGTCCACGTCCACCGTCACGCTGACGCGCCGCCCCACGACGCGCGCCCGCGGCAAGGCCACTATGCAGTTCTCGGACGACGACCTGGCGGAATTCCGCAAGCGCCTCATAGTCCTGCGACAGGACGCGATCGGGCAGTCCACCGCGCTGCGCGCGAACGCGCTGGAGCAGTCGGACGAGCGCGGCAGCGAGGACGAGGACGGAAGCGATTCGTTCATGCGCCTCCAGAACCTCAGCCAGGTCGATTCCCAGAACAAGATCGTCCAGAAGATCGACGAGGCCCTCCACCGCATCGACGACGGCACGTACGGGATCTGCGAGGTGTGCGGTCAGCTAATACGCAAGCCGCGCCTTCTCAACCTTCCCTTCGCCCACACGTGCATGGAATGCCAGAACCAGATGGAAGGGCGGCGGTAGGCGCGATGCTCAGGGGCGTCATGGCGATGGGCGCGGCCGTGCTGGGGCTGGTCTGCGCAGACCAGCTCTCGAAGGCCGCCGCCGTCGTCTGCCTGAAGGGCGCGGAGCCAGTCGTCGTGATTCCCGAACTGTTCAATCTCGCCTACGTCGAGAACCGCGGCTGCGCGTGGGGGATGCTTCAGGGACACGTCTGGCCGCTTGCGCTTTTCGCGTTCGCCGTGCTGGCGGTTCTCGTATGGAAGCGCAGGGCCGTCTTTCCGGCGGGACGCTGGGGGCTGGCGGCGGAGACGATGCTCTACGCCGGGGTCGTCGGCAATCTGCTGGACCGAGTCTTCCGCGGCCACGTGGTGGACATGTTCGACTTCCACTGGGGCGTCCACCATTTCCCCGTCTTCAACGTCGCCGACTCCTTCATCACCCTGGCGGCGGCGATTCTGATTGCGTTCGGCTTCCTCGCCGACGCGAAACGCAAGAAATCTGAATCCTAGAAAAGGAGAACGTAGAATGGCCTGGTTCGAAAAAGCCGAAACACCGGCGAAGATACCGCCCACAAAGGCGCTGTGGCAGGTCTGTCCGCGCTGCAAAAGCTACATCGCGACGGCGGAGTGGAAGAGCGCCAACTGCATCTGCCCCGTGTGCAACTACCACGGACGTCTTGGCGCCCGGGCGCGAATCGCCCAGCTCGCCGATGAGGGGTCCTTTGCGGAGACCTTCCGCGAGGTCAGCTATTCCGACCATCTTGACTTCCACGACGCCACCGGCGCCTACAAGGCGAAGGTCGAGAGCGTCATCGCCAAGAGCGGCGAGACCGAGTCGATCGTCATGGGCACGGCCGAAATGGGCGGCGTCCCGGTGATGCTCGGCGTGATGGACTTCGCGTTCATGGGCGGCTCACTCGGCACCGGCACCGGCGAGCGCATCGCTCGCGCCTGCGAGAAGGCGATCGCCGAACGCCGTCCGCTCGTCATCTGCTCCGCCTCCGGCGGCGCCCGGATGCACGAGGGCATTCTTTCGCTCATGCAGATGGCGAAGACCTCCGCCGCGATCGGCCGCCTCAAGGACGCCGGTCTTCCCTACGTCAGCGTGATGACCGACCCGACGACCGGCGGCGTCTCCGCGTCCTTCGCGATGCTCGGCGACGTGAACATAACCGAACCCAAGACGCTGATCGGCTTCGCCGGCCGCCGCGTGATCGAGAACACGATCCACCAGAAGCTTCCGCCCGACTTCCAGACGGCGGAGTATCTGCTGTCGCACGGGTTCGTGGACAAGATCGTCGAGCGCAAGGACCTCAAGCCCTTCATCGTGAAGGTCCTGCACTACTTTGGATTCTAAGGAGGATTGCCGCAATGTCCGCTGAAGCTGTGAAAACCGCAATGGACCACGTCAAGCTCGCCCGCGATCCGAAGCGTCCGCACCTGCTTGACTTCATCAGCCACATGGCCTCCGACTTCGAGGAACTGCATGGCGACCGCCTCGTGAACGACGACCGCGGCCTCATATGCGGCCTCGCGACGATCGACGGCGTCAAGTGCCTCGTCATGGGACACCACAAGGGCGCCACAGTCGAGGAGAACCTGGAGGCGAACTTCGGAATGGCGAACCCCGACGGCTACCGCAAGGCGATGCGCCTGGCGAAGCTCGCCGAGAAGTTCCACCTTCCGATCGTGACGTTCGTCGACACCCCTGGCGCATACCCCGGCGACACCGCCGAGGCCCGCGGCCAGGCCGAGGCCATCGCCAAGTCGCTTGAGTTCTTCGCCGCCCTCAAGACGCCGATCGTCGTCGTCGTCACGGGCGAAGGCGGCTCCGGCGGCGCGCTCGCGATCGCCGTCGGCGACAGGATCCTCATGATGGAGAACGCGGTCTATTCCGTCATCTCCCCCGAAGGCTGCGCCGGCATCCTCTGGCGCGACGGCGCGAAGGCCCCGGAGGCCGCCGAGGCCCTGAAGATCACCGCCCCCGACCTGAAGAGGCTCGGCGTAATCGACGGAATCGTGAAGGAGCCGGATGGCGGTGCGCAGACCGACCACGCCGCCGCCGCCGCTTCGGTAAAGGAGGCCGTCCTCGCCGCAATCGCCGAACTCGTGAAGATTCCCGTCGACGAGCTCGTCGACAGGCGCTACGCCAAGTTCCGCGCAATGGGCGACTTCAGCAAATGACCGATTCCCGCGCAATGGCGCCGACGACGCTGAAATTCCTTCGGGTCGTCGGCGACTGGCGCGGAGTCGCCGACGCCGCCCGGACGACAATCCGCATGCCGGAAGGGCAGAAGGAGCCTTCTTCCCGCTGGAAGAAGCGCATCCTTCTCGCCGAACACTCGCCAATTCGCAAACTGCTTGTGAACTGGAAGTGGTCGAACCTTCCGTACTGGGTCAGTGTCCATTTCGTCCGCCACAAGTTCGGCGTAGAGCATTTTGTCTCGACGCAGCGGACGGACCGCACCGGCGCAGACCGCGCCGGCGCCCGTCAGGACGCCCCGGTGGAGCACGAGTGCTTCGCGAACGCCGCAGAGGTCATGTTCATCAGCCGCCGCCGCCTCTGCGCACAGGCCTCGCCGGAGACGCGCGCCGCATGGCGGCTCGTCGTCGACGAACTTGCCCGCCAGGAGCCTGAACTCGCCGCGTGCTGCGTCCCCGAATGCGTGTACCGCGGATTCTGCCCGGAATTCAAGTCCTGCGGCTTCGTGGACACCCCCGCCTTTGCCGAGGCCGTGAAGAAGTACCGGACCGTCGAGTGATGGAAGAGCGGATCCAGAACATCCTAAGCCACGCCGGAGTCGCGTCACGCCGCCATGCGGCGGAACTCGTCGCCGCCGGGCGGGTGTGCGTGGACGGCGTGGTCGTCCGAGAGCCGTACCTCCGCTTCGACCCCGAAAAGGTGCAAATCTCGGTCGACGGACGCCCCATCGCCGCCGCGGAGCGAAAGCGCACGATCATGCTCTACAAGCCCGTCGGCGTCCTCTCCACGATGCACGACCCGTTCGGCGGACGCACCGTCGCGGACGTCGTGAGGGGGCGAATCCCGGAGCGCCTCGTCCCCGTCGGACGCCTCGACCAGGACTCCGAGGGGCTTCTTCTCATGTCGAACGACGGCGACCTGGCGTTCCGCCTGACGCATCCCAGGTTCGAGCACGAGAAGACGTATCTCGTCCGCACCGCCGGACGGTGGGGCGACGACCGTCTTCGCGTCCTGCGCTCCGCCGTCGAAATGCCCGACGGCTATCGCATCCGCCCCGCGCGGGTGGATCTGCTGGACGAGTGGAGCAACGGCGTCCAGCTGCTGGAGTTCCGCCTTCGCGAAGGGCGCAAGCGGCAGATCAGGAACATGTGTCGCGCCGCCGGGCTGAAAGTCCTCGCCCTCAAGCGCGTCGCCATCGGCGCGCTGCGCCTCCCGCGCGAAATGCGCCCCGGCGAGTGGCGCGACCTGGCGGAGCCGGACATTCGCCTTCTCGAAGGAAGCGTCTCACCCGCGGCGCAGGGACGCAGGGCACCGGAAAGTTTTCCATTAGGAGCAGACAGATGAAATACGACAAAAACCATGCATTGCTCGAAACGCTGATTCCCGGCATCCCCCCGCCGGCCAGCGGAAAGGTGCGCGACGTCTTCGACCTCGGCGACAAACTGCTCATGGTCGTGACGGACCGCATAAGCGCCTTCGACGTCATCCTTCCCTCCGGCGTCCCCGGCAAGGGCAAGGTCCTCAACCAGCTTTCACTTTTCTGGATGGACTTCCTCGGCATGAAGAACCATCTCGTCACCGCCGACGTCGACGAATACCCCGTCTTCCTCCAGCGTGTCAAGGAAGACCTTCGCGGCCGCTCCATGCTCGTCAGGAAGGTCGACATGCTGCCGGTCGAATGCATCGCCCGCGGATATCTCACCGGCAGCGGCTGGAAGGAATACCAGAAGAGCGGCACGGTCAACGGACAGCCCCTCCGCACCGGCTACCAGAACGCCTCCAAGCTCGACGAAGTTCTCTTCACCCCCACCACGAAGGCCGCCATCGGCGACCACGACGAGGCGATCGACTACCGCCAGACGGAGGAGCTTGTCGGCGTCGACATGGCGAAAGCCCTGAAGGACGCCACGATCGGACTTTACACCAAGGCCGCCGACTACGCGCGCGAACACGGAATCATCATCGCTGACACGAAGTTCGAGTTCGGACGCGATGCCGACGGCTCGCTCATCCTCGCCGACGAGGTTCTCACGCCCGACAGTTCTCGCTTCTGGCCGCAGGAATCCTACGCCCCCGGCGCGAATCCGCCTTCGCTAGACAAGCAGTTCGTCCGCGACTGGCTTGACTCCATTTCATTCAACCACCAGCCGCCGGGACCGGAACTCCCCGACGACGTCGTCTCCAGGACGCACGACATCTACGTTAAGGCCTACGAGGCTTTGAGTGGCAAAAAACTGGTCTGAAGACGCCGCCGCGCTTTTCGATTCGTACCCATGGCCGTCCGAGGATGAGAAGACGCGGGCGCGAATTGAAACGGAACTCGTCGCGTTCGGGCTTTGCGTCGAGCGCGACGACCTTCCGCTTGCGGTCAGGAGGTGGAGCCGGCGTCGAACGGCGCATTCTCCATGGACATGGCGCGGAGAGAGCTGGGCGGAATCCGTCGCCGCATTCGAGCGGGCGGTTCTCTCGCAGGCGCTGGCGTCGTGCAATGGAAACGTCGCCGCAACGGCCAGGGCGCTCAAGACCACCCCCCGGATCGTGGCGTACAAGGCGCGGAAGAACGGGCTGATTTGAAACGACTGATTTGAGATTTGAAAGACAAAAAAGAAAGAGGTAGTTGACATGGGCATTTTCGACCAGATGAAACAGGCCAAGGACCAGATGAAACAGGTCATGCAGATGCGCAACGAGGCCAAGCGCCTCCAGACGGAAGTCGAGCAGATGCAGGCGACGTACGAGAACGGCGGAATCACAGTCGTCGCCCGCGGCGATTCTTCCATCGTTTCCATCAAGATTTCCGAAGAGACGTGGAAGGAAGTCGTCAACGGCAAGACCGACCGCTTCGAGACGATGCTTTTCAATGTCGTCAACGGCGCGCTCAAGACCGTCCGCAAGAACGCGGCCGACTACATGGCGAAGGCGATGCAGTCCGGCGGCATGGCCGGTCTTGCGGGGCTTGGCAATCTGCTCGGCGGCAAGTGACGGCAGGATGCTCGAACCAATCGACATTCTCGTGAAGAACCTGGCGCGTCTGCCGGGACTCGGTCGCAGGAGCGCAGGGCGCGCCGCACTGGCGCTTCTGCGCGAGCCGGAGCGTCTGCTGGACCCGCTCGCTGTCGCGCTTGCAGATGCCCGCGAGAACGTCGTCTGCTGCTCCCGCTGCGGGGCGTTCACGGTGCGCGGACGCGACCCGTGCGCGTTCTGCATGGACGCGACGCGGGACGGCGATTCAGTCTGCGTAGTGGAAGACCCGGCGGACATCGTGACGATCGAATCCGCCGGCGTCTTCCACGGCCGCTACCACGTCCTCGGCGGCAAGCTCTCGCCCGCCCGCAGGTCCGGCATCGAGAAGCTTCGCATCGCCGAACTGAAGGACCGCATCGCCAGGGAGGGGTTTGGCGAAGTCCTTCTTGCGCTTTCGACCGACATGGAAGGGGACGCCACCGCGGGCCTCCTTTCGGAAATCCTGCGCGAATGGCCGTCCGCCGCTTCTCCGGTCCGCCTTACGCGACTCGCGTTCGGACTCCCGGCAGATTCCGGCGTAGCCTACTCCGACCCGCTTACCCTCCGCCGCGCGATAATCCACCGTTGCGCCGTCTGAACCGATCTGCCTGCGCCGCTTGAGACGATCTAGGTACGCGCCACTTGACCCAATCTGGCTGCGCCGCTTGAGACGGCATGGGAGGGTCGCGCTCCTGCGCGACCGCAATGGCATGATTTCCATTTGCCCGCCGAGGACATGGTGGGCAATGCGGCGGGGCGGGACGCCCCGCCCTACCGAATGCGATCCTTTGGCCGGTCTGGTAGGGCGCGACGTCTCGTCGCGCCGGATGGCGTCCGTTCCAGCGGCTAGGTAGGGCGCGACGTCTCGTCGCGCCGTCAGGGTTCGGGATTGCGTTCCTTCTGCCAGGCGCTGAACTCCTGGTAGAACTTCCAGTCGCAGTTGTGTCCCATGCCAATTCCGTGGCGGATGTCCTTGTCCCTGGAGGCGAGGGCGTTGAAGGCGGCGTAGACCGCGCAAGGGGCGCATGTGGTGTCCGCAAAGCCCACCACCATTCTGACGGGGCAGGTGATGCGCGAGGCGAAGTTCGCGCCGTCGAAGTACGGGGCGTTGGCCTCCGCGGCGGCGCGGGCCTCCGGCGAGGTCTGTCCTTCGACGATCTGCGGCCATCCGCTCTGGCGGCCCTTCAGGTAGCCCATCGTGTCGGTGATCGCCGGCACGTACATCACTCCCTTCGTGAAACGGCTGCTCAACCCCAGCAGATAGAAACCGAATCCGCCGCCCTGCGACGTGCCGGAGTAGGTGAAGTCGGTCAGGTCGACCTCCGGACGCGCCGCCAGCCATTCCACCGCCCGGTTTATGCCGACAATGGCGCGGTAGAAGTAGTACTCTTCGCGGCTTTTGTCGATGCCGGCCCTGGAATACGACGGGTTGCCGTACTTCGCCTTGAGTTCGCGCCTGAGCTCCTCGTGCTTCGCCTTGAGCTCGCCAAGGTCGAACGGCGGCTCGAACCAGTGGACGGTGATTAGCATGCAGATGGCGTCGGGGGCGCCGTTCATGTTGTTCGTCCAGCCGCCCTCGCCGGCCGCCGGCACTTGGAAGCGGACGGGATACTTTCTTGTCGCGGAGGCGTCCTTTGGGATGGACAGATAGCCGTAGACGCGCGTTCCGCCCCAGGTGGCGAAGCTGATGCGCCAGAAGTCGAACGCGCCCTTCGACCGTTCTGGGAGGAGGACGAGGCGCGGATCTGCGGGGACTTCCGCATCGAGGCGCGCGACGGCGTTCGACCAGAACGCATCGAAGTCCGCAGGCGACGGAGATCCCTTCACGATACGCACCGGTTCGTAGCCGACTCCGAAGACGGTGGGCTTTCCGCCTTTTGCGGAAAGGCGGAGGCGGAGAAAGCCGGGCTCCTTCAGCGTGCCGCCAATCTGGAAGGGGTTCTCCTTCGCCAGGTCGACGGTGCGTCCGCCGATGCGTCTGGGGCCGAAGTTGTCAACCACCGCGTCCACCGTTCCTGCCGTGACGGGGACGCCGTTCGAGTCGACGGCGGTCACGGTGAAGGTCGTCTTTTCGCCGCAGGCGTAGAGGCAGTCGGGCCGGTTTGCGGCGATCTTGAACGTCGGCGGCGCTCCGCAGACCGCCGCCGCAACCGCGATTGCGGCGGCGGCGAAGAGACCGCGCGCCATTTCTTTAATGCGTGTCATGTCAGATGTCCTTTCCTTTGCGCGTTGACTTTAAGTTTTACCAAAGGTCCGATTCGGAGATTGGCGCGACGAGGCCGTCGCGCAATGCAGAACCCGCCGACGGGACGGTGTTCGGGACGATGGGAGCGTCGCGGCAGCGACGAAAGCGGGAGGGACGCGCTCCTGCGCGTCCGCCGCCGCATGGAGGCTCGTGTCTCGGTCGCGCAGGAGCGCGACCCTCCCAAATAGGATGGGGCGAATGCCGGCATATTCCCTTGAATGTCACGCGCGATTTTACGCGACTACATGTTCGCGACGGCGAGGGCGGCGTAGTCGCCGATGTTCTCGCCGATGCCGGCGGGGACGATGCGGCAGACCTTCAGCGCTCCGGGCAGGGCCTCGCGTTCGAGAATCGGCTCGAGCTCGCGCATGAAGAGGTCTGCGTTGCGCATGAACACTCCGCCGAGGACGATGACCTCCGGATTCAGGACGTCGATCGTGAAGGCGAGGATCTGCCCCAGCTTTTCCGCGCTCTCCTTGAAGACGCGGGTGCAGAAGGGGTCGCCGGAGCGAACGTAGCCGAAGATGTCCTTCGTCGTCAGTTCGTCGGCGCGGGCTTTCTTTGCGCTTTCGGAATTGGCGAACTCCATTTCCAGTTCACGCGCGCGGATGCCGGCGAGGCGGGCGATGCCGGCGCCGGAGCAGAAGCCCTCGGCGCTGCCGTCCTTGTTGTAGCCCTTCGGCCCGCGCGGGGCGAGGCGGACGTGTCCGATCTCGCCCGCGTTGTCGTTCGTGCCGGAGTACAGTTTGCCGTCAAGGACAAGCCCGGCGCCCAGGCCCGTGCCGAACGTCATGAAGACGACGTTGCGCGCGCCGCGCCCGGCGCCGAACTTCGCCTCGGCGAGGGCGCAGGCGTTCGCGTCGTTCTGCACGTGGACGGGGACGTCGAACTGGTCCTTGAAGTACTGGACGATCGGCACGTCGTCCCATCCGGGGA
This sequence comes from uncultured Lentisphaeraceae bacterium, assembly GCA_964386385.1. Taxonomy (GTDB): domain Bacteria; phylum Verrucomicrobiota; class Kiritimatiellia; order RFP12; family UBA1067; genus RUG572. The sequence goes on along the minus strand of CAYLRN010000001.1, from coordinate 197,845 downwards.
GGTTCGGCGGGCTTTGTATGAGTCCGCGTCTTGAATCCAGCGGCCCGCCGCAGGAGATGCCGATGTTGGCGATTTCGTACTGGTTGGAAAGTTCCTGGATCTTGTCCGTGTAGATCGCAAGCACTTCCTGCCACGTCTTGCCGGCGGTGGGGAATTCGACGCGGAACTTAACGTCCACGCCGGACTCGCCCACCGAGCCAAGGCAGACGGCGCATTTCGTGCCGCCGATGTCAAGGCCAACGGAATACTGCATATTGCCTCCTTCTCACTTGACGGCGATTGTCGGGTCGAGCGGAAGGCGTCCGGCCTTCGCGCCGTAGACGGCGATGCCGTTCTTCTCCGTCTCGAGCCGGATCGTCACCTTGCCGCCGCCCTTCGCGACAATGGCGGCGGGGATTTCCGCCTCGACGAGATAGCCGTACGAACCCGCCTCGTCGAGCGTGGCGGCGCCCTTGGACGGACGCTTCTGCGCGAACCAGGAGAGAATGCCGCGGTGGTCGGCGGGGTCGTCCGGAAGGGCGACCGTCTTGACGAGTTCGCCGTTTGCGTAGACCTTGACGGTGGAGGACCACTTTTCAGTGCACGTCATTGGGTAGCTGTTCGGGTTCTTCGACCTGTCGGCGAAGCCGCCGCCGAGCATGCAGTCGAGGTCGCGGACTCCCTTGTCCACGTCCTTCGAGTCCTTGCCGTTCAGACGCTTCGCGCCGACTTCGGCGCGGAAAGTGGCGGCCTTGTCCGCCGGGACGCCGGAGAACTCGTATTCGAAGAATCCCTTTCCGGCGCCGTTCGCCTTCGCGCCGCCCATCGCGCTCCACTGCTTCTGCGACCATTCGGCCTTGGCGAATGCGGATGCCGGAACGGAGACCGCGCCGGCGTTTTCGCCGCGCGTCACGAAGCAGGCGAAGTTGCGCGCCACTGGCTTGCCGCCGTCCATGAGCGTGAAGCAGATCGTTCCGCAGGCGGTTTCACCGGGGAGCTTCACCGGCACGTCGGCGACGCGGCCGTTCTGCCATGTCGTGGCGACGAAGGACTTGACCTTCGCGACCGGCCCTTCGACGAGTTTTCCGGCGGCGTTCCAGTGGCGGACCTGGCAGAGGACGTCAAGCGCGCGGCCGGCGTACTTCTCCGTCGTGAGCGAGACGTCCACTGGCATCGTCCACGTCTCGCCCGCCTTGAATTCGCGGCAGAGTTCCACGTCAAGCGGAAGATAGGCGTCCGCGTGCAGGTCCTTGAGCGACATTCCCGGGAAGAGCTCCTCGATGCCGGTGTACTTCTCCGTGCGGTCGAACCGGACGTAGCCGTTCCATTCGTTGATGACGTCGTGGTGTTCCGTGTAGAGCCATCCACCGCATTTCAGGTGGCGGCGGAAGGCATTGATCATCATGTGGTAGTCCCAGCTCCAGTCGACGTCGCCCGTAGAGCCCTGGTAGCCCCACACGTTTCCGCATTCGGAGTTGAACATGGGCTCGGCGCCCTGGACGAATCCGCCGATGTAGTTAGCCTTCGAGCCGGCGAACGTCTCGTTGCAGACGGAGGAGACGGTGCGCTCCCAGTCGAATCCGGGGCGGTAGTTGTGCCAGGTGTTGATGTCGGTCACCACGTGGTCGCGGTTGCAGGGCGAGTTGTCCTCCACAAGGCGTGTCGCGTCAAGCGCCTTCGCCTTCGCGTAGGCCTCCGCGACTTTCCTGCGCACCCACGGTGCGTAGCGGTTGGCGCGGTTTCCGCCCCAGTTCTCGCCGTCGGCGAAAAGCCCCCACGTCTCGTTGAAGAGCACCCACGAGAAGATGGAGGGATGGTTGTAGTCGCGCTTGACCATGTCCTCGAAGCAGAACCAGTGTTCGCGGAACATTGCCTCGGAGGCGGGACCCCACGCGCACGGGACGTCGGCCATGATCAGGAGTCCGAGCTTGTCGGCCCAGTAGAGTTTGCGGGGGATTTCCACCTTGATGTGGACGCGGTTTCCGGAGAGGGCGAGGTTCTTCGATATGAGGATCTCGTTCTTCATGAACTCGTCGGTCGGGAACGTGTAGAACCCGTCCGGGTGGTAGCTCTGGTCGAGGGTAAGCTGGAGGTAGATGGGCTTTCCGTTGAGCGTGACGTACGGATGGCCGTTGGGGCCGGGCGTTTTGCCGACGGACACTTCGCGCATTCCGAAGTACGCCGAGACTTCGTCTCGCGTCCCCTCTCCTGAAAGCACCGCGTGCACCTCGTAGAGGTACGGGCTGTCAAGGTTCCAGAGCTTCGCGCCCGGAAGGGGAATCTTGATTGTGGCCGCCATCTTGCCGGGCGCGAACGACGCCTTCGCCGGCTCTGGCCTGTCCTCCTTCTTGAACTGCAGCTCGAACTGGAGCGGTTTTTTCGCCGGGGCGGCGAGTTTCACCTCGGCCGTCACCGCGCCGTTCGCGACGTCGGGCGTGAAGCGGATCGAGTCGATGAACTCCGCGCCGCGCGCCTCCAGGTAGACGGTCTGCCACACTCCGCGCGCGTTGCCGTAGCCCTGCTTTCCGAAGAGGCGCCAGTCGTGGTGCGCCATCGCGCCGGGCGCGTCCCATGCGCGGAGGGTGACCTTCTGCGCCTCTCCCCACTTCACGTGGTCGGTCAGCTCGAATTCAAAGGGAAGGTAGCCGCCGGAATGCTCGCCGAGGCGGCTGCCGTCGAACCAGCAGGTGGTGTCGTGGTCGGACGCGCCGACGACGAGGAAGACGCGTTTTCCCTTCCACGATTCGGGGACGACGACGTCGCGGCGGTACCAGCCGATGTCGGCCTCGTCCTTGACGCCGGAGAGCTTGCTGCCCCAGGGGAAGGGGACGCAGATCGTCTGGCCGAACGTCTTGTCGTCGGCGTTGAACCATTTGTCCTTCACGCCGCAGTCCTTTTTGTCGAAGGCGAACTTCCACGTGCCGTTGAGGTTCATCCACTGCGGGCGCTCCCAGTCGGGACGCGGGTGCTCCGGCAGCGGGATGTCCGCAGTCGCGGCGCCCGCGAAGGCGGTGGCGCAGATGGCCATGAATGCCAGCATTGTCTTTTTCATCAGTAGTCTCGCTGTGTGTTTGTCTGTGAAACCGGTTCGTTCTGAATGCCGTCGTCATTTCGCGGGCGCGAGGGCGAGGTCCGCCCACGCCGCCCAGTCGCCCGCCGTGTTGCCGGCGGGGCCGCAGTCGGCGACAAGGCGCAGTCTCACCCGTCTGCCTGCCCACGGCGAAAGGTCTGCCGCGATCGGCAGCCACTGGTGCCTGGCGATGTGGACGGACGCGACGGTCGTGGTCTTTCCGTCCGCGTCCAGTACCTCGACGGAGTAGAATATTCCATCGCCGAGGTCGCTGCCGTCGCCCTTGCCCACTAGCGCCGTGAACGCCATTGGGCGCTGCGGCATGGACAGGCTGTACTGCGCGAAGACGCGCCCGGCGCCGCCGCGGTATGGCGGGTGCATGGTGAGGCCGGTCTTCCATGCGCCGCCGCTTGCCATGCCGCCCTTGCCGGCGTATGCGCCGGATTCGGGCTGCACCTCCTCCATCTCCTGTCCGCGACGTTCCATCGCCACGCAGAAGAGCGGCGGAAGCTCCATTGCGCCGTCCGCCGCCGCGGCGGGCGGCTTGAATGCGCCGGCGGGCGGAGCGCTGCGCGCGGCGAAGTCTGCGATTGAGGGCGAGGGCCAGAGACCGGCGTCCTTTTCGCGCAGGCGCGCGATCGCGCCCTTGCACGTGCCGCACGGCAGCTTCGTCTCGACGCCGCGGCCGTCCATGTAGACGTATTCGGGCGAGACGGAGCAGTCGACGCGGTGGCCGTCGACGAGGCCGCTGAAGACGAATACGGCGCCGTCCGCCGTCCATCCGCAGTAGCCGTTCGGCGGCAGCCAGACGCCGCATGGCAGTTTCATCGGCTCTGTCCGCGACCCGTTCGCCGCGACGAACGTGCCGTCCGTGTACGTCACCGCCACCTGCGAGCGCCTGAACGCGCCGTTCAGGACGGCGCGCGACGTGTCGTGGGCGACGCCGTGCGCGTCGAAGTAGCGGATCTCGGCGGCCTCGGCCTGCGTGTAGCGGGCGGCGAGGGCCTGCACCATGAAGTAGCTGCGGTCCTCCATTTTCTGGGAATGGACGAGAAAGCCCGGGTGGCCGAACGCCACAGTCGCGGCGAGGAAGCGGTCGACCTTCTCGTCGGCGTCCTTCGGCGCGGACTTGCCGGGATAGAACATTCCGACGTCGCCCATGCCGAAGTTGCAGGCGAGCGGGTGGAGGCGAAGGAGGTCGAAGTCGACGAGCCAGGGGTTGGCGGATATGTTGTAGCTCTGGTCCTGCGCGTAGTTGCCGTCCGTGAGGCCGCAGTACATCCAGTGGAAGCCGCCCTCGGAGTAGACGGGTCCGCGCCAGTTCGTCCGCTGGATCAGCATTATCTCGCCGAACGCGTAGAACGTGGAGGCGAACGCGCCGGCGCCGGGGACGCGCGCGTCGAAGTCCGTCCGGCTCCACGGCGTCACTGCGGTGTGGACGTCGCAGTACGCGGTGTTGAAGCCGAACTTCCTCTGGTTTATCGGCGTGAACTCGGCGCACGCCTCGACGGCGTATGCGGGCTTTGGCGCGTAGCAGCGCACCCAGGCGGTCTGGAATGAGCCGTCGGCGCGCCGCGACACGCGGTCGGGATGCCAGTTCGCGTTGACCGGCGCGAAGTCGGTGAAGTTGTTGTAGGGGCCGTAGACGAATCCGAGTTCGTCGATCATCACGCGGGCGTAGTCGTGCATTCCCCTGTCGCCGCCCTTTTTGGGCGCGGGGTCGGTCCTGAACGTGAAGCTCTCGTCGCCGTCGCGCCAGCAGGTCTCGTGGTCGGTGACAATGACGTGCTTGAGGCCGCGCGCGCGGACTCCGCGCCAGTACGCCTTGTCGCGTTCGCGGTTGCCGGCGCCGTGCGCGCGCCAGACGCCAGTGCCGGTGACATGGCGCCAGGGGCTGGGCGGGTTGGGGACGTTGGGGAGGACGTCGGCGAACGTGTCCGAGAAGCTGTAGATGAATCGTTCGCGGCAGACGTTCCGCGTTCCGTCTGTCTTTTCGGCGTAGAGCGTTCCGCCGTTGGCGGCCAGCGCGCCGTCCCAGCGTAGCGAGCCGCCGACGGGAGTGCTTGCGTTCGACTGCGTCCAGTCCATCGTCGCCGCGTGGAAGAGGGGACAGCCGTTCCGTTCCGTGGCGATTACGCCAGGGCGCTCGGCGGCGCCCCAGTTGCCGTAGGAGTAGTATGGGAGGCGGACGTACTGCGCGTCGGCGGGCGGATCGGCCCAGGCGCCGAAGCGGACTTCGCGGACGTCCTTCGCGTCCGTCGCGACGTCCACGACGAGCGAGCGTCCTTCCACGTGGAAGCGGGCGCGCACGAAGTCGCCGCCGGGCGCCAGGCGTCCGGTCAGCGTGACGTCCAGCGGCGCGGCGCGGTTCGTGACGACGCTCGTCTCCGTCTCCACGCGGCGACGGCTCCTGCCCCTCGCCCTTTCGCGTCCGGCGGGCAGATCGGCGAACCATAGGCCGCCGCCGTCCGCCACTCGCCGCCAGTCGCCGCCTTTCCAGCGGAACGCGAGACCCGACCAGTCGGACGCCTGCGATGGAAGCCGGATTTCAAGTTCTGGCGCGGGGCGCGTCTTCGGCGTCGCGCCGAGCGGCGTGTTCGGGAAGGGGAGAAGTCCCGTTCCGACGTTGTTTCCGGCGGGGGCGTCGGGGAAGACGCGGTTCGGACGCTTCGCGCGCGGCGCGAAGGAGAGGGGCTTTAGCTCTTCGACGAACGCGCAGAGGCTGTTGAGGTGGATTGCGCGGTCTTCCCTGTTGGCGCCTCCGGTCACGGAGAGCGAGACGAGCGCTGCGCCGCGCTTCGCCCGTTCGGCGAGTTCCGGCGACAGGCGCGTCCATCCCTGGAACCACTCCTTGTAGTTGACGTGGAGCAGTTTGACGGCGAACGGTCTGCCGTCCGCGTCCTTGAAATTGGCCGTGACGGTCACGGACGGCGTGGACGGGTCGGGCGCGTAGCCGTTGTGGTTGTTGCCGTAGCCCCAGCACGTCACGACGTCGAACGGGCCCTTCACCGGAATCGGCTGCGGCGGGCGGAGCGTGACGACCGGGCGCTCTCCGGTGGCGCGGTACGTGAGGCGACACGTGCCGTCGCCGAAGAGAAGGAGGTCGCGCGAACGCTCGAACGTCGCGACCGCGTTCTTCGCCTCGACCGTCCAGCCCGCCGCGTCAGTGAGCGGCGCGAACGGCTCGTGCAGGTCCTTCACGCGGTTCGCCCACACCATTTCGTATGGACGCTTCGCGTCGTCGCCCGTTATCGGCGGCCTTTCGCCAGCCGCCGTCGCGGCGGCACACGCCGCAAGCGCGGCGATCGCGCCGATGCTGTGGAGTTTCGTCTTCATGCCGTCGTCTCCTTTCCGTCTTTCACCGGACGCCGTTTGCGTCTTTCTTCGCGGCGGGCGCGAAGTGCGTGTAGACGTACGAGAGCGAGAAGAGGATCAGCGCGATCGCCACGAGAATCAGGAATCCCGTCGCGCCCACGACAGTCCAGTTCCCGCCGGCAATGGACGCGCGGAAGAGGGATATGAGCGCGTACGTGCTGACGGTCATCATGAAGCACGTCGGAACGAGCGTGATCCAGCACGGCTTCTTGCTGCGGACGAACCAGAGCGTGGCCGTGAGAAGCGTCAGGGCCGCGAGCAGCTGGTTTGCGCTGGCGAAGATCGTCCAGAGCGACTTCGCCGCCTTCGGGCTGCCGAGGAGCAGGGCGCAGACGAGCGCGATGACGACGCCCGTGCCGAAGTACATGTTGTGGCAGACGCGGTAGAGGATGCTCGGCTTTTCCTTGCGCTCCTCCGCCGGCGCCGCGGCGGCGATGAACTCCTGCCACGAGAACCGCGCAAGGCGCGTTCCGGCGTCGACGCTCGTCATGAGGAACGCGGACACGGAGAGCAGCATGAACGACCGCGCCGTCTCCGCCGGGAAGCCCATCTTCTGGACGAAGCCGGCGATTGTCGATGCGAACACGTTCACCGGCTCCGTGACCTGGAGGGTTTTCACGTATTCCGCCTGGCTTGCGAACGACCCCGCCACGCCCACGAGCGCGATCACGGCGAGGACGCCCTCAAGCAGCATTCCGCCGTAGGCGACTGGGCGGATGCTCCTTTCGCTGTCCAGCTGCTTCGCGCTCGTTCCGCTCGCGACGAGCGCATGGAAGCCGGAGCAGGCGCCGCAGGCGACTGTCACGAACAGGAACGGGAAGAGGTATTCCAGGTTGCCGGAGCGTCCGATTGCTGAAAGGCCGGTGAAGGCGTCCGTCTGCAGCGTCGGGTGGGCTACGAAGACGCCGAGGAAGCCGAGGATCATCATCGCGTAGAGGAGATACGCGTTGAGGTAGTCGCGGGGCTGGAGGAGAAGCCACACCGGCAGGGTGGAGGCGAGGAAGCAGTAGGCGAGGAGTACGAGCGTCCATATCGTCTGCGCGCTCTGCGCGGCCGCGGCCATCGCGGCCGGGACCGGTGTGCCGGAGGCGAGGGCTCTGCAGTACTCCGCCGCAGTGAAGCCATGGCACTTCATGAGGTCGATCGGGATCACGCCGCCAAGCCAGACGAAGCCGAACATGACCGGGACGAATATCAGCGAGGCGACGAGGACGTTCATCTTCAGGCGGTACACGCATACGCCGAAGAGGACTGCCTCTCCGATGAAGAGAAGGGAGGCGGAGGCGATGGACGGGTCCTGTACGAACGTCACGGAGATCTGCCGCGTGAACTCGGCGACGACGAGGACGAGCGCGGACCAGCTGAAGAGGAGGAACAGGATGCGGCCGGGGCGGCCGAGGATGTCGCCGATCACGCTGCCGATCGACTCGCCCTTGTGGCGGACGGAGAGGAAGAGCGAGATCATGTCGTGCGCGGCGCCTATGAATATGCATCCCAGGACGACCCACAGCGCGACGCTCGCCCAGCCGAACTCGGCGGCGAGGACGGGGCCGACGATCGGCCCAGCGCCGGCGATTGCCGCGAAGTGGTGTCCGAACAGCACCGTGGGATGCGCCGGCACGTAGTCCACCCCGTCGTTCATCGAGACGGCGGGCGTAGGCCGCGACGGGTCTACGCCGAGCAGCCGCCCGACGAATTTCGAGTAGATGAAGTAGCCGACGAGAAAACACGCAGTGGCGATGAGCAGCAGCGTTGCACCGTTCATGGTTCTTCCTTCTTCTTCAGTTTCCTGTCTTGTGGAACACGGATGCGCGGACGGCTATTTGATCCGGACGCGGCGCCCCTCCACGGAAAGGCGGCCGGCCGCCAGAAGGCGCAGGGCCTCCGGGAACGCGAGATGCTCCTGCTCCTGGATTCGCGCGTGGAGCGTCTCCGGCGTGTCGTCTTCAAGGACGGGCACGGCCTTCTGCACGATTATCGGGCCCGAGTCGGTGCCGGCGTCGACGAAATGGACGGTTACGCCCGCCACCTTGCATCCGTAGTCGAGCGCCTGCGTCCAGCTGTGGACGCCCGGGAACGCGGGGAGAAGGGCGGGGTGGACGTTAAGGACGCGCATGGGGAACGCCGCCAGGAGTTTCGGCTTGACGATGCGCATGAATCCGGCGAGGACGACGGTGTCGCAGCCGTGCCCCCTCAGGAGGTCGATACAGCGATCTTCCGCCTGGCCTTCGAGTTTCGTCTTCCACGGGGCGCAGTCGAGGTACATGGACGGCATGCCGTGCCTCCGTCCGCGTTCGAGTATCTTCGCGTCCGGGACGTCGGCGAGGACGAGCCTGATTTCGGCGTCGAGGCTCTTCGCCTCGATCGCGTCTACGATCGACTGCATGTTCGAGCCCGAGCCCGAACCGAGTATTCCGAGTTTTAGAGTTGCCATGGTTCTCCTTGAATGCGGCTATTGTACAACAACGTGCCGCCTGTTGTCCATTGCCGGTGTCTACAACACGGCGGTCGTTTTTGCTATACTGGTGGCGTGCAAAGCATTCCAATAGCAATCGTGGGCGTGTCATGCCGTTTCGCGCAGGCGGCGGACCCGGGCGTCTTCTGGCGGCAGATAATGCACCAGAAGAGCGGCATCGCGCCGCTTGGGTTCGACACCGCGCTGCTGCCGGGCGCGAAGAACCTCTTCAACCGCCCGTATCCGACGCACGGCGGGACGCTCGGGCGGCTCTACGCCTGCGTCCCCGGCGACCAGAACTTCCCGCGCCAGATAAACAAGGGCGAAAACCAGGATCTCTACTTCGCCGTCCAGCTGGCGTTCGACGCGCTTGTCGATGCGGGGATGCGTCCGCATGGGCGCGAACTGCACCGCGGCACGGTGCGCTTCGGCTACGCGCCGCCTTTCAACGCCTCCACGGTCAACTGGCTCGACCACACGTTCTTCATCGACCAGACGATGGAGATCATCGGCAGGTTCTTCCGCAACGCCCCGCAGGAATCGTTCGAGAACATAAGGCAGAAGCTGCTTTCCTCCCTCCCGGAGGCGAACGCCGCCAGCTTCCTTTCCGGTTCAGGGCACAGGATAGCCTCGTGGATAGCGCACGAATGCTCCTTTTCCGGCGGGGCGACGACGATAGACGGCGGCTTTCTCAGCGGCGTCGCGTCGCTGCGCGGCGCGATGGACGACCTTCGCAGCGGCCGGGCGGACGTCGCGCTGGCCGGGGCCCTGACGCCGCCGCTCAGCAGAGCCTTCCTTCAGGGCGTCTCCGGCGAAGTTCTTTTCTCCAAGGACTCCGAACTGACTCCCTTCGACCGGTCCGCCCACGGCACGATTCCCGGCGAGGGCGGCGCGTTCTTCGTCCTGAAGCGCGAGTCGGACGCGCTTGCCGCGAACGACCGCATATACGCGCTCGTCAGGTCTGTCTCCTGCGGGGAGCTCTCCGCCGCCGACGTGCTGGCGGATGCGGCGGAGCGCGCGGCGGCGCCGCTCCACTCGATCGGGCTCGTCGAGGCGGAAGGGTGCGGTATCCCCGAAATGGACGCCGCGGAAGTGGAGGCGGTGCAGTCCGTCTGGGGCGAGCACCGCCCCGGCGGGCCGCTCGTCGGCATCGGCTCCGTGAAAGGGAACGTGGGGCACTGCTTCCGCGCCGAGGCGGCGGCGGGACTGCTCAAGGCGGCGATCGCCCTGCGCCGGCGTATCCTTCCGCCGCAGATGCCGGTGGCGACGCCGCTTGCGCAGCTCTCCAGCGCGAACTCGTCGGTGTACCTGCTGAACGAGCCGCGGCCGTGGATCACGGGCGACCCGTCGTCGCCGCGCCGCGCGGTCGTGCTTGTCTCCGACCTGGGCGGACGAAAGGCGGCGGTGGTGCTTGAGGAGGAACCAGAAGGCGAGGAACGGCGATGAGCGCGGACCTGAGCGAATGGTTTGGAAGCGAACTTGTCCTGCTCGGCGCGGCGGACAGGGATGGGCTTGTGTCCGAGGTGAACGGCCTTGTGTCGTTCATCGACCAGATCACGGGCGTGGAGCTGCGCGACGTCGCGTACACGTGCGCCCGCCGGTTCGCTGACGGCGAGAAGGCCGCGGTTCTGGCGCTCGTCGTCTCCGACGTCCCGGAACTGCGCGGCCGCCTCGTCTCCGCCGCGGCGCGGATCGCCGACGCGAAGACGGAGCGTCTGCGCGACAAGTCGGGGACGTACTTCTTCTCCAGGCACGTCCTCGGCGAGGGCGCGGACGGGAAGCTGGCGTTCATCTATCCCGGCGCAATGTCGTTCTATCCCGACATGCTTCGCGACGTCACCGTGCGCTTCCGCGAGTGCCGTCTTCCCTTCGACGAGCTCGAGGCCGCGCTGAAGGGCGCAGGCCCCTTCCAGCCGTCGTCGTTCGTATTCCCGCCGGCGCCGTACTACCGCGGGGACGCGGACGTCTTCGCGGCCGGCGGCTACGCCGAGGCCGTCGTCTCCACGTATTCCGCCAACATGGCGCTGACGCGCCTCTTCCGCGCGCTCGGAATCGTGCCGGAAGGGGCGACGGGCTTTTCCGGAGGCGATTTGAGCGCCCTCGCCGCAAGCGGGATGTTCGGGAAGTTCGAGCGCAAGCACCGGCTCAAATTCCTGCAGGAGACGTACAAGGTGGTGAACACGGCGGTGGGGCATTCGGGGCTTCCGAAGTGCGTCCTCGCCTCCGTCGTCTCTGCAAGCCCCGGCGAAACGGAACGCGCGTTGGGCGAGTTCCCGCCTGACAAGGTCGGCGTGGCGTATCGCCTCTCCCCGCGCCACATGACAATCGCCGCCGCGCCGGAATGCGCCGCCGACGTCGTGAAGCGCCTTTCCGCCGCCGGGGCGCGCGTCCGCCGCCTTTCCGTGGACAGGCCGTTCAACACGCCGGGCTGCCGTGGGGTGCTTCCGCTCCTGCGCAAGTTCGCGTCCAACTGGATAGACGAAAAGCCGCAGTTCCCCGTCTATTCGTGCGGCCGCGCCGAACCGCTCCACCCCCGCGTCCGCAAGGCGCGCGACGAGGCGGCGGAGGAATGGGTGCGGCCCGTCATGTTCGCGGACACGATTCGCAGAATGTACGCCGACGGCTATCGCGTCTTCCTGGAGGTCGGCCCGCGCGGGACGTGCTGCGGCCTTGCCGACGAGGTCCTGCGCGGAGAGGAGCGCGTCGTGATGGCGGCGGACTCCATCCACCGCGTGGGCCTCGTCCAGCTGATGCACGTCGTAGGCCAGCTCGCCGCCCTTGGCGCCGCCGTCGACCCCTCGCTTCTCTTCCGCCAGCGCAGATGCCGGCTTCTGGACTTCTCGTCGCCCCTCTCGCTCAACGTCAGGATGGAGGCGGAGATGCCGCTTTCGCGCGAGTTCCCCTGCCTCGCCCTGACGGTGGACGTCCCGCCGCCGCAGGCCGTCTCCGCGCTTGCGCCCTCCATGGGCGGCGCGTCGGACCGCCGCAGCCGGGCCGCGGTGCGCGCGGCCGTCATCGCCGCCCAGGCGCGGCGCCGCGAACAGCAGTTCGGCTTCGGCGCCGTGTGTCCGCTAATTTCAGACATGGACGTCGTCTCCCACCAGCAGGGCATATCGATCGAGATGGTGAAGACGTTCGACCTCAAGGCGGAGCCGATCCTCGCCGACTTCGCCCTCGGGACGTCGCAGCTCTCGCATCCCGACCACGCCGACTCCGGGCTTGAGCCGCTTCGCGGGTTTACGGCGCTGACGCTCGTCGGCGCGGCGGAGATCATGGCAGAGCTCGCCCAGCAGCTGGCGCCGGGCCTCCACGTCGTCGCGGTGAACGACCTGCAGCGCCGGCGCATGGCCGCATTCAGGAACGGCCGCCTCCGCCTCTTCGTCCGGGCCGAGCGCGTCGCGGCTTCCGCCTCCGCGCGCGTCGCCGTGCGCGTCCAGGTGCGCGAGGACACGCCCGGTTCCGCCTGGACGTGGCCTGCGATGGAGGGGACGTTCCTCCTTTCCGAAGGTCCCCTTCCGCCGGAGGCGTTCACGCCGCCGGAGCACGGCACTACGCCGAGGGACGTCCACTGGGAGACGAGCGACATCTATCCCGACATGCTCTTCTCCGGTTCGCTTCTGCAGTGCATCCGCCGCGCGGACCGATGGAGCGAGGCGGGGCTCGACTACGAAGTTGAGGTGCCAGAATCGGACAGGGCGGTGTCCCACACGACCGTCCCGGTCTGGGTGCTCAACCCGCAGCTCATGGCCGCGATCACGGACGGCTTCCAGCTCTGGCGCAGCCACGAGCGCTTCCACGGGGCGATTTCATATGCGTTCCGCATCCGCGGCCTCTCCCTCCACTCGCTCGCCCATCCCGTCGGACGCCGCCTGCACTGCTATCTGCGCAACACCGGCGTCACCCCCACGTCCCTCATCTCCGACATATTCGTCTCCGACGGCAACGGAAACCTTGTCATGGAACTGCGCGGCTACGAGGAATACACCGAGCGCGTGCCGGACGAATACCGAAAGATGCTCCTCGAACCGGCGCGCACCTACCTGACGCACACCCTCCCGGAGGAGCGCATGGGCGCGACCGGCCTTGCGATGGCCACCGCCGTCCTGACCGACGTCGACTACCCCATGTTCGAACGCAACGAGGAACTCTGGCTCAAGACCCTCTCGCACATCGTCCTCGGACGCACCGAACGCCACGAGTTCGCGGAGATGGAGGAGAAGGGCAGCGTGGCGCGCCGGACGGAATGGCTCTTCGGCCGCGTCGCCGCCAAGGAGGCGGTCCGCCGCTTTCTGGACAGATACTACCAGGCGCGCTGGAGCGACGCCGACGTGCAGGTCTATTCCGACCCCAGCGGAAAGCCCCGTGTCACGGGCCCGTGGCTGCACCACATGCGCAGCGACGTCGACTTCGACCTCTCCATCGCCCACACCGCCCGCTTCATCATGGCCGCCGTCGCGGTCAACGCCCATGTCGGCGTGGACGTGGAGGCCTTCGACCGGTATCTTTCCGACGAATTCGCGCGCGGCGTCTTCCTTCCGGAGGAGCAGGATCTGGCGATGAACGCCGTCGACACCCCAAGCGCCATCATCCGCTTCTGGTGCGCGAAGGAGGCCGTCTCGAAGGCCCTGGGCACCGGAATCCGCTATTCGCCGCGCGAACTGTGCGTCGTCTCGTTCCGCGCCGAGACGGGCGACCTCGAACTGGAGCTGAAGGGGCAGTGGCTGCAGGGGTTCAAGCAGTTCACCGGAATGCGCATCCCCGTCTCGACATTCATCGTCAAGGGCCACGTCGTCGCCTCCTGCTTCCTCTCCAACCGCCTTTTCTGACGAAACGCCATTCACAGGGGCAATTGAACTCAAGGAGGTATCATGAAACTTGAAATGGCCATCGCCGCCGGGGTCCTTGCCGCATGGACGGGACTTGCCGCGCCGACCGCGCTTCCGCCGGTGGATCTGTTCGCCGGGCGGACGCTGGCGGACTTCGACTGCCCGATGGCGAAGTCCGCCGCCGACGTCGCGGAGACGTTCAGCCTGGCGGACGGCGTCCTGACCATGAACGGCGCCAGGCCGCTCGTCCTGACGACGAGGGAACGCTGGCGCGATTTCAAGCTCACGGCCGAAATACAGTACGCCGACGATTCGTTCGGCGACGGAGGGCTGGCCGTTCTTGTCGGCGACGGCGACCAGGCGTCGGGTCTTGAATTCCAGTTGAAGACGACGGACATCGGCGACCTGTGGGGATGGCCGGGGCTGATGGTCGGCGCCACGCCGCAGTCGGGTCCGATGTCGGGAGTCGGCTACCATCGCATCCCCCGCGCCGTAGCGGCGCGACGGACGCCCGGCGCCTGGCATCGCCTCGCCGTCCGCAGCGTCGAGGGAGATGTCGCGTGTTCGTGGGACGGAGTGGAGGTGAGCCGCTGCTTCGTGACAGTTCCGCGCGCGGGACGCATCGGCTTCCAGACGCAGCCCTATCCGCAGGGACGGGTGGCGATACGTCTGCGCAACGTCGTCCTGACCCCGTACGAGGAACGGACGATCGCGCCGTTCGCGAACGAGGCGGACTACCTTCGCTTCAAGTGGCGGACCCCTGTCGCAGACCCCGCCACCGGCCTTGAGCGCGAGGAGATGCGCGGGGCGCTCTCAAGGCTTGCGGAGGAGAGCAAGGGCAGAATGCCGTGGAGCGTCGTAAAGGCTAAGCTCTTCGCGTTCTGCTGCGACCGCGCGGCGATAGACGTCTCGCCCCTTGACTGGTTTCCCGCCTACGCGCTTTGGACGAAGCACAGGTTCGGGCATCCTCTCAATTCCATCATGGGACAGCGCAGCGGGGAGGTGGACGCCCGGACGTGTCCGGACGTGCCGGCGAAGATCCATGCCGGGCGCAAGGCCGGACGCTGGAACATGTGGAAGGACTACGACCATTCCGTCCCCGACTGGGACGCTATTCTGCCGCTCGGCTTCCCCGGCCTCCGGGAACGTCTGCTGGCGAACTGGAAGGACGGAAACGCCTACTACGAAAGCCGTCTCATGGCCGCAGACGCCGTCCTTCGCCATCTGGACCGCCTCGTCGTCCAGTCGGAGCGTCGTCTGGCTGCCCTGCGGAGCGAGGCGGCGGACCCGCCCGGCGCGGTTCATGCGCGGCGCGTCTCCCGCCTCGAGAAGGAGCGCGATTCCCTGCGCCGCCTGCGCGCGGGCGCGCCGCGGACGGCCTATGACGTCCTGCTCTTCATCTATCTCGACTGGGTGATGAGCGAGAACTTCGACAGCTTCCAGGTCCGCTCCCTCGGCAACCTCGACCGCCTCCTTACGCCCTACTACCGCGCAGACATCGCGGCGGGGCGGACGACCGAGGCGGAGTTCCGCGAACAGCTCCGCCACTTCTGGTGGCAGTGGGGGTCGATCGACAACTACTGGGGGCAGCCCGTCTATTTCGGCGGCACGAACGCCGACGGCACGAGCGCGTACAACGAGGTCTCGCGCATTCTCCTTGAAGTGCACGACGAACTCGCCCTGCCGACGCCGAAAGTCCAGCTCAAGATGGCGGCCTCCACCCCCGACTGGGTCTGGCGTAAGGCCCTCGACATGGCGCGCCGACACCGTTCGCTCGTCTTCTGCGGCGAAGAGCCGATGGCGCGCGTGCTGAAGGGCAAGATACGCGACTGCACTGACGAGGACTGCCGCGCGATGGTCGTCGCCGGCTGCTACGAGTTCGGCCTCAGGGACGGCTACAACGGCACCGGCATCTCCCACGTCAATCTGCTGAAGGTCGTCGAGGAACTGCTCGATCGCGCGAAGGACGGGACTTTCGCCGCCGCCGATTTCGCGGCGTTCAGGCGGGCCTACCTGGCGCGGCTTGCGGAGACGACCGTCGAGAGCCGCAATCTCGCGTTCGAGTGGGAGAGGACTCTTGCCGAAGTCAACCCGTCCCTTCTCTTCTCGCTTGCCACGGAATACAGCGTCATGACCGGGAAGGACGCATTCGTCGACGGCACTCGGCGCGGCAACTTCTCCTCCGTCCTCCAGACCGGCCTCGGCACCGCGGTCGACGCGCTGCTCGCCGTGGAGGAAATCGTCTACGAGCGCCGTGAGATGTCGCTTGCCGAACTCGGCGCGCTGATGGCGAAGAACTGGGAAGGGCGTGAAGACCTCCGCCTCAGGATGCAGCGCTCGAAGCGCAAGTGGGGAAACAACGACGCGGAGGCGAACCATCTCGCCGACGAAATCGTCAAGGCCTACGCTAAATGCCTGAACGGCGTCCCGAATTCGCGCAACGGCGCGTTCGAGGCGAGCGGACACTGCGCGAAGCAGTTCATCGACCTTGGCCGCGCCACGGGCGCGACGCCGGACGGACGCCGCGCCGGCGAGGAGATGAGCAAGAACGTCTCCCCCACGATGGGCGCCGACACGGAGGGCGTTACGGCGCTTCTGCTATCCGTCGCCCACCTCGACGCCCGCGACCTGCCGGGCGACTTCCCGCTCGACGTCATGCTTCTCCCGTACGCCGTGGGAGGCGATAAGGGGCTTGACGCGATGAAGGCGCTGGTGCAGACGTATTTCGCGAACGGCGGATGCGCGATCCATTTCAACGTCGTGGACGTGGAGACGCTGCGCGACGCCCAGCGGCGGCCCGAAAAATACGAGAACCTGCAGGTGCGCGTGTGCGGCTGGAACGTCCGCTGGAACGACATGCCGCGAAAGGAGCAGGAGGCCTACATCCGGCGCGCGGAGGGAATCGCGCAATGAAGACGACTCGCAAGGGATTCCTGGCAGGCGTTGCGTCATGTGCTCTGGCGCCGGCGTTCGCTGCCGGCCGTCCGCTGCGTACGCCGCTGCTTCTCGACGTGAAGCGGATGGCAATATGGGACGGCCCGGGGATGAGGACGACGTTCTTCGTCAAGGGGTGTCCGCTGAAATGCCTGTGGTGCCACAACCCGGAGTCGATCGACCCGAAGCCGCAGTTGGCGCGCTTCCGGCACAAGTGCGTTCGACACAAGGTCTGCACGAACGACGAGGCGACGTGTCCGACCGGTGCGCTGAAGTTCTACGGGAAGCCGATGACAATGGAGCGCATCGTCGAGCTGGCGCTTGAAGACAGGCCGTTCTACGAGCGGACGGGCGGCGGCGTCACTCTCTCCGGCGGCGAACCGCTCTTCTTCTGGGAATGGGCGGCGGAGCTCTTCGCGCGCTTCCGCGCGGCGGGATTGCGGACCTGCCTGGACACGTCGCTTCACGCGCCGCCAGCCGCAATCGAGGCGATGCTTCCAGTGACGGACATGTGGCTTCCCGACTACAAGGCGCACGGCGCTGATCTCCATCGCCGATGCACAGGCGTATCAAACGAGCTCATTCTGCGCAATCTCGCCCGGCTCGTCGCGGCGAAGGCGAAAATGGAAGTCCGCCTGCTCGTCGTTCCCAATCTGACGGACGGCGCAGACCTTGCCGCGCGCCATCGCGACCTCGACGGGATGGGCATCGCAAAGGACGCTCGCGTGGAGCTGGAGTACAACGACTACGCGCGGGCGAAGTACCTGGCCCTCGGTCTCCCCGACGTCATGCCGCCGAAGAAAGTCGCCGTCCGACTCCCATAAATCGCCCATTTATGGCGAACGCAATTGACGAGAAAAAAAAAACGGATATAATGCTTCATATGCATTCGGACTCTGCAGTTTCCGCCAAGCGCGGCGGGTGGCATTCTCTGGCAAGGAGGCTTGAAATGGTCAAGGCGGCGTATTGTGCAGTCGCAATGGGGCTTGCTCTCGCGATGGCGCGGGGCGAGGTCGTAAGGTTCTCCGGCGCGGAATCGGCGGACATGGCCGTCGCGGCGAACTGGGCGGGCGGTGTCCTGCCGGGGGAGGACGACGTCGCGTGGGTCGACTTCGCGGCGCGGCCGGGAATGGCTGCCCTGACGAATTCCGCCAGCCTCGCGTTAGGCGGCCTCGTCCTCACGAACGTCCCCAACGGCGCCGTCGTCGTCGGCACGAACGCGGCGGCCGGCGCGACGACGACGCTGGCCCTGGGCGCGGACGGCCTGACGGCCCGCCATGCCGCAGGGGCGGATTCCAACCTCACGTTCAGCGTCCGCCTGGCGACGGCCGCGGACCAGACATGGGATTTCGGACTGGCAAAGGTCTTTTTCAACGCCGCCATCGGCGGCAATTCCGAACTCGTAGTCTCCAACGCCGTGCTGGCCTGCCACAATGCGCCGCCGGCCTATGCGGGGACGCTCGGCTACCGCTTCGCGTCCGGCGGACACAATGTCGCGCGCCTGGCGAAACCTGGCGTCTGGGCGCAGGACTTTCGCTGGAGCGGAAGCGCCCGGCTCGAACTGACGTTCACCGACAAGGCGGACTGGAAGGACGTCTTCCCCGGCGTCGTCGTCAACATGGGTGGCGGAGGCAGCTATCTGCTTCTCACGCAGCCGGGCGCGCCGAAGGTGGTCTTTGGCGACGGCGCGGTCTTCACAAACGGCGTCTTCGTCGTCGACTCCGGCGAGTTCCGCCAGTCCGGCGGACACGTCAAGGCGGTCCTGGCGCAGGTCGGCTTCAGCAAGTACGACTCGCTCTACGAACTGACGGGCGGACGCTTCGACGCTACGACGTTCTACATGGGCAACGGCTCTTCTACCTGGTACGCCAACCCGAAGTTCGTCCTGGACGGCGGCACGGCGAATCTGGGGACGCTCTGGATGGGCGACCGCGGCGGCCACCAGCTCGTCTCCCACGACTTCACGGTGAAGGGCGGAACGCTTGCCGTCGACGAAACCTCTTCCAGCCAGCCGGGCGACGACGGACTGATCCTCGCGTTCTCAAGGCGCGACAACGGAACGGTCGTGAACTCCCCCTCCGCCGCATACCGCCAGTCGGGCGGCGCCGTGCGCGTCCCGCGCGTCGCGCTGGGCGGAGCGACGACGTTCGGGGCCGACCGCCAGATTCCCGTCACGAACAGCTACTGCACGTTCACGCTCTCCGGCGGCCTCTTCGAAATCGGTTCGCGCGGATTCTCGGCCACTGAAGGGCGGTGGAACTCGGGCGCGACGACCGACTCCTGGTATCGCGTCGAACTGCGCGGCGGAACGCTCGCGGCTACGGCCGACTCGTTCAGCGAACTCGACACGATCGTCCCTTCCGGAGCCTCTGCGACAGTCGACACGCGGGACCGCCGATTCGCCATGCGCGCCCCGCTCAAGGGATGCGGCGTCCTCACGAAGAAGGGGGCCGGCACGCTCGTCCTCGGGGACGCCTCGGCGTTCACGGGCGAACTCGCCGTCGACGAGGGGACGGTCAAGATACTGGGCGCGCCAATGTCCTCCTCCTCTTCCGCGACTGCCGCCGGATGCGTAGCCTGGCGCGCGGAGGACGCCGTCGCGGCTCTTGCCGACGGGGACGACGTCGTCGCATGGCCGGACTCCACTGCCTCGCGCACTGCCGTGGTTCCGACGTTTTCGTCGAATCCGACGACAGTTCCCAAGGCCTCTCTCGACGAGTTCAACGGCCGGCCGGGCGTCGTGTTCGACCACTCCGCGCTCAAGGTCGTGGCGGAGGAAAATCCGCTCGCAGGGCAGACCAACTGGACGCTGGCAGTCGTCTTCAAGACTGCGACGCCCGGCCTGGGCTGGGACAACTCGTGGTATATGGAGACCGGCATTCTCGGACGCGAACAGCCGGGCTGCGTGAACGACTGGGGGCTTGTCTTCGGCGCGAACGGACATGTCGGCGCCGGCTTCGGCGTCGCCAAGCTCAACAAGGACTACAGCGTCTACACGAAGGCTCGCAGCTACGCCGACGGCCGGCCGCACGTTGCCATCTACGCCATGGCCGGCGACGGGACGCTCACGCTCTCCGTCGACGGCGAGACCGTCGAGAGGGCCGTCGACCTCGACGAGACGACGCGCAGCCCGCGCAACGCGGCGGACATCTACTTCGGCGTCCAGAACATTGCCGACGCCGACGCCCCGTACAAGTTCGCGTTCACGGGCGCGCTGGCCGAGATCCGCTTCTATCCCGGCAGGACTCTGACATGGAGCGAAAAGGCCGCCGTCGGCGTGGAACTCGCCGGGAAGTACGGCGCGCCTGCGAGCGTCTACGCGGTTGGAGAGCTGGATGACGATTCGGCGCAGGGCGACGTTCCGCCGATGGGGGAGAAAGTCCCCGCGGCAATTCCGGACGACGGCGCCGCCGCGTGGGACGCCGATTCGATCGTCGACGTCGCCGACGGTGCGGAGGTGACGGAATGGCTTTCGACGGATGGAACGCGCACGGCGAACAAGGCGAACGTCACGCGCATCACGGGAACAAGCGACCTGTCGGCCACGTCCTACGCCTCCACCTGGAAGGGACCCGTTCTGCGCAAGGGCGCGATCAACGGACACAACTCCGTCTATTTCAACGGAAACAACACCTCCCTCGGCATCCCCGCCGGCGATTCGCCAGCCTCCGGCAAGGTCGCCTGGACGGCTGCGGTCGTATTCCGCACGTCGACGAACGGAAACATGCCTGATTCCGTGACCATGAACCGCAACTTCTTCGCGTCGTCAGTTATGGTCGGCGCGGAACTTCCCACCAGCAACCGGGCGGACTGGGGACTGGGTCTCTGGGGCGAGGGCAACCGCGTCATGGCCGGCTACGGCGGAAAGAACGTGTCTACGCGCGGCGACCAGTCCACTGTCAGCCGCGTCTGGGACCTCGCCGACGGCCAGCCTCACTGCGCCGTCTGCTCCTTCGACACTGACACCGGCCTCATGCGCATCGTCGTGGACGGCGTTTTCACGCATATGCGCCTCTTGGCGGCCGGATCCGGCGGAACGCCGCGCGAGGCAATGCGCGTTCTTGTCGGCAGCGGCAACTGCGACTTCAACTACAAGGGGGAGATCGCCGCGGTGCGCCTCTACGATTCCTTCATCGACGACGCGGCCGTAAAGGCTCTGACCGACGCCTGGGTTGCGAAGTACGGCATCCTGACGCCCTCGCAGTTCCCCCATGCGAGCGATTCGGGCGCGTGCGGCCTCGCCGCGACGAACGTCACTGTGGCGGCGGGCGCGAGCCTCGTGCTGCCGACGACGACGAACCGGCCCTTCGCGCTGGCCGCCGGGCAGCGCCTGGCGGTGGCCGGTTCCGTGCGCGGAACGCTCGGCGTCGCGGCCGGCGGCGTCTTCGACATGGTGGCTGCGACGCCGGAGGCGCTGGACGAACTGTGGCTGCAGAGCGGCGGCGTCCTGCGCGCGAGCTTCAGCCAGTCCGCTCCCGTCCCGCTTGCGAAGTTCAAGTCCGAGAAGGGCGCGGTCGTGCAGATGGCAGACCGTCCGGTGAAGCTGCCGCCCAAATTCCCGCTCTTCGCGTACTCCGGCGACGAGCCAGACGCGGCGGACCTTGCGTGTTCCGTCTCTGGCGCTGCGCCGAACTCCGCGCTCGTCTTCGAGAACGGCCGCATCTCCGTCGTCACCGCCGTCGGAACGCTGCTGATCCTCCGCTGACGCTTCGCAGATTCTCGTATGCCTGGGAGGGGCGCGCTTCTGCGCGACCGAAACATGGAATCGTGCGTGACGGCGGACGCGCAGAAGCGCGTCCCTCCCGCTCCGCCCACGGCGCGTGAGGACACGCGCCCTCCCGATGGCGGACACGGCGGGGCGGGACGCTTCGCCCTGCCGATTATACCACCGCCGCCGATGAGGGCGTAGAGGGAAAAATAAAACGCGGTAAAAATACGTTTGGGCCGTTGCGGTGAAACCACCTTGTGCTATAATACGCACCATCAAAGCCCCCAAGGGGCGGCGAAAGGGAACGACAGATGGAAACGCTCAAATACGACATCATCAAGACGACGCAGTACAAGCGCGACTGCAAGGCGGCGGCGAAAAGCGGCCTCGACCTTGAGAAGCTCGAACTCGTGGTGCGGCTGCTTGCCGGAGACATCGCCCTCCCGCCCCGCAACCGCGACCACGCGCTCACGGGCAGCTGGCGCGGCTATCGCGAATGCCATGTCGGGCCGGACTGGCTGCTCGTCTACTCGAAGGACGAGGGGAGGCTCGAACTCGTCCTCGTTCGCACGGGGTCTCACTCAAAGTTGCACATCGGAGGTTGACACATGAGCATGACAAGACTGCCAACACTGAAGGCCATCATGGCCGAGAACGCATGCGACATCGACGCGGCGCGCTCCATCCGCGCACGGCTGGAGGTCGAGGCGGACCGCGCCCACTTCCGCAAGACGGGTCGCCATGCGCTTGATGTCATCTCGGCGCGTGACCTTGCGCGGCATCCCGAACTCGCCGTGCAGGACACGGCGCGGCCGAAGCTCCACGACTGGAAGCCAGAGGAAAGCCTCACAACGCCGAAAGCGCAGGGGGAATTCATCCTCGCGGCCATTGAGGACGGCAACCCCGCCTTTGTCGCACAGTCGCTCGCGGTCGTCGCACGGGCGCGGGGCGACCAGATCGGAAGCGCGATCTGGGACGGCATTGCCCTTGGGCTCAAGGCGACCGCCTCTGTGCCGAAAGCCGCCGCTCCAACAAGGCGCAGGACTCGCCGTGAATTGGCGATGGCGTGAGCGGTGAGGAACGTAGATGCCTAACCAACGGAAAAGACAAGCGCGGCATTTCTTCTTCCACCGAGTGCGCCCTTCCGCGCCTCGGCGGAACGCGCGCCGCAAGGAGATTGAGCGATGAGCAACATGCCAGACGTTAGGAACATTCAGAGGGCGCTTCGTGTTCAGCGCGACCTCGATGCAAAAGTGGCAAAGCGCTTTCGACAAGATGAAAGTATGACCGTCAAAGATGCTTACATTCTTGCGCTTCGGCATGCAACGCGGGACGTTCAGCTTACGCCTGACGAATATCGAAAAATTGCCGAGGACATTGAAAAAGCACGAAACCATCTTTTTCGGACACGAGGTGGTTTCGCCCGCGCCGTCCGCGGTTCAGTTGCAGGGGGCGCAGTAAAGGCGGAGACGATTTGAAGCATGCGCCGAAAAGCGAACAAGGCGAATAAGGGGAAGCGAAAGGGAAAGCAACGACACGAATGACACATGCGGAGAAGAATGGCGGCAGGTGAACGTCCGGCTGAAGGAGTCGGAGGTCGCCGCCGTGTGCGCCGCCACGAAGGTGGACGCGCTTGCGCCCGCCGTCCGCGCCCTCGTCCTCAAGGCGCTGGACCGGCCGGGCGAACGGATGGGCCGTGGGCCTTTGGGTTAAGCGGTCAAGCGGTTGAGTTGCCGGCAACTTGCCGCCGGTCGGCGAGAAGATAGTCGACGGTCGCGCCGTCGGACACAACGGCGCGACCAGGGAAGAGGGGGGAATTGTCACGAACACAGGCCGCCGAGTTCGGCGCTGCCGCCAGGGCGGCGGCGGAGAGGGCGGCCGCCGACGGCGGGGACGCGCGGGGCGGAGCGCAGAACGTACATGGGGAAAAGGAGAGAGAATGAGACAGTTCAGAACGCTGCCTAGGTGCATCGCAGAAATCTTCGGCGAGGTGAGCCATTTCGATTGCAGTTCACCGCGTCGTACTACCTCGCGAAAGCGCTGTTCAACATTGACTCCGAAAAGGCGCTCAATGCGTTCGGATGGTGTGCGCTTGCCGCGGTGAAGGCCCTGCGCGACGAGGGTCACGAGAAGAAAAAGTCGTACAACGACCTGATTGTCTCTATAGTCACGGAACTGTCTTCGCTCAAGATAGACGGAACGTCCGAATACGACGTGATCCTGTCCAACCAGATCCGCCACTACATGACGGAGTGCCTTGCGGCGGAAGACAAGTTGAAGCAGTACCGCAAGGAGCCGAGGGAATGCCTTTTGGCGTTCAAACTGGACGGCGCGAATGCGAACGCGCAGATGGAGGCGACATGGGCGTTCTGCCGCAAAAGACGCGAACGAGACGCGGCCGTGCGGCGGTGCGGAGAAGGAGCGGTATTTCGGTGCGCCATACAGCTACTACGGCTCGATGAAGAGACTATCCCGTCCGAAAGGTGCGCCGGGCAATGGCGAGAGCGGCGTCTCCGCGCATGAGGAGGCGGAATTGGCGTCTGCCCTGCTGTGGGAGGTCTACTGACATTTCGCGAATGGCGGACAAGAACGCCCCACATGGGAGGGGGGACATCCTCGTCCGCCCTCTGCCGGTGAAATGGCACGATGGTAGGGCGGGGCGTCCCGCCCCGCCGCGTTGGCGGACGCGCAGGAGCGCGTCCCTCCCATGGAGAATCGCATACGGCGTCATCAGAATCCCGGCGCACAATGGGAAAGACTAAAGCCGCAAAGTGTGCTAGAATACTCCAATCTATGGACAGGAAAATCAGAGTTAAAGTAGTCGGCGCCACCGGATACGGCGGCCTCGGCATCATCGACCTTCTGCTGCGCCATCCGAACGCCGAAATCGGGGCGCTGGTGGCGCGGGACGACGCCGGCAAGAGGATTTCCGACGTGTATCCGCACCTTGCGGGATACTGCGACCTTCCGATTCTTGCGGCGGACGACCCTGCGGCGCAGGGCGCTTTCGACGTGGTGTTCTTCTCGACGCCGGACCGCGTCGGCATGGCCGACGCTAGGGCCGAGCTCGACAAGGGCGCGCGCGTGATCGACTATTCCGGCGACTTCCGCTTCACGACGCTCGCCGCCTACGAGGACTACGCCACGCGCCTCGGCCGCGACCCGTCGCACCTCTCCCCCGAACTTCTCGGCACGAACGTCTACGGAATGCCGGAGCTGCATCGCGCCGAAATCGCGAACGCGCGTCTCGTCGGCAATCCCGGCTGCTTCGCCACAAGCTGCATCCTCGGCCTGGCGCCCGCGATGAAGAGCCATCTCGTCATGCCGCACTCGATCGTCTGCGACTGCAAGAGCGGCGTCTCCGGCGCCGGCAAGAAGCCCAAGGCGCAGTTCCACTATCCGGAGCGCATGGAGCAGGTGAACGCGTACCGCCTTTCCGGGCATCAGCACGTGTGCGAGGTGGAGCGCGAACTGTCGCTTCAGGGCGGCGAGGACGTGAAACTGATTTTCACCGCCCAGGTGCTTCCGATTTCGCGCGGCATCCTCTCCACGCTCTACGGAGACCTGACGCGGGACGTCACGGAGGAGGAGGCGCTTGAGATCTACCGCGAGTACTACGCCGGCAGCCCGTTCGTCCGTGTGGTCCCGTCGACGGCGGCCGTGGGGACGATGAGCGTGCGCGGGACGAACCGCTGCATCGTCGTCGTTTCCGTGGACGCGCGCGTCCGCAAGCTCCGCATCGTCTCCATCATCGACAACCTGATGAAGGGGCAGGCGGGGCAGGCCCTCCAGAACATGAACGTGATGTTCGGCTTCCCGGAGGACGCCGGACTCGACTTCCCGGGGATGTATCCATGAGCAGCGCCAAGAAGGATCCGCGTTCCGGAAATCCGTTTCTCAAGAAGTCCGTCGGCGAACGCCCGCCGACGCGCTCCGCGATCCGGACGCAGCAGAAGCGCGGCGGGCTTGGCGGCCTTGGGCACGTCGGCCGCGGGCTCGACAATCTCGTGACTCCGGCTGCGCAGTCTGCCGTACTGCCGCAGGTCTCCGTCGCCCCGGCGTCGGCCGCCGCTTCCACTTCCGTGCCCCCGCCCCCCGCCGCGGCCTCCGCCGAACCGGGCGACGCCGTCATTCAGGCGCCGCCCATGGACGTTGAGCGCAGCCCGTTCCAGCCGCGCACGGAGTTCGGGCAGGAGGCGCTGCAGGAACTTGCCGACTCCATTCGCTCCAACGGCATCATCCAGCCGCTTACGTGCCGCCGCCGCGCGGACGGCAAGCTGGAGCTGATCTGCGGCGAACGCCGTCTCCGCGCCGCAATCGCGGCCGGGATGAAGTTCGTCCCCGTCGTGCTGAAGGACGTCGACGACGCGACCGCCTGCACGATGACCGTCACGGAGAACGCCCAGCGCGACGACCTCAACCCGATCGAGGAGGCCGAAGGCTACCGCGTGCTCGCGGACCGCTTCAACTACACGCAGGCCGAAGTGGCGGAGCGCGTCGGAAAGAGCCGTGCAAGCGTGGCCCATTCGATGCGTCTCCTGGACCTGCCAGACGACGTGCAGGACCTCGTGCGCAAGAAAGCAATTTCAACGGGGCACGCGAAGGTTCTGCTCTCGCTTGACAACGTGGCGGAGATACGCAGCCTCGCGATCGAATGCGCCCCGAAGCCCGACCCGCGCACTGGCGAGCCCGTCGGCGGAATGACGGTCCGCGAACTGGAACGCCAGATCGCGCGCCGCCACATGCCCGTCGTGGAGCGCAGGCAGGGCGAGCCCGACATCCCGGAAAGCTACGTACGCGCGCTCGCCGAGGAAATACACAAGACGCTTGGATGCGCCGTGCGCCTGAAGAGCTCGATGAGGCACGCGAACGGAAAGCGGACGAAGGGCGTCCTCGAGATCGACTTCATCGACAACGACGACCTCGACCGCGTCCTCCAGGTCATGGGCGTGAAGATGAACTGACGCGCCATGCGCCTCCCGTTTCTCATCTCCGCCGTCCTGGCGACGCTTTGCGCGTCGGCGGCGCCGCTTTCCTTCGACGGCGCGGACGCCGAGGCGGCCCATGCGGCGGCGGCGGAACTTGTGCGCCGCCATTCGCCTCGCGACGCGGGGACGGCCGAGGGGCTTGCGGCGGCGCGGTGGATCTGCGCGCAGGCGCGCGGCCGCGGCGCAAACGCCGTCCTCGACAGGTTCGACGACGCGACTCCGCTTGGAGTCCGCGCGTTCGCCAACGTCGTCGCGGAGTTTCCCGGCGCTGCCGGCGAGGGCGGCGAATGGGTCGTGCTGATGTCGCACTTCGACACGACGCCGAACGGCGGGAGGGGATTCCAGGGCGCGAACGACGGCGCCTCGACGTCCGGCCTTCTGATTGCGCTTTCCGCCGTCCTTGCGCGTTCCGGCCGGCTGCCGTACAACGTGGCGCTCGTCTGGACGGACGGCGAGGAATGCCGCGTGAAATACGGTCCGCGCGACGGCTTCCACGGCTCGCGCCGCCTCGCGGCCTCGTACCGCAGGGCGGGCCGCCGCGTCAGGGCGGCCGTCTGCCTGGACATGCTTGGCGACAGGGACCTGCACGTCACCGTCCCCGCCAACTCCACGCCCGCGCTCAAGGCGCTCGCCCTCCGCGCCGCGAAAGCGGCGGGAATGCGGGACTGCCTGTCCGTGGACGACGGGCTTTTCATTTCGGACGACCACGTCGCCTTTCTCCACACGGGCTATCCGGCCATCGACCTCATCGACTTCGAGTTCGGGAGCGCGCCCGGGCGGAACGACTACTGGCACACGCCGCAGGACACGATGGACAAGATCTCGCCCGAAAGCCTCTGCGCATCCGGACGGCTTGTCTGCGCAATGCTCTCCATCATGGCGTCGGAGGCGTCCGCGACGCGGCGGTTTGATATAATTGACAGCGATTCCACAAAGCAAGGAGCAGAACAGAATGGGCATTGACGTCGACATCACGAAGGACATCAAGTACGTTGGAGTGAACGACCACGACATCGACCTCTTCGAGGGGCAGTACGTCGTTCCGCGAGGCATGGCCTACAACAGCTATGTCGTCCTCGGCGGCGAAAAGACGGCAGTGATGGACACCGTGGACGGACGCTTCTACGACGAATGGGCGGCGAACGTCGCGAAAGCCCTCGGCGGGAAGTCGCCGGACTACCTCGTCGTCCAGCACATGGAGCCGGACCACTCCGCCTGCGTGGCGAAGTTCCTCGCCGCGAACCCGGCGACGGTCGTTGTCTCGTCCGCGCCCGCGTTCCGCATGGTCAAGAACTTCTTCGGCGAGGACTTCGCCGGCCGCCGCCTCGTCGTGAAGGAGGGCGACGCGCTCGACCTCGGCGCCCACAAACTGGCGTTCGTCGCGGCGCCGATGGTGCACTGGCCGGAGGTGATCGTGACGTACGACGTCGCCGAAAAGGCCCTTTTCTCCGCCGACGGCTTCGGCAAGTTCGGCGCGAACGACGTCGAAGACCCGGAGGGCTGGGACTGCGAGGCGCGTCGCTACTACATTGGCATCGTCGGGAAGTACGGCCCGCAGGTCCAGACGCTCCTCAAGAAGGCCGCCGGACTTGCAATCGAAAAGGTGCTTCCGCTCCACGGCCCCATTCTGACGACCCCGGAGGAGATCGGACACGCCGTGGCGCAGTACGACACGTGGAGTTCCTACCGCGTCGAGTCGCCAGGCGTCTGCATCGCATACACGAGCGTATACGGACACACGAAGGCGGCCGCGCTCAAGTTGAAGGAAATGCTTGAGGCCAGAGGCTGCCCGAAGGTGGCGATCGCCGACCTCGCGCGCGACGACATGCCGGAGACGGTGGAGGACGCGTTCCGCTACGGAAAGCTCGTCCTGGCCACGACGACGTACAACGCCGACATCTTCCCGTTCATGCGCACGTTCATCTCGCACCTCATCGAGCGCAACTACCAGAACCGCCTCGTCGGATTCATCGAGAACGGCAGCTGGGCGCCGATGGCCGCGCAGGTGATGAAGGGACTTTTCGCGAAGTCGAAGAACGTTGTGTTCTGCGACAACGTCGTCACTGTCGTCTCCGCGCTCAACGCGGAATCGGAGGCGAAGCTGGCCGCGCTGGCGGACGAACTGATGTCCAAGTAGGCGATGGCGGATACGCGCCGCCTTCGCGATCCAATCTGGCGACTGCCTAAAAAGGAGAGAGAACGATGAGACTTCTGAAAAGCGTGTTTGCGGCGTGTCTGTTCATCGGCGCGGCGAGCGCCGAGACGCTGACGTCCCCCGACGGCCGCGTGGCCGTGACGGTGGACGTCGGACCGGACCTGACCTGGCGCGTGATGCGCAAGGGCGCGGAAATCCTCAAGCCGTCCGCGCTCGGCCTCCAGTTCAAGGGGCAGAGGCCGTTCGGCGAGATGGAGGTCGTGAAGGCGGAGACGCGGACGATAGACAAGGCATGGACGAACCGCCTCTACAAGAAGGAGGTCGTGCTCGACCGCGCGAACGAGCTTGTGCTGGACCTGCGCGAAAAGGCCGCGCCGAACCGCCGGCTCGGCCTCGTCTTCCGCGCCTACGACGGCGCGGTGGCGTTCCGCTACGAGATTCCGGAGCAGCCGGGGTTCGAACTCTTCACGGTCGTGAAGGAGAGCACGCAGTGGCGTTTTCCCGGCGATCCGCTCGCGTGGCTCACGGTCTACGGCGCGGGGCCGCATCCGTCGTACAGGACGTCGCAGGAGGAGGCGTTCAAGCATCGTTCCGTCCGCAGCGTTTCGCCCGGGCAGCTCGTCGGAATGCCGGCGATAGTCGAGGTGGAAGGGCAGATTGCCGCGCTATGCGAGGCCGACCTGACGGACTGGGCGGGTCTTTTCTTCCGCGTACCGTCCGACAACGCCCAGCCGGGCGACTCCACCGTCATGACCGCAGACCTCTCGCCCGTTCCCGACTGCGGCGAAGACCGCGTCGTCGCCTGTGCGCCGCGCCATTCCCCCTGGCGCGTGATGCTTCTCGGCGACAACGAGCTGGACCTTCTCGCCGGCGGCGACGTCGTCCTCAACCTCAACCCGCCCCCGGAAGGGGGCGACGCCGCGTTCGACTGGGTGAAGCCAGGCGCGACGAGCTGGGACTGGTGGTACGAATCGAACAACACGCTTTCGACCGACCTGACAATCCGCCTGGTCGACTTCGCGGCGGAGATGGGCTGGCCCTACCACACGATCGACGGCGGCTGGTACGGCTACGCGCGCCGTCCGAACCACGGGCCGGGCGTGAAGATCTTTCCGCGCAGGGAGTTCGACCTCGACCGCATCCTCGCCCATGCAAAGGCGAAAGGCGTTGGGATATGGGTGTGGTGCTACTGGAGCGCGCTTGAGGAGAACGGAGTGGACGCCGTGTTCGCCGACTTCGAGCGGCGCGGAATCAAGGGCGTGAAGATCGACTTCATGGACAGGCAGGACCAGTGGATGGTCAGGTGGTACGAGAAGGTCGTCCGTTGCGCGGCGAAGCACAGGCTGATGATCAACTTCCACGGCGCGTACAAGCCCACCGGCATGAACCGCACGTGGCCGAACCAGATCACCCGCGAGGGCATCCGCGGCAACGAGATGGGCAAGTTCGCGTCCTTCATAACGCCCATCCACACGGCCACGCTTCCGTTCACGCGCTTCCTGCTGGGACCGGGCGACTACACTCCCGGCAGCTTCGGGAACGTCCATTCGGAGAGTTTCGTGCCGCAGAGCAGGAAGGGGCATCGCTACGGCGACGAGACGGACACGCGGCTGATCGGCGCGGAGGAAATCGGCACGCGCGCCCACGCGCTCGCTCTCTGCATCGCCTACGATTCGCCGCTCATGACGCTCTGCGACTGGCCGGAACGCTATCGCGGCGCGAAGGGGATCGAGGCGCTGCGCGCGCTGCCGACCGTCTGGCGCAACACAATGCCGCTCGCCGGCAAGGTCGGACACTACTACGGCGTCGTCCGTGAGACGTACGACGGCCGCCTCTACCTCGCCATTCTCGGCGTGAAGGGCGCGTCGTTCGACCTGCCGCTTTCGTTCCTGCCGGAGGGCTCGTCGTGGACCGCGAAGTTCTACGTGGACGGGCCGAACGCGGACAAGGACGCGACAGACCTCTCCGAAAGCGTCCGGACCGTCACGCGCGCCGACAAGATAAAGATCTCCGTCGCCCGCGAAGGCGGCGCCGTCGTCATTTTCGAACCCTCGGACGCGAGAGCGGGAAGTCCCGTGCCGCCTTGCCCCGATGCATCCAGCGGAAGCCCGAAGCGCCCGCGCAATTGACGCATGGCATTCCTGACAGCATAATGCCGACGTGGCTTTCAAGGGGAAAAGAGGGATGCCCCGCCCTATCTGGCGGACCGACGAATGATATTCAAGATGCCACAATGGATGGCGGGCGGGAAAGCATTACCGAACAAGCAACAGAGTAAAAGAAAGGAATGGTTGACATGGCTACGAACAGACGTGAATTCCTGAAGGGCGCATTCTGGATGGGCGCCGCCGCGGCGATGGTCGGCACGGCGAGCGGACGCCAGAAGCTGCCCGCACCGGGATCGAAGACAATGCAGGGATGGGCGGACAAGCCGTTCAAGGAACTGCGAGTGGGCGTGATCGGTCTCGGCCGCGGGTCGCTCGGACTCGACCTCGGAAAGATTCCGTTCGTGAAGATCGTCGCCGTCTGCGACCTCTCGCAGCCGCGCATTGACAACGCGCTTCGGAAGTGCGCGAACAACAAGATCGCGAAGCCGCGCGTCTACACCGGCAGCCCGGAGGCCTGGAAGAAGCTCTGCGACTCTTCTGACATCGACCTCGTCTACAACGGCACGCCGTGGGAGCTCCACGCCCCGATCGCCCTCTACGCGATGGAGCACGGCAAGCACGTCGTCACGGAAGTGCCCAGCGCGCTGACGATAGAGGAGTGCTGGGCGCTCGTCGAGACGTCCGAACGCACGCGCCGCCACTGCATGCAGCTTGAGAACTGCTGCTACGGCGAGACGGAAATGCTCGCCCTCAACATGTGCCGGCAGGGTCTTTTCGGCACGCTCGTCCATGGCGAGGGAGCCTACATCCACGACCTCCGCACGTACTGCTACGGCACGTTCGACCAGAAGACCGGCAACGGCGGCTACTGGGACTACTGGCGTCTTCGCTACAACCAGGCGCACGGCGGCAACCAGTATCCGACGCACGGACTCGGCCCGATCTGCATCGACATGGACGTCAACCGCGGCGACGCATTCGACTTCCTCGTCTCCGTCGACTCCCGCCAGGCCGGCTTCCATGAACTGCGCGACGGCGGCTTCGCCAAGGCGAATCCCGAAGTCCTCGGACGCAACGTCAAGATGGCCGACATGAACACGACCATCATCAAGACGAAGCTCGGCCGCACGATCATGGTGCAGCACAACGTCACCGGCCCGCGCCCCTACAGCCGCATCAACATGATTTCCGGCACGAAGGGCATCCTCCAGGACTATCCTCTGCGCATCGCGCTTGAGACGGAACTCGGAAAGGGCGCGCACTCCTACAACGACAAGGTGACGGCAGAGCTTCGCGAGAAGTACAGGCATCCGCTCTGGAAGACCGCCGGCGAATACGCCAGGGTCCACGGCGGACACGGCGGCATGGACTTCCTCATGCTTCTCCGTCTCGCCTGGTGTCTCCAGATGGGACAGCCCCTCGACATGGACGTGTACGACCTCGCCACGTGGTGCTCGCTCAACGAGCTGACCGAGAAGTCCGCCGACAACCGCGGCCGCTCGATTGACGTCCCCGACTTCACCCGCGGCGGATGGAAGACCCAGAAGCCCTACGGCTTCGGCGACGTTGACCTCGCCAAGATGGGACTCGACCTCAAGGCCTAGTCTCCGCTTCGTTCCATTCGCGCCGGCCGCCATGCGCGGGCATTGGCATGGCGGCCGGCGCAACGGCGTTTTACAGACAGAAGGAGGGCGCGATGATAGTCGTACTTGGAAGTTCAAACACGGACATGGTCGTCTCCGGCGCGAAGATCCCCGTCGTAGGCGAAACCGTCTCCGGCGGGTCTTTCGCCATGAACCCCGGCGGGAAGGGCGCGAATCAGGCGGTCGCCGTGGCGCGTCTTTCCGAGAAGAAGGGAAACTGCACCTTCATCGCGAAGGTGGGCGACGACCTTTTTGGACGCGAAACGGCGTCCAGGATGAAGGCCGACGGCATCAAGGCGCGGCTCGTGGTCGACCGCGAAAACGCATCCGGCACGGCTCTCATCCTCGTCGACAGGAAGGGGCGCAACGTCATATCCGTCGCCCTCGGCGCGAACGGAACGCTGGCGCCGGCGGACGTCGAGCCGTTCAGGCGGGAAATCGAGAAGGCAGACGCGCTGCTCCTGCAGCTTGAAACGCCGATCGAGACGGTGCTATGGGCCGCGCAGACAGCCTCCGCCGCAGACGTCCCGGTGATCCTCAATCCGGCTCCGGCCGCGAAGCTCCCAAAGGCCCTCTACAAATGCCTTGCGTGGATTACCCCGAACGAGACGGAGGCGGAGCTGCTGACCGGCGTGAAGGTGGTCGACGGATCTTCCGCCGCCGAGGCCGCGGCCGTCCTGAAGAAGCGCGGCGTTGGCGGAGTGGCGATCACGATGGGCGCGAAGGGCTGCTGGTGCGAGGGCGCAATGCATCCCGCCGTGAAGGTAAAGGCGGTGGACACCGTGGCGGCCGGCGACACGTTCAACGGTGCGTTCGCGGTGGCTCTTTCGGAAGGGCGCGGCGTCAAGTCCGCAATCGCATTCGCGCAGCGCGCGGCCGCGATCTCCACGACGCGCCGCGGCGCCCAGCCGTCCGTGCCCTTCCGCGACGAGGTTAAATAGGTGGACTGCGGCGCAGGGGAAAATGGTCGCCAGACGGAGTCCGACGGCCGTGCGCTCATTGTCTGGGACTGGAACGGGACGCTGCTGGACGACCTTGACGCGGCGGTGTCCGCCCTCAACCGGATGTTGGCCGACCGCGGCTGCGCGCCTACGACCCGCGACTACTACCGCGCGCATTTCGGCTTTCCGGTGCGTCCGTTCTACGCCGAGCTCGGCGTGGACCTGGAGAGGTGGGACTGGGACCGGATATGCACCGATTTCCATCGCTTCTTCATGGAGGCCGGAACGCAGAGAATCCGCGACGGCGCGCGCACCGCGCTTGAAAGGGCGCGCGCCGCCGGCTTTCGGCAGGGAATCGTCTCCGCCCACCGGCAGGACTGGCTGCGCCGCGACGTCGCGGCTGCGGGAATAGACGGCTATTTCGACTTCGTGGCGGGGACGGACAACCTTGACGGCGCGTCGAAACTCGAACGCGCCCGCCAGCTGTTCGCGGAAAGCCGTTCGGACACGCCGCGCATTTTCATCGGCGACACGCTCCACGACGCGGAGGTCGCGGCGGACGTCGGCGGGCAGTGCGTTCTCGTCTCGTGCGGACACCAGACGCGAGAACGCCTTGCGCGCGCGGGATGTCCGGTCGTCTCGGGCCTTCAGGAGGCAGTCGACGTCGCCATCAGCGCGCTTCGCTCTTCGCGGGCGCAAGCAGCATCGCGTCGGGGTTGTTGAGAAGGCTCTCGACGCCAAGGCCGTTCGCGGGAGCGTTTGTCGCCGCGTTTTCGGCCGCGCCGGCGGCGGGAGATTCGGCGGAGACGGCATTCGGAGCGGCGGGCGGTGTGTCTTGCGCATTTGCATCCGCCGCCGGCGTTTCGGCGGACTGATTGCCGTCTGCGCCTGCGGGGGCTTCGGCCTGCGCTTCCGCAGGCAGACCTGGGGTTCCGGCGGCCGGCTTCTGCAACTGCAGCTCAAGGGCGCGTTTGTCGTCCAGTGCCTTCTGGAGCGCGTTTTCGCGCATGGCGCATTCCCGCCTCGCATTGTCCAGCTCTTCCCTGCAGCGCTTCGCCTCCGCGGTCTGGTGTGCCGCCTCCGCCTTGGCGGCCTCGGCCTCCGAGCGGGCCGTGGCGACGGCCTTCTGCGATTCCTCGCGGACGGATGCGACGGACTTTTCCGTCTCCGAGCGGAGGGTCGCAAGCTCCTTTTCGAGTTCGGCGGCTTTCTTAGACGCGGCGTCGAGCGCTGACCTGATTTCGGCGACGGACTTTGCGCCGGCGGCCCGTTCCGCGGCGAACGCCGCGTTCGTCGCGTTCAGCGACTTGCGCGCGCCGTCAAGCGACGCCTTGAGTTCCGAAATGGCCTTTGCCGATTTCGCGCGCTCAGCGGAAAGGGCGGCGCGTTCTGTGGAGAGGGCGGAGTTTGTGGCCGTCATTGCCTTTTGCGCGGCGACGGCGGCGGACTTCAGTTCGGCAATCGTCTTGTCCTTCCTGCCCATGGCCTCGACCGCCTTGCGGTTGGCCGCCACCAGCTTTTCCATCGCCTCGGACATCTTCGCGTTTCGCGCCTCGGCGGCGGCAAGCGTTTCGCGAACCGCCTCGACGTCCGCCTTCGCCTTCTCCTGCGCCTGGCGCAGCGTCCGCGTCGCGGCTTCGGACTGGTCTTTGATTTCCTTTCTGGCGGTTTCAAGGAGCGAGGACAATTCCCCGTTCTCGTCGAGATGCGCCTTGGCGCTTGCCGCGAACTTCAGACCGCGGAATTCAAGGTCGAGGACGTGCTTTTCAAGGTCGAGAAGGTAGCCGCGCTCGCCGCCCGCCCATGCGCTCTTCACGGAATCGGCGTCCGCCCTGGAAAGGCCGCGCTCCGCGTTCTCGATGACGAAGAGCGTCCATGCCGCGCGCGACCTGAATCCCTTCCGGTATGCGTCCATGACGCGGTCGAGGGCCTTCTGCCGTTCGGTGGGCAGTTGGAGGTCCGCCTTTGAAAGAGCTCCGATCGCCTCCTCCTCGCGGGCGATTGCGTAGAGCGATGCGAAGTCGTCGGCGGCCTCTTCGGCGAGGGCGACGCAGGAAAGGGCGGCGGCTGCGGAGAGAACGAAGGCAAGATATGCGAAATTTTTCATCATGTGCGCCATTATACCATAAAACGGACGGACGTCTTGGCGAATGGAGAAAAAAACGGAACGATGGCGGATGGCGGCCCCCAGTTCGTCAAACAGAAAGGACACTCTTTGATTACCGATGTAGTCATTGCGTTCGTCAAATACTGGACGCCTTCTTGAAGGATTGAGTTGGCTGGATGCGGAGTTGTCCCGCCCCGTCTTGCATGGGACGCAGAAGTTCCGGCATGCGGAATAGTCCTCGCACAGTCGCCGCAGCTCCGGCTCCACTACTATAACGAACTGCGCATCTTTTCCGTTCGCGACATGCCGCTTTACAGGGGCGAGGCGATTCTGATACAATTGCCGATACAGATTTCTTGTCAGGATGGAACGCACATGATACGCAACAAAGTCGAACTGGAGGACGTATGCGCCAGGCTCAGGGCCGATGGCGTCGCCGCGCTGGACACGGAATTCGTCTGGCGCAGCACGAACCGCCCTCTTCTCAGCCTCGTGCAGCTCGGCGCCGACGACGGCACGAGCTGGATTGTCGACTGCCTGACCGGGCTCGACCCCGCCCCCCTGGCCGACCTGATCCGCGACGACGGCGTGGTGAAGATCCTGCACGACGCGCATCAGGACCTCGACCATCTCTTCCACTGGACGGGCGCGAAGCCGCGCCGCGTCTTCGACACGCAGCTCGCGGCCGCGTTCGCCGGGTTTCGCGCGAAGACGTCGCTCCAGAAGCTTCTCTTCGAGGCAATCGACGTGGGACTTCCGAAGACGGAGACGGTGACGGACTGGAGCCGGCGTCCGCTCACCGACGCCCAGATCTCATATGCCCTCGACGACGTGCGCCATCTCGGAGCGCTGCGCAGACATCTCCTTGAGAAGTGCGGCGAACTCGGAACTCTCGCATGGGAGGAGGAGGAACAGGGCGCGTACGACGAGCCCGGCCTCTACGGCGACGCGGATCCCGACGAGGTGTGGAAGCGGATAAAGTGCGGACGCCACCACCTTGACGGCCGCGGCCTCGCCGCCCTTCGCGCCATAGCCGCGGTCCGCGAGGTGACGGCGCGGGAGTGGAACCTGCCGAAGAACTGGCTGGGGAAGGACGACTCCCTCGTGGAGATGGCGGCGGCGCTTCCGACCGACCCGCGCCGCGTTCGCATCTCGCACCGGCTCCGGAACCGCGGACAGGTCGAAATGCTGTCCGGCTTCTACGCGGACGCGATCCAGGGCGCGCTCGACCTGCCGGAGGATGAACTTCCGGACGACCCGCGCCCTCACTACGTCCACGAGGTGCTTGCCGCCGCGGACGACGCCCTGGAATTCATTCGCGCGAAGGCGGAGGAAATCCACGTCGACGCCTCGGTCATAGCCAACCGCGCCACGGTCACGGCGTGGGTGGACAATCCCGAAGACCGGTCAAACCCGCTTGCGAACGGGTGGCGGTACGAAGTCGCAGGCCGCGAGATCCTGGAGAGGTTCGCGGTCGCGTGAACCATGCGGAAAGGAGCGTCGGGCCGTGGAGAATTTGACTAGAAAAGAGCTGGTCATGAAGACAAAATCCGAAATACGCGAGGAGATGCGCCGCATTCGCAAGGCGGTTCTCCCCGAACAGAGGAAGAAGGCGTCGACCCAGCTCTTCCACAACCTCATGCTCTTCCCGAAGCTCTTCGAGGCCGTGCTTTGCAAGAAGACGTTTGCGCTCTATCTCGCCACTTCGGAGGAACTCGACGTGGACGAGGTCGCGGAGCTGCTGTGGAGCCAGAAGAGTCTCGTTGCCGTGCCGAGATGGAATCCGGAGAAAAAATGCTATTCGCTTGTGGAGTTTGCCGAAGGCGACGCCGTTGTGGAAGGGCCGCACGGCGTCCGCGAGCCAAAGGACTTCCGGCCCGTCGCGCCGGAGGACGTCGACGTGTGGATTGTCCCCGGCCTGGCCTTCAAGCGTGACGGACGCCGGCTGGGCTATGGCGGCGGATGGTACGACAGGCTGCTCGCGAAAGCCCGTCCGAAGGCGCTCATCGTGGGCGTCGCCTATGAGTTTCAAGTGTTGAAAGACCTGGAAGAACTGCCGCAGGACCCGCATGACAGGCGTGTCGACTGCGTTGTCGTGACCGGATGGAAAGCGGAGATATAGAAAATGGAACGTGGAGAGCTGGACAGGGAACTTGCGGACGAGATCAGGGCGCGCGTCCTCGGCGACGGATTCATGAAAATCGTCCAGACCGTGCGCCGCAACGGAACGACGTTCCGCATTTCGATGCGTCCCGTCGAAATCGGCGGTGAGACGCGCTTCCAGGCGGAGATGGTGGACGACGGCAAGGTTCGCGTGAAGAACTTCGACAAGGCCGGCGCGGCCGCCGGCCTTGAGGAGATCATAGCGCAGAAGGGCGTCCGCGACCTGCATCTCATGACGGCGACGGGCGACCTGCACGTGCGCGTCACGCGCAAGGGGCGCGTGTCGGCGTCGCGCTCCGCCGCGATGGAGCGCGTCGCGGTGGTGCGTCCGCACGACCGCGTGAAGAAGACTCCGCTCACGTCGTTCGACTCCTCCGCGCTTCTGAGGACGATCGGCGTCGCGGACGGCTCCGGCGCCGTTCGCGCGTCGATGCGCGGGAAGTACGACCAGGTGAACGAATTCCTCAAGGTCGTCTCCGACGTCTTGAAGGAGGAGACGGAGAAGGACAAGGCCGGCGAGCGCCCGTTCACCGTCGTCGACTGCGGCTGCGGCAAGGCGTACCTCACGCTTGCGCTCTACTTCCATCTGACGCAGTCGCTTGGATACGCGGACGTGAGGATCGTCGGCGTCGACAGGCGCTCCGATGTCACGGATGCGGCGAGGGAGATGGCGGAAAGCCTCGACGTCGCCGACAAGGTCCTCTTTGCGACGGGCGATCTGGCGGACTTCGACCTGGGGGCGTTTCTCAAGGAGAACGGCGGCGACGCTGAAAAGGCGAAGGCGGACATGGTCGTCTCCCTCCACGCCTGCGACACGGCTACCGACGAGGCGCTGGCGAAGGGCGTGGAGTGGAAGGCGCGGTTCATCCTCAGCGCCCCCTGCTGCCAGCACGAGCTCCAGAAGGCGCTTGGAAAGGTCGCCACGCAGTCCGCCACCGGGCCGGGGGCGTTCCTCGGCGTCCTGCGCCACGGCATACTGCGCGAGCGGATGTGCGATAT
Source organism: uncultured Lentisphaeraceae bacterium (assembly GCA_964386385.1). GTDB lineage: Bacteria > Verrucomicrobiota > Kiritimatiellia > RFP12 > UBA1067 > RUG572. The sequence goes on along the minus strand of CAYLRN010000001.1, from coordinate 159,394 downwards.
CATGACGGACGCATTCCGCGCGATGATATTGCGCATACTCGGCTACAGGACGCAGGTGGTGGAGTTCGTCTCGCCCGACGCGACGGCGCGGAACGTCCTTCTACGCGCTGAATGGGGGGTGAAGCCCGGGCAGGGCGCGGCGGTGTCCGACTACCTCGACCTGCGCGACTTCTGGAAGGTGACGCCCTGGCTTGAGACGCGCCTCGGCGAAAAACTCGCCGGATTCCTGGAACGCTACGTCTGATTCGATCTGAAACGCGCACCGCACGGAGGAACATGGCAATGACGGAACGCATTGAAAAACTGCTTAAGGCGACTTTCGACAAGGAACAGGCGAAGTTCCGGCGCGACGTGGACTGGAAGCCGCTGCTGGACGGATTCATCGCCGACGGCGTGGACGACTCCACGCGCGCCCGGCGCGGTCTGGAGGAGATGCTCAAGGCTGAAACGCCCGCGTTCATGGACGGCGAGACGATCGCGTTTCTCCGCACGGTGAAGCATATCCCCGACCTCCATTCCGACGACGAGATGGCCGCGCGAAGGGCCGCCGGCACGGCGTTCGGCGAGAAGGGCGTCGTCTTCAACCTGACGGCCGACTTCGGCCCGACGATCCGCGACGGGCTTTCCGCGCGTCTGGATGAAATCGATCGGCGCATTCTCCGCTGCTGGGCGGAGAACGACGCCGAGGGCTTCACCTTCCTGCAGAACGCAAAGCGCTCCGTCCGCGCCCTCCTGGGTCTCGTCGCCCGCTACCGCGAGGCCGCGGCGGAGAAGGGGATGGCGAAGGTGGCGGAGACGCTGGCGCAGGTCCCCGAGCGCGGCGCCCGCACGTTCCACGAGGCGCTGCAGTCGCTGCGCATTCTCCACTACGCGATGTGGTGCGAGGGCGAATACCACTGCGGTCTCGGACGTATCGACCAGTATCTCCTTCCGTACCTTGAGGCCGACCTCGAGGCGGGGCGGCTCACGGAGGAGACGGCCCTTGAGGAACTGGAGGAGTTCTTCGTCGCCTGCAACCGCGACAGCGACCTCTACATCGGCGTCCAGCAGGGCGACAACGGACAGAGCGTGATGCTCGGCGGGCAGACCCGTGACGGCAAGCCGGCGTTCAACCTCCTTTCGCGCCTCGCCCTCAAGGCCTGCGGAGAGCTGAAGCTCGTCGACCCGAAGATCAACCTGCGCGTGGACAAGGACACGCCGAAGGACGTCTACCTTCTCGGCACGGAGCTGACGAAGGCCGGGCTTGGCTTCCCGCAGTACGCGAACGACGACATCGTGATTCCTGCCTTGCAGAAGTGGGGCTACGAGCTCGAGGACGCGCGCGACTACTCCGTCGCCGCCTGCTGGGAGTTCATCATCCCCGGATGCGGGCTAGACATAAACAACATCGACGCCGTCTCCATGCCGGCCTGCGTAGACGCCGCCATGCGCGTCGGCGAGCAGCCCTCCTTCGAGGCGTTCTTCGGCGAGTTCTCACGCGAGGTCGCCAGGCGCTGCGACGCGCTCCAGCGCAAGTACGCGCACGTCGAGGTGCTGCCGGGGCCGTTCGTCTCCGTCATCTCCTCCGGGTGCATCGAGCGCGCGCGCGACATCTGCAAGGGCGCGAAGTACAACAACTTCGGGATCCACGGCACGGGAATCGCCGTGGCCGTGGACTCCCTCGCCGCCGTGCGGGAGATCGTCTTCGAGAAGAAACTCGCCACGATGGCGGAGCTCGTGAAGATGGACGACACGGACTTCGCGGGCCGCCCCGACCTCCTCGCCGCCGCCCGCCACGCGCCGAAGATGGGCAATGCGGACGAGTCGGTCGATTCGATCGCCAAGGCGGTCGTCGACGTCTGGGCCGCCGCGCTCGCCGGCCGCCGGAACGACCGCGGCGGCGTCTACCGCCCCGGCACCGGCTCGGCCATGTACTACCTCTGGCACGCGAACGAGCTCAACGCCTCGCCGTGCGGCCGCCTAAAGGGCGAACCCTTCGGCGCGAACTACGCGCCGTCGCTGGACGTCCCCGTGAAGGGACCCCTCAGCGTCATACGCTCGTTCACCGAGCCGGACCTCGGAAAGGTGTGCAACGGCGGACCTCTCACGATCGAAGTCCACGACAGCGCGTTCCGCGAACCGGACGGCGTAGAGAAGGTGGCCTCGCTCGTCAAGTTCTTCGTCGACCGCGGCGGACACCAGCTGCAGATAAACGCCATCAACCGCGAGACGCTGCTGGACGCGCAGAGGAGTCCCGAGCTCCACCGCCACCTCATCGTCCGCGTCTGGGGCTGGAGCGGCTACTTCGTGGAACTCGACAAGCCGTTCCAGGACCAGGTGATCCGCCGCGTGGAGCTGGCCGTCTGAACGGAGAAGGGGAAGGCCCATGCAGTCCATGAAGCCAATCCAGTACGTCGACCGTCGGACGGGGAGGACGGAGACGGAGTCCGTCATGGGCGACGGCGCGCTGCGCTTTGCCTACGAGACGCTTCTCGGCCGGACGCTCTGGCCGGTCCTCTTCGGCTCCGGATTCGTCTCCGCCGTCCTCGGCCGCCGCTACGATTCGCCCAGGTCGCGAAAGGACGTCCGCGCGCTGGCCTCAATCCCCGGATGCCGCGCCGACGAGGCGGAGAAGCCGCTTGAGGAGTACTCATGCTTCAACGAGTTCTTCACGCGCCGCCTCAAGCCCGGCGTCCGCCCTCTCGGCGACGGCGTGACGAGCCCGGCGGACGGACGTCTCATGCTCTACCTTGACGCCGACGCGGACCGCCCGTTCCCGCTCAAGGGCGCGACGCGGAATCTGCGCGAGGTCTTCGGCGCGGGCGGGCCTGCGGAGGACGTCCCGGCCGGCCGCTTCGACGTCGCCGTATTCCGCCTGGCCCCGGTCGACTACCACCGCTTCCACTTTCCGTGCGACTGCCGGACGGAAGGGGAGACCAGGGTGATTCCGGGGAAATACCATTCCGTCAACCCGATCGCGCTGATGCGCTGTCCGGACGTGTATGCGGACAACGAGCGCCAGATCGTCAGGTGCGAGGCCGCGTTCGGACGCCTCTGGCTGGTGGACGTGGGCGCATTCGGCGTCGGCACGATCGTCCAGACGTTCTCCGGCGCCGAGCACTCGAAGGGCGACGAGAAGGGCTACTTCAAGTTCGGGGGTTCGACGGTCGTGATGGCGACGCGCGCCGGCGCGCTGGAGTACGACCGCGACCTCGTCGAGAATTCCGCGCGCGGAATGGAGACGCGCGTCTTATGCCGCGAACGGATCGCCGTCGCGCGCGCATGACTTTCCACAAAACGAAACTAACCACAGGGGGATTGCATGAAGATGAATGCCGAGATGAACGTCGTTGCGCTGACGGCGCTGTTCTGTCTTTCCGCCGCCGCCGCAGATGTCGTGTACGCGCCGGAGACGGCGTCGCGAGCGGAGCGCTTCGCGAATCCGCCCGCCTCCGCCCGCATCCTGCCGATTGCCCACGGGCGTCCGAACGACTGCGCGAAGGCCGACGCCGAGATGGAACGTCTGAAGGACAGCGGCTTCGGCGGTTTCGCCGGGAACGTGAACTTCAGCAACTACCTAGACGATCCCGCCGCCTGGAAGACGCTTCGCCACACGGTCGAAAAGGCCCATTCTATGGGCATGAGCCTCTGGCTCTACGACGAGAAGGGCTACCCAAGCGCCGCGGCCGGCGGTAAGACGCTCGAAGGCCATCCCGAATGGCAGGCGCGCGCGTATCTCGTCGCCGTCACGAACGTGCCGGCGGACAGCGCGGCGCTGCCGCCGCCGCCGCCCGGAAAGCCCATCGCGACGCTGCGCCGCAAGTCGGCGGACGGCAGGACGCAGACCGTCTACGTCGTCACCGACGACTTCATCAACGAGGGCACGCACATCTCCGTCTCCTTCAGCTACAAGGCGCCATATCCGAACCTGCTCATGGCCGAGCCGACGGCCCGCTTCATCGAGCTCACGCACGACGCCTACAAGCGCGAACTCGGCCCCGCCCTGAAGTACTTCACGTCCACCTTCACGGACGAGCCGTCGCTCATGACGTGCTGGATGAAGCCGATGCCGTACTACTGCCTGCCGGTCAGCGACGAACTTCTCTCCGCCTACCGCGAAGCGGCCGGCCGGCCTCTCGTGGAGGACGTGCCGGACCTCCTCGCAGGCGATCCGGCGGGGGCCGTCGCCGAAAAGCGCCACCGCTTCTGGTCGATGGTGGGCGACCGCGTGGCGCACAACTACACCGGCCAGCTCACGCGCTGGGCGACGGCGAACGGCATCCTCTCCGGCGGGCATCTCCTGAGCGAGGAGAGCCTTGTCGGACACGTCTCGCTCTACGGCGACTTCTTCAAGGTCCTTCGCGCCCTTTCCGCGCCGAGCTGCGACATCCTCACCAGCATCCCTTCCGCCGTGCCGTGGATCACGCCGCTTCTCGTCGGCAGCGCGGGAGAGCTCAACGGTTCGCGCTACGTGATGAGCGAGGCGAGCGACCATGCGCAGAAGTACCGCAGAAAGGACGACAAGCGGCCGGTCTACCAGGTGGGCGTCCGCGAAATCGTCGGCTCGCTCAATCGCCAGATATGGGGCGGCGTGAACACGTTCACCAGCTACTACCGCTGGCATCCGTTTTCCGTCGCGGAGAAGCGGGCGATAAACGAGGAAATCGGCCGGACGATCACGTTCATGTCCGAGGGCCAGACTGCGGCGGAGATTGCCGTCCTCTACCCCGCCGACTCCCTGCAGGTCGGCTTCGAGCCGCGTCTTCGCTACAGTGGCGGACGCGCCGCGCAGCGGACGGCCGGGTTCGTTTCGGCGGTGGGATCGACGCTCTTCAACTCCGGCCGTTCGTTCATGTTCGTCGACGCGGATTCGATCGCCTCCGCGAAGGTGGAGGGCGGAGAGCTGGTGCATGGCGCGCTTCGCTGGAAGACCGTCGTCCTTCCTGGCGTGACCACGCTTCCGGCCGAGGCCGCCCGCAGGCTGGAGGCGTTCGCCGCCGCCGGCGGATTCGTCCTTGCCGTGGGCGACCGGACTGTCAACTCGACTACGGCCTTCCCCGACGCGGAGGTCAAGCGCATCGCGGCGAAGTGGGCGTTCCTGCCGGGGCCGCAGGCTGGCCTTCTCGGCGACTTTCTCGACTCCAGGCATCTGCCCGCGCTGCGTCTTGTGAAGGGCGACGCGGACGCCCTGCGCACCGCGCATCGCCGCACTGCCCAGGGGGACGTCTTCTTCGTGATGAACGACACTGGGACGAACTGGGCCGGAGCCGTGGCGCTTGCCGGCGCTCCCGCCGTCACGATGTGGAATCCGCGCGTCGGCCTTTCGTCCACGGCGGACGGCGCGGCGGTCCCGCTTGAGCTTCCGCCGTATGGCGGGATGCTGCTGACCACGCCGGCGCCCGTGAAAGGGCGTCTCGCCTCCGGCTCCGGGCTGGACTTCAAGCCGCACCTCGTGCCGCTTGCCTCCGTTCCGAAGAGCGTCTGCCTCAGCAAGGGAACGTACGTCGACGGCGCGGCGATGGCGCTTGCGGACGGCTGGCAGCGCGTGGAGACGACGCTTAAGAAGGGCGCCGTGGACACGTTCGCCTTCCTCCAGCGCCACTACGCAGGGTCGCCGTTCTCCGCGCAGTCCAAGGGCGTCGGCTTCTCCGTGCGCGTCCCCGCCTCGACGGGCGGGCAGGCCATATGCGGCATCTTCATGCAGACGCGGGACGGCACCCTCTGGTACGCGCGCGGCGACGTCTCGCTTTCCGAGAAGGGCGAGGCGGAGGTGACGGTGGCGTTCAACGCCTTCTCCGCCCACCGCGCCAAGGGTTTCGGGGCGCGATTCGACCCGCAGGAGGTCGTGCACGTGGACTTCGGCTACGGCGGGTACTTCGGACGCGAGGGAGAAAAGGTCGTCTTCGAAGTCTCCGCCCCGAGTTCGCTGGAACTCTGAAGGCGGGCCGGGCGGGCGTCATGTTGCGCTTGTCTAATCGTGTCCGTTTTGAGATAATCGCGTCGTAGCGAGTTCCTAAACTTGAAAGGCGGGACTGAAAATGACGATAGCAGACGTGGTGAAGACGCTTGACGGAAAACTGGTTGCCGGCGACGAGCATAGCCCGCGCGCGGTCGGCGCCGTCGTGGCGAACGACCTGATGAGCGACGTGCTTCTGGACGATTCGGACGACATCCTCCTTCTGACGTCCCTTGCGAGCGACCAGGCCATCCGCACGGCGCACATCGTCGGCGCGATGGGCGTCGTCGTGCACAACGCGAAGCCGCTTTCCGAGACGATGCTCAAGGTGGCGAACGAGCTCGCCGTCCCGCTCGTCTCCTCTCCGCTTTCGAAGTACGAGGCGTGTGTGCGCCTGCACGACGCCATCGAGGCCGAAAAGAGGGGCTGATGGACTACGCGCCCACCATTCTCAAGGGGCAGACGGCGAACGACGACGAAATACTCGCCAAGACGCCGCTCGACGCGAAGGCTCTCGGAGGCGATTCAAGCGTCGTGATCATGGAGCTGCTGCAGCGCTTCAAGGTCCGCGACGTGATGAAGCGGAAGATTGTCACGATTCCGCGCTCCGGCACGATGCGCGACGCGCAGGACATAATGCGCGACAACCACATCTCCGGCGTCCCCGTGGCGGAGGACGGCCGCCTCTACGGAATCGTGTCGGTCAACGACATCGTGGTGGCGCTGGACAATGGCTGGATTGAAGACCGCTGCGAGGAGCACATGGCCACGAACCTCGTCGTCCTCGAGGCCGCGATGCCGCTCGCCTTCGCCCTGCGCTACTTCAACAACTACACGTACGGACGCTTCCCGGTCCTCGACGCCACGCGGAAGCTTGTAGGCGTCGTATCGCAGCGCGACGTGATGCGAGCCCTCCTCTACGAACTGTCGGTGGAGATAAGGAAACTTGAGCGCAAGACGTCGCGGGGACGGGGGGGGACTGCAGAGCGCAGCTTCGACGTTAACTACTTCCGCCGCGAATGGGCGGTCGTGCACAACGACCTCTCCCGCGCCGGACACGCCGCGAACGACATCAAGCAGATTCTCCGCGCCCGCAAGGTCGACCGCTCGATTGTCCGCCGTGTCGCCGTGGCGGCGTACGAACTTGAGATAAACATCTGCATCCATTCCCACGGCGGCGTCCTGACGCTTCTCATCTCGGACGACACGATCACCGTCACCGCGAAGGACCGCGGACCTGGAATCCCGGACATAGAATGGGCGATGCGCGACGGCACGTCCACCGCCAACGACTGGATCCGGTCGCTGGGATTCGGCGCCGGCATGGGGCTGTCCAACTCCAGGCGAGTGTCCGACAGATTCGAGATACAGAGCGAGGTCGGCCGCTTCACGAAGGTGAAGTGCGAGATGGACCTTGGCCTCGGCGGCGTCGCCGCGCCGTCCGCCGAAGCCGCGAAGGGGGACAGTCCATGACGCTTGACGAAATCCGCGCAAGGGTCGGCGGCGAAACGGTCGTCCAGGCGCCGGACGCCTCGGCGGACGGAGTGTACGTCGGCGACCTCCTCAGCGATGTGATGGGACACGCCGGCGAGGGTTGCGCACTCGTGACGATCCAGAACCACGTCAACACGATCGCCGTGTGCACACTCGTCGGATGCTCCGCCATAGTCCTCTGCCATTCGCGCCCCGTTCCGCCCGACATGGCGGAGGCCGCCGCGCGCGAGGGCGTGGGAATCGTCGTCACGCCGCTTTCGCAGTACGCCGCGGCGCTTGCGCTGAAGGACCTTCCGCCGGCGGAGCATTGAGCGATGCGCTTCGACCTCCACGTCCATTCATGCCTTTCGCCGTGCGCGAGCCTTGAAATGTCGCCGTCGCAAATAGTCGCCCGCGTCAAGGCGGCGGGACTGGACGGCTTCGCGCTGACTGACCACCAGAGCGCCCGCAACTGCGAGGCCGTGGCGGAGTGCGCGCGAAGGGCGGGCGTGGGGTGTCTGTGTGGACTTGAGGTGTGCACCGCCGAGGAAGTCCACTGCCTCGCCATCTTCGACACGCCCGAACAGGCTATGCAGATGACCGAGTGGGTCTATGCCGCGCTCCCGCGGCGCGTGAACGATCCGGACACCTTCGGCGACCAGCCGGTCGTGACGTGGGACGACGACATCGTCGAACTTGAATGGCGCATTCTCGCCGCGGCCTGCCGGCGGACGATTCCTGACGCCTCCGCGCGCTGCCATGGGCTGGGCGGCCTTTTCATCGCCGCGCACGTCGACCGGACGGCCTTTTCCGTCTTCTCCCAGCTGGGAATGCTGCCGGAGGGCGGCGTCTTCGACGCGGTGGAGCTTTCGCGAACGGCGGACGCCGCCGCCTGGCTGCCGCGCGTTGGCGGATTAGCCGCCACCCGCTCCTCCGACTCCCACAACCTGGACGACGTCGCGCGCGTCTGGACTGACGCCCCGCTGGATTCCTTTTCCGTCTCATCCCTTCGCGCCGCGTTCGCCGGCCGCGCAACGGCGCTTTCACCGCGTCTCACCTCCTTCTGAACGGACTCCCATGCACGCAACGATCGCAGACGTCGTCGCCGACACGGCGCAGAACTCCATCGAGGCCGGCGCGAAGCACGTGTCAGTCGCCATTGTCGAGGACGGCGTCACGCTGTCCGTGGAAATACGGGACGACGGGAAGGGCATGGACGAGGCGACGCTTGCGCGCGCGTTCGACCCGTTCTACACCGAGGCCGGCAAGCACGACGGCCGGCGCGTCGGACTGGGGCTGCCGATTCTCAAGCAGCTCTGCGAGGCCACCGACGGCGGCGTGGAGCTTAAGAGCCGGAAAGGCGTCGGCACCGAGCTCCGCTACCGCTTCTCCGCGACGCACATCGACCTGCCGCCGATGGGCGACCTCGTGGGGATGGCGCTGATGCTGTTCAACTATCCCGGCGACTTCGAACTCGTCTTCAGGCACAGAAAGGGGCAAGAGGAGTATTCTATCGCGCGTTCGGAGCTGGCGGACGCCGTAGGCGGCCTCGAGACGGTCGACGGGCTTTCCCTTGCCCGCGAGTTCCTTCTTTCGCAGGAGTCAGGCCTTGCCGCAGTGCGGAGCCGCTGACTGCAGGGCCGTGTTTCCCCGTTGGACTGTTGACGAAAAACAAAGTGACGGAAAAGTTCGTCAGATGACGCTTGAAACGGCGTTTGCTTCGTGATATACTGCGCGGTATGAGAAATCCGTTCAACTACCTTCAGTTCGCGACGGGCGAGTACTTCTACGACCGCGAGGAAATACGCCGGGATTTGCGGGCGCGTCTTTTGAGCGGGCAGTGCAACGTAGTCCTGTACGGGCCGCGGCGCTACGGCAAGAGTTCCCTTGTCGCGGAGCTGACGTCGGACTTGGAGAAGGCTGGCATTCCGTGCGTGACAATCGACATTGTCAAAGTTCCGTCAATAGATCTCTTTGTTTCCGCCTACGCGCAGAAGGTGTTGCGCAAACTTGCTCCGGTGCGATTCGAGCTTCGCAGGGTTGGCGAACTGCTGAAGAGCCTTCGTCCGAAGGTGGCGGTGAACGGCGACGGTGAAGTCGGCTTCTCCTTTGACATGGTGGACGAGCGCATCGGGTCCGAGGCGCTGACCGAGGTGCTGGACCTGCCGCAGCGCATTCTTGGGCGCGGACGGCGCGCCGTCGTCGTGATGGACGAGTTTCAGGAAGTCGGCGACCTCCTGCCGGGAAATCGCTTCGAGCGCGTGATGCGATCGGCCATCCAGCGGCACACGAACGTGTCGTACGTCTTTCTTGGAAGCCGCTACCATATGCTCCGGCGGATGTTCACGGAACACAACCGGCCTTTCTACAAGTCCGCGCTGACGATTTTGCTGGACAAGCCGCCTGTCGAGGACAGCGTGTCTTTCGTCATGGCGCGATTCCGCCATGCGGGCGTGTCGATTGCGCGGGAACAGGCCGAACGCCTCGTCGCCCGCGTCGAGAACATTCCATATTACATCCAGCAGCTGGGCTTCGAGGTCTTCTGCGCCGTGGCGGACGGCGCGCGCAGGCGCGTTGTGGACGAGGATGTGGAACTGGCCTATCGAAAGCTCGCCGGCTTCAATCGCGACCAGTACGAACAGTTGATGCTGACCTTCTCCGTCGCCCAGAAGAAGCTGTTGATAGCGCTGGCGAGCGAGCGAACGCGCGAGTTCGACGAGAGCTATAGAACTCGCCATGCCCTGGGCGCCTCTTCGACCGTCAACTCGGCCAAACGGCGACTTGTCGAGGACGGTCATCTTGAGCAAATGCCGGCCGGATGCACGGTCGCCGACCCGTTTTTCGCCGAGTTCCTGCGCACGGTCTAGACGCGATGGCGGCAATGCGATCTGGAAAGCATGAGAAGAGAACGGACTGTGCGGCGATGAGAGTCTGGGTCGTCAATCCATTCGACAACCTGCCGGTGGAGGGCAACCGCCCGCAGCGCTACTGGCTCATGGCGCGGGCGTTCGCCCGCGCCGGATGCGACGTCACGCTTTGGACGAGCGACTTCTCACATTACAGAAAGCAAAGGCGCGACGTCGGCGGACGCGGCTCGGATTTCTTCGAGGACGGCTTTCGCGTCGTCCTCGTCTCCACGCCGTCGTATCGCGGACATGTCGGACCGCGTCGGATCCTTTCGCACTGCGTCCTTGCGCGGAACTGGACGCGGCGCGTAGGCGTCGAGCCGCGCCCCGACCTCGTGGTTGTCTCCTCCCCGCCGCTTTTCCTCTGTGCGGCGGTGCGCAGATACTGCGCGGAGCGCGGGATTCCGTACGTGGTGGACGTGCAGGACGCCTGGCCGGAGACGTTCGAGCGCGTTCTGCCGCGATTCGCGCTCTCCCCGCTTCGTCGCATCGCACGGTCGAACTACGTGAACGCCGCCGCCGCGAGCGTCGTCGCGGAGCGGTATTCGGATCTCGTGAAGGGGTACGGCGTCGTCGCGCCGGTGCGCCTCTTTCCACTGGCGATGGAACTGCCGGAGGACGATGGACGCGGTGCGGGGCGCGGGGGCTGCGCCGGCTGTCCGCTGCGTCTCGTCTATGCCGGGAACATGGGGCGGTCGTACGACCTTGCCACGCTGGCGGACGCCGTGGAGCGCATGGACGGAGTGGAGCTGGACGTCGCGGGGGCAGGGCCTGCGGAGGATGAACTGCGCCGTCGCGCCGAGTCGTGTCCGCGAATCCGCGTCCATGGATATCTTGGGGAGAAGGATCTTCGCGAACTTCTCGTCTCGTCCGATGTCGGCGTCGTGCCGATGTTCGCGGATTCGTGCGTCGGCGTGCCGGGAAAGCTGGCAGACTATGCGGCGGCGGGGCTGCCGATTCTCAACTCGCTCACGGGCGAGACGGAGCGGCTTATTGCGGAAGCGCGCGCCGGGCTCACGTACCGCGCCGGAGACTGCGATTCGCTGTGCGGCGCGATAGAGGCGATTCGTTCCGTTGATTTCGCGAGGCTTAGTGCCGGAGCCGCGACGCTGGCGAAGAGGTTCGACGCGGCGGTCGTCTACGGCGAATACGTGATGTGGGCGACGGCTCTCATGGAAAACGCAAAGGAGGGATGCCGATGAAAAAGGATTGGAGAGGGCGCGTCTTCGCATTCCTTCCGTGGTTTGCGCTGTGGCTTGCGTTCGTCGCGTTCGGGATATGGTTTCGCGGCGAAATGCCGTGGACGATCGCGCCGGGCCTCCGAAATGACATGCCGTTCATGCCGGAAGTGTACGGAATGGACTATGGGTACTACGCGCCGTATTTCCAGCGCGTCGCGGAGATGTCGGTCTGGGGCGTCAGGCATCCGCTCTTCAACGTCTTCATTCTGCCGCTGACAATTCTTGGTAGGGGGATCGACGCAGTCTGCGGCGGGGCGTTCTGGATCTACGTGATAGGGCTTTTCTGCGCGGTGATGGCCGGGGCGGTGTGTCTTGTCGGACGCATCATGCGGCGAATCGGGCTTTCCGCCATGGAGTCGATTCTGTGCATGACGCTGTTCGTCTCGTTTTCGTACACGTGGCTGCTGGCGATATGTCCGGAGAGTTTTGGGATATCGTGCATTCTTTCGCTTGGACTGCTCCTGTGGGGGCTTGGCAGCGGCGGGCGCGGAAGCAGGCGCGACGCGCTTGGATGGGGGCTGTTTGCGTTCTTCATGGGCGGTGTCACGGTTTCGCAGATTGCGAAGGCGGCCCTGGCCTATGCCGCAGTGCATAGAATCGGCAGGAAGGCCGTGCTGATAGTCCTGGGGCTTGCCGTTCCGCTTGCCGTCCTTGCCGCGGCGACGCTTGTCTTCCGCCACGCTTCGCAGATGGGGTCGATTTCCGGCGTCTGGGACGTCGTCGCGATGAAGTGGTCGACGTTCAGCAGGTACTTCGCAATAGACGTGCCGATGGCGCGACGCCTGCACCAGTACTGGGTCTTCCTCAGCGAGCCGATTGCCATGCGCGGGGAGAACGTCGGGAACGCCGTCCTGGGCTGCTATTCGGGATGGCTTGCTCCGTTTTCCGCAGGGGCGGCCCTGGTCTGCGCGGCGGCCGGCGCGTGGCTCAACCGGCGGCACGTTCTCGTGAAGATGGTCGGGGCGATGTTCGCGGTGGACTTCGCGCTCCACTTCGTCCTTTCCTGGGGTATGGCCGAGGCGCAGATTTACGCCGGACACTGGTTCTATGCGGTCCCGCTCCTTGCGGGCGGAGTCCTCCTTCGCCTTCGCGGTCGTTCCCGCGTGGTCTACGTCGCGTTCCTCGCAGTTCTCGCCGCCGCCATTTTCCTCTGCAACGTCCATGCCGTCTTCTTCGGTTCGGCATTTCAGACGGCATAGCGCCAACATGGTCTTCAAGGAAGAGAGTAGAAGAATTTTCGTCATCGTCTGGAAGCGCATCCCTGCCGTCCTTGCCGCGCTTTGTGCGATGCCGTTCATCCACTACGGAAGCACGAAGTGGACGGCGTCTGCGACAAACGCGGTCGGCGTGGCGGACGGTGGGATTGACGGCGGGGCGGGACGCCCCGCCCTACCTGATGTGCGGCGAATGACATTCCAGATGTCGCCATGGATGGCGGGCGGGAAGGCATTTCGGCAGGGCGCGACATCCCCGTCGCGCCGGACGGCGTATGCGGCGGGGCGGGACGCCCCGCCCTACCTGATGTGCGGCGAATGACATTCCAGATGTCGCCATGGATGGCGGGCGGGAAGGCATTTCGGCAGGGCGCGACATCCCCGTCGCGCCGGACGGCGTATGCGGCGGGGCGGGACGCCCCGCCCTACCTGATGTGCGGCGAATGACATTCCAGATGTCGCCATGGATGGCGGGCAGGAAGGCATTTCGGCAGGGCGCGACATCCCCGTCGCGCCGTCAGCCGATGGCGCGTCGAAAACAGTCCTGTCAGCGGGTCCTGCACTGCCAGACGGCCTCGTCTCGCCGTCTTCTGCAGCCGCCGCAACGACGACGGCGCGTGGGGACGCGCACCCTCCCGAATCGGCGGAGCAATCGCCGCCACCCCTACACGAGTTTGCAAACTCGTGTAGGGGTGGCCCACGCGAACGCCGGCCTGTCCGAACTAGAAGACGCGGAAGCGGCTGGCCTCGTTTTTTTTTACTCGACAGCCGCTTGATTTTCCTGCCAGCGCAGGACGCGGACATCGCCCTGCTTCATTGTCAGCGAAACGACCTTGCCCTTGCAGATGCGCTCGTTCGTGAGCGCGTCGTAGACCGTCGCGGCGGCGGGCAGCTGGAGGTGGATCGTCGCGTCAACCATCGCCTGCACCATTCCGACTCCGCCGTTCGGCTGTCCGAACGCGCCGGTCGTCGCCCAGACCGACGCCTTTTCGATTTCCCCGCGAGGAAGCCACGTGTGGGCGCTGGCGGTTCGCGCGAAGGCATGGACGAGTTCGGGGTGGAGGGAGGGGACGGCGAGGAAGACGTCGCCGCCGCCGTTCGCGCACGGGCGGACGACGACCGCGGGATCTCCGTTAGGATAGACGGCCCAGACCTCATCGGGCTTGGCGTCCGTCACCGTGTAGGCGAGTTCGATTCTGTCTCCGGTCCCATACCACTTGCCCTTCGCAAGCCCCTGCGCGAGGCCGAGGGGTGTCGCCCTTGCCATGACGCGCGAGTCGCGTGAAAGGTCGTGGCGCTTCACCGCGAATCCGGTGAGGCGGCCCATGCGCGCGAGGTCTTCGCGCCCATCCTCGTGCTGCGCGCCGGCGGCCCAGCACCACACGCGCCATGCGGGAGCGGACGCCTTTTGCGCGATGAGTCCGGCGACGTCGGCGTCGGAGAGGTTCGAGTCGGCGTTGAAGATCTGGAGCCTGGCGTCCAGCGGCCTTTCAAGGGCGTCGAAGAGGAGGTACTGTCCGTGGGAAAGTCCGGCGCGGTTGAGATGGCGGCGCGCCTCGCCGACGAGATGGCGGTTGACCTTGCCGGACCACGGCAGGGCGTGGAGCATGGACTCCTCGTCGAGGACGAGGGCGACGTCCGTGCGATAGGGCCGCGCTCGGCGGCAGATGCGTTCCTCAAGCGGCATGAGCGCCTTTTGGACGTCCCACAACTCGGCGGAATCGTACCAGCCCCATCCGGGCAGGTCCATCCACCAGCTGCCGAATCCGCGCACGGCCTCTTCCGCCGTGTTGCGGAGGAGGACCTGCCGCGACTGTCCGACGTCCACGCAGGTGCCTTCCTGGACGGTCTTTTCGGCGCGGTGGTCGAGATGGGTGCGCGAGTCGTCCTCGTTCAGCCAGAGGACGCCCCGGCGCATGATCGACTCGCCGCAGCTCATGTTCGGCGCGGAGCCGCACCATAGGCGGTCGTAGTAGGAGATGGGGGAGCAGAGGACGTCTATTGCGCCGTCGGCCTTGCGGAGAAGGTTCTCGACGCCGTAGTGCCCGGAATTCGCCGGGCCGAAGTTGTGGGAGGAGAACTCGTAGGAATAGCCGTAGAAGATGACGACGAGCTTTTTGGAGTCGGTCGCCGCGCGGCAGGCGCGGGCGATTTCGGCGACGAAGTCGGTCATTTCGATCTGCTGGAAGCGGTTGAACTGGAGGCATCGCGTCTGCGTGGCGGCATCCAGAAGCTGGCGCGTCTTCGCGTCCGCGAAGCGCTCAGGGATTGTCGGGACCTGCGCCTGCGGGTCGTCCACGTAGGCGCGGAATGCGGCGATGGTCTGCGGGTCGTAGCCGTTCATCTTGATCCACGAATCGAGGTAGAACCACTCGTGGGTGTTCTGTCCGGTGGGGTGGACGCCTGCGAAGTTGGCGGGATACTTCTCCATCATGTGGCGGCAGAAGCGGGCGATGTAGTCGACGGCGGCGCGGCGGTAGAGGCGGCTCGAGACTGCGGCCATGTCCGGCCGGAGGCCATGCCCCCAGGCGCTGTTGCGTCCGTCCTTGTTCGCGATGTGCTCCGGCGCGAACTGCATCCGGTGGTCGGGGTTCTTCCGCAGCCACCAGACGGGCGCGTTTACGCTCACGCGGGGGATGAGGCGGACGCGCGGGTTGACGCGGATCAGCGAGTCGGTCAGCTTGTCGAACGCGGCGAAGTCGTCTCCGTCCTCCTTCCATATCTCCGGGATGCCGTAGGAGACGAAGTCGACGCCCGCCGCTGCGGCCTTGGCGGTCGTGGACAGTAGGGTGTCGGCGGATTCGTCCGCGATGGACTGGTGTCTGCCCGTCGGGGAGACGTCGTAGACGCTTGGGAGGACGACGCGGCAGCCGTTCTCCCCCTTCGCCTCGAACTCGATTGCGTATGCCGCGCCGGGCTTGAGCGTCATGAAGTGGGAGTAGAAGTGGAAGCCGGGGTTGCCGCCGGGGAGGCGCCACGGATGCAGGTCGACGGCGAAGACGCCGTTCGTCGAAGTCCACTTGTAGTCGTGCTTCGGCGGCCAGACCTTCCAGGCGTTCGTGAAAGCCGCGGACGAATCGCAGCAGGCGACTAACGGGGTGGCGATGGGGCGGCCGTTCTCGAACATCCTGAAGTTGCGGAACGATGCGCGGCTGCCGTCAACGGGATTGAAGCGCAGGTGGAACGTCGCGCGCGCGGTGCCGGCGTCGGAGCGGAATGGAAGGCGCATCTTCGTCCACGTCCTGCCGGTCGGGTCTAGAAGCGTCGGACGTCCGCCTTTCCGTCCCCAGAACATTCGGGGCGGGACGGGGCGGCCGTCCACGAAGATCTGCGGGCCGCCGGCGGTCTGCCTGACGCGCGCCTCCAGCTGCTCATGCGCCGAAACCGCCAGCGCGGCCATGCAGGCCGCCATGGTCGCCGCGAATGCCTTTTTGTCCATTGCCGTCTCTCCATTGCGTTGAGGGAATTTTCCGAAGCCGATTATACCACAACAGCGGAGCGGCGGAAAATGGTAGAATAGGCGCCGTGGACGCCGGTGCGGCGTTCGCCGAATCGCAAATCGAATGACGGGAGCGTTGAAATAGCATGAAAGCAAAGACTGTTGGCAGGCTGGCCGTTGCCGTGGCGGCGATGGCGGCGGGGATGGGCGTGTGCCTTGGCGCGGCGCAGGACGCGCGGATGCGGGCGGTGTACACGGTCCCGCACGAACTTGACGTGCTCGTCACGAAGGAGTGCTACGGACACATACAGGGCGCGACCTGCTCGGAGAAGGCGATCTACCTCTCCCACGCGCGCGGCATCTTCAAAATCGACTGGAAGACCGGACGGCTGCTGAAGTCGTGCTTCGCGCCGTCGCATCTCGGCGACGTCGCCTACGACGGAAAGGGTCGCATCTACGGCGCGTTCGGACTCAAGAGGCCGCCGAAGGGCAAGTCCACGCTCATGGTGGGCGTGTGGGACGAAGACCTCAACCTCGTCAAGGAGGCGTACGT
The DNA here is from genome assembly GCA_964386385.1 of uncultured Lentisphaeraceae bacterium. GTDB lineage: Bacteria > Verrucomicrobiota > Kiritimatiellia > RFP12 > UBA1067 > RUG572. The sequence continues at coordinate 142,633 of CAYLRN010000001.1, read as the reverse complement.
CGACCCGCCGTTCGGGAACTGCTCCTACTTCGACGGAGCGCTTGTGCTGGGCGACACGTTCTACACCGGCGTCGAACACTACTCGAAGCCCGGGGACGACCATCCGCCGCACAACGACCTCACGGTCATGATGCTTTCCGTCCCCGACTTGAAGGTGAAGGGCACGCAGGAGATACTCTTCGACTATCCGATCCACTACGGCTGCCAGACGCTCGGCTCGGACGGAAAGAGCATCCTGTTCGGAAACTACGGCGCCACGCGGGCGCAGGGAAACGCGAAGGGGCTGAACTTCTCCCGCGCGACGCTCGGCCTCAAGCTGCTTGAAAGCCGTCGCTTCCACGCTTCCGAGGGGTTCGGGCTTGTTCCGAAGTCCGTGACCGGGCGCGACGACGTCGTGTTCTTCAACGTCAACGCGCTCGGCGGCAACATGCAGGGCTGGGCGAAGGACCCCGTCAACAATCCGCCGCGCATCCGCATCGACTTCTGGTCGTACGACGAGAAGACCGGGAAGATGACGGACATCACTGACAGGACCGACGCCGCGATGGCGGAGAAGGACGGGGGACGCTGACAAGAATCGTTACGCCATCACACTTGCCACACTTCAAAACGGCAATGACAAGAACGAGAACGCCCCTGTCCTGGAGACCTCTTCGCGAACATCCCCTACGACCTAACCGACAGGCAGAACGAGCAGACCCGGCAGACGATCCTCGTCGTCATTCTCAACTTCCTCGGCCTCCGCGCATTCCCGAAGAGCGGACGAACGCCGGCCGCATTGACCAGTGGCGGCGCGTTGCACATTCACTCCTGCATTGAGCGCGTCCTTGCACGTGTGGTGGTGGCGCAATCGAAATGGTATAATGCCCGCATGGAAAAGATCACGACAGACATCTACACGTTCGAGGAACTGCGGAAGGCCGGCTACACGCACGTCGGCAAGGCGGACTGCATCCTGCCGTTCGCTGGCTTGTCGCGTGGAGTCGGGAGGCGCAGTCCATGCTGAAGCGCGGGAACACGCTGACGTACGTCTCCCTCTTCAGTTCCGCCGGCGTCGGCTGCCATGGTTTCAAGATGGAGGGATTCGAGTGCGTCGCCACGAACGAGATCGTCGGTCGCCGTCTTGACGTCCAGCGCGCGAACGGCAAGTGCCGTTTTGATTCGGGCTACGTCGGGGGCGACGTCTCCACCGCCGAGGTAAAGGAGAGGATCTACGCCGAAGTCGGCAGATGGGCCGGGCTTGGCAACGACAGGGTAGACGTCGTCATGGCGACGCCGCCTTGCCAGGGCATCAGCGTGATCAACCACAAGAAGACCTCTGGCGAGATAAGGCGCAACAGCCTCGTGGTCGAGTCTGTTGAAATCGTCAGGAGGATACGCCCCCGCGTGTTCGTCTTCGAGAACGTCCAGGCGTTCATGAAGGCGCTCTGCGTCGACCGCAGCGGCGAGACGATGCCCATCGGACGCTTCATCCAGCAGAGCCTTGGCGGCGACTACGTCATCTCCGCCCGCGTCCTGAACTTCATGAACTACGGCTCGAACTCCTCCCGGACGCGGACGCTTGTCATCGGAGTCGACCGCGACTGCCGCAACTGGTTCGTACCATACGACCTTTTCCCCGCGTTCCGCCGCGAGCCTACGCTGCGCGACGTGATAGGCGGATTCGAGCCGCTTGAATGGGGGCAGATTTCGGACGGCGACTTCTACCATGCGTTCAGGACTTACGACGAGCGGATGCGTCCGTGGATCCATGGACTTCGCGAAGGCGAGTCTGCTTTCGACAACGCAGATCCGGAACGGCGGCCACATCGGGTCGTGAACGGCGAGCGAGTGGAGAACATCAGGAAGAACCGCGACAAGTACACGCGACAGAAATGGGACAGGTTCGTCCAGTGCGTCCACACGCGCAACGACCAGCTCGCCGCGCAGAACACCCTTCATCCAGTGGAAGACCGGGTCTTCAGCATCCGCGAACTCATGCAGATGATGGCGATTCCCCGCGATTTCAAGTGGATGTCGATGGACTTGCGCGAGTTGAACGCCCTGTCGGCGGACGAGAAGCGTCGCGTCTACAAGGCTCACGAGACGAACATCCGCCAGTGCCTTGGCGAGGCCGTGCCGACTGAAATCGTAAGGCAGATCGCGGCGGGGATTAGGATGCGCCTCCTCAACGGGAGACAGTCGCCCGCGCAGCTGAACAGGACCATCGAAGCGTACGGACTGTCCGACGGCGGAAAACTCTCCTCGTTCGTCGATGAAAACCCGCTTGACCTGCCGGTTTCCGCCATGATGCGGATTGCGGAGCTCTGCAACGCGAGGCGCGAGGAAAACGAGGCGTTCTACACGAACAAGTTCATCGTCAACGACGTCATGAACCATCTGCCGGAGTTCGGAAAGCAGTGCATCCGCATCCTCGAGCCGTCCGTCGGCGTGGGAAACTTTCTGCCATTCCTTTTCAAGCGGTATTCGTCCGTCCCGCACGTCGAACTCGACGTTCTCGACATAGACGAGACGAGCATAGGCCTTCTCCGTCTTCTGCTCGCCAAGATTGGAATCCCCGCGAATTTTAGCGTCAACGTGATATGCGACGACTTCCTGACGCGCGAATTCGACTGCCGATACGACCTTGTCGTCGGCAATCCGCCTTTCTCGAAGCTTCGAGGAGACTTGACGCGGTACGAGGGCGTACTTGCGCACAACGTCAATCGCGACACGAAGGACGTCGCCGAACTCTTTCTTGAGAAATGCATGGCGATAGGCGGATTCGTCGCGCTCGTCCTGAACAAGACGCTGCTGACGACGGACGAATACGCGGCGACGCGGGAACTCCTGCGGCGCAGCCGCATCGCGGCTATTCTCGACTTCGGGCGATATGGCTTTTCCGGCGTCTCCATCGAGACCATGTGCCTGATGGTTGAACCGAGGAAGTCGCCGGGCGAGACGCTTGTCTACAGCATGAAGTACAACCGCATGGACGCCGTGGAGCAGCATTACGTCACCGACCGGCGGTTTCCGTATTTCATCATCTACCGCGACAAGGGGTTCGACGAGGTGGCGGACAAACTTCGCTTCGGAGTCTTCTCCGTCGTCCGCGACAGGCAGATCACGAAGAGGATGCTTGCCTCCGAATCGGGCGACAACCGGATTCGCGTCCTGAAGGCGCGGAACATAGCCGACGACGGAAGCGTGGTGGACATTGCCGGGTACGATGCTTTCATAGACGAGGAGTGCGCGAAGAACTGCGCAATCTACAGATACGTCGGCGACAGTTCGGTCTATCTCTCTCCGAACATGACGTACAATCCAAGGGTCATCCGCAACACGGGGCGGTGGATTCCCGACGGATCGGTGGCCGTCCTTGTACCGAATGACGGAGTGAGATTGTCGGAAAGGCAGATGGCGTATTTCGCGACAGACGAGTTCCGCCGGTTCTACGCCATCGCTCGCAACCATTCAACCCAGTCCATCAACATCGACAAGACCAGCGTCTTCTTCTTCGGAGCGTTGAACGATGACTGAAAACCTTCTCAAGCAGTTTTTTGACGAGCACGCGTATGACGTCCGACAGACCGGGAACGGCAGATGGATAGACCAGAAGTGCGCTCCCGACGAGGTCAGTTTCGTTTCCGAATGCGTTCTTGAATACGTGCGCGAATCGGGGAGGAAGGTCTTCCAGTCGCCAGACGTGTGGAAAAGCGATTTCGCAGTCGCAAAAGTCCAGCAGTTCTTCGGGAAGCCCGCCCCGCTCATTCGCTCCACCATTGACGAGTACAACAAGTTCTTCCGCCAGCCACTGAAGATGCTTGCTGCGGCGGGGGTACTCAAAGAAAACGGCAAGGTGAACAACACGATTCAGTTCGAGGTCGTGAATGCTGATGTTTTGTCGTTTCTTGCCCGCAATGACTGGAACGCATACACTTTCCTCTACCTCTACATCGAAAAGACACTTCGCGACAGCGGGATATGGGATCTGTTCGCGACGTTTATTGACCAGCGGACGAAGAGGAACTTCTACGAGATGAAGGAGGGTTTCGCCGCGTTCTGCAAGAGCCATACGCCAATTCGCACGACGGTCGAGGCGAACCGCATTTTCGCCAAGGTGCTGAATCCGCTTGCGTGCCGCTACCATACGGCGGGAACTGTGGCAGGAAGGATGTCCCCGATGAACATGACCTTCAGCCTGTTGAATTACAATCGCGGGAACTGGCGCGACATGAGCAAGCCAAAGGACGTCGCAAGGTGCGACTATGCCAAGGAGCGTCCGCAGCCGTCGGAAGCGTACTTCACCGCGAAGGCGATGGACGAAGTTAAGAGTTTCAACAAGGAGTTCAACGGAGGGCGTTCGGAAGTCCTTGGAAAGCATTCGTGTGGCGAGGCCACGCAGATGCACCACGTTTTCCCGCGCAGCGAATTCCCGGACATTGCCGTCTTTGCCGAAAACATCATCGCGCTTACGCCAACGCAGCACTTCACTTTGGCGCATCCAACAACAACACGTCAAAGGTCGATCCGGAGTTTCAGTATTTCTGCCTCCTTGCGAAGAATGAGATCGTCCGCAAGAACGTCATGATGGGCTATGGAACGCCGGGGTTCTACTCGTTCGACAAACTTGCCTTTGTGCTTGACGTTGGTTTCGACGTTGACCATTTTCGTAACATCCCGCAAAATGACTTCATGTCCATCAGAAGCGGAATCGACGCAAGATTTGAATAGGGTATGTGTCCTCACGCGCCGTCGCCGTTGCGGCGACCGGGCGACATGGCAGGAGGCGACCGGGCGTTTCGCGGACGGCATGGCCGCAATCGACGGTCTCAACTTCTGGACCGCCTGGGACCATGGGTCGTCCCGCGCCTGGACTGTCGAGACGAGCGCGACTGGCATTGACGGCTCGTGGCGGACTGTGATGGACGTCGCGGACGCGCCTTCTCCGCCCAACCAGAACCACTACGGCGTCATCGGCGGCTACAATGCCGTACGGCGGCTCAACCGCCGCATGAAGCCCCTGCGGCCCCGCGCGATTCAAGGACTTCATTTTTGGAGTGAATCCCACTGCCGTTTTTGCTATATTCTACACTTGAAATTCGGAGAAGAAGATGGAATTTTGGAACAGGAAAGTCGAAACGATGAGCCGCGACGAGCTCGCGGCCGTGCAGCTGGCCGGCCTTCGGGCATCCCTTGTGCGGATGTGGAATGGCGGCTGGGGGCGCGCATGGCTGAAGCGCGGCGGCGTGGACGGTCCGGCGGCGGTGGCGTCGCTGGACGACCTGTCGCGTCTGCCGTTCATGACGAAGGACGACTTCCGCGACGCCTATCCGCTGAAGATGCTCACGGTCGACCGGCGCGAGGTGCTGGAGTTCCACCAGTCGTCCGGCTCCACCGGCACCCCCGTGGTGATGGCCTACACGCAGAGAGACCTCGTCCAGTGGGGAGACTGCATGGCGCGGTGCTTCACGATGGCCGGGCTTGAGGCGGGCGACGCATTCCAGATCATGCCGACGTTCGGCCTCTTCAACGGCGGCTTCGGATGCTACCACGGATGCAGGGCGGCGCGGCTCTTCTGCGTGCCGGCGTCCAGCGGCAACACCGAGCGGCAGATCAGGCTCATGCGCGATTTCGGCGTGAAGGGCTTCTGCAGCGTCGTCAGCTACGTGCCGCGTCTCATCGAAAAGCTTGACGCCGACCCGTCGGGCGACCACGACATTCCGTCGCTGAAAGTCGGCATCTTCGGAAGCGAGACCTTTTCCGACGAACTCCGCCGGCGGATCGAACGGCGTCTCCACATCGAGTGCTTCGACATCTACGGCATGACGGAGACGGGCGGCATCGGCACGACCGGGCAGGACTGCGGGGCGCACTGCGGAATCCACGTGTGGGAGGACCAGTACGTGACGGAAATCGTCGATCCGGTCACCGGCGCTCCCGTGCCGGACGGCGAGTACGGCGAGGTCGTCTTCACGTCGCTCACGCGCGAGGCGATGCCGATTCTCCGCTACCGCACGCACGACGTCTCCCGCGTCCTCTCACGCGAAAAATGCGCCTGCGGCCGCACGCATCTGCGTCTTGACCGCATCACCGGCCGGACGGACGACATGCTGATCGTCAAGGGCGTCAACTTCTACCCGCGCCAGGTCGAGCAGGCCCTGATGGAGATCCCGGGCGTGAAGGACGAGTTCCAGATCATCCTCGAAAAGAAGAACGGCATGACGGACGTCACGATCAACGTCGAGGCCGAACCCGGAGTGACCGGCCACCAGGTGGCCAAGCACCTGCGCGAGCGCCTGGGCTTCCTTCCGAAGGGGGACGTCTTCCCGGTCGGCTCGCTGCCGCGTTCGGAGGGCAAGGCGAAGCGCGTCGTGCGCCTTGACGCCTAGACGCGATTTTCCATCTTGCACACTTACTGGGAAAACAGTAGAATGTCAAACGCTGTGAAAAGCAAACTCAAATACAGACGAATCCTCCTCAAGCTTTCGGGCGAGGTGCTGAAGAACCGCGACACGGGCGACTCGATCGACGCGTCGCGCCTCGCGTTCATGGCCGAGCGCGTCAAGAAGATCCACGACTGCGGCGTGGAGGTCGGCATCGTCCTCGGCGGCGGCAACATCTTCCGCGGCCTTTCCGGCGCGAAGAACGGCGTCAACCGCGTCGTTGGCGACTCGATGGGAATGCTCGCCACGATCATAAACGGGCTTGCGATGATGAACGCCCTGGAGCAGATCGGCGTCCCCACGCGCGTCATGACGTCGATCGAGATGCCGAAGCTCGCCGAGCCGTTCATCCAGCGAAAGGCGATCCGCCATTTCGAGAAGGGGCGTGTCGTCGTCTTCGCGGGCGGCACCGGCAATCCGTATTTCTCGACTGACTCCGCGGCCGCGCTGCGCGCGAGCGAGATCGGCGCCGACGCGCTGCTCAAGGCCACGAAGGTGGACGGCATCTACACCGCCGACCCGATGAAGGACCCCAATGCGAAGCGCTACGGCTCCCTCGACTACGAGACCGCCCTTGAAAAGCATCTCAAGGTCATGGACTCGGCCGCGTTCGCGCTCTGCATGGACAACAACATCCCGATAATCGTGTTCGACTTCTTCGACGGCGACGCCCTGGAGCGCGTCGTCAACGGCGAGGCGGTCGGCACCCTGGTCTCCGCCGTCGCGGAGAGCGCCTCCGCGCAAATGGGCTGAAATTTCTCAAGGTCAAAGGAAACACGTCATGGAAACGGTTGCAGAAGTTCTCAACGACACCACATCGAAGATCGCCAAGAGTTTTGACGCGCTCAAGTCCCAGTTCGCGGGTCTCCGCACGGGCAAGGCGTCCCCGGCTCTCGTGGACGGAATCAAGGTCGACTACTACGGCGCGCCCACGCCCATAAAGTCGTTGGGCACGATCTCCACTCCCGAGGCCCGCCAGATCAAGATCACCCCGTTCGACCCCACGGTCCTCGCGGAAATGAACAAGGCCATTCTCGCCGCCAACCTCGGCGTCACGCCGCAGACGGACGGCAAGGTCCTGCGCATCACGATTCCCGAGCTCAACGAAGAGCGGCGCAAGGAGATCGTCAAGCTCGCCAAGCGCCAGGCGGAAGACCAGAAGATCGCCATGCGCAATGTCCGCCGCGACGCGAACGACGCGCTGAAGAAGATGGAGAAGGACAAGAAGATTTCCGAAGACGACCTGAAGCAGGGCCTTGAAAAGGTCCAGAAGGCGACCGACGACGGCATCGCCCGCATCGACGCCGAACTCAAGGCCAAAGAGGCCGAAGTGATGTCCGTTTGATTTTATCCACCCAGGAGGTTCGAAATGGCAGACGCACCTGAATTGACTCCGATTGCACCGGAAGAGGGCGGTTCGATTCCGCCGAAGACAACGCCGTTCGCGGCCGACCAGCTCGCCGCCGCCGTTCCGCCGGCCCCGGCCGCCGCTCCCGCGGCCAAGACGATTCATCTCAAGCCGGTCATCCGCCGTCCGACAATCCACAAGCCCGTCGTCGGCGGCGCGCGTCCTCCGTCCGCCCCGGCCGCCGCGCCCGCGCCGGCCACCCCTGCGGCGAAGTCGTCCACGCAGAACCTGAAGTCCGTGACCGGCCCGATTCCGGCGCAGGCCGTTCTGCGCAAGACCGGCATCATCGCCGAGGGCATCATCACGCCCGCGCAGCAGCAGGCCGCGAAGTCCAAGACGTCCCGCATTTCGCTCGAGTCCGCGATTGGCGTGGCCCCTGTCAAGGAGACCTCCGCGGCGCCGCTCAAGACGATCAAGCTGCGCCGTCCTACTGACATCAAGCCGGCGCCGTTCAAGCCGATCGCACCGGCCGCCCCCGCGGCCGCCGCCGAACCGCCGCCCGTCGCGCCCCTCGACGACGTTCCGCCCGCCGCCCCCGCGACCGAGCCGGAGTCCTCGACTACGACGCAGAAGCGCACCCTCAAACTGCATCGTCCGGGCATGGGCCTGAAGAAGCCTTCCATGGGACCTGCCGCCGCTCCCGCCGCCCCTGCCGCAGATGGCGGCGTCGCCGACATCGCTGACATTCCGGACATCCCCGGAATGCCGATGGAGACGGTCTCCGCGCCTTCCTCGGCGAAGTCCGCCGGCGTTCCGTCATGGTTCGCCGCGATGTCGCTCGTCGCGTCGATCGCCGTCCTGTTCGCGCTTGGCGGCCTTCTGTACTTCCTCTGGTCGGATGGCGTCGCGCCGGAGGGCGCGGGCGTTGACGCGAATTCGCCGTACGTGGTTTCCTTCTGACGGACGGCCGCGGCATGGTCTGCCTGACGGCATGGCCGTCCGTCCGTAGAGTGTGACGCTATGGCAGGTCTTTTGCTGCGTTTCGCCGCAATGGCGCGTTCGGCGGCGCTTCAGGCGCTTGCCGAACCGCTTTCTGCGATTCTCTTTCTCGTGGCCATGTCCACGATCCACCTGATTCCCGTGTTCCACTACCACCAGTTCGGCGAGGCCGGACGCCTGGCGCGCGAATGCGGGTTTTCGGTTGTCCTTGTGATGGGGCTTGTCTTCGCCGTCTCCGCGGCCGCGAAGGCGGTCGGCGGGGAGATATCGTCCGGCACGGCGGCGGCCGCGCTTGCGCGTCCGGTCCCGCGCCCGCTCTTCTTCTGCGCCCGGACGGCAGGCGTCGCCGCGGCGTTCGTCCTCTTCCTGCTCGGCGCCGCCGCCGGAACGCTCCTCTCCGCGCTGACCTCCGTCGTCGGCGCGCATCTTGTCGCGGCGGGCGCACCGTCGCACGTCTGGACTCCGGGGTTTGTCCTGGGGCTTGGCGGCACATTGCTCGCCCTTGCCGGGGCGGCGGCGGCGAACCGGTTCCTGCGCTGCCGCTTCTGCGTCTCGGCGTGCCTTGCGCTTGCGCTTGTCCAGATTCCTGCGCTTGCGCTCTGCCTTCTGCTTGTTCCCCATGCCGTGGACGTCGTGGCGTGGGGGATTCTTCCGCCGATGGGACTGCTGGCGATGGGATGCGGGGTGTTTCTCGTCTTTTCCGCGGCGCTGTCCGTCTGCCTCCGGCCGGCGGTCGTGTCCGCGCTCGTGTCGGCGGCGGCCCTCCTTTCCTTTGTGGCGCCGGTCCGCGCGCTCTTCCCCGACTTCGCGCGCTTCTGGCTGGCGGACCGCGTGGTGGACGGCCGGCTGCCGTCCGTCTGCGAGATGTCCTGTTCCGCCGCCGCCGCCGTTCTGCTGATGGCGTTCTGGCTTGCCGTCGGCTCATGTCTCATGTCCAGAAGGGAGATTCCGTGAGCGAATGCGTCGTTGAACTCAGGGGCGTCAAGAAGGTCTTCCGCGACTTCTGGATGCGTCCCGTCGCCAATGCCGTCAACGGCGTCGACCTTTCCGTGGAGCGGGGCGACGTCTTCGGACTGCTCGGTCCGAACGGCTCCGGGAAGTCCACCACGATCAAGATGCTGCTGGGGCTTCTCGCGCCGTCGGCGGGGGAGATCCGCGTTTTCGGGCTTCCGCCGCGCTCGAAGGCCGCGCGGGCTCGCCTTGGGTATCTTCCTGAGCTTTCCCATCTCCATCCGTTCATGACGGCGCGGGAGACGGTGGCGTACTACGCGGGGCTGTCGGGACTTTCCGGCAGGGCCGCCAGGGCGCGCGTGGACGAGCTGCTTGCGAAGGTCGGACTTTCCGACGTCGCGTCGCGCGCGGTCGGAGGCTTTTCGAAGGGCATGGCCCGTCGCGTCGCGTTCGCCTCCGCGCTCGTGTCCCGCCCGGAGCTGCTCGTCCTCGACGAGCCGACGTCGGGGCTCGACCCGATCGGGACGCGGGAGGTGAAGGCGCTGATCCGGGCTCTTGCCCGCGACGGCGTGACGGTCCTGACCACTTCGCATCTTCTTGGCGACACCGAGGACATATGCACGAAGATCGCCATCCTCTCGAAGGGGCGCGTCGCGGCGGCCGGGCGCACGGCGGACCTGCTGACGCGGACGAGCGACGCCCGCTTCACCGTCCCCGGTCTGGACGAGGCCGCGGCGTCCGCCCTTTCCGCCGAACTCTCCTCCCGCTTCGGGCGCGACGTCGCGTTCGACCATCCGCGCGTTTCGCTTGAGGACTTCTTCGCCGAGACGGTGGGGGCGAAATGAGGCAGTCGTTCCTTCTTGCGTGGCGGACGCTCGTGCGCGGGCGCGTCCTCGCCGTTCTGCTGGCCGCAGCGATTCTTGACCATCTTCTCCTGCCTTCCCTCATCCGCTCCAACGGGACGGCGGACGGCTGGCGCGAGATGTTTATGTGCGTCGTCCCCGGATCCGTCCATCTCTTCATCTGCATTGCGCTTGTCTCGTGCGCCTGCGGCCTTTTCGCCGTCGACCGCGACGGGCATCGCCTGTCGCTGACGCTCGTGCGCGGCGTCTCCGCGTTTTCCGTGGCGTTCGGAAAGTGGCTCGCCCTCTGCGCTGTTGGCGCGATCGTCCTCTTCGCAAACGCGGCGTTCACGCAGGTTCGCATGATGGACGCCCCGCCGTGCCGGCATCACCTTCGCCCGGCGATGCCTCCCGCCGCGGTCGTCGCGGAAAGCCTTCTCGAAGACTACCTTAAAGACCCGAAGACCCCCGAAAGGGTGCGCAAGGCTCCGCGCTCCGAGGTGCTTTCGCTCCTTGCCAACAAGGAGATAGACCGCTACGACGTCATCGCCCCCGGCGCGACGGTGCGCTGGCCTTTTCCGGCGGACGCCGCGCGCCCCGGCGCGGTCGTGCGCGTCCGCTTCGCGACGGCGTTCGAGCTTCGCGCCCCGCTCGTAGGCAGGTTCGAGTTCGGACAGTATTCCGCCGCCGTCTCCAACTCCACGCAGAGCGTGACGGACCTGCCGCTTCTCCTTTCGGACGTCGCCGGCGCAAAGGGCGCTTCGCCGGCTGCGGCGGCGGAAGAGGAGGGGCTGGCCTTCACGAACGAGGGGACGGAGAACGTGATGCTTCGTCCGCGCAGGGATCTTGAGATAATGAACATGGCGGATTCGTTTTCGCTCAATCTGCTTCGGGCCACGCTTCAGATGCTTTCGACGGTGGCGCTGCTGTCGGCGTTCGGGCTTTTCCTCTCCTCCGCGCTGTCGCGCCCGGTTTCAATCTTCACCGCGTTGGTAGTGATGGCCGTGGCCATGATGGCGCCGAGCGTCGTGGAGCAGTATCCGGAGGAGCTTGGTGCGACGGCGGCGGACAGGATGGGGCTCTGGTTTTCGCGGACGGTGCAGTCGCTTACAGCTTCCGCCACGGCGGCGTCGCCGGTCTCCGACCTGGCGGCGGGGAAGTGCGTGGAACTGCGCGACCTGGCGGCGTCGGTCGTCCGCGACGCGCTGGCCGTCCCATGCGCGTTTCTCGCGCTGGCGGCGTTCATTGCGCGGCGTCGGCCGCTTTCGGACTGCACTTGATTTTGGATCTGGACAACTTAAAGGGAAAAGGAGAACGACGGCATGAAGACGAGTAGAAGAGAATTCATCGGGGGCGTCATTTCGGCGGGCGCGGCGCTTGGCTTTCCCGCGATAACGTCCGCGCGTTCGCCGAACGCGAAGATCGCCCACGCCTGCGTGGGGTCGAATGGCATGGCGGGCGCGGACATGCGCACTTTCGCCGCGCATCCGAAAGTGGAGATAGCGGCGATCTGCGACGTGGACTTCAACTATCTTCAGAACGCCAAGAAGGCGTTTCCGAACGCGCGGGTCTACGTGGACTGGCGCGAGATGCTGGCGGTGGAGGGTTCGCGCATCGATTCCGTGAACGTCTCGACGCCCGACCATGTCCACGCCGCCGCGGCCGCGGCCGCGATGCGCGCGGGCAAGCACGTCTACTGCCAGAAGCCGCTCTGCAAGCAACTTGACGAATGCGCGCTTCTTCGCCGGCTTGCGGCGGAGAACGGCGTCGTCACGCAGCTGGGCACGCAGTTTGCGGCAATGCCGTGCGACAGGCATCTCTACAACCTCCTCGCCGCCGGCGTGGTGGGTCCGGTGCGCAGGGCGTGGATCTTCTCGACGCGCCCGGGGATGTCCCGCGTCCACCGCAAGGCGAACGCCCCGGCGCCCGTTCCGTCCACCCTCGACTGGGAGAGATGGATCGGCCCCGCGCCCATGCGCGAGTATGCCCCCGGATACCATCCGACGATGTGGCGCATCTGGCGCGACTTCGGCTCCGGCTGGATCGGCGACCTCTGCACCCACGTGATGACGCCCGTCTGGATCGGACTTGGCCTCGGCAAGTCCGCCGCGAGGACCGTCAGGGCGGAGGTGAACGCGGAAGTGGCCACTGACCCGATCTACAGGCGCTGCTGGCCGCGCTACTCGCACATAACGTGGGAGTTCGACGGCGTCGCGGCCACAGGGGGGCGTCCGTTCACGATCGAATGGACGTCCGGCATCTCCGCCGAGCCGGAGACTCCGCCCGAATTCCTGCCGCCGAAGCTGTTCAGCGAGCTTGCCGCCAAGACCCCTCTCAAGCAGCTTCCGCTTGAGGGCGAGGTGATCGAGGGCGAGAAGGGCTGGATCCTGGCCCCGCATGGAAGCGCAAGCCCCTGCGTCGTCTTCAGGGACGGGACGCTCGGACCGAAGCTCGCAAAGCTCTCCCGCGAACCTGGCCACCACCACGAGTTCATCGACAGGTGCCTCGGCTCGTCGCGCGAGACGCGGTGCGACTTCTCGTGGTCCACGTATCTCATGGATGCGATTCTTCTCGGCGGCGTGGCGGAACGCCTTCCCGGCAAGACGTTCGCGTGGGACGCGAAGACGCGCACGTTCGACGACGCGGCGGCCACCGCGCTGGCGTTCAGCCACTACAGGGACGGCTGGAAGACTCCCGGTCTGGGCTGATTCCGGAACTACCGACTAAATCGGGAGAGAAAATGAAGAGAGCGCTTCTGCTTGGAACGTGCGCGGCCGTCTGCGCCGGCGCATTCGCCGCGTCAATCTCGCTTGACGGCGCATGGACGCTGTCGTTTCGTCCTCAGGAGGAGACGACAGCGCCGTGGACGACCATCTCCGCGACCGTGCCTGGCGACGCCTATGACGACCTCCACAGGGCGGGGCTGATTCCAGACCCGATGGTCGGGACAAACGCCTGGACTCTCTTCAGGCTGGAGCGGAACGAGTGGCGCTACGCGCGGACGTTCGACGCGCCGAAGGCGAAGCCGGGCGAAAGCGTTCGTCTGCGCTTCGACGGCGTGGACACGCGCGCGGCGTTCTTCCTGAACGGCGAATGCCTGGGGACGCGCTCGAACATGTTCGTCCCGCATTCGTTCGACGTCACGTCGCGTCTGCGCCCGACCGGCAACGCGCTTGAAGTGCGCATCTCGTCCCCGCTACGCGATCCGCGCGAACTCCTCGGCGTCCTGGGGCGCAGTCGCGTTGGCGGGACGGACGTGGAGGGCATACGCAAGGCGCAGCACATGTTCGGCTGGGACATCATGCCGCGCCTCGTTTCGAGCGGCCTATGGCGCGGCGTCGCGCTGGACGTCGTCCCCGAGGTGCGCTTCGGCGACGTCCACTGGATGTGCGTGAAGGCCGATCCGAAGACGCGCCGCGCCGAACTGCGCGTCGACTGCCAGATTCTCGCGCCGACGCGCCATCTCCACGAGACGACGCTGCGCCTGTCGCTTTCGCGCAACGGGCGGACCGTCGCGCACCGCGAACATCCCGTCCGATACTTCCAGACGCGCGACACGCTCGTCGTAGGCAACGCAGACCTCTGGTGGCCCCGCGACGCCGGCGAGCCGGCGCTCTACGACGCCGCGGCCGAGTTCGTCGCGCCGGACGGCGCGGTTCTCGCGCGCGACGAGCGGAAGGTGGGACTCCGCACAATCCGCCTCGAACGCGCCGACTGGCATTCCGAGGAGAACCCCGGCACGTTCCGCTTCCTCGTCAACGACACGCCGATATACATGCACGGGACGGACTGGACGCCGCTCGACGCCCTGCACGGACGCGACGGGCGGCACGTCCGCCGCGCGCTCGACATGCTTGTCGACCTCAACTGCAACATGATACGCATCTGGGGCGGCGGCGTCTACGAGACCGACGAGGTGTACGACTTCTGCGACGCCAACGGCATCTGCGTCTGGCAGGACTTCATGATGGGCAACGTCGAGCCGGAGCAGAACGATGCGTTCGCCCGGACGATCGCCGACGAGACGAAATGGCAGGTGGTGCGTCTGCGCAGCCATCCGTGCCTTGCCATCTGGTGCGCGAACAACGAGATCGACCGCAGCGTCGGCAGCGCCTGGGGCCGCTGGGCTCCGGACCCGGAGGGCGAGCGCGTAAGCCGAGAGGTCCTGCCGCGCGTCCTGCGCGACTTCGACCCGCTCACGCCATACCTCCCTTCGTCGCCGTGGTGGACTCCTGCGGTGGTGCGCGGCGAGGCGAAGCTCTCGCAGGATCATCTCTGGGGACCGCGCCAGGAGTATTTCAAGGGCGCGTACTGGACGAAGAACACGCCGACGTTCGTCAGCGAGACCGGCTACCACGGGTGTCCGAACCTCGATTCCCTCAGGAAGATGATGACCCCTGCGGGCCTCTATCCCTGGCCCGATTCCGCCAAGCCGTTCGTCTTCAACGACGAGTGGAACTGCAAGGCCGTGATGTCCTATCCGGAGCAGGGCGCATGGGGGTCAGACCGCAACGCGCTCATGCCGAAGCAGGTGAGGAACATGTTCGGCGGAATTCCGAAAGACCTGCCGTCTTTCGTGGAGCAGTCGCAGACCGTGCAGGCGGAGGCGCTGAAGTACTGGATGGAGCTCTCGCGCACACGCAAGGGCCGCACGTGGGGGATGCTCTGGTGGAATCTTCGCGACGGATGGCCGATAATCTCCGACGGCGTGGTGGACTACTACTTCGGGAAGAAGAAGGCCTACGGCTACCTGAAGGACGTCCAGCAGCCGCAGCTCGTCGCGTGCGTGGAGGATGGACGTCTCGTGTCCGTGAACGACAGGCTTCATCCGGTGAAGGGGACTGTCAAGGCCGTGGACGCGGCGGACGGACGGGTTCTCTTCGACGGCGCGGTGGAGATTCCTGCGAACGGCACGAAAGTCCTTGCGGAGCGTCTGCCCCTTTCCGGACAGGGCATGGTGCGGATAGACTACGTCTTCGAGGACGTCCCCCGCGTCAACCGCTGCCTCTACGGCGATCCGCCGTTCCGCTTTGCCGACTACCGGTCCTTGCGCGCGAAGTGACTGCGTCTGAAGATGAACCTGATAAACGGAAAGCGCGTGAACCTTGAGATCGCGAACCGCGATTTCAAGTACTACGTCTTCGACTGGGACGACAACATCCTGCACATGCCGACGAAGATCCATCTCGAACGCCTTGGCGCGGACGGGAAGTGGTCGCCGGTGTCCGTCTCCACCGGCACGTTCGCCCTCGTGCGCTCCGACGTGGAGCACTACCGGATGCCCGCCGAGGGCGGCCGCCGCGCCGCGTTCCGCGACTTCCAGGACTCCCCGTGCGCGGAGCAGGGCGACCTGGCGTTCATCCGCGACACGCGGGCCGCCCTTGAGCGTATCAAGTCCGGCGAAAGCGCCGGCCCCTCCTTCGAGACCATGCGGAAGACGCTTCGGGAAGGGCGCATATTCGCGATCGTCACCGCGCGCGGACACGCCTCGGAGACGATTCGCGAAGCGGTGAGGATCCTGATCTACGAAGTGCTTTCCGACGAGGAGCGCGAGGAGATGCTGGCGAACCTTCGCGGCTACCGCACGGTCTTCGACCACGTCACCGACTTCGGGACCGACGAGGAGGAGGTCGACTACTTCCTCTCCATGTGCCGCTACCACGCAGTGACGAGCCCCGGCTTCAAGGAGATGATGGCGGGAGACGCTGACTTCGGAGCCCGGCTTGTGGCCACCGCCTCCGAACGCCGTCCGGAACTCGCAAAGGAGTTCGCGATCAGGGACTTCGTGGAGCATCTCTTCCGGACTCTCCAGCGCACGGGCGGACTTGGAATGCACCAGGTTGCCGTGGGCTTTTCGGACGACGACACCGCCAACGTCGAGGCCGTCTCGCAGTACATCCGCGACGAGCTCTCCCGCCTCTTCAGCGGCTTCAAGTTCGTCGTCTACGACACCAGCGACGCCTCCCTTTCGCACGGACGCAAGGTGACCGTGGCCGGGCAGCTAAACCTCCCCGGATTCTAGCGGCATCCTTCGCATGCCGGACGCGGGGTCGTCCGAGATTGCATTTGACCGTCAGATGGTGTACACTGTTGCATCGTGGATTTCGCATCCGGTTCCGCGGACGCGGTCCGGGGACGTTAACGAGGAAAGCATATGAAGAGAAAACAGGTGTTTCTGTGCGCCGCGCTGGCATTGGCCTGCTCGTCGGCGCTCGCCGCTTCGCTTGAGGAGGGCTTCCGCAAGCCGCCCTCCAGCGCCAAGCCGCACACGTGGTGGCACTGGATGAACGGCAACGTCACGAAGGAGGGCATCACCGCCGACCTGGAGGCGATGGCCGAAATCGGACTGGGCGGCGCCCAGATCTTCGACGCGGGCTGCAACATTCCCCCCGGCCCCCTTGCGTACAACACCCCGGAATGGTTCGACACGATCAAGCACGCCGCAGCGGAGGCGCGCCGCCTCGGCATCGAGCTCTGCCTCCCCAACTGCAGCGGCTGGTCCAGCTCCGGCGGTCCGTGGAATCCGCCCGAAAACGGCATGAAGTTCCTGGACTGGACTGAGACGAAGGCGACCGGCCCCGCGACGTTCAAGGGCGTTCTCAGGCAGCCGCCGAATCCTCACGGGTTCTATGCGGACATAGCGGTTCTGGCCATTCCCGTCCCGCCGGCCGAGCGGACTTCGATGAAGGACGCGGGCGTGAAGGTGGACACGAAGGACAAGACGACGACCTTCACCTTCCCCGCCGCCTATGCGGCCAGCGGCTTCTCCTGCCGCCTCGTGTTCGGACACGCCTGGAGCGCGGCCGGCAAGGTCAAAATCGAGACGTCGGATGACGGCAAGTCCTTCAGGCCGATGGCCACGCGCACGATCCAGCTGGCGGCGTCCGGCGCGAGCGACCGCGGCGTCCGCTTCTTCCCGTTCGACAAGGCCGTCTCCGCGCGCGCGTTCCGCCTGACGTTCGACATGCCGCCGACGCTCAAGGTCCGCGTCCTCGACCTTTCGCTTGAAAGCGGAATGCGCGTGAGCGACCTTGCGGCGAAGACGTTCCGCGTCCGCGCGCCCGTCACCGCCGAATCCGCCTCCACGACGGCGGGTCAGGTCGTCGCGAAGGATGCCATCGTCGACCTGACGGCGAAAATGGCGAAGGACGGCTCGATCGAGTGGGACGTGCCCGCCGGCGAATGGAAGATCCTGCGCCTCGGCTACGCCGCGAACGGCCGGCGCAACCATCCCGCGTCCGACCACGGCGTCGGCCTTGAGGTGGACAAGCTCTCTAAGTCCGCGATGGACTTCCACTTCGACGCCTACGTTGCCAAGCTCTGCAGGCATCTGGGGCCGCTCGCCGGCAACGTCTCGTCCGGCCTCAACAACATTCTCGTGGACAGCTATGAAGTCGGTTCGCAGAACTGGACGCAGGGCTTCGAGAAGGAGTTCGCGTCGCGTTGCGGCTATTCGATCGCGCCCTATCTGCCCGTCCTCGCCGGCCATGTCGTCGGAAGCGTGGACGAGAGCGAACGTTTCCTTTGGGACTTCCGGCGCGTGGTGGCGGACCTCTTCGCCGAGAACTACGCGGGCGAGCTGACGCGCAAGTGCCACGAGTACGGCCTCATGTGCTCCATCGAACCCTACGGCAGCAGCCCGTCCGACAACCTCCAGTACGGACAGGACGTGGACGTGCCGATGGGCGAGTTCTGGAGCGGTTCGGGCGCCGGCATGAACGGCGTCGGCAACTCCCGCTTCCCCGCCTACCTCGCCCACGTGTGGGGACGCAAGTACGCCGCCACGGAATCCTTCACCGCCTCCCCCGGCGGCGGCTCCGGGCGCTGGCAGAAGACTCCGTTCGGCCTCAAGGCGCAGGGCGACCGCGTCTACGCCAGCGGCGTCAACCGCATCATCTACCACCGCTTCACGCACCAGCCCTGGGTCGGCGACAAGTACCTCCCCGGCATGACGATGGGCAAGTGGGGAATGCACCTTGACCGGACGCAGACCTGGTGGAAGCAGGGCAAGGACTGGATCTCCTACCAGACGCGCTGCCAGTACCTCCTCCAGGAAGGGCGCATCGTCTCCGACGGACTTTTCTTCTGCGGCGAGGACGCTCCGAACGACGGCGGCAACACGGACGGCGCGACGGGCCGCCCCGCCTCCCTGCCCTACGGCTACAACTGGGACATCTGCGCCCGCGAGGCGTTCATGAAGCTGCGCGTGGTCGACGGAAGCGTCGTCGCCCCAAGCGGCGTCCCCTACCGCATGGTCGTCCTGCACGGCTCCGACACGATGAGCCTGCCGATCCTGAAGAAGGTCGGCGAACTCGTCGACGCCGGCGCGAAGGTCGTCGGCGCGATCAAGCCCGTCAAGTCCCCCGGCCTCAGGGGCTATCCCGCGGCCGACGGCGAAGTGCGCAAACTCGCCGACGCCATCTGGGCGAAGGGCGTGATGACCTGCTCCGCCGACGAGGCGCTGAAGCGTCTTGGCGTCGCGCCGGACTTCACGTGCGACCGCCAGAAGGGACGCGACCTGAAGCGCGATTCAGTGGCTTACATCCACCGCACCTACGGCGCGGAAGGGGAGGGCTACTTCGTCGCCATGCCGAACGCGACGTCCACCTCGGTGGAGTGCTCCTTCCGCACCGCGGGCCGTCTGCCGGAACTCTGGGACGCCGAGGACGGCTCGGTCCGCCCGGCTCCGGTCTGGCGCGTCGAGAACGGACGCACCCACGTGCGCCTCGACTTCCGTCCGTCCGGCTCCGTCTTCGTCATGTTCCGCAAGCCCGCCGCAGGCGACCACGCAGTCGCGCTCGACGTCAAGGCGCAGAACCGGCCCGACCCGAAGGAGGATGAAGTCGTGCACTCGCTCTCGTTCGTGAAGGCCGAGTACGGCGTCTTCCCGCAGGACGTCCCCGACAACTGCATGGACGCCCGCGCAGTCGTCAAGGCGAACCTCGGGAAGCGTCTCGTCGCGTCCAACGGCACGTTCGGCAAGGACCCGGCCTCCAACGTCCACAAGTTCCTGCTCGTCGACTACGTGCTGAACGGCAGGAGCGAGCGCATCCACGTGCCGGAGAACGACTCCTGCACGATTCCCGCCGGCGCTGAAGTCTCCGCCGCGTGGTACGGCGACATCGCCAAGGACTACAAGCCGCCGAAGGCGTCGGTCACGGACGTCACTGCGAAGCTGAACGCCATGGTCAAGGACGGACGCATCTCGGCGTTCATCGACAACGGCCTCGTCGGGCGCGACCCTCTCTTCGGCGTCGTCAAGGAACTCCGCCTCGTCTACCGCTACGACGGGCGGGAACGCCCGCTGACCTGCCGCGAGAACTCCACCCTCTCCATTCCGCTCGCCGCCACCGCGCCTGACGTCCTGCCCGACTGCCTTCTCGACACGCGGCCGGACGGCACTCTGCGCGTGACGGCCCTGAAGCCGCTGACGGCCACCGTGAAGTCCGCCTCCGGCGCGACGCGGACCGTCTCCGCCGACGTCCCGCCCGCCACGCTCGTCAAGGGCCCCTGGACGCTCTCGTTCCAGCCGGGCCGCGGAGCCCCGGACCGCATCGGACTTCCACGCCTCGTCTCCTGGCCGGAGCACGCCGACCCCGCCGTGAAGTACTTCTCCGGCACGGCCACCTACGCGAAGGAGCTCGACCTCTCCGCCGTGGCGAACCGCCAGGCCGGAAGCCGCGTGATCCTCGACCTCGGCAGCGTGAAGGACTTCGCCGAGGTGTCCGTCAACGGCAAGGCGTTCGGAACGCTCTGGAAGCCGCCGTTCCGCGTGGACGTCACCGACGCCCTGACGCCCGGCGCGAAGACCGCGAAACTCGAGGTGAAGGTGACGAACCGCTGGCCGAACCGCCTGATCGGCGACGACTACATGGCCGAGGACTGCGAGTGGAAGCCCGCCGACTTCGGGCAGGCCATCGTCAAGATTCCCGACTGGGTGAAGGAGGGGAAGAAGAGCCCCACCGGCCGCCACACGTTCACCACGTGGAAGCACTGGACGAAGGACGACGAACTGCTGCCGTCCGGCCTCATCGGCCCCGTGCTGCTGCGGACCGCGGTCGAGGCCCGCTAGACGAAAGGCAGGCGCGTCATGGGATTCTTCAAGGCCTACGACATGCGGGGGACGTTCGGCGTCGACTTCGACCTAGACGTGGTCTATCGCGTCGGCCGGGCGCTGCCCGCCGTCGTTGGCGGCCGCCGCTGGCTGGTGGGGCGCGACGCGCGCGCGACCTCGCCGGCCGTCCATGGCGCGCTTGTCGCGGGACTTCGCTCCGCCGGCGCTGAGGTGGCGGACCTCGGTCTCGCCACCACGCCGATGGTCTACTTCTTCACCGCGCAGGAGGACTTCGACGGCAGCGTGATGATCACCGCCTCGCACAACCCGCCGACTGACAACGGTCTGAAGGTCTCGCGGAAGGGCGCACTGCCGGTCGGATACGAGAGCGGCCTCGCAGAAGTCGAAAGACTGGTCCTCTCCGATTCGTCGCACTGCCCTGCGGACGCCGCATCCGCCCCGCCGCCCGACGACATGGCGCGGCGGGCGCGGTACGTCGCCTGGCTGCGCGCGAACCTCTCCGCGTCGCGCTTTCCGGACTTCTCGTCCCTGCGCTTCGCGGTCGACTGCTCGGACGGCATGGCGTCCATCCTCGCCCACGAGCTCTTCCCGTCCGCAGTCTTCCTGAACGACGTGCCGGACGGACGCTTTCCGCACCACTCCCCCAATCCGCTCCTCGCCGAGGCGCGGGAGCAGGTCGCGTCCGCCGTGCGGGAGCGCGGGCTTGACTGCGGCGTCGTCTTCGACGGCGATGCCGACCGCTGCATGTTCGTGGACGAGCGCGGCGACTTCATCCAGCCCGACTATCTGATACCGGTTCTCGCCTCCACCTTCCCCGACGCGCGGGACGGCAAGGCGGTCATCCACGACGTCCGCACCTCCCGCTCGGCAATCGAGGCCGTTCGCGCCATGGGCTGCGCGCCCGTCATGGGCAAGGTTGGACACGCCTACGCGAAAGTCCTCCTGCGGAAGACGGAGGCCGTATGCGGCGGCGAACTGGCGGGACACTACTACTTCCGCGACTTCATGCACTGCGATTCGGGCGAACTCGCCGCCCTGCGCCTTCTAGGCGCGTTCGCCGAGGCGAAGCGCGGAGGGCGGACCGTTTCGGAGTTCATGTCGCCAATCACGCGGAAGTACGCGAATTCCGGAGAGCTCAACTTCAAGGTGGACGACAAGCCGGCGGCCATCGCGCGAGTCCTTGCGGCGGCGAAGGCGCTGGGGACGGAGACGGGGCGTTCGGACATCGACGGCCATCGTCTTGAATATGCGGAAGGCTGGATATCCGTCCGGCAGTCGAACACCGAACCCTACTTGCGTCTTCTTGTCGAATGCGACACGCCAGAGCGTCTTGAACGCTGGAAGTCGGATCTCGTCTCCGCCCTCTGCGCCTCTTCCGCCAACTGACCATGACAAAGGATCCGCCTCTCGAAGTGTGCGAGGGCGGGTGGGAAGACCTCGGCGGCCGTGTCCACGCCCTCGCCCTCGCCAAACCATGCCGGAAAAGACGTTCCCTGTAGTACTGGCGCGAGGCCGTTGGAATTCGTATAATGTAGTTCAAAAAAGGATTTTCGAAGGTGAGTGCCATTATGCAGGAAAAAACGAACGTCGACCTTGGCATCGTCAGCCCAAGGCTGATGGACGCCGTCCGCGCGATTGCCGGCCTCGTGTCGCGGGCCGGCGGCCGCGCCATGATGGTCGGCGGCGCAGTGCGCGACCTGCTTCTCGGCGAGCGCGGGATAAAGGACGTTGACCTTGAGGTGTTCGGGCTTCCCGCCGAACGGCTGCAGTCGGTCGTCTCCAGCCGGTTCGAGTTCGACGAATGCGGCGTCTCGTTCGGCGTCCTGAAAATCCGGCATTTCGACATAGACGTGTCGCTGCCGCGCC
Source organism: uncultured Lentisphaeraceae bacterium (assembly GCA_964386385.1). Lineage (GTDB taxonomy): Bacteria > Verrucomicrobiota > Kiritimatiellia > RFP12 > UBA1067 > RUG572. Next base: position 120,127 of record CAYLRN010000001.1, on the reverse strand, counting down.
GCGAGTCGAAGCGCGGGACCGGGCACAGGGGCTTTGAAATCGACTCCGATCCCGACCTTTCCATCGCGGAGGCCGCCAGCCGGCGCGACTTCACCGTAAACGCGCTCTACTACGACCCGCTTGAGGGCGTCTTCGAGGACCCATTCGGCGGGGTGGACGACCTGCGCCGCCGCCGGCTTCGCCACGTATCGCCGAAATTCGTCGAAGACCCCCTGCGCGTCCTGCGCGGGATGCAGTTCGTCGCGCGTTTCGGACTCTCCCCTGTGCAGGAGACTGTCGACATCTGCCGCACGATGGGCATGGAGGGTCTTCCGCCGGAGCGGATCTGCGACGAATGGCGAAAGCTGCTCGTCAAGGGCGTCGAGATCGGCAGGGGGCTTGCCTTTCTGCGTTCGACCGGATGGGTTGCGCATTTTCCGGAGCTTGCCGCGCTCATAGGATGCCGGCAGGATCCGCACTGGCATCCGGAGGGCGACGTGTGGAATCACACGTGCCTGGCGCTGGACTCTTTCGCCCGCCATCGCGTCGGCGACGCGGACGAGGATTTTCTCGTCGGCCTGGCGGTGACGTGCCATGACTTCGGAAAGCCGGCTACGACGCGCTACGACCGCAGGAAGAAGCGCATTCGCAGTCTCGGACACGACGGCGCGGGCGTCGCGCCGACGATGTCCTTCCTGCGGCGTCTTACGAACGAGGAGCGCCTTCTGCGCGAGGTGCCGCCGCTCGTGCGCGAGCACATGCAGCCGTTCGCGATGTGGCGCTCCGGCGCGGGCGATTCGGCAGTTCGGCGTCTTGCGGCGCGGGTGGGGCGGATCGACCGCCTTGTCCGCGTGGCGCAGGCGGATTCCGAGGGCCGTCCGCCGGGAATGCAGAAGGGCGCGGACGACGGGGCGGAGCTGAAGTGGCTGGCGGAGAGGGCGGAGAGCCTTCGCGTGGCCGCGTCGGCGCCGAAGCCAATCGTGATGGGACGCCATCTGATCGCCCTTGGGCATCGTCCGTCGTCGTGCTTCGGGCCGTGGCTGGACGCATGCTACGAGGCGCAGCTGGACGGGCGTTTTTCGGACGTCGAGGGCGGTCTGCGCCACTTCAGGAAATACGTGTTCGGGCGGACTGACGCGGAGGGCGCGATGGAATGCGCCGTGAAGAAAGGAGAAGGGCATGAGTGACGGGATTCCGTCGCGCGACGAGGTCGTCCGGCTGGACGACGTGAAGCGGCATTACTTCGTCGGCGACGAGACCGTGAAGGCGCTTGACGGCGTTTCCTTCACGATTCACCGCGGACAGTACTGGTCCATAATGGGGCCGTCAGGATCCGGGAAGTCCACTCTTCTCAACATTCTCGGATGCCTTGACCGGCCGACGTCCGGCGCGTATTGGCTAAACGGCGTGGACGTGGCGCACATGACGGACAACGAGCTCTCCGACCACCGCCTCAAGAACCTGGGATTCGTCTTCCAGAGCTTCCACCTCATCCCGCAGCTCACCGTGCTTGAGAACATCGAGGTGCCGATGTTCTACCTTGGCGTCCCGCCGGAGGAGCGCACGCGCCGGGCGAAGGAACTGGCGGCGCGCGTGGAGATCGACCACCGCCTCTCGCATCTGCCGATGGAGCTCTCCGGCGGCCAGCGCCAGCGCGTGGCGGTGGCCCGCGCGCTTGCGAACGACCCGGCGGTGCTGCTGGCGGACGAACCGACGGGCAATCTCGACTCGAAGACGTCCGTCCAGATCATGGCTCTTTTCCAGGAGCTCTACGAGCAGGGGAAGACCGTGATCGTCGTCACGCACGAGCCGGACATAGACGCATACGCGAAATCCCACATCGTGGTGAAGGACGGGAGGGTGCTGACCTATGCTCCGTGACATTGCATTTCTCTGGCCGTTCGTCAAGCTCGGCGCGGGCGACGTCTGGCGGCACAAGACGCGCTCTTTCCTGACAATGCTCGGCATGGTCTTCGGCGTCGGGTCAGTGATCGCCATGCTCGCCGTAGGCGAGGGCGCGAGCCAGCAGGCGCTTGAGTCGATCAGGCGCCTTGGCAGCCAGAACATCCTCCTCAGCTCGGTCAAGCCGGCCGACGACGTCAACCAGCCGCAGACTAGCGGCCGGCGCGCGCAGGTGATTCCATACGGTCTTCTCTACGAGGACGAGCGGCGCATCCGCGAATCGGTCCCCGGCGTCGAGGACACCGTTTCGGCGCGCATGGTGCGGCGTACGGCCAGGTACAACGACCGGCAGATAGAGCTGCGCGTGGTGGAGACCGTGCCGGAGTGGTTCGACGTCGTGCATCGTCCGCTCCTCGCCGGCCGCGTGCTGACGCAGGCGGACGACGACGCGCGGGCGAACGTGTGCGTTCTGACGGAATTCGGCGTCCGCAACCTCCTTGCCGCGCGCCGCATCCTGGGCCAGCACGTGCGTCTTGGGCGCGGCCTCTTCGAAGTCGTGGGCATTGTCAGGAACGAGGTGAGCGGCAACACGCGGGCGCCCGATTCGGACGCCGACGTGTACATTCCGCTCTCCACGGCGAAGCGCCTCTTCGGCGTCGCGCAGATCCGCATGGTGTCGGGTTCCATGCAGGGCGAGCGCGTGGAGCTCTCGCAGGTCATCGTGCGAATGTCGTCGACCGACTGCGTCGAGGCCGGTGCGAAGGCGATCGAGGCCATGCTCCGGCGCTTCCACAAGAAGCCGGACTTCAAGGTCGACGTTCCGCTTTCGCTTCTCCACGAGGCGGAGCGGACGAAGCGGACGTACAACGTCGTCCTTGGCGCGATCGCCGGCATTTCGCTCCTCGTCGGCGGAATAGGCATCATGAACATCATGCTCGCCTCGGTGACGGAACGGACGCAGGAGATCGGCATACGCCGCGCGATCGGCGCCCGCCGCAGCCGCATCGTCGTCCAGTTCCTGATCAACACGTGCGTGCTGTCCATCTGCGGCGGGCTTTCCGGGATTCTCGTGGGCGTCCTCATCCCGCTTCTCATAACGTTCTTCTCCGGGATGCCGACGGTCGTGCAGCCGTATTCAATGGCTCTTGCGTTCGGCATCTCCGTGGGGATAGGCATTGTCTTCGGACTCTATCCGGCCCTTCGCGCCGCGTCCCTGGACCCGATCGAGGCCCTGCGCCACGAGTGACGTCGCCGGTAAATTCCAGCCCAAGCGGGCCAATTTCCCGAAGATTTTTCCGGGCGGTCTCGGCGGCAGTCCAGGCGCTCTCGTCTTTTCGCTCCAAAAAGGTGAACTTCGCCATTGCTTTTGGCCGCCGGATTCGGTACAATGTCCCTTGTTTCCTCAATGTTTTCGGACTGTAGCTCAGTTGGTAGAGCACGACACTTTTAATGTTGGGGTCGCGGGTCCGATCCCCGCCAGTCCGACCATCCTTCCATCTCCGCGTACCGGCGAAAATCTTCCAAAAGCCGATTTTCTGCATTTGCAAGTAGTCATAGGAAAGATTTTTTGATATCATACATGGAAATTCCCGCGTTCCGCGTGGAAGGAAAAGGAGTAAACAGATGAAGATCAAGTTCGGCGACGTCCAAGAGGTCATCACGACGCGCAAGGAGTTCCCGCTCAAGAAGGCGCAGACCGTTCTCAAGAACATGACGGTCGCGGTGCTCGGCTATGGCATCCAGGGGCCGGGGCAGGCCCTCAACATGCGCGACAACGGCATCAACGTCATCGTCGGCCAGCGCAAGAGCAGCAAGGCGAACAGCTCCTGGAAGCGCGCGATCAAGGACGGCTGGGTCGAGGGCGAGACGCTGTTCTCGCTTGAGGAGGCCGCCGAGAAGGGCGACATCGTGATGATGCTCGTCTCCGACGGCAGCGTCGGCGAAGTCTGGAAGAAGATCGAGAAGTTCGTCACTCCCGGCAAGTACCTTTATTTCTCGCACGGCTTCGGCTACGTCTACCGCAAGCTCACGGGCATCGAGCCTGCCGAGGGCGTCGGTCTCGTGATGGTCGCCCCGAAGGGGTCCGGCACGTCGGTGCGCCGCAACTTCCTCTCCGGCGCGGGCATCAACAGCTCCTTCGCGTTCGAGCCGAACGGCATGAGCGCCAAGAAGGTCGAGGAGGTGACGAAGGCGATCGGCATCGCGGTCGGCTCCGGCTATCTTTTCCCGACGACGTTCGAGCATGAGGTGACGTCCGACCTCGTCGGCGAGCGTGGCATCCTGATGGGCGCCCTCGCGGGCGTGATGGAGGCGCAGTTCTACACCCTCCGCGCGAACGGCCACTCGCCGTCCGAGGCGTTCAACGAGACGTGCGAGGAACTCACGCAGTCGCTCATCCGCCTTGTGGACGAGAACGGCATGGACTGGATGTACAGCAACTGCTCGCAGACGGCCCAGCACGGCGCGCTCAAGTGGCGTCCGGCCTTCCGCAAGGCCACCGAGCCCGTCTTCAAGAAGCTCTACGCGAGCGTGAAGACGATGAAGGAGGCGAAGGAAGTGATTCGCGACACGGGCTGCGCGGACTACAAGGAGAAGATGGCCGCCAAGCTCAAGGACATGCGCGACAGCGAGATGTGGCGCGCCGGCGCGGCCGTCCGCTCGCTCCGCCCGCACGAAGAGGCGAAGGGCGACAAGACCAGCGCCGGCTGGGGCGGTCGCAAGTCCATCTGACGCGATTCCCGGATCCGCAGATGCCGTCCACCCGCGAAAGCGGGCGGACGGAAGATCGAGGGCCGTCCCGCCATGGGGCGGCCCTTTTGCATTGAACTGGGGCTATGGCCGACATGAAGGAAAGGACTGTTGACATGGATTGTACACGAAAGGCCTTTATCGGCGCCGCTTCGGCGTGCGCCGTCTCTGCGGGCGTCGCCGGCGGCGCGTCCCCTGCCGCTGATTCCGCCGCCGGCCGCGGCATTCGCGTCCGCTTTCTTGGCACAGGGGCCGCGGGGTGGCGGCCGGGGGCGCCGCGGCGGCAGTCGAGCGTCCTTCTCGAGCGGAGCGTCCTCATAGACCTAACGCGGTGCTGCCTTGACATGATTCCGCCGGGCTGCCGTCCGGAGGCGGTCTTCTATACGCATTCGCACGGCGACCACTACGACCCCGCAAGCGCGATCGAGGCCGGCGTGAAGCGCGTCTACTGCCATGAGACGTGGTTCGGGACGGCGAAGAGGATGTTCGTGGAGGCTGCGGCGAAGGCGGGCGTTCCGTCGCCGGCGGTGACTCCGCTTCGGTTCGGGCAGAGCGTGGAGGAGTTCGGACTTCGCTTCACGAGCCTTCCTGCGAACCACTGCACGACGCGCATGACGGACGGGACGCTTGAACGGACGTCGTTCTACCTGGTTGAGAAGGGCGACGCCCGCCTTCTGTACGCCACCGACACCGGCGGCATTCCGGGCGAGGCGGCGCGTATCGTCGGAATCGACCCGCACATTCCGATCGGGAAGAGCGTCGCGTCGGGCGTCAACCCCGGTCGGCCTGTCACGGCGCTCGTGATGGAGGCGACGATGGGCCCGGGCGCGGCGATGGATGAGGACTTCCGCATATTCGTCCATTCGAGCGTCGAGACGGTCAGGCGCACGGCGAAAATGCTTCTGCGCACGGGGCGGTACTGTCCGCCCGCCGGCCAGCCGGTCTATCTCACCCACATGGGCGTTGGCTTCGCGGACACGCCGGAGAAGATCGACGCGACTCTGCCGCCGCCCCTTCGCGCGGCGGCGGACGGCATGGAAGTCGTGCTGGGCTGAAGCCGATTCCCGCGTTTCGGCGGTTTTCCCGAAACGCGGGCGTTCAGCGCTGCCAGCCGTCGCGGCTGACGGGGGACTGCCTGCGTCCGAAGAGACGCGACAGCGCCCCGCGGCCGTAGACGGCGAGCGTCGCCCAGCAGGCGGGGACGTGGTAGAGCCACGCCGCGTCGCGGCTGCGCGCGAATCCGATCGCCGCCTGCACGACGAGCGGCAGGACGGTGACGGTGGAGATGCAGAAGAGCGCGATGCCGGACTTCCTGCCTGCATTCCACGGATAGGTGCGCTTCTTCTCCTGCGCGAAGAAGAGGAAGTCGCGTATGCGCCGGCGCTGCTTCCGGACGAAGTCGCCGAAGCGCGCGCAGTAGAGATGGACGATGCCGGTCTTCACCTTGGCGACGCGCACTTCGCCGTCTGCGCGGATGCGCTCGTAGAGGATGTCTATGTCGAAGAGGTACGGCTCCCAGTTCGTGCCGTCCAGGAGCGCGCGGCGGAAGACGAAGCCGTTCGCGCCGATCGTGGGGAGCGCCCGTTCGGTGAGCCTTAGCTTCAGCCAGCCGCCCATGTCCTCGGTCTCCACGGGAAGCCCCGTCCACTTGCCGGTCACGCCACACGTGCGGTCGTAGTTGCCGACGAAGAGGCAGATGGGGTCGTTCATGCCGAGAAGGGCGAAGTAGCGCACGAGCGCGGGGTCTTCGGGGCGGACGGTGTAGGAAATCGGCTCGGAGGCGGCGACGGACGGATCGGCGAACGGGGCGAGCATTCGCTCTAGCCAGACGGGGTCGGGCAGGAGGTTGTCGCTGTCCACGAGCGCGATGAGCTCTCCGCGCGCGGCCTTTATGCCGGCGGTCTTGCCGGCCTCGCCGGTCTTGAGCGGGTTCGGGACGATTGCGTCGACGCCGGCGGCCTTGGCGATTTCGAGCGTGCGGTCGACGGAGCCGCCGTCGGCGATCACAATCTCGTATTCGCCGCGGGGGAGGGTCTGCTTCGCAATCGAGTCGAGGCAGGCGGGAAGGGTCTTCTCCGAGTTCAGGACCGGTATGACGATCGAGAGCTTCACTGTGGGGTTCGCGTGGTTCATTGTCCGGACATGGAAAGGGCGTTGGTGGCGAAGTAGGGGTCGCTTGTGTAGCGGCATCCGAGGCGGCGGAGGCCGGCCTCGTCGCCGGGGGTGACGACGTGTGTCATGTGGACTTCGCATCCGCGCAGTTCGGGGAGCTTTTCGGTGGCGATCGCGGCGGCGGGGTTCGTCGTGCATGAGATGGCAAGTCCGATCAGGGCCTCGTCGAGGTTGAGGGACGTGTAGCCGCCCTTGAGGATGTCGCGCTTCATGTGGGCGATGGAGTGGATGACGTTGGGGGCGATGAGGGGGATCTGTTGCGGGATGCCGGCGAGGGCCTTGACGGCGTTGAGGACCATTGCGGAGGCCGCGTGGAGCTCGTCGGAGTTGCGGCCCGTGACGATGCGGCCGTCCCGGAGCCGGATGGCGGCACCGGAGACGATCACGCCGCCGGCCTTGCCCTTGCCGGCGACGCGCGCGTCGGCCGCGGCCTTGCGCGCGGCCTCGACGGGGATGCGGTCTTCCGTCTTGAGACCCAGCTTGCCCATGAGCGCGTCCGCGCGCGCGACGCAGTCGCGGTCGGTCATGCCCATGGCGAAGTCGCAGAGGTAGCGGAGGTTGCGGCGGATGACCTCCTGCTTCGAGGCGTCGCGCACGACGTCGTCGTCCGTTATTCCGAAGCCGATGCGGTTGACGCCCATGTCGGTGGGCGACTTGTAGGGGCATTCGCCGCCCGTCATCTTCTCCCATATCGCGCGGAGGAGCGGGTATGCGTCGACGTCGCGGTTGTAGTTGACGGCCGTCTTCCCATACGCCTGAAGGTGGTACGGGTCGATCATGTTGAAGTCCCTGAGGTCGATCGTGGCGGCCTCGTAGGCGACGTTGAGCGGATGCTCCAGCGGGAGGTTCCAGACGGGGAAGGACTCGAACTTGGAGTAGCCGGCCTTGCTGCCCCGGCGGGACTCGTGGTAGATCTGCGAGAGGCAGGTGGCGAACTTCCCGGAGCCGGGCCCCGGGGCGGTTACGACGACGATCGGGCGTTCCGTGGGGACGTAGTCGTTCTGCCCGTACCCGGCCTCGCTCACGATCGTCGCGACGTCCGCCGGGTAGCCCTGCGTGACGTAGTGGAAGTAGACGTGTATGCCGCGGTTCTCGAGCCTCTGGCGGAACTGGCGCGCGGCCGCCTGGTTCGCGTAGCGGGTGATGACGACGCCGCGGAAGAGGAGACCGAGGGCCTTGAGCTCGTCGATCAGCTTGAGCGCGTCGTCGGCGTACGATATCCCGAAGTCGGCTCGCATCTTCTTGTGCTCTATGTCGCCCGCGTAGATGCAGAGGATGATTTCCGCCTGGTCCCCCAGCGCCTGGAGGAGGCGCAGCTTCACGTTCGGGTCGTACCCCGGGAGGCATCTGGCGGCGTGCATGTCGTTCATCAGCTTGCCGCCGAATTCGAGATAGAGCTTGCCGTACCTTGCCGCGCGGGCGCGGATCTCGTTTGACTGCTCCTTGAGATACCTGTCGTTGTCGAAACCGAGTTTCATTTTGACTTCGCCGTTGTAGATTTGTTTTCGCCTTGGGGCGCGGCCGGGCCGCGCGGACAACGGGCAGTCATTATACCACATTTCATAACACTCTCCTAACGTGGAAATGATATACTATCCACCAAGTGCACAACGAACAAACAAGGCGAACTACCATGCAAGAAGAAGAAATCCTGCTTGAAGTCAAAGGCCTGAAGAAGAACTTCGGGGACTTCCAGGCGGTGAAGGGCATATCCTTCTCCGTCCGGAAGGGCGAGGTGATGGGATTCCTGGGGCCGAACGGCGCCGGCAAGTCGACAACCATGAGGATGGTGACGGGCTTCATTCCGCCCACCGAGGGCACGGCCGCGATCTGCGGGCACGACGTGGTCGCGGACCCGATCGCCGCGAAGAGCTGCTTCGGCTACCTTCCCGAGGCGGCGCCCAGCTACCGCGCGATGACCGTCGCGGACTTCCTCGCCTTCATCGCGAAGATCCGCGGCTACCGGGGCGCGGAGGCCGCGCAGAGGGTCCGGGACGCGATCCGCGAGGCGAACCTCTCCAAGGTCGTCAACCAGACGATCGAGACGCTCTCCAAGGGCTACCGCCAGAGGACGTGCTTCGCCCAGGCGATCCTGCACGACCCGCAGGTGCTGATCATGGACGAGCCGACCGACGGCCTCGACCCGAACCAGAAGCGCGAAGTCCGCAACCTTATCAAGGCCATGGCCGCCAAGGGCAAGGCCATCATCATCTCCACGCACATCCTCGAGGAGGTGGACGCCGTCTGCTCGCGCGCGATCATCATCGCGGGCGGCGAAATCAAGGCGAACGGCACGCCCGCCGAACTGCGCTCGCACGACCCGAGCGGAAAGGGCGACCTCGCCGCCGCCTTCTACCACCTGACAATGGAAAAGGAGGGCAAGTAGCCATGTGTCCCTGCAGCAAAGTGAAGACAGTCTTCTCCCGCGAGTTCAAGAGCTATTTCGACTCGCCCGTCGCCTACGTGTTCCTCGTGGCGTTCCTGGTGCTCGCCGGGTTCCTCACGTTCGGAGTGGCGATGTTCTACGAGCGCCGCCAGGCCGATCTCACCCCGTTCTTCTTCTGGCATCCGTGGATGTACCTCCTGCTGGTGCCGGCCGCCACGATGGGCTCGTGGGCCGAGGAACGGCGCAACGGCACGATCGAACTCCTGCTCACGCTTCCCGTCACGCTATGGGAGGCGCTCGTGGGCAAGTTCCTCGCCGCATGGGCGTTCATCGGAATCGGCCTCGCCCTCACGTTCCCCGTCGTCGCCACCGCCGCGTGGCTCGGCAGTCCCGACTACGGCGCCGTCTTCTGCGGCTACCTCGGCAGCTTCCTGCTCGCCGGCGCCGCGACCGCGATCGGCGTCTTCGCCTCCTCGCTTTCGCGCAGCCAGGTGATCGGATTCGTGATAGCCCTCGCCATGACGTTCGCGCTCCTGCTCATCGGCTTCGACCCGGTCGTCACGGCCGTCGCCAACTGGGGCGTCCCGACGGGCGTCGTCGACGCGATGGCGTCCTGCTCGCTCCTCTCGCACTTCGACGCGATGCGGCGCGGCATGGTGGACTTCGCCGACATCGGCTACTACGCCGGCGTGATGGTGTTCATGCTCGCCGCGGCGCAGGTCGTCACGGACGGACGCAAGGCGTCCTGACCAGGAAGGATTTTTGACAATGAACAAGAAAGTCAACGGAATAATAGGTCTCGCGATCGTCGCCGCAATCGTCGGCGCCGCAAACCTGATCCTCTCCAGCCTCCCGCTTCGCGTGGACATGACGGGCGAGAGGCTCTACACGCTCTCCGACGGCTCCAGGGCCGTCCTCGGCAAGCTCGAGACGGACGTCACGCTGAAGTTCTACTTCAGCTCCTCCTCCGCCGAAATGCCGATGCAGATGAAGACGTACGCCCAGCAGGTGCAGAACCTCCTCAAGGAATACGAGCGCGCCGGCAAGGGCCGCCTCGTCCTTGAGGCGTACGACCCGAAGCCGGACTCCGACGCCGAGGAGTGGGCGCAGCGCTACGGAATCGAGCCGCAGAACGTCAACCCCTTCGGCCAGCCGGTCTACTTCGGCCTCGTCGCCGTCTGCGGAGACCGCGAGGAGACGCTTGCGCGCCTCTCCCGCCGCACCGAGTCCACGCTTGAGTACGACGTCACGCGCCTCGTCACCCGCGTCGCATGGCCGGAGCGCCCCGTCGTCGGCGTCATGACGTCCCTCTCCGACGTCCTCGGACAGCCGATGAACAACCCGATGATGATGCAGCGCCAGCGCCAGCCGCAGGGCTGGGCCTCGTTCATGGAGCTCAAGAAGGACTACGACGTCCGCGAAGTCCCGGTCGACGCCGAGAAGATCGACGACGACGTCAAGACGCTCGTCGTCCTCCACGCGAAGAACCTCTCCGAAAAGGCGCTCTTCGCCATCGACCAGTTCGTCATCCGCGGCGGCCGCCTCATCGCCTGCGTCGACCCGTTCTCCGCCATGGACATGCTCTCGCAGCGCCAGCAGCAGAACCCGATGATGATGCAGATGGGCGGACAGGACGGCCCGTCCACCCTCGGAAAGCTCTTCGACGCATGGGGCGTCTCCTTCGACGCCTCGAAGATCGTCGCCGACCTCGCCGCCTCCACGAAGCTCAACGTCGGCAACGACCGCGCCGAGGAGAACCCCACGTTCCTCTCGCTCTCCGCGAAGAACGTGGACAAGAAGGACATCCTCGTCTCCGGCCTCACCCAGGTCATGTTCCCGTTCGCCGGCGCCTTCTCGTTCGGCGGAAAGGACGGCCTCAAGTTCGAGCCGCTCATCACGTCCTCCGAGAAGGACGCCTGCCTGGTCGACCGCTCCGGCGTCCAGTTCGGAATGGGCGCGATGCGCAAGGAACTCAAGCCCGACGGCGTAACGCGCGTCCTCGCCGCCCGCCTCTCCGGCAAGTTCAAGACCGCGTTCCCCAAGGGGCCGGACTTCGTCGAGGGCTCCACGAACGCCGTTCCCAAGGTCGTCGCCGAGGGACAGGGCTCCGTCGTCCTCTTCGGCGACTCCGACTTCCTCGCCGACCAGTTCTGCGTCCAGGTGATGAACACGCTCTTCGGACCGATCGCCCAGCCGATCAACGACAACCTCGTGCTCTTCTCCAACGTGATCGAGCAGTATGCAGGACGCGAAGAGCTCATCGGCATCCGCTCCCGCGGCCTCTCCAACCGCCCGTTCGACAAGGTCGACGCCCTTGAGGCCAAGGCCATGGCGAAGTGGCAGGCCCGCGAAGAGGAGTTCCAGTCGCAGCTCGAGCAGACCCAGCAGCGCCTCGCCGCCCTCCAGAAGCAGAAGACCGGCAACAACCGCATGCTTCTCTCCAAGGAGCAGGAGGAGGAGGTCGCCAAGCTCCGCAAGGCGCAGGCCGACACCCGCCGCCAGCTCAAGAACGTCCGCAAGGAACTCACCGGCGACATCGACCGACTGGGCCTCACCCTCAAGGTCGTCAACGTCTGCCTCGTGCCGCTTCTCGTCGCGCTCGTCGGCATCGTCCACGGCGTCCGCCGCCGCCGCCGCCGCTAATGACATCTGAAAGGAATTGAAATGACAACGAAGAATCTTGCGATTCTCGGCGGCGTGGCCGTCGTCCTGGGAGGCGTGGCGTACGTCACGTCCTCCGCCGGAAACGTGAAGTCCCCGTCCATCGCCGGCAGGCAGGTCCTCCCATCGTTCGACCTCGCCTCCGTCGCCCGCGTGGAAATCGGCGCCGCCGACAAGGTCGTCCTTGCCGCCTCCGACAGCGGATGGACAATCGAGTCCCTCTACGGCTATCCCGCCGACGTCGCCAAAATCCGCGAGAACCTGATGAAACTCCAGGAACTCAAGGTCGGACAGGTCGCTTACGGTCGGAAGATCGAGAAGCCTACCTCCGTCGGCCTCCTCGACTCCGCCGGCAAGGCCCTCGCCACGCTCGAAATGGGCGAGACGCACATGAGCCGCCCGAAGGGACAGGCCGCCCAGTTCGGCGGCGGCGGATATCCCGACGGACGCTACGTGAAGTTCGGCGACAAGACCGTCCTCGTCAAGGAAACCCTCGACGCATTCGACGGCGACCCGAAGAAGTGGGCGGACACGCGCATCGCGTCCGTCACCGCCTCCGACGTCGCCTCCGTCTCATACGCCAAAAACGGAGAGACGGTGAAGCTCGCCCGCAAGGACTCCACGTGGACGCTCGAAGGGCTCGGCCCGAAGGAGGAACTCGACACCTCCAAGACCTACTCCCTCGACTCCGCCCTATCCTACCTGGACTTCACCGGCGTCGCCGATCCGAAGCTCTCCGAAAAGGACCTCGGATTCGCCACCGGCAGCGTCTACACCGCCACGCTCAAGAACGGACAGACCTACGTCGCCAAGGTCGGCGGCGCCGCGAAGGGGACTGACCGCTGGGTGAAGCTCTCCGCCTCGTTCAAGGCCGCCGGCACCAACGCCGCCGAAAACGCCAAGCTCGAGCAGGCCGTCAAGGACTTCAACGCCAAGGTCGGCAAGTGGACGTTCTCCGTCAGTTCCTACAGCGCTGACAACTTCGCCAAGTCCAGAAAGGACCTCGTGAAGGCCAAGGAGGAGCCGAAGAAGGACGAAGCCAAGAAGGCCGACGCGTCCAAGCCCGCCGAAACGCCCAAGACGGAAGCGAAGAAGCCCGCCGCGCCGAAGCCCGCCGCACAGGTGAAAAAGCCCGAAGCCCCCAAGGCGGAAGCCAAGAAAGCCGAACCGCCGAAGAAGGCCGAGGCGAAGAAGTAGACGCGGCGTTCTCCGGATTCGGAGAACAGCGCAGGAGCGGGGGACGCGGCTGACGCCGCGTCCCCCGTTCGTCTGCCTTTTGGGAGGGTCGCGCTCCTGCGCGACCACGCGGCGGGGCGGGACGCCCCGCCCTACCGAATGGCAGGCGAATTGCATTCCGGTAGGGCGCGACGTTCCCGTCGCGCCGGCGGACAAGGATGGCCCATGCGTCGCGGCGCTTTTCCGCGTTTGCGCTTGACCGGAAAAAAAAAAAACGGATATAATCGTCCCTAATAGGCTTACTTTGCAAACGAAAGGCATCTGATGAACGGCATGGCATTGATTGTGAAGGCTCTTGCGCGCGGCGCGGCATTCGGCGTCGCGCTTTCGATCGGCTTCGGCGCGTCTGCGGAGGTGCGCACGTACACGTCCGCGCAGACGGTCTCCGACGTCCTGTCGGGCGACGATTCCGTGGTGGTGGACTGCGGCGCCGGCAACTTCGTGACGTTCACAGGCGCGAACACGTTCACCGGCGGCGTCGAGATACGCTCCGGCGGCGTGATCGTCTCGAACGAGACCGCCCTCGGCACGGACGGGCCGGTCGTCTGCGCGAACGACACTGCCGTCCGCGTGTGCGTCAAATACGCGGGAACGGACCGGACGCTCAACTCGGCCGTCATCGACCGCATCCAGGTGGCGGCGCCGGCGGACGGCGAGGAGCCGCCGCACGTCTCGTTCCAGCTGGCGGGCCCCGGCCTCACGAACGACGTCGACTTCACCTCGCAGCCCTGTCTCTGGCTGGGCGGGCCGGTGACGGGCGACAGGGCTCAGTATCTTGAGGGAACGTTCGAGCCCTGCGGCAACGTCTACCGCTTCGGCTACACGAAAACGGTCGTTAGCGAAATGCGCGGACTCTGCGTGAAGGGGCTGACGGACGCTCCGGACGGGACTTCCCGCAGCGTCCTCGTGCGCGGCGCCGGCGTGACGTCGTTCTCCGGCGGCTCGTACACGGGCGGCATCACGGTGGAGGGCCCCGCGCGCATCGCGGTCGGCGATGGCGGCGGCTTCGGCACGGGCGTGACGAACCGGCCGACGGACTTCGTCACCCTCAGGAACGGCGCCTGGCTGCTTCTGAAGAACGCCGGCAAGACATACCCCGCCACCCTCGGAATCCGCATCGAGGGCACGAATTCCATCCATTCCTGCGGCGCGTCCAGTTCTGTCTACACCACGATCAAGGGACCGGTCACCGGCTGGGGCGAAATCCAGCTGACCGACCAGGGCGGCATATGGTTCACGAGCGCGAGCAACACGTTCACCGGCGCCTTGCGCATGAAGAACACGCATTCCATATATGAAGTGGACGTCCGCATCGGCGACGGCGACAACTGCAGCTGGGCCGGCGACGAGATCGTCCAGCCCAGCCTGACCAACCATGTCTTCTCCGTCAACTGCAGCTCCAATTTCACTCTCAACGCGGCGCTCTCCTCGGAGGGGGGCATGGTGAGGAAGTACGGACGCGGCGCGCTGACGTTCGCCAAGCCCTTCGGCCGCCAGCCGTTCGCGGCCTGCCCGAACCGCCCGGTCCTGCGCGTCGACGGCGGCGCCGTGCAGCTGACCTCTCCGTGGACGACGACGCGGGACGGCGTGATGGAGCTGCTCAACGCCTCCGCCCTGGACCTGGGCGGCGCGGTCTCGGCGCAGCTTCCCCTGCCGTACGGCAACGGCCGCATCGTCAATCCCGGCGACGGAGCGATTACGCTCGTCGGCCCCGGCGTCTCCGCCTCCGCGTTCAGCGGATTCCTCGACGGCGACGTCGCTGTATCCGTGTCGGGAGGGGAACCATGGCGGCTTGGGGCGGATACGGAAATCGCCGGGACGTTGACGACGGTCGCCGGATCGGTCATGATGGTCGACGGCGTCAAGGCCGACGGCTATGAGGCGACGGCGGCGTCGAGGACGCTCTTCGCGTCAAGCGAATCCGAACGGGGAGTCGGTCTTCGGATGGAGGCCTGGTACGACATTCCGCAGAACTACTCCTTTCAGGCGTCCATCGAGCGCACGGCCACCGTCAAGCCAGATTTCGTAGGCGACATGTCGGCGTTCGGCGATATCTTCAAAAGCGGCGAACCCAACACAGCCGAGGGATGTTCCGGCCCCTTCGCCGATTCCTTCGGCGGAACGCGCAACTGGTTCCTGGTGAAGTTCACCGGCTACTTCACCGCGGAGGCGGAGGGCGAGTATGCGTTCCGCGCATATGCCGACGATGGCGTCCGGATCATTCTGGACGAGACGAACACCGTCATCAATGCGACGCCCGGGGACGCCAAC
This sequence comes from uncultured Lentisphaeraceae bacterium, assembly GCA_964386385.1. Taxonomy (GTDB): domain Bacteria; phylum Verrucomicrobiota; class Kiritimatiellia; order RFP12; family UBA1067; genus RUG572. The sequence goes on along the minus strand of CAYLRN010000001.1, from coordinate 104,772 downwards.
ACGGCCCTCATCGGATCGGCGCATCTGACTGCCGGCGCACATCCGATAGTCGTCTGGTTCTGGGAGAAGAGCGGATGGGAGGTTCTGAAGATCCACATGAAAGCTCCGGGTGAGACGGGCTGGTCGTTCATGCCGACGCGACTGCTCTCCGACTGGAACGGCCGCCACACAGACCTAGGCGCCGTGACCGGTTCGGGTTCTCTGGAACTTGCCTCCGACGGTGCCGCATGGCCGGAGGCGATGGACTTTTCCGGCTTTTCCGGCAGCCTGGTGGCGAACTCGTACACGGCGACGACGAACGCCGGCGCGGTCACGCCATGCTCCTCGTCGATCTACTTTGGCAACGCATGGAGTCCGCTCGGCGCGAACTGGACGATGAAGGGGCGGGCGACTGCGGCGATGCTGCCGTCCGGCGCGGCGGTGGAGCTGATGGGCGAGGCCGTGGCAAATTCGTCTGGATCCCTGAACTCCGCAAAGCCGCTTGACCTGTCGCGCCCGTTCGCGTTCTCGTTCGACTACTCGGTCCACAAGCCGTGGCACCAGAACTACCTTGGCGACGGCTTCAGCCTCGTCCTCCACGATGGAAAGACGGGTTCGAACAACGGCGCGTTCTCCTATGGCGAAGACCCGGACACCAGGCGCATCGGCGATTCAAGCGCCTACGGCGTCCAGTTCTACCTTATGCCGTCTATGGGAATCGGCGCGTGGGTGAAGGACACGAAGCGCGTGGGCGCCGCGGTGACGAACACGTCAGAATTCGTGATGTCGAAGTTCGTCGACGGCCCGATGCACGTGGAGATGCTCTGGGATCTGACGAATCTCGTTGTGCGCCTTGAGAAGGAAACGGAGGTCTGGGCGATGACGAACGCCCTGGCGGAGAGCGAACTTCCGGCCCGCTTCCCGAACGGCGCCTTCCTTGGCGTCTGGGGACAGTGCGGCGGCTGGTACACGAGCATGCGGCTGGAAAACGTCGTCGTCGAGACGGCGGCGGACGACGCCGGCGAGGATGCGGTGGTGTTCAACGGCGTCCTTGGCGTGACGAACGGCGTTTCCACGCTCGTAGTGGACGCTGGCGTCTCGGCGGAGGTGTCGGCCGCGCTGGACGTCGTTGGCGCGGGCGGGTTCTCGGTGTCGGAAGGGCGGACCGCCGCGCTGACGTCCCCCACGTGGACGTTCGACCTGACGAATCCCGACTCCCTGCTGACGCTCTCCGGCGCTTTCACGTTCCCGGTCGCGACGGCGGAGACGCCGGTGACGGTCGCGCTGAAGGGCGAGCCTAAGCCGCGCACCCGCGTCCTGGCCGACCTGTCCGGCGTCGCCGACGGCGCCGCGGACGCGCTTGCGTTCCGCCTGGGCGACGGCTATCCCGGCTCGTACAGGCTCGTCTACCGCGATGGCAGGCTCTCCATTTCAAACGCGCGCGGCACGATGCTCATCTTCCGCTGACGTGTGCGCCATCTTGGGGAGGGTCGCGCTCCTGCGCGACCGCAACACAGAAGTGCGTGACGGCGGACGCGCAGGAGCGCGTCCCTCCCGATGGTGACACGGCGGGGTTTTCCGATTGCGGGCGCGGCGGGGCGGGACGCCCCGCCCTACCGATGGCGGATGAACGGCGTCCCGGTAGGGCGCGGCGTTCATTGGCGATTGTTCCGCTGACGTGTGCGCCATCTTGGGGAGGGTCGCGCTCCTGCGCGACCGCAACACAGAAGTGCGTGACGGCGGACGCGCAGGAGCGCGTCCCTCCCGATGGTGACACGGCGGGGGTTTTCCGGTTGCGGGCGCGGCGGGGCGGGACGCCCCGCCCTACCGATGGCGGATGAACGGCAT
>CAYLRN010000001.1:0-102845 GCA_964386385.1 uncultured Lentisphaeraceae bacterium | reverse complement strand
GGGACGCCCCGCCCTACCGATGGCGGATGAACGGCGTCCCGGTAGGGCGCGGCGTCCCCGCCGCGCCGCATTGCGCATCCAATGGCGATTGTTCCGCCGACATGGGCCGATGTGGTATAATGGCGGGCGTGTTTCACTGATTGCGAACGCATAGGAGAACTGAATGAATCCGTTTGTCTACCAGAATCCCGTCAAGGTCGTTTTCGGAAACGGCGCACTTGCCCGAATGGGCGAAGAGGCGGCGGCGCTCGGCCGCAGGGCGCTCGTCGTAAGCTACGGCGACGGCAGCGTGTCGGGAACGCTTGCAAGAATCGGAGAACTGCTTGACGGCGCGGGCGTCGCCCACGAGGAGTTCCTCGAGGTGACGCCGAACCCGCCGATCGAGATGATTGCAGTCGGCGTCGAGAAGGCGAAGGCGTTCGGCGCCGACTTCGTGGTCGGCGTCGGCGGCGGAAGCGCGATGGACGCCGCGAAGGCGATTGCCGCGGGCGTCCTCTACCGCCACGGCGACCTCTGGAACATGGTGTACGCCTCCCACTCTAACGTCACCGCGCAGCCGCCGGAGGAGGCGCTTCCGCTTCTTCTCGTCCCAACGCTCCCGGCGACGGGCAGCGAAATGAACATGTGCTCCGTCGTCTCGTCGACGGCCCGCCGCAAGAAGAGCTACATCTGGGCCGACTGCCTCTACGCGAAGACGGCGATTCTCGACCCGGAGCTGACGTATTCGCTTCCGCCTTTCCAGACCGCCTGCGGCGCGGTGGACGCCATCAGCCATGTCCTTGAGATCTTCGTGAACGGACAGCCGAAGAGCGACCTCCTCCACGAATTCCAGCTGGGCGTGATCCGCACGATCGTCCGCAACCTGCCAATCGCGCTTGCAAGCCCGTCCGACGCCGACGCGCGCGCCGAGCTCATGTGGGCGGCCACATGTGGTCTCAACGGCTGGGCTTCGCCCGGCGACGCCTGGACGCCTATGCACCAGGTCGGACACGTGCTCACTTCCCGGTTCGGCATAAACCACGGCTCTTCGCTCGCGATCATGATGCCCGCGTGGATGACGTACTTCAAGAAGGTGAAGCCCGCGCCGTACGAACGCTTTGAGCAGGAGATAATGTCCATCGGCGCTTTCAAGGCGTTCATCGCGACGTGCGGCGTTCCGACGACGCTTGCGGAGAAGGGCGTGACGAAAGCCGACATCCCGGCAATTGTCGAGGGCGTGAAGGCGGTTTCATTCAACGCCGACGGCATCCTTGCGTCCAATCCCCCGGTGACGGAGGAGATGCTTGCGGAAATCCTTGAACTCGCTCTCTGACGGGCGGTTCATGAAAACAAAAGAACTACGGCGATGCATGGTGTGGGGAGGGGGTGTGTGTGAATTGCATCGCCGTAGCTGATGCGTATGATATCATGTCCCGCCTGCGTGATTGTCATTCGCGTGTAAAATGTCGCGGAAACGTCCCGAATCCGCGTCCCACGATCGGTCAATGCGCGTGGAGGCGCCGGGGGGCGTCCGGAAAATGCACGGCTTGGCGCGCGCGGTCGTCCAGAGGTTGTCTACGCGATACGCGGCGTACTCCTCGCCCCTGACGCCCGTAAGGCGCGAAGGGTCGACGGCGGCCGGTTTCGTGAGCGATAGGAAGAGCGGGGTTGACTGCTCCGCGAGGAACTCGACATCGAAGCCGGACGCGGCGAGGAACGCCATGTTCTCGGGCGTGTTTTCGGGCGAGGCGACGAAGCGGCGGACGCCCATTTCCGAGAGCTGCGCGAGCGCGGGGCGGTTGAAGGCGTAGAGCGTCCAGTCTGCGGTGATGTCGTCCAGTCCAAGCGACGTCAGCATCCGCAGGGTGGCGAGGTCCGCCGCCTCCCATTTCATGAACCCGGCCTCCACCAGATGCTTGACGGCGGCACGGAGCGCGGCGAATTCGACGTCGGGCGTGAAGACGGGCAGGGCGAGGCGCAATGTCGGCATGGAGGCGTCGCCGGCGGCCTTGAGCCTTGCGCGAAGGCCGCCGCAGAAGTCCAGCAGGAGGCGCTTGGCGTCGCGACCGGCGGAGTGTCCGATCTGGACGACGATTTCGTCGAAGTCCGCAATGTCGTCCTCAACGGACTGTCCAAGGCGGATCTTCAGCGTGGAAATTGGCGGGGCGGCCGTCTCGACGCCCGACGTCGCGGAGGCGTCGGCAAGGGCGGTTGCGATTTTCCCCTGCCTTCGCGCCGCGCGCGCTTTGTCGAGGAGTTCGACGAGGCGGCGGCGGACGTCGTTGAGGACGGACGCGGGGGCGAAGAGCGAGTCGGGGTCGTGCAGCGTCAGTTCGCCAAGAGACCACGCCGTGCCGCCAAGGCGCGAAAGCGCGCCGCGTACTGCGTCGGCGGTACGCTCCGGCTGGCGCGCCGCGGAAAGGGCGACAGGGAATTCAAGGTGCGCGTCCCATGCGGGCGCGGCGACGCGGATGGACTGCGGCGTCAGCGCGACGGCGATGTCGACGGGCGTTCCGTCCTGCACGTCCGACGGACGGAACGGCGGCGTCGGGAAGCGGCGGCGCACTTCGTTCGACGCGGAGCAGTAGACCGTGGCGCCGGGATGGATTGCGGGATTGCGCGTCTCGCAGTCGGGGACAAGCACCTCCACGTCGGAATCGGCCGGGGCGGAGAACGCGGGGCTGCGCGATATGGCAAGGCGCATGGCGGAAATGCCGAACCCGGCCGGCTTGCCGCCGCCCGGCATTGCGAACTGGAGACCGTCGTGTTTTTCGATGGCGCGGCCGGTGTGGAAGCGAAGCCAGGAGCGGCCTTCGCGGTCCTTCGCGATCCGCTTGACCGTGCCGATCGGCGTGCCGAGATGTCCGAGCGAAGACGGGTCGATCACCTCTTCGGGCGCGCCGCCGTCGGGCCGGCCGGAGAGGTAGAGCGTCGTCGTGCGGCGCGAGAAGACTGTTTCAAGATCCGCGCGGCCGGTGGTGGGGGGGAGGCCGTCCAGGAGTTCGCGGTACCGTCTAGTCACGGATGCGACGTAGACGGACGACTTCATGCGGCCCTCGATCTTGAGCGAGGCGACGCCCGCGTCGCGAAGTGCGTCCAGCGACTCGTCCAGGCGCAGGTCCCGCATCGAGAAGGGGAGGGACTTCTTGCCGGAGGCGTCCGCGTACGGAAGGCGGCAGCAGTAGGCGCAGCGTCCGCGATTCCCCGACCGCCCCCGTTCCATGGCGGAGAAGAGGCAGAGTCCGGAGATGGAGTAGCACAGTGCGCCGTGGACGAAGACCTCGAACTCCATGCCGCCGGACTTTCTGACCAGCGAGGCGATTTCGTCAAGCGTGAGCTCGCGGGCGAGGACGACCCGGACGAAGCCGAGCTCCCGAAGCGCGCAGACGTCTTCCAGGTTGTGGGCGACGAGCTGGGTGGAGGCGTGAAGCGGGAGCGCGGGGAAATTCCGCCGCGCAATGCGGGCGACGCCGAGATCCTGTACGATGACGCCGTCCGGACGAAGCTCGTCCAGGAGCGCCAGCCTTTCGACTGCCGCTGCGACGTCCGCGTCGTCCACCACCGTGTTGAACGCCACGTAGACGCGGCGAGGGGACGGAAGGGAGCGCGCGCAGGCGATCAGGCGGCGCAGTTCGTCCGGCGAGAAGTTGGCGGCCTCGGCGCGGGCGGAGAATGCGTCAAGGCCGAGATAGACGGCGTCCGCGCCCGCCTCGAAAGCGGCGAGCGCGGTGTCGAACGACCCTGCGGGGGAAAGGAGTTCGATGTCGTCCATCTGCCTACTGTTTCCTCGGCTTGAGAAGGCGGAGGTTGCGGACCCAGAACGTGCAGGTCGTGCCCTTGGGGTTGCCGCCGATGCGGATCGACTTGAGCGGGACGGCGCGCTTCGCGCCCAGTTCCACGTTGAGCTCCACGCGGCGCGTCTCCCATGTCGTCAGCGGCGGCGCGTAGGCCATGAACTTGTCCACGTCGCCCTTTTCGCGCGGCACGAGCATCAGGAACTGGCAGTTGTAGTCGTTTTCGACCTTGTTCTGCACGGACTTCACCTCGAATTCCATCAGCGCGCCGGCCGCGGCGTCCTCTTCGGGGAGCTTCAGGTCGTAGATCGGGTAGAACCAGCGGTCGGCGTTGGGGTTCTTCACCCACGCGACGTCGAAGCGGATGGCCTTTTCGGCCTCGTCCCACGAGACCTTGAACTCGTCGGCGGACGTGTTGCGCCTCCAGTCCTTCGGGTCGTTCGCCTTCAGGACGACTTCGTCGCAGTTGGCGAGGAAGGCCTTTTCAAGGCGGACGGGAATGGCGAGGCGGCTCGTGCGGCGGCCGTTGAAGCGACCGGTCACGACGACCTGCGCGTAGAAGTCGTTCGCGTCCTGCGGGACGAGCGTGGCGTTGAATTCCGCCTTGCCCCAGGCGGGGAGGTCGAACTCGGCGGGGACGCCGTCGAGGCGGACTCCGCCCGCGACGTCCAGCGATCCGCGCTTGATCGTCTCCGAGAGGTTCCACACCTGCAGGCGGAGGCGGCCCGTTTCCGCGGTGAGCGAGGCGAGCGACTTCTGCGCGGCGACGGCGAAGTCGTTCGTGTTCAGGTCCACGCGCATGACGACGGAGAGGTCTTCGTCGGCCTTGGGCACGTAAGTCTCCGCCTTGCCGGCCGGGAAGGGCCTGACGGCGGCGGACATTCCGCGAAGTCCGGCCAGGTAGGCGGGGAAGCGCGTGGCCGTAAGCGAGATGCGTCCGTTCGCGCCCGTCACGGAGGAGACGTGTCCGCACAGGTCGGTGAGACGGTGTTCGCCGTCGTTGGCGGCGAGTTCGAGCGGCGTGGCGAAGTCGGGCGTCGCCTTCACGGTGTCGGAGTGCGTGTCCACGGGCGAGACGGCCCAGAACGCAAGCGTCTGCGTTCCGTCAGGCTGCGCGAAGAGGTAGGCCTTGACCTTGTCGCCCAGTTTCACTTCGCCCTCAAGGCGGGACTGGCCGAGTTCGCGGACGATCGTGCCGATCGCGGCGTAGGTGGGCTTGACTGTGCCGTCGCGGCGCATCACGCCCCAGTCCTTCACTCCGCCGCGTTCGTTGTACGCGCCGAAGACGAAGAAGTAGTTGCGGGCGACGCCCTCCATCTGGAGGAGGATCTGGCTCTTTGCGTAGAACTCCGCGTGGATGAGTTCCTGTTCGGGCGAATGGGCCTTGACGCCCTTGCGCACTCCGTCGCCCTGCGAGTGTCCCTCGAGGTTCGTGCCGGTCTCCGTCATCCATATGGCGCGATTGCCGATGCCGTACTCCTTCATGAACGCGCGCAGCTTGGCGAAGAGCTTCGGGTAGCTAGCGAGCGGGTTGTACGTGTGGTAGTTGAAGACTTCGCTGTACTTGGCGAGGTCGTTGTCGAAGAGGCCCTTCCAGTAGCCGGACGAGCCCGGGGCGGTGCAGAGCGCTCCGTTGAGGACGGGGGCCGCGGGCCGCCCGGCCTTGAGGCCGAGGTAGGCGGCCTTCATCGCGGCCATGTAGTCCCATACGGGCTCCGGGGCGAAGCCGATGTCCTCCTCGTTCCAGAACTCCCAGTCGCCCATGCGGTCGCCGAACGCGGCGGACGTGTCGCGGCAGAACCGGTAGACGTCCACGAGGTCGCGGGGAAGTTTCACGATCGGGTCCGCGTACGGCGCGGAGTCGTGGAACATTCCCGACACGAGGATTCTGCGGTGGCGGAGCAGGTCGGCATTGTACATGTAACGTCCGTAGTCGTAGACGCCTGGCGCGGAGCTCGTCTCGCGCCAGGCGAGGCGTTCGCGCACGTGCGGAAGGCCGGTCTTCCAGATGAGGTCGCTCACGAGGCGGAACGTGTCGCCACCATGCCAGGGGCAGTCGAAGTTGCCCTTGTTGGACACCCAGCTCTGGGCGGAGTCGATGGCGTAGAAGGAATCGTGGTTGAACGGACGGCGTTCGGGAATGGGAACGACGGCGAACGTCGCGTCGTCCGCGCCGCTCTTCAGATGGTAGTAGCCGACGGGGAGGGCCTTGTGCGCCATGCGGCCCGTGGCGTCCCACGTGCCGGCCGAGACCGTCCGGCCGCGCCAGTCGGTCAGCGTCCACGCCGCGTTCGGCGTTCCGCCCTGCGCGGAGGGGGCCTCCTTTTCCGTGTAGACGTGGCCGGGCGCGTCCACGGCGATGCGCGCCTGCGCGACCGTCGCCGCAATGGCCGCAATGGCGAGAAGAGAGTGTTTCATAGGCGTTCCTGCTCCGATTGTCGTTTGCCGTAAAGACGGCTTCCTGCTTCCTGTGACGGAAGACGATTATATCGTTTTGGAGGCGGAAGGGCAAGGCTCGTTCTGCGTCCGCAAGTTTCAGAGGGAACTTCAGAAGGGCGCTCTTCGGCGTTCGAAGAGGATGTCCGAATTTTCCTGTTGAATGGGAGAAAAAAAAAATGCTATTATTTTCATCGCATAATCAACAGTTTGACTTTGGCGCAACGAGAAAGGATGGCGAAGATGGGAAAGCGGACGAGTGCGGCCGGAATCGCGGCGTGTGTCGCGGCCTTGGGGCTGGTGGCGTGGGCGGAGCCTGTCGATCTTGCGGGCGGAGACCTGCGCGTGTCGTCGGCGGCGGCCCTGGCGGCGGACGGCTACGTCAACTCCGCCGCCGCGACGGCGACGCTGGCGCTTGACTTCGACGACGACGTGGCGGCCATGCCGTCCGTCTCCGGCGCGATCCGCCTCGTCAAGCTCGGCGCCGGGACCGTCGCATTCGCCTCCGCGCAGGAATACACCGGCGGCACCGTCGTGAGCAACGGATTCGTCTCCGCATCCGATCCCGACTGGGTGGGCGAGAAGGGGGCTACGGTCACCCTCGCGGGCGGCGGCCTCGCCATCACGCGAACGGAGGGTTCGCGCGTGCCGTTCGTGCGCAGCGTCGTCGTGGCGCCGGGCGCGACGGGGACGCTGGCCGGCGCAGGCGGCGGCGACCAGGTCTACTTCTCCTGCACGTCCGTCTGCTTCAAGGCCGCCACGCTGCGTCTCGCCCCAATCGGCGAGGGCGTGGCGTACTTCGCCATTTCCCGGAACGGCGACAACTCCTCCTATCAGGGTTCGGGCCTTGCGACCGGCGGAACGCTCGTCGTCGAGCCGAACGCGCAGCTCAGCGTGGCCGAGGGCGACTGCTTCGGCGGCGCGAACCACCAGACGGACATCACGCTCCGCGTCCGCGAAAACGCCGTCGTGACGACCGGCGGAAACCATTGCCCGCTGACGCGGAACGTGGTTCTCGAAGGCGGCGGACGCATCACGGCGTCCGGCCAGCGGATCGAGGCCGCTCTCTCCGGCGGAGTCGAGACGATGATCGCCCCCAGGACATGGCTGAACGTCGACTTCACGCGGACGCTGACCGTCGTGCCGGGCTCGCTGACCGGCGCGGCCGAGGCCGTCGTGGACACTCCGTACGTCCACCTCGCCCCGTCTAGCCAGGAGGCGGCGTTCGTCGTCGAGAAGGGGGCGACTCTCGTAGTCGACGCATCGCTCTGGCCGGCGCACGAGCAGAGCGGCCGGTCGCTTTGCAAGCGTGGCGCGGGGACGATGGAGTTGCGCCGTCCGCTCAACATCGGCGGGCGCCTCGTCGTCGAGGAGGGCGTCCTTCGCCTCGCCGGCAAGACGTCCGTCGGCTTCGCGTCCGGCCTTGAAGTCGCGCGCGGCGCGCGGATCGAGCTGGGCGATGGTACAATTCTGGACGCGACGCCGAACTGGCAGACGCCCGGCGGCTTCCTCTCGTCCGCCGACGTCTGGTTCGACGCCGCTCAGCTGCGCGGCTATCCGGACGGCGCAACGGTCGCCTCCGCGCCGAACCTCGGCGCCTCGGGCGGAACGTTCGGCGCATTTCCGTTTGGCAACGATTTCGGCCGCCCGACCTACGCGGCCGCCGCCCTCAACGGAAAGCCCGCCATCTACTGCAAGGGCGGAAGCTCGGGATCTGGACTCTACCTCGGCTGGACGAACCGCACGGACAAGATGACCGTCTATCTCGTCATGCGCTGGGACGGATGGGAGAATGAGCAGGAAGCCGGCCGCCAGGGCGCAAAATACTGGTGGCATGGCCCGATTTCCATGGGCCCCGCGACGCTCGAGGACGAGACGTTCAAGGGCGAGGACTACGCCGTCGGCAACCGCTTCTATCTGCAATGGATGGGAGATCTGGGGACGTTCGGCTGCTACGGCGTGGGCGTCAACAGCTCTCCGTCCGGCGTTTTCGACGGCGAGATAACGGCGGACGTGCCGATGGCGATCGGTGTCGTCCGCGACGGAAAGACGATGCGTGCGCGGACGTGGTGGACGGACGCCTGTCCCGACTTCAACGAGACGAGCGCCGCCCATCCGGCGACGGCGTGGGACATCGGCTGCATCGGCCTCGGCACGCGCCTCAGCTGGGAGAACGGCAAGGTCAAGCCCAATGCTCCCCGCGCGCTTACGGGCTGGATCGGCGAGCTGATCGTATTCTCGCGGACGCTGACCGACGACGAGACGGCCTACGTGGAGCGCTATCTCCAGCGCAAGTGGGGCAACTCGGAGCAGGCGGCCGTTGCGGCGCCAATCGTCGACAACCCGTCCGCTCTTGACGTCACGGTGGCGGAGGGCGCTACGGCGTCCGCCAGCCTGTCGGGCGGCCCCTCGGCCTTCGGGGAGATTTCCGCAGACCGGCGGCTTTCAAAGTTCGGCGCGGGGACGCTTGAAGTGGCCGGCGCTGCCACGGCGGTCGAGCAGGTGGACGTGCAGGAGGGAACGGCGCGCCTCGCGCCCGCGTCGGGCGTCGCGGCGATATGGATGGACGCCTCGGACGCCGGCACGGTCACGCTGGCCGACGACGGCGAGACCGTCGTCTCCGTTCGCAACAAGGGCCGTTTCGGCGGCGCGTTCGCGCAGAACCCGCATCCCAACGCCAATGCGTCGCCCGTGCTCTCGCTCTGTCCGCTGCCGAAGTATGGAGCGATCGGCGAACTCGGAGCCCTCAAGTTCGACGGCAACTCCGCGCTTGCGCTTGAGGCGTCGCCGGCGGAGACGACGCGCCGCGAGTTCTTCGTCTGCGCCGCGCTCGTGCGCGATTCGTACGTGGACGAAGGCGGGAAGGGGAAGTGGGGCGGGCCGCTCGCATTCTTCACCACGTCGGCGACGGGCCTTGACATCGACGGCACGACCGGCTTCCACACGGAGGACAACGTTGAAGACGGACAGACGAAGCTCAGCGTTAACAGCAAGGGCGGATTCAGCGGTTCGATCAAGCACGACGTCGCGGACGGCACGCCCTACGTGTTCGCCCTGTGGGAGACAAGCATGGCAGCCGGCGCGTCCGCGGGAAAGGCCGCCGGCGTGGACGTCGCCAACGCGACTAACGGCGTCGATTCCGCTGCCGCTCTACAGGGCGGTACCGGGGCCGTCATGAAATACGACATCGTGCAGCTGGGCGGACGCCTCTGCGCGGGCGGCGCCCCGCAGTGGAACGCTGTCGGCAACCAGTGGAACCGGATGTGGGACGGACGCATCGGCGAAGTCATTGTCTTCGACCGCCAGCCCTCGCGGGACCAGGTGGCGGAGACGCTCGCATACCTTCGCAGAAAATGGCTCGGCGCAGGCGAGGGCTCTGCCACTCCGCCGGCGTTCCTGACGGGCGGTGCGGAGACCGTTGACGAGAACGCCGAGCCAGCCGCATGGAGCGTTTCCGCCGGGGCCGCGCTGGCGACGGCGCTCCCCGCGCAGACGCTCGGGCCCGTGGCGCTGGCGGACGGCGCGGTCCTGGCGCGGGAGAACGTTGCGGCTGCGGATGCGTTCAGGTTCTTCGACACGCCGTCCATCTCCTTCGGCGGCGCGGTGACGCTGACGGCGCCCGCGTTCCCCATGGGCGATGCGACGGTCCTGACGGCCGGTTCCGCGACGGGCTCGCCCGTCTGGACGCTCGTCGGCGAAAAGGCCGCCGGCCGCGCTGTTTCGCGCCGCGGCTCGGACTTCGTCCTTACGGCCCCCGGCTTCCTCATCCTCATCCGCTGACCAAGAGCGCAGGCGTTTGACTGGCACGGGCGGCGGGGCGGGACGAGCAGCGCCATCGGGGAGGGTCGCGCTCCTGCGCGACCGAAGCACGAACCTCCATGCGGCGGCGGACGCGCAGGAGCGCGTCCCTCCCGCTTTCGCCGCGTGGAGACCGGAGACCTGGAGTTTTCCATCTCGGGGACTCCGAAGCTCCCCGCGGCGAAGGCGGTTCAATCACTCGGCCGCCTACTTCTTCTTGTTCCAGCCCTTCTTCTCGACGATTGCGCCGATCTTCCTGCAGAGCGGGCAGTTTTCGACCACCTTGTTGCGGGCGAGGACGTCGAGCGAGCGCTTGACGGACATGATTTCGCCCTTCGCCCTGTCGAGGGCCGCGTCGTCCATCGCGTCAAGCTTCGCGATGTAGCCGCCTACGACCTTCTTGCAGACGGACATGAACGGCTCGTCCTTGCAGTAGGACATCACTTCGAGCATCTGGTTGACAGTGCCGGCGTCGCACTTGGAGGCGTCGACCTTCGCCATCAGCTTCTGCGCGGTGGCCCTGCGCATCGCCATCACGTCGGCCTCCTTGCCGGAGAGGACGGAGTGCGTCGTGTTGTCCCAGCGCGACGGGATCTCGCGGATCCAGACGTTGCGGAAGTGGACGGGGCAGCCGTGGTCCTGGAAGTGCAGCCGGCCCTTCGGCGCGTGCGGCGCCAGCGGACGGCGGCGGCAATGCGTGGTGAGGCCTTCCATCTCCCAGTGGTCCTGCACGAGGACGCCGTTGAAGAAGACCGTCACGCTGCCGGGGTGGAGGAGCTTCTGTCCGTCCCACTTCGGCTGGTGGAACACGATGTCGTACACCTGCCATTCGCCGGGCTTGCGCGAGGGGTTGACCATCGGCGGGTTTTCGGCGTAGACCGCGCCGGCCTGTCCGTCCGCGTAGTTCGGGTTCTTCATGTTGGCCGGGTCTGTGCCGTACGATTCCATGACCTGGATTTCGTAGTTGCCCATGATGAACACGCCGGAGTTGCCGTGCATCTGCGCGCCGTTCTTCGGAACGACGCCGAGGTCCGCGTCGTGGCGGTACTCAAGGTGCAGCTGGCAGTCGCCGAAGGACGCCTTCGTGTAGATGTCGCCGCCGTTCTTCCATCCGGGCACGCAGTAGAAGTCGCCGTCGCCGTACTTCCACTGCGTAGGGTTCCCCTTGGAGTCGCACCAGTTCCTCTCGAAGCTCTCCTTCGTGCCGTCGAAGAGCACCACCGCGTCGCTCGGCGGCTGGCCCGGCAGGGCGCCGGGCGTGACCTTGACCGGGTTCGGGCGGTTCATGTCGTGCACCGACCATGCGTGCTTGGCGTCCGGCGTGTCGCCGTACAGTCCCGCGAGGACGGGCGCCGCCGCGGCTACCGCGACCGCGCCGGCCATCAGTCTCTTCATCTTCTGCATTTCGTTCTCCTTGTTGGTGAAGCCGGAATCGCCTTCGGGCGTTTCCGCTGAAAACACTTGCGAACAGTATATCAAATCCACCGACTGTCGGGGAAACGCCGTTCTCCCGGACGCATTCGCCCCGGCAAGACGCGCATTCCAAAATCTTCATTTTCCCCCTTGCGCGCCCTGCGCGGAAATGCGATAATACGCGCAAATGCGCAGAGCGCCCCCATCGCCATGGCCGGCGGCGGGAGAATGGAAAGGACGTTTGAGCTTGTGTCCGGGAACGGACGGCTTGTAAAAGGAGTCGGTTGACATGAAGAACGCATCTAAAGGTTTCACGCTCGTCGAGCTGCTCGTCGTGATCGGCATTCTCGGCATTCTCATGGGAGCGCTGTTCCCGGCCATCTCCTCGGCCATGCTGAGCGCGAACACCTCGGCCATGGCGATGAAGGGCCGCAACCTCTTCGTGGGCATCACGCAGTCCAACACGGAGCGCGAGGCCGCCGGCCTCACGTCCGTCTGGCCGAAGTCGTCCGAGAACAAGTCGGACGACACGGAGGACATCTCCGGCATGGACTTCGCCGATTCCGCCAAGTACTTCGAAGAGCTCTTCGACATCAAGACCTATGGCGACCAGAAGTGGTCTCCGTACGTCTCCGGCGTGGACATCGCGGTCCTCTCCGGCGCCGGCGTTCCGTCCTTCTCCGGCACGAAGTCGCTCAACGGCAAGTTCGTCGCCTGGTCCGTGCTGAAGGGCCTTCAGGACGAGATGGAGGACGTCCTCCCCGTGCTCGTCACGCGCAACGCGGCGATCAACCAGCTTCCCACGTCCGGCACGTTCCAGGGCACGGAGACGACGGAAGTCGGCGTCGGAAAGGCGAACGGCGGCGAGTCCGACACGCCTTTCTCCAACAAGGCCTTCGTGCTCGTCCGCAAGGGCGGCGCCTCGCAGGTGATCAAGGCGAAGTACTCGAAGCTCTATCTCGTTTACAACAAGCAGGGCTTCACCGTCCCGTCCGGCGCGACGCTTGAATACCTCAAGACCGGAGCGCAGTAAGGGCGTTGTACGTTTCGGTCGCAATAGACCTGGCGCTGGACAGGACGTTCACCTATTCAGTGCCGGTTGAGTTCACGGAGAAACTGCGCGTAGGCCAGTTTCTCCGTGTCCCTTTTGGCGGGCGCATCGTGCGCGGATTCGCGCTGGAGGTGTCCGACGCGCCGCCGGCGTCCCTAGCGCCACGCGGGGACTCCGCCTTCGATTCGGCGAAGAAGGCCGGCGGCGCCGTCCAGCGCAGCCTCTTCGGCGACGGCGAGACCGGCGCGGAGGCGGACGCCGGCCGCAAGCCGGCGTTCAGGGACGTCCTCGCCATCGAGGACGAGTCGCCGTTCTTCTCCACCGCTGTCCTGAAACTCGTCCGCTGGATCGCCGCCTACACCGCCTCCCCCATCGAGACCGCGCTTCGCGCCGCCGTCCCGGGAGCCGTCCTCAAGCCGAGCGCGAAGCCGCTTGAACGCCTCTTCGTCGAGCCTGCCGCGCATCCGCCGAAGGAGGGGCTGACCGCGCATCAGAGGGAAGTCCTTGAAAACGTCGTGCGCGTGGGCGGGGGATGGCTGCAGCAGGTGGTGCAGGAGTTCAGAACCTCGCCGTCCATGCTCCGGACGCTGGAGAGGAAGGGCGCCGTGTCGATCGTACCGCGCGTCTCCCGCCGCGACCCGCTTGCCGGCCGCCGCGTGCTGCCGACGAAGCCGCGTATCCTCAATCCGCAGCAGTCCGCCGCGTTGGAAATAGTCCTGCGCGGGCCGGACGCGGCGGGCGTCCACCGCCCCGTCCTCCTCCACGGCGTGACCGGCAGCGGCAAGACGGAGGTCTATCTCCAGGCGATCGGACGTCTCCTTGAAAAGGGGCTTGGCGCGATCGTCCTCGTCCCCGAAATCGCGCTCACGCCGCAGACCGTCCAGCGCTTCGCGGGGCGTTTCGGCGAGAGCGTGGCCGTCCTCCATTCCGCCCTTTCCGACGGCGAGCGCTACGACGAATGGCATCGCATCCGCACGGGCGCGGCGAAGGTCGTGGTGGGCCCGCGCAGCGCGGTGTTCGCGCCCGTCCGGAACCTGGGGCTGATTGTCGTAGACGAGGAGCACGATCCGTCGTACAAGCAGGAGGAGACTCCGCGCTACCACGCGCGCGACGTCGCCGTGATGCGCGCGCGGCTCGAAGGGGCGCGCGTCGTCCTGGGGTCTGCCACGCCGTCGCTCGAATCGTGGGTGAACGCGCAGAAGGGCAAGTACGCGCTTGCGTCCATCCCGGACCGCGTGGCGGGGCGTTCCCTGCCGGACGTGCATCTCGTGAACATGGACGACGAGATGGCTAAGCTCGGACACGTCCCGATCTACTCCTCCCTCCTGCTGGAGGCAATCCGGTCACGTCTCCGGAACGGCGAGCAGACGATCCTCTTCCTCAACCGCCGCGGCTACTCCCGCGTCCTCGAATGCCAGGACTGCGGCTGGGTGGCGGAATGCCCGAACTGCTCCCTTCCCTTCACGTACCACCGCGTGGACAGCTGCCTGCGCTGCCACGTCTGCGGCGCCTGGGCGCACGTCCACCAGGAATGTCCCGCCTGCCACAACCGCGAGCTGAACTACGTCGGCATCGGCACCCAGCGGGCCGAGGCCGCGCTCAAGGCCTGCTTCAAGGAGGCTCGCATCCTGCGCATGGATGCCGATTCCACTTCGCGCAAGTTCTCGCACGACGACATCCTGGGCGCATTCCGCGCCAACAAGGCGGACATACTTCTCGGCACGCAGATGATCGCCAAGGGGCTCGACTTCCCCAACGTCACCCTCGTCGGCGTCCTGAACGCGGACACCTCGCTCAATCGCCCGGACCCGCGCGCGAGCGAGCGCACGTACCAGCTTCTCGCCCAGGTCAGCGGACGCGCCGGCCGCGCGGAAAAGCCGGGCGAGGTCTACATACAGACATTTTCGCCAGACGCTCCCGCCATCGCCGCCGCCGCCTCGAACAAGGGCTTTTCGTCGTTCGCGGCGGACGAGCTCGTCGAGCGCGAGGCCGCGTACCTTCCGCCGTACTGCCGTCTCTGCACGCTGACCTTCCGCGCGAAGGACGAAATCGCCGCCCGCGACTGGGCGCGCGTCTACGCGAATGCCCTCGCCAGATGGGCGGCGCGCGTGAACGGCGGCGCGCGCGAAGACGGCCCGTTCCGCGTGTCCGAGGCGGAGGAGGCCGCACTGCTCAAGGCGGACGGATGGTTCCGCTACCAGATCGTCCTCCGCGCGCCGTCGGTGCGCGAGATCACCGAGGCCGTCAGGTGGATCGAGGGAGTCCGACCGCCGCCGCCCGAAATTCGCGTTGTCTACGACGTGGACGCATTGAACGTGGTTTGATAGAATTGTGCTTGGATTTTAAGAAGGAAGAAAATGGGCACGTACAAGGATTTCAGTCAGTTGACGGCGACGAGGCGGGAGAATCCTCCTCCTCCGCCGCGCATCGAGGTCGCGGCGTCGCCGGAGGAGCGCGCGCTTGCGGGATCGGGAAGTTCGGACGACTATTTCGCGCGCCTTCTCGGCACACCGTCTGCGGCGTCCGCGAAGCGCGTGTCGCCGTCGTCGCCGGGGCGCCAGACAGTCCCGTCCGCTCCGCGCGCGAATTCGCGCATCCGCGAGGAACAGGCCGCCGCAGCGTTCGCGGCCGAGCGGGCGGACCTCCAGGCACAGATCGCGAAACTAAAGGAGGAGTGCGAGATCGAACGGGAGGTGAAGGAGGAGTTCGCGGCGGAACTCGCCGCCGTTCGCGCGGAAATCGACGAGGCGCGCGCGAAGGCCGAGTCCGCGAGAGCGCTTGGAGTCGCGGCCTGCGAGCAGCTGAAGAAGGAACTTGCCGCCGCGGTCAAGGCGCGCGACGAGGCTGTCGCGCAGACGGCCGATGCGTCGGCGCGTGCCGACGATGCCGTGGCGCGAACGGCGGAGGCGGAAAGGCTGCGAAACGCGGCCGTGGAAAGGCGCGATGAGGCGCTGGCCGAGGCCGAGGGGCTTCGCGCGCGCCTTGCCTCCGCAGAAGGCCGGGATGGCCCGGCGCGGACGGGCGGCGGAATGCTGGAGACGCCGGGGACGCTGTCGGAGAAGTTCGCGGGCGAGATACGCGAGCACCTTCTTGAGGCGCTGTCGGACGCGCTGTCAGCCGCCGAGAACGCCGGACGCGACAGGCGGGCGCGCCTTCTCGAGGCCGTCCTCTGCGCGAATCCGCCCACCGGCGAACTGCGCCGCCGCCGCGAGGCGGTGAAGCAGATCGTCAAGGGCGCGGGCGCGTTCCTGGACGACTCGGCTATTTCCGCGCTTGAAAAACTGGGCTTCCGCTACGTCAGCGGAAACAAGCACCACAAGCTGGAATGGGCCGGCATCCGCTTCCCCGTCGCCAAGACTCCGAGCGACCACCGGTCATGCCTCAATTCTTCCAACGAGATAAACAACCGCGCCTTTTAGGGCAAGGACGGCAGGACAGAGAACGACAAGGAGGAGACAATGAAGAACTTCATTCGTGCAATCGCATCGGCGGCAGTCGGTTTGGGCATTGCGGGCGTCGCCTCGGCGGACGTCTACTCCAACGTCTTCTTCTGGTCGCGGGGCATTGGCGGCGACGCCGACGGCGACGGCCTGTTCGGAGGAAAGGAACTGCGCGATTCCGTCCATCCGGGCTTTTCCACCACGTGCGTCCTTGGCGGCGTCGCGCCGACCTACACGAACGAATGGGCGCACCTTCCGTATCGCGGCACGACGAACTTCGTCCGGTCCGTCTACCTGTCGCATCCGGTCACGATCACGAACGAGGAGACGGGGGCGGGGTACGGACGCTCCTCCGCGATCCGGATTCCGTCATCGGTCGTCGAGCCGCTGATCAACGCCGAAAAGCCGTCCTACACGGCCTACCTCCGCTTCAAGCCGGACCTCGACCAGCCGCATCCCACGTACTCCTGGATTCTGAACATGGGGAACAACGGAAACGCGACGCCGAAGCGGGGGCTGATGATCGGGTTCAACAACGTGCGCGACGTCGGCTATCAGTATGGGGGAGAGCACTATTACACAAATCGCCTTGGGACGGTCTACGTCATGTACGGCGGTTCGGGATGGACGGTGGACTCCACGCACATGCGCGTCGGGCTTGGCAACTGGAACGACCTGATCGTCTCCGTTGACGGGACCGGGGAAAAGGGCAAGATTTCCGTCCTGCACTCCCGCGACGGCTACTCATGGCACTTCTTCGACAGCTACACGAACTCGTCCGTGAACGTCTGGCGCACCTGCTACATGGAAAAATCGGACATCGCCCTGTCCGACTACGACCTTCGTCCGAACGGCAACATGGTGCTTGGTTCGGAGAACCACACGGGAAGCCAGACGGCCTACGTCGACCATAATTCCGGCAACGGCAACCACTGGAAGTCATTCCGCGGGCAGATACAGACGCTTGCGATCTGGACGAACGCGCTCAGCGAGGCGGAGATGCGCGAGGCGATCGCCTATCCGCGCATGGACCTCTGGCGCGTCGGTCTTGACAACGACGCCGCGACGGAGTTCTACGACCGACGCGGCCCCGGCGAGCCGGTGGACGTGGAAGGGGACGTGTGGCGCGTCCCGCCGCTTGCAGCGGGCGAATCCCTGGCGTTCCGCTTCCAGCTGGACGGGTGGGGCGAGGCGACGATGAACGAATTCCTCCGCATCAAGTCCACGTCCTCCTCCTCGCCCGCGACGCTGAAGGTCGCCGTCAACGGAACGGTCTGCGACGGGACGAAGTCCGTCGTCCCCGGCCGCTCGGCGCGATGGTTTGTCCCGTCCTCGCTTTTGAGGGCGAACGCCACGAACGAGATCGCCGTCATGCGGACCGATGCCGGCGCCGGCGCGTTCACAATTGATTCCGTCCGCTTCGGCGGCTCCGTCCAGTTCGGGCATCTCAACGGCGGCGCGGACGAGTTCACCATGGAGGGGAACTACCAGAACGCGGTCTACGACCTGATCGGCGCGAACTTCTTCGACGCGAGCCGAGCGCTTTTCGGCGGCACGCCGAATGAGGAGGGAAAGACCCGCGGGGTGTTCTCCAACCAGGTCGTCCGCTTCTCCGTCCCCGACGACCTGATGGGCCGCATGGACTCCTATACGTTCGCCTATCGCGTCCAGAGCCAGCCCTCGCAGACGCTTGACGTCACGCTCAACGGCAGAACGCTCGTCGAAAAGGAGACGGCCGACGACGCCGCGCGAACCGTGGACGTCCCCGCCGCCTGGCTTTTGCCGACGAACGAGGTGCGTTTCATCAACTCCGGCGTGTTCAAGGATGGTTGCTATTTCGGGATCGACTACTTCCAGTTCTCCGTCCAGAAGCCCGCCGCAGGGCTCTTCCTCATCCTGCGCTAGCCTCGTCCCCGTTCTATTCGTGACTTGTGCCGTCCGAAATGGTAGAATGCAAAGGCATTGTGAATTTACGCTGAACAAGGATTCGCCGACATGAAGAAAACGCTGCTTGGAATCTGTGCCTGCGCCGCGATGGCGTCCTGCGCCCTGACGCCGTTTCCGGACTTCTCGAAGCCCGCCGCCATCACGAAGGGTCCGCACGAGCATCTGATTGCGAACTACTTCGCCATCAACTGCTGGAGCCCCGACAACCGCTACGTGCTTGTGCTCGAGACCGACCTTAACGGCCGTCTCCCCGGCGCGGGCGAGCGCTGCACGATCGGAGTCGTGGACCTGAAGAACGGAAACGAGTTCATCCCGTTCGCGACGACCGCGTGCTGGAACTTCCAGGAGGCCGCGATGGCGCACTGGCTGCCGAACGAGCCGGACTGCGTGCTGTTCAACGACTTCCGCGACGGCAGGTTCGTCACGGTGGTCATGAACTGGAAGACGAAAGAGGTGAAGCGCGTTCTGCCGCATCCCGTGAGCGCCGTCTCGAAGGACGGCTCGTGGGCCGTGTCGATCAACTACGCGCGCCTCTCGCTCACGCGGCCGGACTACGGCTACGCGGGGCCGGGGCAGGACGCTCGGGCGGACGTGGAGTGGCCGGAAGACGACGGCCTCTGGATCATGGACTTGAAGACCGGCGAGGCGAAGCTCGTCCTCTCCGTCGCGCAGGGCCGCTCCCTCATGCCGCCCACGAAGACGGTGAAGGGCAAGCCCGGCCATCCGCTCGCCTACTACTGCCACACGGTCATCTCCAAGGACGACCGCAAGGTCTTCTTCCTTGCGCGCAGCATCGACTGGTTCGACGCGAAGGTCCACAAGGCGTCGCCGTGGCAGACGACCTCGTTCACCGTCGACAGGGACGGGCAGAACCTCCGCCGCTGCTTCAAGGACGGCTGGGCGGGTTCGCACTTCAACTGGGCGCCGGACGGCAGCCACAAGATGGTCGTCACGGCCGTCTGGGACGGCGACAGACGCGAGACGGCGGGGTGGAAGTACGAGTGGAGCCCCGTCGAGTTCACGGTCGGCGAGGAGGAGAAGGTGCGCCTCATCGGCGGCGGCGCGATCGACAAGGACTGGCACTGCTTCTACTCGCCCGACGGCAAGTTCATGAGCGGCGAGACGTACTGGGACAGGAACTACAACCGCCCGTGGATCATCGTGCGCCTTGAGGACGACATGGTCAAGCCGCTCGGCGCGTTCTTCGTGCCGGAGGCCTACCGTCAGACGTACTGGCGCTGCGACCTCCACGCGCGCTGGCGCGACGACGGCGGGCAGATCGCGTTCAACTCCGTCCACGAAGGCAGCCGCCAGGTCTACGTGATCGACGTCTCGAAGAAGTGACGCGGCTATTGATGTCCTGCACTGGAGAATGACAGAATGAACAAGTCGCTGTTCTACATTGTGATCGTGGCCGCTCTTGGCGGCTTCCTGTTCGGTTTCGATTCGGGCGTCATTTCGGGATGCGAGAAGGCGATCCAGTCCGAATTCGCCCTGAGCGCGTTCTGGCACGGGTTCATCGTGTCCGTTGCGCTCATCGGCACGGTGATAGGCGTGTTCGGGGCGGGGGCGCCGTCGGACAGATGGGGGCGGCGTCCGACGCTCTGGCTGATGGGAATCCTCTTTCTCGTCTCCGCCGTCGGATGCGCGTTCACGCCGACGAACGCGACCATCGGCCCGCATCTGCTGGGCTGGTTCCGTTTCATCGGCGGACTGGCGATCGGCGGAGTGTCCGTGGTCGTGCCGCTCTACATCGTCGAGATTTCGCCCGGACGCCTTCGCGGCCGTCTCGTCGCGATGAACCAGCTGAACATCGTCTTCGGCATTCTCATCTCCTACGTGTCCAACTTCTTCGTGGCGCGCTGGATGGCGCAGGGCGGATGGTTCAACGACCTCTGCATGTGGCTGGCGCAGGTCTTCGCCACGAACTCGATGACGGTGGAGATGGTGAAGTGGCGCGTGATGCTGGGCATGGAGTGCATTCCGATCGTCCTCTTCATGGCGCTGCTGACGACGATTCCGGAGTCGCCGCGCTGGCTCGTGCGCGTGGGGCGTCGCCTGGAGGCGGAGAGCGTCCTCCGGCGCATCGGCTTCGCAGAGGCGGGGAAGACGACGGCGGAAGTCGTCGCGGAAATCGAGGAGTCGCTGAAGGAAGTCGGACGCGGCGAGTCCGTGCGCCTCTTCCAGCGCAAGTACCTCAAGCCGATCATGCTGGCGTTCTTCATCGCGTTCTTCAACCAGGTGTCCGGCATCAACGCGATCAACTACTACGCGCCGCGTATTTTCGACATGATCTTCGGGAAGGGGAGCGAAATGGCGTCGCTCGCCGGCACGATGGGCGTGGGGACCGTGAACCTCGTTTTCACGATGCTGGCGTTTCTCGTCATAGACAAGTTCGGACGCAGGATGATGATCGTCTGCGGCGCGGCGCTCATGATCCTCATGCACTCTCTTGTCGCGTGGCAGCTCTCGCTGGGAGAGGGATGCAGCGCGACACTGGCCGTGATCGGCATTCTCGGCTTCATCGCGTTCTTCGCCTGCTCGTCGGGCGCGGTGATCTGGGTGTACATCAGCGAGGTGTTCCCGAACGCGGTCCGCGCGAAGGGGCAGGCGCTTGGATGTTTCACGCACTGGTTCATGTGCACGATCATATCGTGGGCGTTCCCTGTCGTAGCGGAGCGGGCCGGCACGTGGGCGTTCGGCTTCTTCGCCGCGATGATGCTCGTGCAGCTGCTCTGGGCGGTCTTCTTCATGCCGGAGACGAAGGGCGGCACGATCGAGGACATCGAAAGGCGTCTCGGCATTTCCGAGGGCTGACGTTGCCTGGCGCCGGCAAAGGCGTCCATGCGATGATGGAGAATATGGCAATGAAGAAACTCATGCTTGGACTCGCCGCGCTGGTGGCGGGAACATGCGCGGCCGGCGGATATCCGTACCGGCCGGCGGAGCTGACGAACGTGTCGGTGAAGGCCGGATTCTGGCTGCCGCGCTTCGAGACGAACCGGCTCGTCACGGTCTGGACGGACTTCCGGAAATGCGAGATCGCGCGCATTCCGAATTTCACGAACGCGGCCAACCGCGCCTGGGGGACGTTCAAGGGCATTCCCTTCGACGACTCGGACGTTTACAAGGTGATCGAGGGCGCCGCATACACGCTCGCCACGCATCCCGACCCGAAACTTGAGAAGTACCTTGACGACCTCATCGGATGGATTGCGCGGGCGCAGGAGCCCGACGGCTATCTCTACACGGCGCGGACGCTCGGCTTCACCTACGGCAAGGACGAGAAGGGCAGGGAGAAGTTCGGCATGATGGGCCCGACGCGCTGGAGCGCCTGCGGCGGCAGCCACGAGCTCTACAACGTCGGCCACATGTACGAGGCCGCCGTCGCCTACTACGAGGCGACGGGCAAGCGCTCGCTCCTCGACGTCGCCATCAAGAGCGCTGACCTCGTCGACCGCACGATCGGCTACGGCCCGACGCAGCTGAAAATCGTCCCCGGCCACGAGGAAATTGAAATCGGTCTCTGCAAACTCTATCGCGTCACTGGCGAGAGGCGCTATCTCGACCTCGCCAAGCGGCTGATCGACATGCGCGGCCGCTCCGATCTGCGCTCCACGTGGGGCGTCGGCGTGCAGGACCACGCTCCCGTCCTCAGGCAGAACGAGGCGGTCGGACACGCCGTGCGCGCGGGCTACCTCTACGCCGGCATGGCGGACGTCTCCGCGCTCACGGGCGACGCCTCCTACACGGCGGCCATCGACCGCCTCTGGGAGAACGTCGTCGGCAAGAAGCTCCATCTCAACGGCGGCATCGGAGCCCACAGGCACGTCAAGTACCGCGACCCGAAGCTCGGCCACGCGGGCGAGGCGTTCGGCGAGAACTACGACCTCCCGAACGAGAACGCCTACCTTGAGACGTGCGCCGCGATCGCGAACGCGCTCTGGAACCAGCGCATGTTCCTGCGCGACGGCGACGCGAAGTACGTGGACGTGCTGGAGCGCATCGTCTACAACGGCTTTCTCTCCGGCATCTCGCTCGCGGGCGACGAGTTCTTCTATCCAAACCCCCTCGCCTCGCAGGGCGGCTACAGGCGCTCGAAGTGGTTCGGCTGCTCATGCTGCCCCGTCAACATCGTCCGCTTCATCCCGCAGATCGCCCAGTTCGCATACGCCACTCGCGATAACGCGGCATACGTGAACCTGTTCGTGGCGAGCGACGCGAAACTCGCCGTCGCGGGCGGCGACGTCCGACTGGAGCAGCGCACGGACTACCCGTGGAAGGGCGTATCGCGAATCGCCGTCACGCCCGCGAAGGACGGACAGCCCTTCGTCCTCAACGTCCGCGTGCCGGGCTGGGCCGTAGGCCGCCCCGTGCCGAGCGACCTCTACACGCAGGTCGTGCCGGGAACGTCGGCCGACGTCCAGGTCAAGGTGAACGGCGCCGCAGTCGCGTTCACTCCCGTCAAGGGCTACTGCGTCCTGGACCGGGCGTGGAAGAAGGGCGACGTCGTCGAAATCGCGATGAACATGCCCGTGCGCCGCATCCGCGCGCACGCCGCCGTCGAGGCGGACAGAGGGCGTCTCGCCGTCGAGCGCGGTCCGATTGTCTACTGCGCCGAAGGCGTGGACAACGACGGGAGCGTACTTGACAAGGTCGTCGCCGCGGACGCCGCGTTCGCCGACGCGACGTGCGAGATCGCCGGCAGCGTTTTCCCCGCGCTCACCGTTCCCGCGCAGACCGTCCGCAGGGGCCTTAAGCGCGTATCGTGCGAGCCGGCGACGCTGAAGCTCATCCCGTATTTCGCATGGTGCCACCGCGGCGCGGGCGAGATGCAGACGTGGTTTCCCATGCAGGCGGACGTCGCGGCGACCAGGCGCGGATTCGCAACTACGGCCTCCCACTGCTGGGAGGGCGACGTCGTTGGCGCGGTCTGCGACGGACGCCTTCCGAAGTCCTCCTCCGACGACACGATTCCCCGCATGACGTTCTGGCCGAACAGGGGAACGGAGGAGTGGATCCAGTACGACCTTCCTGCGGCGGAGACGGTCTCCGGCGTGGACGTCTACTGGTTCGACGACGAGCCGAAGGGCGGCTGCCGGATGCCTGAATCGTGGAAAGTCCAAGTGCGCGCGGCGGCGGACGCCCCATGGCGGGACGTTGCCGCCGGGCAGGCGGGCGTGAAGAACCGCTTTAACTCGCTCGACTTCGCGCCGACTGCGGCGAAGTCCGTCCGCCTGGTCGTCAGGAACCGCCCGAACTTCTCCGGCGGCGTCCTTGAGTGGCGTCTGCGCTAGGAGATTAAGTAGTTAAGTGGTTAAGTGGTTAAGTGGTTAAGTTCGCAAGTGGTTGAGTTCTAAAATGGTTAAATGCCTGAATGGCCGCGTCAGGCAACTTAACCACTTAACCAGTCAAATACTTAACTACTTAAGTACTTAACTACTTAATCTCCAATTTGGGGTCTTCCCGTGTTCTTCAACGTGAAGGGCATACTTTGGACGCTTGGGGCGATTGCGCTTGCAGTCGCCCTGTGCGCCATTGACCTAAGCTGCTCCGGCTCCGTCGCCGACGCGCCGGCGCAGACGACGATTGGACGCATTCGCGGCGAAATCTCCGCAGGCCGCCGCGAAATGTCGCTGAATCAGGCGGACTCCCTCAACGTCCAGATCCGCGACCTCCGCGTCATGGCGCGCAGGATGGTCAGGGAAGGACGCAGCGCCGAGGCCCGGCCACTCTTCGCGACAATCGCCGAACTTGAAAAGCAGGCCGAAGCTGCGCGTGGAAAAGCCAACGTTAAGTGATTGAGCGGTTAAACCGACTTCTTGTTTCCACACCCAGTTTTGCGTTGAAACACTCTCTAGTTAACATAATGCGCGTTATGCGACATCGGAAACAAGAAAGGTAAAAAAGTCATGGAAATTGTCGGACATGGTGCAATCCTCGTTGTGATTAGGTCTCGCAAGGTCAAGGACACTTGGCGCGGTTTCGTGTGCGAACTTTCCGAAGCCTACCGCGCCATTGACGATTGGATTGTCAGGCACGGCACTCTTCCCTATTCCGTCTCAATTGAGAATTCAGAACACTAGTTGATGAAAGGAGTTCGCATGTCTAGAAAGCGTTTCAAGAAGTCCCCGCGCCGTGCAAGGCGCGATTTCAAGCGCGGTCTCAAGACCGAAGTAAAGAACGTAGCCCCGCCGCCTCAGCGTGGCGGATATCGGATGTAGTCCTTGCGCGCGCGCGCTTCGCGCGTGTGCGCATTCCACATCATACGATTCACCCACGATGAAAGGAAACTGTCATGCTCAATATTGATTGGAAGTCTCTTTTCAAGGAGATTGTGCGCGTTGTCATCGCCGCCCTCGCGGGTGCGACCGCTGGCGGTTGCGCCCTCGTCCCTGTCTTTTCTTAAGCAAAGTTAAGCATATGCGACGAAGGAGCATTGCGCAAATGACGATTTGCCTATTCTAGCGAAGCGTAGCCATGAACTGCCTTAAGCCCGTCATAGTCTTTGACACTGGCCGCGTCAATCCCGACACTGGCAAGCGCGTTCTCGCGTTCAAGCCCCCTCGCGACGTTGCCGAATCGCGCGGCTTGCGTGATTTGGCCGTTCCCTGTGGCAGGTGCGCCGCCTGTCTCAAGGATAGGCGCAATCGGTGGATATCCCGAATGCGCCTTGAACAGTTCGTAAGCCCTTCGTCCACCTTCCTTACCCTCACCTACAATGACGCGCATTGCCCCTCTCGCCTTGAGAAGTCGGACGTTCAGAAGTTTCTCAAGCGGTTGCGGATGGCAAGCCGCGACTACGGCGTTCCCCCCTTCTCCGTCCGCTATTTCTTCTGCGGCGAATACGGCTCAAGGACGTACCGACCGCACTATCACGCCGTTTTGTTCGGCGTTGACATGATGGCCGCCGAATGGCGTCCCCGATGTGTCGGCACTACGCTAGGCCGCCGTCCCCGCTACTGCTCCGAAGTCGTTGAGAGGATTTGGCCTTACGGCTTCAACGTCGTCGGCTCCTGCTCCTCCGCTTCGATTCGCTATGTCTCGAAGTACGTCTCAAAGCAGTACGCCGACCCCGAAAGGCGTCTGAAGTGCTTTACGATGTACTCGCAGGGTCTAGGCCGTGGCCTGTTCGTTGACGTTCGCCGCATTGGTCGGAAGTTTGACTACGTCCTCAAGCCCCCCTTCTACGAGCGTTATCTTGACGGCTCCGTTGCCCTTCTTGAGGATGGCCGTTGCTCGTTCTGCCGTCTGCCGTCCTGTCTTGACGGCTACGCCGAACGCTTCGCTCCCGATTTGTATGAATCCGCGAAGAAGAGCCGCGTTGACTACGCCCGATTTGTGAAACCCGATTTGCGTTCCCCCCTCGTCCGAGAACGCATAATCACAACTGAACTAGCGGACGAGATTAGAAAAGGAGTACTGGACAATGAAACGTAGAATCTATGCCGTTCGTGATAGCCGCGTCGGGACTTTCGCCCCGCCCTGCCTGTTTGAGAACGACAGCGTCGCCATTCGCGCCTTTGGCGACATGGTGAAGGGCGACAAGGGTACGCTCATCTCCCTTCATCCCGAAGACTTCACGCTCGTGGCTCTTGGCGAGTTTGACGTTGAAAACGGACAGATTCATCAGTGCGTGGAAGATATCAAGGTTCTTGCCACCGCTTCCGACTTCGTGGCGAAGGAGGCCTAAATGTCTTTCTGCCGCAAACCAAGCAACGGCAGTTGTGGACTGCGCTTCACGCAGTCCACAAAGTGCCAGACGCACCTTTCCAAGATGTGCGACATAAACTACATGATTCAGAGAGCCATTGCAGGAGATGCCAGCGTTTACCGAAAAGGCTCTTATGGCGACTTCACCAACGCGCCCGAGGACATGCAGGACTATTTGAATAGCATTGTGAAAGGTCGCGAGGCTTACGATTCCCTTCCCGAATCCGTGAAGTCCGTTTATCCTTCTGCCGAAGCGTTCCTTAACGCCCTCGGCAGTCCCGAAGAGCATGATAGGCTCGTCCGTCTTGGCGTTCTCCGTGAGGTCAAGCCCGAAAATCCTGTTGCCGTCCGTGTCATCAACGAAGTTGACAAGGGGACTAACCCCGAAGCCCAGTCTGCTACTTGATGTATATATGACTGGGTGACACGTTGATGTATATATGACTGGGTGACACGTTGCGTGTCCACACAGAAAGGAAAATGAAATGTCTTATTCGTTCGCGAATGTTCCCAAGGCGAAGCCGCCGCGCTCCACCTTCCGCAGAAACCACAATCTGAAGACCACTCTTAATACGGATTTTCTCTATCCGATTTACGTTGACGAATGCCTCCCTGGCGACGTCTTCAAGTTCAAGCAGCACATTTTCGCGCGTCTAGCCACTCCGCTTACGCCCGTGATGGACAACTTGTATCTTGACACGTTCTATTTCGCCGTTCCCGTCCGTCTCGTTGATGACGAGTTCAAGCGTCTTATGGGTGAATGGCCGTTCGGCGACGTCCGCAACGATTACACCGTTCCGCAGATGTCCGTAAGTCCGCAGCCCTCCAGTCTGTCCGACTATCTTGGCTTGCCCCTCGCCCTTGCGTCCTCCGACGAAGCGAATGATGCGCCGTCTTACTCCGTCTGTCCTTGGTGGCATAGGGCTTACAATCTCATCTACAACGAATGGTTTAGGGATGAGAATCTTTGCCCTGCCCGCCCTGTCGGCGGTCTGTACGAGGACGGCACGACTAAAGCCGAAAAAGAAGCCGATTACGTCCTTTGCCGCCGTGGCAAGAGGAAGGACTACTTTACTGGTTGTCTTCCTTGGCCGCAGAAGGGAGCAGTTGCCGGCATTCCTTTGGCTTCGCAAGATGGCAGAATTAGGTTTCAAGAGGACGGATTTATTTCTGGGCGTTATTGGTATGTAGCAGGTGCGGAACAGGACTATTATGTTAAGTTTCAGGCTGGCAGTGGTACTAGTTCCTCGTCTCGTCCTGTCTATTGGTCTATGGATACCTTGATGGACCCTGATGTCACTTCTATTCCTTCGGATATTAAGACTGGTACAGAGTTTGAGAATCGACCTTTTATTACTAAAGGTTCTGTTTTTTCCGTGACCTTGGATGCTTCGGCGGTTATGACTGTAAACCAGTTGCGAGAATCCATAGCCATACAGCACTTGCTGGAGACTGACGCTCGCGGTGGCACTCGCTACGTTGAACTCATACGCGCCCATTTCAACGTCATCTCTCCCGATGCAAGGCAGCAGAGACCCGAATACCTTGGCGGTTCTTCGCAGCCCTTGAACGTCACCACTGTTGCGCAGACTTCCGCCTCCACCTCTGAAAGTCCGCAGGGCAATCTTGCCGCGTTCGTCACTGGCAACAATTCCACTGGATGGACGAAGACGTTTACAGAGCATACGCTTATCATCGGGCTTGCCAACATTCGCGCCGACCTGTCCTATCAGCAGGGTATACCCCGAATGTTTAGCCGTAAAACCAAGTACGATTTCTATTGGCCCGAATTGGCCAATCTTGGCGAGCAGGCCGTTTTGAACAAGGAAATCTTCGCACAAGGCACTGATGTTGACGAGGAGACTTTTGGCTATCAGGAGCGTTGGGCGGAATACCGCTATCACCCTAATACGATTACTGGCGATTTCCGTTCTACCGCCCCTCTTACGCTTGACTACTGGCATTTGGCGCAGAAGTTTGATTCCCTTCCCACCCTGTCGCAGGAGTTCATAGAGGAACACGTGCCGATTGACCGCGTTTTGGCCGTGAACACTTCTCAAGCCCCCAACATGATTCTTGATGGATGGTTTGAATTGGAGTGCGCTCGCCTTATGCCGCTCTTCTCCGTGCCTGGCCTTGGACGTCTGTAATGGGTGTTTGTGGTTTGGTTAACTGCGAGTTTGTCGGCGTTCTCGTGTAAAAACGCCGTTATGAGTGGTTTAAAAGTGTCGTTCTGAGGAGGTTTCTTTATGAGTTGGGGTTCAATTCTTTCTGGCATTGGTTCTGCCGCTGGTGCTGGTGGTTTGAGTTTGGTACAGGATGTTTCGGGCGGATGGTCTACGAACTCCGCAAAGGAGAGTTTGAACAAGAACATCACCAAAACGAATCTGAAGTATCAGAAGGAGTATGATGTTTGGACGCAGGAGCAGGACAAGGCCTATGAGAAGTGGTATCAGAACTTTCTGTATGATTTGCAGTCCAACGAATACTATCAACTTGCCAGGCAGTACGCCACGAACACCGCTTCTTGGGCCGTTGAAGGTCTCAAGAAGGCCGGCTTGAATCCCGTTTTGGCTTCCCTTGATTCCAATCTGTCAAGCAACTTGGGCAATGCGCAGCCGGGTTCTTCCAGTGGCTCTCATTCCGGCAAGTCCGTTCATGGTGCGAGTGTCGGCGCCGGTGGCGGTCATGCCGCCAATTTAACGGCTTTGGCGCAGATTAAGAACTCTGCGAAGCAGATGGAAATCAATCAGCAGCAGAGCAAGGCCGATTTGGAAGTCAAGGACGCCCAGGCGGAAAGTCTCCGCGCCGATGCGGCTTCAAAGGCCGTCGGCAATAGCGACTGGGGTCGGAATCTCGCTTCTGTCGGAATGCTCCTTGATTCTGTCGGCATGAAAAAGCCCATTAAGGAACTTGGTACTAAGGCGGCCGACTGGCTGATTCGTCAGATGGGTACAAAGTCAGAGCCCAGTACTGGCAAGCAGTCGGCTATTGACCAGTCGGCTGTTAGACGCATTGATTCGGTTTCTTCTTCTCCTGCGCGTGGCAATGTTTTACCCTCGTTTAATGCCGAAGAATCTCGCGCTTTGCAACATTCTATTGAAAGGAGCGTTAAGCGCAATGTTAAGCGGTATAATGATAGTATTCGCTCTAATAATGGTATCTTGCATTTGCGCTGAAAAAAAAAAATGTAGAAAGTTGTTGTGTTCTCGTTTTTATTTTGGTATCATCATAGACATGACAGACGAGCAGATTAATAGCATTGTTGATTCCGTTCGTTCAATTGCCGATTCTTTTCGGTGGTTGACTTTTGGCATAAAGGCAAGCGTGATTTTTGCTGTACTGGTTTTGGTTTTTGCTGTACTGGTCTTTTTGGTCGGCTTGGCGAATCCACATTTTGTGCAATAATTAACTTGTGTTTGTGTTCGGTTTTTGCTAGCGGTTTGTCTGTCTGAAGTTAACACTTTGCGCGTTATGCGACATCGAGTGACGAATGCTTTCGGTCGCGCAGAAGCGCAACCCTCCTGATTTGGTCATCAGTTTTCTTCCGCCAGAATCGTCGATTACCATACTTCTTCGGCAACGAGAATCTGGGGATGCGCCTCGACTATGCGGAGGCGGACGCGTTGGCCGGGAACGCACGGCGTGGACGGATTCCACACGACGATGCGGTTGCCCGAATCGCGTCCGCTCCAGCGTTCCCTGTTGCGGAGCGACGGACCTTCCGACAGGACTTCGCGAACGGTGCCCACGAGCCTTTCGTTCCTCGCAAGCCCGCGCCGCTGCTGGTCTTCGAGCAGGATCTGGTCGCGCCGTTCCTTTTCGGCCGTCGGGACGTCGTCCGCCAGGGCGGCGGAACGGGTGCCGGGACGCGGCGAGTACTTGAAGACGAAGGCGTTGTCAAAGCCCGCCTCCTCCATGAGCGAGCGCGTCGCCTCGAAATCGGCTTCCGTCTCGCCAGGATAGCCCACTATGACGTCCGTGGTGATGGCGAACTCCGGATCGAACTCGCGCAGCTTCCGGATTGCGGATAGGTATTCGCCTCGCGTGTAGCGCCGCCCCATTTCGGCAAGCACGTGGTCGCTTCCGCTCTGCACGGGGAGATGCAGATGGCGGCAGACCTTCGGAAATTCGCGATAGGCGCGGACAAGTTCGTCCGTACAGCCCTTCGGGTGTGCGCTCGTGAAGCGTATGCGCTCAAGGCCTTCTATTCCGCTTAATGCCTCCAGAAGGCGCGGAAACGCCTCTGAGTAGCCGCCTGGACTCGGCGGGTCGTCCTCCGTCCACGCCTTGTTGCGGACGCCGTAGCGGAGGACGCTCTGGCCCAGGAGGCACACCTCCTTCACGCCGTTCGCCGCAAGCGAAGCCACCTCCGCGACGACTTCACGCGCGGGACGGGAATATTCGTGTCCGCGCACGTCCGGCACGATGCAGTAGCTGCAGCGGTTGTCGCATCCAAGCAGAATCGTCACGAACGCCTGAAATCCGGCAATGCCGCCCTTCCCGCGCCGGGCGGGCGAATGGGCGTCCAGCCCTTCCGGCACCTCGTCCGCGTCAGGAATCTCCAGAATGCGTCTTTCGCCGGCAAGGCAGCGCTCCACAAGGCGCGGAATCATGCCGAATCGGCGCGGGCCGACTGCGAAGTCCAGCCCCGGAAGGCTGCGGAACACGCCGTCGCCCATCCGCGCCACGGCGCAGCCCATGAGACCGACCATGCGGACGCTTCCGCCGGCAGAGCGCTTTCCGCGCCCCTCCTTGACGGCGATCAGGTTGCCGCACTTGCCGACAGCCTTGCGCTCCGCCATGTCGCGGACCGTGCAGGAGTTGACGATGACAAGTTCGGCGTCCCCTTCCCGTTCGACCCGCTCGTGTCCCGCCGCCTCCAGCAGGGCCGCCACGGCCTCGCTGTCGCGGACATTCATCTGGCAGCCATACGTGTGAATCAGGAATTTCATCGGACAAGCTTCTGCACTTTTGTCTCGTGCGCGCCGAACGCCAGCTTCATGGGCGCAAATCCGGGGACGGAGATCTCCACTTCAACGGGAGCGTTCGCGGTGTTCACGGCCACGAACGTCGTCTCACCCGCGACAGTCTTCGCCCACCAGCAGACAGGCGTCTTCGCCGCGCCGGCGCGTCCGACCACTTCCTTGCCATCCGCCACGACGATTGGACGCAGTTCGCGAAGTTCCGCAATGATTCGCTTCAGGTCCGCCCAGCCGCGCGGCGTCTGCGCGACGGTGAAGAAGTCGCGGGTGTGCGGCGCGTACCACCACCACCAGACGCCATTGCAGCGTTCAGGGAGGGCGAGCATCGCGCAGGCGCGGAGATAGTTGTAGTCCTTCGCGTACTTGTCGGGGTCGGGCGTCACCCCCTTGCGCCAGAGCTTTCCGAGCGCGCCGTCGTTGCTGTTGACGAGCAGGGTGATGGGAGACTCCCATCCGCCCTTCAAGTAGCCGCGATGCTCGTCGAGAGTGCGGACGACGCCCGCGGGGTCGCCGTAGGCCTGCGTCCAGTGCGTGTCCCACGTGCGACGGTATTCGTTCATCGTCTTGTTCCATGTCGTCATCACGACGACGTGGAACGGGTCGAGCGCGCGGATGAGGTCGGCGTAGGCCGTAAGGAGGTCCGGGGAGACGAACTGCCCGGCAATCTCCGGCTCGTCGAAGAGATACCAGCAGAAGAGGCCGGGGTGGGCGGCCAGCGCTCCGACGCGGCGGGCGAGGGGGGCGAAGTCTCCCGCGACGAGCCGCCGCCTGTCGAATCCGATGAACGCGCGAAGACCGTCCGCGCGCCAGCAGGCGTCGAGGTACTTCACGCAGGCCGCGTCGTTCGTGCTGCTCTCCCAGCGGTAGGTGTGCACGACGTCGAAGCCGGCGGCGCGGACCGTCGTCATCTCCTTTTCCGCGACTTCATAGATTCCAAGCGGGAAGAACGGGCGGCCCGCCACGGTGAAACGCCCCTCCACGTCGATTTTCGTGCAGTTCGCCGGTTTTGGCGCGTTGAGAAGCCAGACGTTCTGCGTCGCGCAGTTTCCGGACTCGTCGGACGCGACGACTGCGGCGTCCGTCAGCCCCTTCGGCCATCCGGCGGCCGGCGCGGAGAAGAGATAGACGTGTACGCCGTCAGGCTCAGTCGTCTGGCATCTCCCCTTCTCGCCCATGAATGAGACCTCCGGACGGCGAGCGCCCGCGTCCTTGACGCGCAGCGTAAACGCATCGCCCGAGGCCGTCACGCGGACGCCATGCGTTAGAATCTGCGGCGGCAGGGTGTCGCGGCCATTCGACACGGCGATGTCGAACGACTGGGGAACGTCGTCGTCAGAGACGCCGTTCGCGCTGACGCGCCAGAACCAGCGCCCTTCGTCCAGCGGCTCTTCAAGCTGGTACGAGGGCATTCCACCCGCTTCGTATGATTTTGTCTGACCGACGGCAAAATTCGCGTCACGCGAGATCTGGACGGTGTAGCGGCGCGCGCCGCTGCACATGCGCCACTGGAAGCGCGGCGTGTTGGTGAGGAGGCGAGCGCCCTTCGCCGGCTCCGTCTTGTCGAACGTCATGACGCGACGCTCGAAGACGACATCGTCGAACCATGCGCGGCCCGTGCCGCGCAGAGTCAGGAAGACCGTCGCGAACCCGGCGTCGGCAGGGGCGGCGACCCAGCCGGTGCGTTCGCGCTTCCAGTCCGACGTGCCGTAGCGCCCGGTCGCGTATTCGCCGGCCTGCATCCATCTGCCCGACTTGTCGCACCATTCCACAATCACGCCGGCGCCGACTGGCGACTTGCCGTCGACAACAGCGTCCCTGACGTCCTCTGTCTTGACGAACGCGCCGAGGCGGTACTGCGCGCCGCCGACGACGGGGACCTGGCGCGTGACATATACCCCCTCGCCCGCCGCGCCCGTCACTTCCATGCGCAGAGAATGGCGGCCGGAGTGCGCGGTTGAATCGTCGAAGCGAGCGTTCTTCGGGCGTCCCCATCCTCCGCCGTCGACCTCAAAGCCTGGATTGTCGAACGTGACTGTCGTGAGCGTCTCGGCCGCGCAGGAAAGCGCGAAAGCGCCGGCTGCGGCCAAAGCGGCCATCCATTGAGTCCTTGCCATGTCAGTCTCCTCTCCTTGTCCCGTCAGTCGAGCGATCAGTCAAACAGTTCCCGCCCTTCGCGAATCGCCTTGTAGATTTCGCTTTCGCGCTCGGCGCGGCTCTGGTAGCGGACTTCGCGCTTCCGGTCGGCCGTGCATGGGACGAAGCCGTCCATGTCGGCGCGCGGAGTCGCCTTCATCCGCGCCGCGCCCGTCTTGATGATGGCCAGCGCCTCTGCGTATTCGGACTTGCCCTTCACGCCATCGAGAATGCGCGAGCATTCGGGGCGTTCGTAGGCGATCTGCGCGCGCTGGCGCTTGCCGTGCGAGCATTCGATCGTCACGCCGGTCAGCTTTTCAAGGCGGGCGTGTTCATCCTTCGTCAGCGGGCTGCGTCCGCCGTAGTTGGCCGGATAGGCGCATTCGTAGAACGGGTAGTAGACGCCGTTCAAGTCCATCCAAGTGACGATCGTGTCGCGCTCCTCTTCCGTCAGCGTCACGCCGCCGTGTCCGTAGAGCTTCTTCGTCAACTTGGACGCATGGGAACCCCAGGAATATGCCGGATAGATCTCGGCGCGTCCGCCGCCGGCGAGCGTGAGGAAGCCCTGGCTCCAGAGGTCGACGTACGACGTGCAGAAGAACGTGTCGCGGTCGCCGGCGAGGTTGAGCTTCGCGGCGGCTTTCTTGCCATAGTCGTGGCATGAGAGGCACTTTGCGGTGAAGATCGGCTGGACGTCCTTCTGGTAGGAGAACATCCTCGCAGGCCCGCGCCAGCCGTTCATCTTGTCGGGGCGGCGCGTCATGGCCTTTGGACGGAGTTCGCGCGGGGAGGCTGAGTTGAGACGGTCTTCGTGGCAGCCGACGCAGCCGTAGGTTTCGCCCGGCTGGACATAGGCGCCGGAGCGCATGGACTGCACCATCTTGCCCTCGCCGTCGAGCGCCTGGAAGTATACGAACGTGTTCGCCGGCACCTCGAAGTAGGCGCTGCCGTCCTCTTCCACGGGCACCGTGCCGAGAATGCGCTTGTTCTCGAAGGAATGCCAGTTCATGGCCGCGGCCTCCTCACCGTGTCCGAACCAGCCGCGCGCGGGCGACCACGAACGCTTTTCGGGGGATTCGACGATGCGCAGGGACTTGACCGCCCCCTTCTCGACTCCCTTCATGTGCGTTCCCTCGTAGACGTTCTGCAGATAGAAATAGCCGGGGGCCTTGGGGTCGTCGAACGTCCGTCGCGTCGGCTGGACGTGCTGGCGCGCATATCCCCTGAGGAGAACCGGCGAATGGATGCCCGGCGCATCGCGGTGGATCTCGATTTCGTTTCCGAAGAGGTCGAAGTATATCAGCACGGTCTCTTCGCCCGTCCCCTCTGCGGCGCGGACGGCGAGAAAGTGCGAGGAGTCGATCGGGAAGGGATCCGCGTACTTGTGGGGATAGGGCCACTTCTGCCACATGGCGCCGGTGGAGTCGAAGTCCTGCCCGTCCGTATGGATGCGCGCGCGGAACTCGGCCGGCCACGTGCGCAGGACGGGCTCGCGGCCGTCGACGCCCTTTGTGCGGTCGATGATTCCGAGGCAGCCCCACGGACGTTCGTGGCAGGACCCCAGGGCGGCGATGACCTTGCCGTCGGGCATGGCGCGCGCGTTGATCACGCCGCCGGGGCTCGTCGTGTTGTTGCCCCAGTAGATGGCGTGGCCGGTGCCGTCGGGGAAACATGTCCAGAGTCCCTGCGCGTCGCCGAAGTTGCGGTCGACATACTCCCAGCGGTCGTAGAGCACGCGACCGTCGGGCAGAACCGTGGAATGCCCCTCGAAGAGCGTGGAACGTCCGATCTGGTATATGTTCGCGCCGTTGGGCTTCATGCGATAGAGGTTGCCCATGATGTGGCGGTTGCACATGCAGTACTTCGGCTCGCGCGTGGAGGTGAAGACGATGTCGCCGTCCGGCAGCCAGACTGGGTCGACGTCGGAGACCGCCGTCGAACGCGTGAGCTGGCGCAGGTCCGTGCCGTCCGCGTTCACGGTGAAGACGTGGTAGGAGTCCTCGCGCCCCGCGCGCATGGAAAAGACGATCTTACTTCCGTCGGCGTCTACCTCAGGATCGCGCACTGTCCTCCCCTTCTCCTCCGGGACGATGACGCGGACGCGACCGGTGCGCGCGTCGAGCGCCTTCATCGCGCCCTGCGTCCGGTAGCTGCGCGCATTGATCTCGCCCGGCTGGAAGAGCGTGGCGGTGTTGTGGTGGTCCTTCGCGTACTGCGCGTGGGTGACGTAGCAGATTTCCGCGTCGAGGAGCGGGTTGTGGCGCACGAGCGCGTCAAGGCGCACCTTCTCGAACGACTTGACGTCGCCCGACTTCACGGCGGCCGCAAGACGCGTCTTCAGGTCGTCGGCGGGATAGGCTGCCGACTTCTGCGCCAGCTCGTCAATGGCCTGCTCAAGCGCGGCGCGTCCGGACAGGACGACGCGCCTTACGGCGGCGTCTCGGCGCTCCTTGTCGCCCTGGGGCGAGAGACGTCCGTTGAAGCGGATGTCGTCGACCGTGACGTGTCCCCAGGAGCCGGCGGCCGTGTCGACGACGCGGAAGAATCCGTCGCGTCCCGCGAGGGACGGCAGGTCGACCTCGACGGGGAACATCGTCTCGTCGTTCCTGCCGCGGAACCGCGCAAGTTCCGTGCCGTCGTTGGCGCAGACCGCGACGTACACGCCGACGCCGCTTCCGCCGCCGACGCGCATGGAGATGAGCCCGTCCTCGAAGCGGACCGACGGCGACTCGATTGTCATCCGGAGCGCGTCGCTCGGCCGCCCCTGCGCGTTCGTCAGCGTGCTGAGGAAGTGCTTCCCCTGCTTCGTGTACGGGCGCGTCTTGCGGTTGTTCTCGAACGCCCACGAGCAGATCTCCCCGCCCGAGCCGCCCGCGACGACGCGCCAGCCGTCCAGTTTCCCGCTCTCGAAGTCAAACGCCATCTGCCCCGCGCCGGCCGCAAGGGCCGCGCAAAGGCAGGAGACAAGAACCGGCTTCCCCATGTGCACCTCCTGAATGCTATTCCCCGATCGCCTCTGCGAGCTTCGCGGCGACGGCCTTGGGATCGCAGGCGTCGAGCCGCTTCAGCGCGCAGTTCCAGCGGAACGCGCCGGAACCCGCCTGGTCGTACGGACGGTGGTAGAAAAGCTCGTCGAAGGCCCGGCGGCGCGCGCGGTACTTCTGCTGCACTTCCGCCAGCTTCCGCTCGAAGCACTGTACGTAGACCTTCGCGAACGTGGCGTAGTTCGCGACGTACTGCTTTCTGCGCACGATGGGATGCGCATACGCCGTGACGAGTTCCTCGAAGGACTCCTGGTACTTCACGAAGGAGCCGGCGTGGTCTGTTATCCTGATCTGGCGCGGAAGGCCGTCGGGGCTGTACTGTATCACCTCGTAGACCTGGTCGAAGACGCACTCGCCCGTCTCCGTGGCGGCGCGGCCGACGATGAGGTCGAGCGCGGCGGCCTCGCCCATGAGCGCGGCGAAGGCGATGGCGAATGCGGGATTGCGGAAGCGCTCGACGGGAATCTTGTCCGACGCCGTGCCCTGGACGTAGGAGCGGGCGTAGTAGTACGACCTGACGGTCGTGCCGTTGTACTGGTTGCGTCCCTGGTATTTCTCCGTCAGCTGGCTCACGCCGACGTTCGGCGGCAGGTTCATGCCCAGCTGGCGGCAGGCGAGGCGGCGGTCCATGATGTAGTCGGAATATTCGTTCGCCTCGACGATGGCCTGCAGAAGCGTCTTGCCCTCGTCGAGGTGCTCTGCGACGTCCCATTTCTGGAACCGGAGCATGAAGATGCGTATGCGGTCCTCGTCCTCCAGCTTGCACTGCACGAGATACACGCTTCCGCGGCGTTCGCCGGGGTTGGGGTGGCGCGCCAGCGAGTGCGCGATGCGTCCGACGTTGATGTACTCTATCGAGCCGAGGATGCGCAGCGAATTGAAGACGATCGCCCTGACGCGGGCGTCGCAAAGGTGGAG
The DNA here is from genome assembly GCA_964386385.1 of uncultured Lentisphaeraceae bacterium. Lineage (GTDB taxonomy): Bacteria > Verrucomicrobiota > Kiritimatiellia > RFP12 > UBA1067 > RUG572. The sequence goes on along the minus strand of CAYLRN010000001.1, from coordinate 66,194 downwards.
CAGCTCGGGGTCCTGCGTGCGCTGCGCCTCGTCGTAGAGCGGGTCGAAGATGAGCTGTCCGTCCTCCATGCGGGCGCCGGGCAGCCATTCGACCTGGCGGTAGAACTCCGGGCTTATGCCCTGGATCAGGTCCTGGTCGCCGATGTTCGTCTCGTTCGGCTCCCTCGCAAGCGTGGCGCTCATCTCGTTGCGCCATGTCAGGTTGTCGACACGCTCTTCGCGAAGGGCGTCGGGAAGAGCGAGGCGCCACTTCATGCCGATGTCGGAGAACGCGGAGCGGAGCTGGGCGTCGTCGAGGATGTCGACGGACAGTTCCCTGAACGAGGCGGCGACGGCCGGGTCGAGCGCCGTCGGGAAAAGCGCTATCTCGGGCTGTCCGAGACGGTTGCGCGAGACGAGGCCCCGGACGATTTCCTTCATCTGCGCGCGGAACGCCTTCGCGTCGAGCGCGGCGATGGATGCGAAGCCACCCGCGGTGAGGAAGCGAGTGCCCGTCCTGGCGTTGTAGTAGTAGATCTGCTCGTGCGATATGGCGACGTGGGCGGAGGCTATCGAACGGTCGATTTCCTCGGGGGTCTGCGCCGGGCGCGCCATGCGCCAGTTCTCTCCCCGGGCGCGCAGGGCGTCGCGCACGGCGGCGGCGTGGGTGTTGAGGAAGCGGATCTGCCGCTTCGACACGAGCGTCTGCAGAACCTCGTCCGCCTTGAACGCCAGCTCCACGTGGTTCGGGTCGGGGCGTATCAGAATCGTGTCGCCGGAGAAGAGGAGGTCTGCGGAATCGGACCATTCCGCCTGACGCTCCTCGTCCGAGAGCTCCGGCCGGCCGGCCTCGACGCGGAGGCGGCTGAGCTCCTTCGTCCAGGCGATGCGCTGCATGGCATGGACGCCGCGCTGCGTCACAAGGCCGGGGGTTCTGAAGAACAGCGTTCCGATGCGGCTCTTAAGCGAGCCATCGGCGTTTTTCGCGAAAAGGGGATCTCCAAGAATCTTCATGCGGACATTATACCACAGCCCGCCCCGTTGGAAAAGAGGGGACGCGCAAGTTGTGGAATGCGGCGAGGCTTCCCGCGTCATGATCCGGGGGTCGGGAAACGGAGGCGGGGCTCAATCCTTCCAGAACACCTTGGACGCGGAGGAAAGCGTCCGGCCCTTCGGGAGGGCGGCAAGGCGAGAGCGCATCTCGGAAAGCGAATCGCCGCCGAGCTTTTCGGAAAAGGCGTCGGCGAGGACGAGGCAGACCGCCGCCTCGACTACGACGACCGCTCGCGGGACGGGGCACACATCGCTCCTCTCGTAGACGGTCTGCGCCGGCTCGCCCGTCGCCATGTCGACGGTCGGCTGCGGCTTGAGCGTCGTCGGAATCGGCTTCATCGCCACGCGGACGACAAGCGGCGTTCCGTCGGTGATTCCGCCCGCAAGCCCGCCCATGCGTCCGCGCGTCTCCGTGCCCTTCATGCGGGCGAGGGCGAAGCCGTCGCCGATCTCCACGCCCTTGATCGCGGGGATGGACATGGCGGCGGCGGCGAGGCGCGCGTCAAGCCGCCTGTCGGCGGAGACGTGGCTGCCAAGCCCGACGGGAAGGCCCGTCGCGACGACCTCGATTACTCCGCCAAGCGTCTCGCCCTCCCTGCGCGCGGCCTCGATGTCGCCGTCCACGGAATACGAGCCTTCGACGGCGACGCCGAACTCCTTCAGAAGCGCGCGGCAGCAGGCGCCGACGGCGACGCGGCCGGCCGTCTCGCGCGCGGACGCGCGTTCAAGCGCGGGGCGGACGTCGTCATAGCCGTATTTCACCGCGGCGGCGAAATCGGCGTGGCCGGGCCTTGGCGTCGTGTAGGCCTTGACCTCCCTGCCCTTCCACGCGGCGTGGTTGGCGTTTTCTATCACCATCGCGACGGGCGCGCCGGTGGTGACGCCGCAGAGGACGCCGCCAAGAAGCGCGGCACGGTCCGTCTCTATCGCCATGCGCCCGCCGGCGCCGAGGGCGATCTGCCGCCGCGCCAGGTCTGCGCGAATCAAGTCCTCGTCCAGCGCCAGGCCGGCGGGAAGGCCTTCGAGAATCACAGTCAGCTGCGGGCCGTGCGACTCGCCGGCCGTCATGTACCTTATCATTTTCCGCCAACCTCCGTATCGGCGTCCTCCGGACGCGACGGCGAGACCGCCGAGAGCTCCTCGAGTTCTGGGAACTCCGGCGACTTCACGTCCGCCTTCTCGAACGCGCCTCTGAAAAACTTCCTGAACGCCACGTTGAAGCGCTCGGACATCAGCGAATCCATCGCCGCCTTCCGCCCCGCGTTGACGCGCTCGCGTCTGCCGGCCTCCCTCGCCTTGCGCGCCTTCTCGCGCAGCTCCGCCTGGCGCGCGTCTATCTCCTCCGTGGTCAGTTTCGTCTTTTCGGCGAACTCCTTCTTGTTGAATTTGGAGATCACCATGCTCTCCCGGAAGTCGCGGCGCTTCAGTTCCTCCGGCATCGGGCCTTCCCTGAAGAACTGCTCCGGAGTCATCTTCCTGGACTTCAACTGCCGGGCCATCTGCTTCAGCGCGTCCTTCTCGTCCTCCGCCGTCACCTCGCATCCGCGCGCCAGGGCCTCGCCAAGCATCACCTCCTTGACTATCCACATTTTCGCCACGCGGCGGCGATAGACCTGCATCACGACGTCGTCGTAGCGCCGTCCGCCCTCGCCGGTCTGCGGAAGCTCGCCAACGCGGCGCGCGTCGTCCACGAGCGTCTTCGCGCGCAGCTCCAGTTCGCTCCATACGAGCGGGCGACCGTTCACTGAAACGGCGACTCGCCACGGGCGGTTGTTCCAGAGGTGCACGCCGACGACGACCAGGGCGGCAAACCCGACAATGGCCAGCGCTCCGACTATCGACCTTGCGATCTTCATGCCAGCTCCGCGATCATGCCGTTCGCCACGCCGTGGGCAACGCCCTCGGAGACGAGACGGGACAGGACGACCAGTGCGAAGAGAACCGCCGCGCCAGGGCCCTGGCCAGTGATAACAAGGCCGTCCGCGACGACGGGCACGTCCTGCACCGGCCGGGACATCTGCGACATACACGACGGATAGCATGTGACGTCCTCGTCCTCCAGGACGCCCGCCGCCTCCAGGACGGTCGGCGCCGCGCAGATCGCGCACACGAGCCGCCCTTCGGCCTTCTGCCGGCGAAGGCGCTCGTGGAGTTCCGCGCACTCCATCAGATTCTTCGTGCCATCGCCGCCGCCCGGTAGTATAATTGCGTCGTAGTCTTTTTCAAGGACGTCCCGCAGCCGGGCGTCGGCTTCCATCCGGACGCCGTGCGCGGACATGACGGAGACGTCCTGCGAAAGGGACGCCGTGACGACCTCGACGCCGCCGCGTCTGAGGACGTCGATGATGGAAACGGCCTCGATGTCCTCGAAACCGTCGGCAAGAGGGACTAGTGCGAATTTCATGACAAGGAGAGTATATCAGAATGATCACGCCTGAGACAATTGCCAAAATCAAAAGCCTGATGGTCGAGGCCTCCGTCTACGAGGAGGACCTGGACGAGACGTTCATCCTCGGCGGCGGGCCGGGCGGACAGAAGACGAACAAGACGTCGAACGTCGTGCGCCTCTTCCACGCGCCGTCGGGTCTCCAGGTCCGCTGCGGGGAGAACCGCTCGCGGGAAATCAACCGCTGGCTCGCGCGCCGGCAGCTGGCCGAGAAGATTCTCGAACGGGAGCTCGGCCGCAAGTCCGCCCGGCAGCAGGAGCGCGAAAAGAAGCGGCGGCAAAAACGCCGCCGCTCGCGTCGCCAGAAGCAGAGGATGCTCGACGACAAACACGCCCACGCGGAGAAGAAGGCCTCGCGCAGGCCGGTGGACTACTGACGCCGGCTACTTCGCCGCGTCAAGCTCCGCCGCCACCCAGTAGGCGAAGTCCTTCACGCTCTTCGCGGACTTGTCGCCGATGGCGCGGACCGCCGCGGCCTGTGACGGGCATCCGCACCAGCGAAGCTGGTCGAGCATGAACGTCTTCACGTAGTCGTCTGCGGACGTACGCGCCGCCTCGAGCAGCGCGGCAGTCCAGACCTTGCGCCCTTCCGCGCAGGTCTTCGGACAGGCGGGCTTCATCACGAACTGCGACACAGCCGCGATGACCGTAAGGTCCTGCGGACACGACACATACGCCCCTTTCACCTTGGCGAGGAGGGTCTTCGCCGCCGCGGCGTCCTTGACATACGCCGCCAGCGCACCGCACGCCGTCGCGTCGGCGATTGCCTTGTCGGCCTTGTTCTGCCACTCCACGGCCATCGGCGAATCCTTCACCGGCGCCATGGCCTTTTCGTAGGACGAGTAGGGGTTTTCCGCGGCGCCGGCGACCATCGCCGCGACCGCCGCACAGAGAATCAAAGTCTTCTTCATGTCCACGTGCTCCTTTCTCAGCCGAACATTTCCTTCTTCCACGGCTCGCGCATTCCCTGGTAGAGGAAGCGGTCGGCCGCGGGGTCGTTCTTCGCGCGCAGCGTGACGGGGTCGAACTCGAATCCGCGGCCGAGGCGTTCGGCCACGATGCCGAGGTTGAACATCGTGCAGGAGCGGAAGCCGTTGGACTCGTTGAGCGCGAACGTCTTGCGGTTCTTGCAGGAGTCGATGAAGTCGGTCTGCTGCGGCGCGGGCTTGGGCAGTTCGGAGAGGATCTTCGCCGCGTCGAGTTCCTTGCCGGACTTGTCGACGAGGCGCAGGGTCTTGCCGTCCTTCGCCTTGGGATAGACGCAGAGGCCGTTCGAGCCGCGCAGGAGCGGTTCGCCCTTGAGCGATTCGTCTCCATCGAGGTCGACGGTCGTGCCGTCATCGTACGTCAGCGTGATGCGGTCGAAGCGGCCGACGGCCTCCGGATGCTGCTTCGGGCCCTTGTAGTCGATCTTGACGGGACTCGTGTCGTCCTTGACGAGAAGGTACTGGAGCGGATCGAGGTAGTGCTGCGCCATGTCCCCGAGGCCGCCGGCGTCGTAGTCCCAGTAGCCGCGGAAGGAAGTGCCGGCGCGATGCGCGGTGTAGGGCTTCCACGGGGCCGGGCCGAGCCACATGTCCCAGTCGAAGTCCGCCGGGATCGGCTCCGGCGCGGCGTTGACGCGCCCGGACCAGAAGAACTTCCAGCTGAAGCCCTGTCCGGCGCCGAACGTGCACTTGATCGGACCCTTGCCGAGAAGACCGTTCTCGACGACCTGGCGAATCGGCTCGACGGTCGTGCCGAAGCCGTAGAACCCGCCGGTGAAGCGGAACCACGTGTTGAGGCGGAACATGCGCTTCTGCGCCTTCACGACCTCCATCACGCGCTTGCCCTCGCCGACGGTGCGGGTCATCGGCTTTTCGCACCAAATGTCCTTGCCGGCCTTCGCGGCCATTACGCTCATGCAGCCGTGCCAGTGCGGCGGAGTGCAGATGTGGACGATGTCGACGTCCTTGTCAGCAAGCAGTTCAAGGAAGTTCCTGTAGCCCTTGATCTTGCCAAAGCCCTCCTTCTCGGCGGCGGCAAGTCCGGCCTTGACGCGGCTCGCGTACGGGTCGCAGAGGCCGATCAGGCGGGAGCCCTTGAAGCCCAGGTGGGCGCCGCTGTGCGCGATGCTGCCGAAACCGATCAGCGCGCGCGTCAGCTGGTTCGAGGGGGCGGTCTCGCCCCAAAGAACGCGCGCGGGCGCAATCGTGAAGAGGGAGGCTCCTGCCGCCGTCTTCAAAAAGCCACGACGTGTAGTCGACATGTGCATTCTCCTTTTTGGGATTAAGTAGTTAAGTGGTTAAGTGGTTAAGTGGTTAAGTGATTAAGTTGCCGACAGGCGGTCGTCTGTGGTTAAGTGGCTGGGCAGTTGAGACGATTGCCCCGCGGGAGGGACGCGCTCCTGCGCGTCCGCCGCCCCCGCCTTCGGTCGCGCAGGAGCGCGACCCTCCCAATCGGCGTAATCCGTTTTCCGCACTGATTCCACTCCGATCGCTCACCTGCTTAACCACTTGATTTTACTTCATAAGTCTCTGCGCGGCCAACGAGATGTCATTGACACGGCTGTCGCCGCCCTCGCGCTCGATCGCGAACGCGCCCGCGTAGCCGGCCTTGTCCAGCGCGGCGAGGAACGCGGGGGGATTGACCTCTCCGTCGCCCCATGGCGTCTCCGCGCCCCATTCGCCAGGCTTTGCCGACTTCTTCGCGTCCTTGACGTGGACATGGCGGATCCACGGTGCGAGGCGCGCGACGGCCGCGACGGGGTCGCCCTTTCCGTAGAGGATCATGTTCGCGGGGTCGAAGTTCACCCCGACGCCCGGCGTCTTCTCAAGGAACTTCGCCAGGTCTTCCGCCGTCTCCTGCCCCGTCTCGAACGCGACGCCCACGCCGGCCTCTCCGCAGGCGTCCACGATGAACTTCACGCGGTCGGAGTACTTCTTCAGCGCGACGGGGTCGGACTCGTCAAGGAATCCCGCGTGGAGCGTGAGCAGCGGGGCCTTGAGCTCCGCCGCGAGCTTCGCGCCCGCCTTGACGATTTTCATGTTGCCCTCCCACGCGGAGTCCGGCACCACGCCGCCCGTCTTGCGAATCGTCCCAAGCGTGGAGTAGTCCTCCTGCGGGAAGCCGATCATCGCGGCGGAGAGAACCCACTCGCCGGATGCGAGGCGCTCCTTCACGCGGTCCAGCGCCTTCGCGCCCTCGGCCGCGCCGTGGCGCGATTCGCCTTCGAGAAAGGGCTGGAGGGCGAGATGGATGCGGCGAAGGCCGATCTTCTTCATCTCCCGCGCAACTTCGTCGAGCGGAAGGCGGTACGACCAGCTGCACACGCCAAGACGTTCACGCATCGGAACGGCTCCTTTCGATTTCATGCAGCCGGCAAGGCCGGCCGCGCCGAACGCCAGCGCCCCGGCGAGAAAGGGGCGACGCCCCAGGGAGCAGATGTCAGATAGAGTTTCCATGGCGCAATTGTATCAAAAACGTTTAAGACCCGGATAGTCCAGCGTGGCAAAATAATCGTCGAGCGTTTCGGCGCGGCGGATCGTCTTCACAGATCCGTCCTCGCGGAGCAGGAGTTCGGCGCTGCGCAGCTTTCCGTTGTACTGGAAGCCCATGGCGTGTCCGTGTGCGCCGGCGTCGTGCAGGACTACGAGGTCGCCAGGCTCGACGACCGGGATGGCGCGCTGTATTGCGAACTTGTCGTTGTTCTCGCAGAGGGACCCCGTGACGTCGCACGTCATGAGCGGGACGGAGGGGTTTTCCACGTAGTCGGACCCCGCCTCTCCGTACTTCGGGACGGAGACATGGTGGTATGCGCCGTAGAGTGCGGGGCGCATCAGGTTGCTCATGCAGGCGTCGAGCCCGACGTACGTGCGGTACGTCCTCTTCACGTGGCGGACGCGGGATACGAGGTAGCCGTAGGGGCCCGTGATGCAGCGTCCGCACTCCATGTAGAGCCTGAGCCCCTTCCCGCCCATCGCCGGCAGCCGTTCGCGGTACGCCTTTTCGATGCCTCTGCCGAGGACGGCGAAGTCCTGCGCCTTTTGGTCCGGACGGTACGGAATGCCGATTCCGCCGCCGATGTTGACGAACTCGAACTCCACTCCGACCTTCCGGGAGATCTCCGCGACGAGGTCGAAGAGGAGCGTCGCCGTGTCGACTATGTACTGCTTCGAAAGCTCGTTCGAGGCCACCATCGTGTGGAGGCCGAAGCGCTTCACGCCCTTCGCCTTCATGGCGCGGTAGCCCTTGAAGAGCTGTTCCGTGGTGAAGCCGTACTTCGCCTCCTCCGGCTTGCCGATGATTGCGTTTCCGCCCTTGAGCGGGCCGGGATTCCAGCGGCAGCACATGAGCTCGGGAAGTCCGCCGCAGGCGCGCTCGACGGCGGCTATGTGCGTAATGTCGTCGAGATTGACGATCGCGCCCATCTCGGCGGCCTTGCGGAACTCCTCGTCGGGCGTGTCGTTGGAGGTGAACATGACGTTCTCGCCGACGTTGCCGACGGCCTCGGAGAGAACGAGCTCGGCCATCGACGAGCAGTCGCAGCCGAAGCCCTCGGAGCGGAGAATCTCCATTAGGTACGGATTCGGGGCGGCCTTGACCGCGAAGAATTCGCGGAAGCCGGGATTCCACGCGAACGCGGCCTTCAGGCGGCGGGCGTTGGCCCTGATTGCGGCCTCGTCGTAGATGTGAAAAGGCGTGTTGTGCGTCTTCGCGATTTCCTCAAGTTTTGCGTTGTCGAACGGCAGTGTTTTCATGATGGTGGATGATTATGGCACAGTTCAGTTGCGCTCGTCTTTGAAGAGCGGAGTGGAGAAATAGCGTTCCGCGGTGTCCGGCAGCACCGTGACGACGGTCTTGCCTGGTCCAAGCCGGCGGGCGAGCTTCAGCGCGGCGAAGACGTTCGTGCCGGACGAGATGCCGGCCATCAGCCCTTCCTTGCGCGCGAGTTCCCGCGAGCACTCAAGGGCCTCCTCGTCGTCGACGACGCAGATGTGCGAGTATATCTGCGTGTTGAGGTTGTCGGGGATCAGCCCGTCGCCGATGCCCATCTGGAGATGCGTGCCCACCGTGCCGCCCGCGAGAATCGCCGCGTTTCGCGGCTCGACCGCCCAGATCTCGATGCCGGGGTTCTGCGCCTTCAGGACCTCGCCGATGCCGCTGAGCGTCCCGCCCGTGCCGACGCCGGAGCAGAAGCCGTGAATCGGACGCGCCGCCTGCTCCATTATCTCCAGCGCGGTGTGGTGGCGGTGCGCGGACGGGTTCGCGGGGTTGGAGAACTGCTCCGGCACGTAGACGCGGGGGTCTTCCTGCGCCATGCGCCGCGCGGTGGCGCCGCATTCCGCGATGGCGTCGCCGATGTTGCCCGCGTCGTGGACGAGAATCACCTCCGCGCCGTAGTGGCGCACCAGTTTCCGGCGCTCCTCGCTTACGCTGTCCGGCATCACTATGACGGTCCTGTACCCCCGCACGGCGCCGACGAGGGCAAGCCCTATTCCCTGGTTTCCGCTCGTCGGCTCGACGATTATGGAATCGGGCGTGAGCAGTCCGCGGCGCTCGGCCTCCAGTATCATGTTGTACGCCGTGCGCGTCTTGATGGAGCCGCCGACGTTGAGCGCCTCGAACTTCACAAGGACCTCCGCCATGTCCGGCCCCGCCATGCGGCCAAGGCGCACCAGCGGCGTATGGCCGATGGCCTCAAGAATGTTGCTGCAGATCATTTGCCTTCCGTTTTGAACTTGTCGTCGTAAAAGACCTTCCAGAGAAAGAGCCCGCGCCCAATCGCCGTCGGGACGCGCGCCGTGCGCGGCGCGGCCGCCTCCAGTAGCTCCGTGACGGTCTCAGGCCTTTCGTCGCCGCGCCCGACGCGGACGAGATAGCCGACCATGGAGCGGACCTGCTTGTACAGGAATCCGTCGCCGCGCACGGCGAACGTGAAGCGCGGCCCGGCCCTGCGGACGGTGAACGAGAAGACGCTGCGCACGGTCGTCTGGAGGTCGCGATGCGGATTGGCGGCGAACGAGACGAAGTCGTGGCGGCCGACGAAGCGCGCCGCCGCGTCCTGCATTGCCGCAAGGTCTAGCGGCACGTGGTGGAACGCCCAGTACGGGACGAGATGCGGCGGCATCAGGTCTGCGTTGTAGAGGAAGTAGCGGTACTCCTTGCCCTTCGCGTCAAGGCGCGCGTCGAAGTCGGGGCGGACGCGCGAGCAGGAGAGGACGCGGATGTCCTCCGGGAGACGGGAGTTCATCGCCCTGGCGAAGTTCTCCACGGGAATGGGCTTGTCGAAGTCGAAGTGGGCGACGAAGCCCTTCGCGTGGACGCCGGCGTCCGTCCTGCTGCATCCGAAAAGTCGCACGGGCGCACGGTTCAGGGCCTCAAGGACCTCCTCGACGCGCTGCTGCACGGAGATTCCGTTGTCCTGGAACTGGTAGCCGGAATACGCGGTGCCGTCGAACGCGAACACTATCTTGCGGCGGCGGGAATCCGCGGCCGGGGCCTTTGCGCCGCCGCTCATCTGCGCGTCCCGTCCGGTCCTGGGGCCTGCGCGGCGGGCTGTCCGTCGTCCTTTATAAGATGTCCGTCGCGCATGACTAGATGGCGCCTGGCGTATGCGGCGATGTCGTCCTCGTGTGTGACCATGACGATGGTGATGCCCTCCTGCGAGAGTTCGGTGAAGAGGTTCATGATCTCGACGGAGCTCTTCGTGTCCAGGTTGCCGGTGGGCTCGTCGGCGAAGAGGACGGGCGGCGCGTTCATCAGGGCGCGGGCGATCGCGACGCGCTGCTGCTGTCCGCCGGAGAGCTGCGCGGGGGTGTGCGTCCCGCGTCCGCCAAGCCCGACGCGCCTGAGGAGTTCCAGCGCGCGGGCGCGGCGTTCGGAATGGGAGAGGCGGTTGAGATAGACGTCCGGCAGCTCCACGTTCTCGATCGCGCTCGTGCGGGCGAGGAGGTTGAAGTTCTGGAAGACGAAGCCGAGCTTCCGGTTGCGGATGCGGGCGAGCTCCGTGCGCGTGCGGCGCGCCACCTCGATGCCGTCCAGGAGGTAGCTGCCGGAAGTGGGGACGTCGAGACATCCGAGGATGTTGAGCATCGTCGACTTGCCGGAGCCGGACGCGCCCATGATGGCGACGAACTCGCCCTTCTCGATCGTGAGCGAGACGCCGTCAAGGGCGGCGACCGGCTCTTCGCCGATCGCGTATATCTTGCGCAGGTCCCTTATTTCGATTAGATGCGACATGGTCTGTGGCGTTGGGTTTGATTCAATGCGCGAAGCGGCGGCGTCACGGCCCGGGCGGGCCGTTGGGCTTGCGCTTTCCGCCGCCCGGCGGCTTGGGCATGAACGGATTGGACGACCCGCCGCCCTTGGCGGCCTCGGACGCCGCGGGGCCGGAGAGGATTCCGAGCACGGCCTCCTTGCGCTCCACGTCGAGTGGCGACTTGATTTCGGTGAACGTGCCGTCGGAAAGTCCGGTCCTGACGGCGACCTTGCGCGGCGCGGCGTCCGGCGCGTCGAGGACGTAGAGCGTCCTCTCGCCGGAGGATTCGTCGGAGCGCGTGGATTCCATGCGGGCCTCCGGCGGACGGTACCGGAACGCGGCTGCGGTCACGGCGAGGACTCCGCGCGCCTCGGAGATGTGGATGGAGATGTTCGCGGTCATGCCGGGATAGAGCTTGCCGCCCGTGTTGTCGGCCTGGATTATGACCGGGTACGTCACGACGGAGCTCGTCGTCGTGGAGGCCATTCGCACCTGCGTGACCTCGCCCTTGAACTTCACGCCCGGATGGGAGTCGACCGTGAACGTCACGCGCTGGCCGTCCTTGACGGCGCCGATGTCCGCCTCCGGCACCGTCGCCTCCACCTGGATCCTGCGCAGGTCGGTGGCGATGTTCAGGAGCGGCACGGCGTTCATGGACGAGACGACCGTCTGCCCCTCGTCCACGGAGCGGTCGATGACGATTCCGTTCACCGGCGAGACGATCGTGCAGTAGTCAAGGTTGGCCTTGGCCTGGCTGACGGCGGCCTGGCTTTTCTCCACGCTCGCGCGGGCGGCGGCGAGGGAGGCCTTGGCGACGTCGCGCGCCTCGAGGGCGCTGTCGTAGTCCGCCATCGGCGCCATCTCGCGCTTGGCGAGCTTGTCCTTGCGCACGAGCGTCTTTTCGGCGAGCTCCAGCTGCGCCTCGCACTTCTTGACGTTCGCCTCGTTGGAATGGAGCTCCCCAAGGGCGCTCTTGTAGTTGGCCTCGTAGACCTGCGGGTCGATGAGCGCGACGACCTGGCCGTTCGTGACGACGGAGTTGTAGTCCACGAAGAGCTTGACGATTCGCCCGTTCACCTGCGCTCCGACTTCGACCTCCTTGATGGGCTGGACGGTGCCGGTGGCCTCGACCGTGCGGAACACGTCCGTGCGCAGGACGGGCGCCGTGCGGTACCGCACGACCTGCGCCTCGGCCTTCTTCTCGCCCCAGGTCTTCCATCCCCACGCGCCCGCGCCCGCCAGGGCTGCGAGCACGGCAGCTCTTCCAATCCATTTCATCAGCGTCTTCATGATCGTCCACCTGTGCTGTTCTATTCCTGCGCCGCGGCGATTGCCTCGACCCTGCCCGTGAGGCGGATCAGCTCCGCCTCCGCAAGCTCCGCCGCGTAGAACGCCTTTATGCGCGTTCCAAGCGCCTCGGTGAATCCGCTCGCGGCGTCCGTGAAGTCGATGCGGGATGCGTCTCCGACCTTGTACTCCTGCACGACGGTGTCGAGGTTCTCGCGCGCCTGCTCCACCTCCACGCTTGCGGTGGCGAGGGACTGGCGGGCGTTGTCGCGGGCGGACACCGCCACCGCTATGTCGTAGGAAAGCTTCTGCTCCGCCTCCTGGACGGCGACGCGCGCCGCCTCCATCGCGACGACGGCGGCGTCCACGGCCGTGCGCTTGCGCTGGCCGTCGAGGACCGTCTGCACGGCGTTGAACGCCCAGTTCCAGTTCCATGCGGGGTCGGAGAACGAGAACGCGGAGGAGAGCGTGAGCTTCGGCATCAGGTCCGCTATCCGGTAGTCCACTTCGGCGGAGGCCGCGCGCAGCTTCGCGTGGAGGACCTTGAGCGACGGCGCGTTCGTCCGCGCGTGGACAAGCCCCTCCGCCGCGCCGTAGCCGGTCTCCGGCAGCGTCCGCTTCGTCGCCTCAAGCGCCCTTTCCGCCACGGCGCGCACGTCGGCGCGCGTCGCGCGGTCGGACTGAAGGCCGAGCGCGCGCAGGAACTCCGCCCCCGCCGTCTGCACGTCGTTCGAGGCGTTGATCGTCGCAAGCCGGGCGTCGGAGAGGTCCACGCGCGCCTTGAGGACGTCCAGCTTCTTCACCTCGCCCGCCGCGAAAAGCGATTCCGACTGGCGAAGGTGCTCGGCGTGCATGAACTCGTTCGTGCGGGCTACTTCCAGGAGCGCGTCGTTCCTGAGGAGCGTGAAATACGACTGCGCGACGTCGTTGAAGACGGAGAACTCGACGTCCGCCAGGTCGCGCTGCGCGGCCACCAGCTGCTCGCGCGCCTGCCGTTCCTTCGCGGCCACGCGCCCGAAGTCGACGATCAGCCAGTCCACGGACACGTCGCCCGCGAACCTGCCGCGCCTCTGATGCCACGAGAAGTGGCTGCCGCCGTTCGCCGTCGACTGCGAGAAGCCGGCGCCGACGTCCAGCTGCGGGTCGCGGTCCGCGACCGCCGTTTTCAGCTCGAGGACGGCGTTTGACACCGCCAGCCGGGCGGACTCGATCGACGGCCTGTTCGTCATCGCGAACTCGACGCAGTCGATGAACGACGCGCCGCGCAGGTCGACCGCATCCACGACGCGGCTGGTGGCGGCCGCCGCCCGCTCGCCGAACTCCGCCGCCGACTTCTGCGCCCTGCGGGCGTCGGAAATCGTGCCGCATCCCGCCAGGACTGCGGCAAGAAGCGACATCGCCGCCAGTTGATGGTTTAGATGGTTTGAACGCATGGAGCGGATTATAGCAAATCCACGCCCCAAAAAATACGGCTCTCCAAAGTTTTTGGCTCTTCGGGCTTTTTCAATTGCGCAGATGCGTTCCTACGCCCCACGTCTTCCCGGAAAGCGAAAACCGTTGCCAGGCGTCTCCGTTTATGATAGACTGCCCCAACCGATGCCGGCATAGCGTAGTGGTAGCGCAGCGGTTTTGTAAACCGCTGGTCGGGGGTTCGAATCCCTCTGCCGGCTCCATCCCGCAGTCCCTCTTCCATCCTGCAATCCCCCCTATCCCATGATGCAAAACGAAAACGGCGGCGAAAACGCGGCGCGGCGCGGCGTCCGCGCCGTCGTCTCGCTTGGGTCGAACGTCGAACCGCGCAGACGCCACCTTGAACTGGCCATTGCCGCGCTTTCGGAGTTTCCGCAGACGCGCCTTCTCGCCGCGAGTTCCGTCATCGAGACGGAGCCCGTAGACGTGCCGTCTGAATTCGCGCACATGAAGTTCCTCAACCAGGCGGCGGCTTTCGAGACCTCGCTCCCTCCGCTTGAGTTCTCGCGACGGATGCACGAAGTCGAGGACAGGCTTGGACGCGTGCGCTCGGTGCGCAACGGCCCGCGCACGATCGACGTCGACCTGATAGACTTCGGGGGCGTCCGAATGGACGTCCCCGAACTCGTCCTTCCGCATCCACGCGCGAAGTCGCGCGACTTCGTGACGCGCCCGCTTGCGGAGATCGGAGTCGTCCTCGACTGAAGCCCCGCCCGAAGAGGCGGGCGGGCCTCCTCCTCCACCGGACAGTTTCTTCTGCCCGGCTACTTCTTCTGCCTGAAGACGTTGTACGGTCTGAAGTCGCGCTTCGCGCGGACGCTCATGTGCGGAAACCAGACGTCCTCCGTCTGCAGTCCGCACTCCTCCACCATTTCAAGCGCGTACTCAAGCCGCCCGAAGTCGGGGGCGCTGTTGTTCGTGCCGAACGTGAACTTTATTCCGCGCGCTTTCGCCATCTTGATTATCTTCGCGCTCGGAATCTTGTAGTTCGCGCTTATCTCAAGCGCTACGTGGTTTCGCGCAAGCGCGTCGAGGACGCGGGCGATCCGCGCGTCCGTCCAGTGCCTGTCGTAGTCCGCCTGCATCGGCGGCGGGAGATACGTGGCGTTCGCGTAGAAGTCGGCGGGCTCGTTGTCCATGATCTTCTCGATCTGCGACACAAGAAAATCCATCCACTCGTCATAGGTGCGTCCGTTCAGCTTGAATTCCGCCGGACGGTATATCCGCAGGATCTCGCCGTTGTCGACGACCGTCATCGAGTCGGTGAACATATAGTCGAACTGGAGCAGCTGCCGCTTCGAGAACTCGTACGGCCACTTGCGTCCCTCGCCCTGGACGCCGCGCAGAAAGGGCAGCGGGGCGACTTCGGCAAGGTAGTCCGCCGCCTCCGCGTCGCTGCGCAGCATCCGCCCGACGCCGCCCTCGCCCACGTTCGGCGCAACGCCGTAGTTGATTCCGTAGTTGAGCGACTTCGCATGGGCCTGCTCCTTGGTGAGACCGCCCTTGAGATGGACGTGGAAGTCGACCACGGGGAAGTCGCGCTGCTGGAGACGGATGGCGCGGTCGGTCTGCTCGTCGACCGGCGGCATCACGTCGTCGGGATTCGTCACGCCGTCGGCAAGCGGCTCAAGCGAGACGTCCGTGAACGACACCTTGCCCTTCACGCCGTAGAACACGAAGTCGCCGCGCGAAAGAAGCTGCTCCGCGTGCGCAGCGCTGCGCCATGGGTTCTTCGGCTCGGTGTACCTTACGACGGTCTGCCCGTCTACCTTCACCTCGACGTTCTTTTCGCGGACGGAAAGCTCGAAATAGAACGGCTTTCCGTCCTCTGCGAGCGACCGGTAGAGGTTGCGGACGGAGGCGAGCGACCCCGTCTTGCGCGAGCCGTTGACCGCCCCGTTCCTGAAAAGCACCTCGTAGCCCTTCAGAGCGCCGTCGGAGTGAAACGCCAGACGCGCCTCCGCGCCCTGCTCCGAAACAACCTTCGCCCTGAACGAGAAGTTGCGCACGTCCTCGCCGCACGGCAGACGCGAACCGTCCGCCGTCTCCACGCTCGTCGGAATCGCCGCCAGGGCCACGGCCGGCGCCGCAAGCAGAATCGTCATTGCCTTTTTCATCGTTTCTCCTCAATCCATTGTCGTCCGGACAGTGTACACCATCCTCCGCCAATTGGCAACGCCCTTTTGGCGGAAATTCAAGGCCCGCAGTTCGTTATAATAGTGGGCGCTCTTCTGAGACAGGGATCAGAATCCAGACGTGCCGGTTCGTCAAATACTGGACACTCCTTTTGAGGAACTGGGCGCAAAGGACGGTGGCTGTCGGCACGTCGGATTTACACGCCCTTTCGAGCCGCATGGCAATAATGCGGATGGCCCATTGCACTGATTTACGCGATGCCGCCATTCAGAGACGACCTTCGATAGGCGCGGCAGGCGGAGAGGACCTGAAGGAAGACGTCTTCGGGGGTCGACGCGCCGGCGGTGACGCCAAGCGTCTTTACGCCCGCAAAGTCGCATCCGCGAAGTCCGTCCGCGCCGGAGACAAGCCACGCCCTGGCGCCGGCCGATTCGGCCACCTCCGCAAGGCGTCGCGTATTGGACGAATGCGCTCCGCCGACGACAAGCACCGCGTCGCCGCCGCGCGCGACAAACCCGCGCACCGCGTCCTGGCGCTCCCGCGTCGCCGTGCATACACCCGCGGCCGGCGGGAGTTCAAGAGACGGAAAACGCCTGCGGAGCGCGGAAAGAACGGAATCAACGACGTCGGACGAAAGGGTGGTCTGGCAAACAGCCCCTACCCGCTCCCACGACGGGAGGGATTCGACGTCCTTCACGTCCGCCACGACCGCGACCGCGGCCGACGCATCGATGGTCTCCCCCACGACGCCCTGCACTTCGACGTGGCCGGCGTGTCCGACGACGGCCAAATTCATTCCGCGCCGGGCGAAGTCGCAGACCTGACGGTGCATCCGCGCGACGAACGGACATGTCGCGTCGACGACGCGCAGGGAGCGTTCGGCAGCCCTGCGCCTCACGTCGGGAGAGACCCCGTGCGCGGAAAGGAGAAGCGTCGCGCCATGCGGGACGTCGTCCACGTCGTCCACGAACCTCATTCCGCCGGCGGAGAGTTCGGCGACGACGGACTCGTTGTGCACGAGTTCATGAAGACAGAACGCCGCGCCGCCATTGGCGAGCGCGGCGCGGGCCTTCGCCACGGCGGCCTTGACGCCGTGGCAGAAGCCGTGCGGCTCTATCGCTTCGACGCGCATTCGGACGCCTTGGCCTTGTCCCAAAGCGCATCCATCTCGTCCAGCGTCATGGACTTCATGTCGCGCCCCTGCGCCTTCGCCCCGGCCTCGACGGCGCGGAAGCGGCGGGAGAACTTCGCGGTCGCGTTGTCGAGCGCGGACTCGGAGTCGGCCTTCAGATGGCGGGAGAGGTTCGCCACGGAGAAGAGGAGGTCGCCAAGCTCGTCCTTGACCTTCGGGTCGAGGGAGGTGTCGGACGACGCGGAGACGGCGGCCTCCAGTTCGGCGAGTTCCTCGCGGATCTTGTCCAGCGGTCCCTTCGCGTCCTTCCAGTCGAATCCCACGCGGGCGGCCTTCTCCTGCGTCCGCTGCGCCTTGAGAAGCGCCGGAAGCGCCGGGGGAACGCCGTCCAGGGCGCTGTGGCGCGCCTCCTTTTTGTGCTCCTGCTGCTTGATGCGCTCCCAGTTGCGGAGGACAGCGGACGGGTCTTCGGCCACGACGTCGCCGAAGACGTGCGGGTGGCGGCGGACAAGCTTGTCGGAGATGGCGTTCGCCACGTCGTCGAACGTGAAGTCGCCGCGCTGTTCGGCCATGACGCACTGGAACATCACCTGAAGAAGGACGTCGCCAAGTTCCTCGACGTAGTTGTCGCGGTCGTCCGGCCTGTCCATCGCGGCGAGAAGCTCGTACGTCTCTTCGAGGACGCACGGCTTCAGGGTCTCAAGCGTCTGGACCTTGTCCCACGGACAGCCCGTCTCCGGGTCGCGGAGACGGACCATGATTGAGTGGAGTCTTTCAATTCCGTTCATCTTAGTCCATGTGGAGCATGCGGAGGACTTCCTTCGCGAGGTCTGCGCTGAACTTCTCGGCGACGACGTCCGCGCCGCCGAAGTCCTGGTATTCGACATGCGGGTGCACGATTGCAAGGGCGCTGATTCCCGCCACGAGCGCGGCCTTGACGCCGGGGCCGGACCCCGTTACGCCGACGGTGAGCAGGTCGATGAGTCCGTTCGCGCTGCAGGCGCGACGCCAGACGTCCCACTTCCCATTGCCGTAGGTGTTCGACTGTTCGGCGTAGGGGACGACGAGGTCGGGGTCAAGCCCCTCGAGCGCGGGCTTGAGGGCGTCTACGCCGGCGCGGGACGCGACGACGACCTTGAGACCGCGCGCGGTCAGCGCGGAGACGAACGCCTTGAAGCCCGGCGTCGCGGCGGCGGCGACCTTCTCCGCCAGCGCGGAATTGAATGCCGCGGCCAGTTCGCGCGCGACGTCGCCCGGAACGAAGTCCTTCTCCAGCGTCTCGGCCAGTTCCGCGAGCGCGCCCTGGTAGTTTCCGCCGACGAGGTGCATCGCCTCAATCTTCACGTCGAGCTCGACGCCCTTCCCCGCAAGGACCTCCTTCGCGACATCGAACAGGAGCTGCGCGCCGTCGACGGCGGTGAAATCGTACTCGACGATCACGCCGCGCGGATATTTCTTTTTCTCTTCAGACATTTTCTTTCCCTTCGCTGAACGGCCTTACTTCTTGTTCTTCTTGACGACGCGCGTCTTGCGCGGACGCGGCTGGCCGATTTCGGCGAGCATCTTGCGGAAGCGGCTGTTGCGGACGTTGAACGGCTTGCCGCCCGCGATGCGCTCGAACTCGCAGGCGCGGATCTTGTTGGAGGCGTCCTCGTCCTTGCCGACGACGCCGCCCTCGCCCCGGAGCGCACTTTCCACCGCCACCTCGCAGCACTGGTGGATGAGGCTGAGGTCCTTCTTGTTCGGCGCCGCGGAGCGGGCGAAGTAGCCGCTCTTGAAGACCTGGGTCTTCTCCGCGCCAAGGCGCTCGCCGAACTGCTTGGCGAACCACTGGCCGACGTTGACCTTGTCGAGCCGGGGATGCCCGAAGGCGTCAAGCGGAACGTCCTCGCCGGCCTTCTTCATCTCGGCGATGATCTGCTTGACGCAGGCGCCTTCGCTGACGAAGATGTTGACGCAGTCGTTCTTGTCCATGATTCTGCGAAGGCGGCGGGCCTCCGAATCGAAGTCGATTCGCGACTCCGGCACGTAGACGGCGTGCACGTCCTGACGGTCGCGGGTGAGGCCGAACTCCGGGAGGAAGTTGAGCCGGCGCTGGATGAACTTGTGGTAGTAGATGGCCGTGAACGCCGTCAGCCAGCCGCAGTTGCGCCCCATCACCTCGTGGATGATGAGCGAACGGGGGTTGGCGCTGTTCTCCTTGACCACGTTCACAAAGTACTTTGCGCCCTCCTCGGCGGCGGTGTACGCGCCGAGCGACTGCTTGATCGGGTAGACGTCGTTGTCAATCGTCTTCGGAAGGCCGACGACCGTGAGAGGATAGTCGTTCTTCGCGAGGTAGGCGGCAAGGTCCGCCGCCGTCGTGTTCGTGTCGTCGCCGCCGATCGTGTGCAGGACGTCGACGCCGTCCTTGACCAGCTGCTCCGCCGCGACCTTGAGGGGGTCTTCGCCTTCCTTGACGAGGCCGCGCTTGACGCAGTCCTTGACGTTCGTGAGCTTCACGCGGCTGTTGCCGATCGGGCTTCCGCCGTGGAGAGTGAGCTCGAGGGCGTTCCTGCGGACCTCGTCCGTTACGGGGATCGAGTTGCCCTGAAGCAGCCCCATGTAGCCGTTGATGTAGCCGATCATCTCCACTTCGGGCGCTTTCTTCGTATATTCGTCGATCAGAAACCCAATCGAGGAACTCAGGCACGGCGCCAGACCGCCCGCCGTGAGAAACGCGACCTTCTTGACTTGCTTCGCCATTTTCATCGACCTTTCATTTTCCTGCATTCAACATTCCTTCAGCGTCTCAAATCTGCTTCATGACGTTGGCCAGCTCTATCGCCGCCTGCGTCGCAGCAAAGCCCTTGTTGCCCTGCTTCGTGCCGCAGCGCTCCACCGCCTGCTCGAGGTTCTCCGCGCTCACCACGCCGTCCGCCACGGGGATGCCCGTATCGAGCGCGATCTCGCTGAACGCGCGCGCCGTCGTCTCGCATATGAGCCCCGCGTGCGCCGTCGCCCCCTGCACGACCGCGCCAAGTCCGACGACCGCGTCGAACTTCTTCGACTGCGCAAGCCTCTTCGCGACGACCGGAATCTCGTATGCGCCAGGGACGCGGACGAGGACGACGTCCTCCTCGCTGCCGCCAAGGCGCACGAAAGCGTCGAGAGCGCCCTTCACAAGCTGCTCCACGAGGAACGAGTTGAAGCGACTGGCGACAAACGCCATCTTCAGTCCCGCCGCGGAGAGCTTTCCATTTACCTCTTTCATCTGCAAAATCCTGTTTTTAAACAAAACACAAGCATTATCCCATCATCAATGGGAAATGGCAAGGGGAAACGGCGCAATGACCGACAAAATTGTCGGTTCGCCGGCCCGTCAGACCGTCTTGAAGCGGAATTCCGTCGCCGACGTCAGCGTCTGGCCTGGCCGGACGATCGTCGTCGGGAACTGCGGCTTGTTCGGCGAGTCGGGGAAATGCTGCGTCTCCAGCGCGATTCCGGAGTTGGGCGCGGGGAGGTAGTGTCCGTCGTAGATCTGCAGTCCGGGCTCGGTCGTCCAGACTTCGAGGCGGCGGCCGGTCTTGCGTGAGACGAGCGCGCAGGCGGGGCGCAGGGCATCCGGTTCGCCGTCGAGCGCCCAGTTGATGTCGTAGCCGGCGCCGTACTTGAGTTCGGGGAAGTCGTCGTCGTGGCGTTCGCCGATCGCGTGCGGGGCGCGGAAGTCGAACGGAGTGCCTTCGACGGCGCGGATCTCGCCGGTGGGAATCATCGCCGGGCCGTAGGGCGTGTAGTTCGAGGCGGAGATCTGGAGCTCGTGGTCCATGACGGTCGTCCCGGCGGCAACGCCGTCCAGATTCCAGTAGGCGTGCTCGGTGAACGCAAGGGGAGTCGCCTTGTCCGTCGTAGCGCGCCATTCGAGACGCCAGACGTTCGCGTCGTCGAGCGTGATCGTGGCCTCGACCTCCACGTTGCCGGGGTAGCCGCCCTCTCCGTCAGGAGAGGAGATGGCAAGGACGAGCCCGACCTTGTCCGCCTCGTGGATCTCGCGCACGAGCCTCCACGTGCGCAGGGAGAAGCCGCGCAGACCGCCGTGCAGGGCGCACGGAATGCCGCCTGGCGCGTTGTTGAGTTCAAGGGAGTACGTCGTTCCGTCGAGGGTGAACTTTCCGTCGCCGATGCGGTTGCCGTAGCGGCCGACGAGGGCGCCGAAGTACGTGCCGCCATGCTCGCCCACGTATTCGTCCAGAGTCGGCCAGCCGAGCGTGACGTTCTCAAGACGTCCGTCGCGGTCGGGGACGAGGGCCTTCACGAGGCGTCCGCCCCAGTTGGAGAAATGCAGTTCAAGGCCGTTGGCGTTCACAAGACTCCACAGGCGGACCTCTTCGCCCTCGAAGACGCCCCATGGACTTGACTCGATCGAATTGCGCATTGTCTGCTCCTTGAATCGTTTATAAAATTTTTCGTACGATTATACACCAAACTGCGAAGACGTTCAATTCAAATCCGCATCTACCTTGCCAAATGGAGATGTAGGCATCCGTCTCCGCAAAGTCGTTTCCCTTCGCATTCGCTTTCTCCGTCCAACGAAATTCACATCTCCAGTTGATTGTATTCATAGACGAACATCCGAGCGCCCTTTCGCCTCAACCGCTCCATGACGTTCTCGTCGGAGACGCGGACACAGACCTCCACCTCGTCCGAGAATCGCCATGGGACGTCGCCTACGTCAAGTCGGCCAACGTTGTGCCATACACTGCCGCACCGGTCGACTGTCTCGCCGTACACCATCGGATATTGCACTTTTCCAAACCGACGCTCATGCAGTTTTCCATCGTGGCGAATCTCGACGTCGACCTTGCCGTCGAAACGAAAATCCTCGTCAGCAAGAAAAAAGTCGTACAAAACTCCGTCTGCCCGCTTCGGGCACTCATATGCCAAAGCGAAATAATGAAGCCTTACCTTTCTCGGACGAAAGGCCGCACGGTACACGAACGTTCCGTCTTCCTCCACACAATCCAATCGAAGCTCCGCAATCTTCGGAAAGGACTCTTCCGAAATCCCCATGGCCTCCTTTCCGTATAATGCGAGCGTGTCTCCAACGCCCAACAAATTGTTCACCACTCGATAGCAAAGAGAGCATCCTCCCAGGAAGCCGGCCAGCGGCACAACAACAAATGCTGTTTTCATTTGAAAACACCTCCTACTTCCTCTCCAATCTGTCATATTCGTCAACGACCGCATCCACGAAGTCCTGACAGTTGTGGAACAGGAAATTGTAGCCACCAACCGCCGCACCCTTCTCATTCCACTTCTAGAATTCAAGACATTCTGCACGGCACGGCGCATCAAGTCATCGTCATATCGCCGAAATCCAAAATGGTATCGTCCAATATTGGTGGGATCATCAGGGAAAATCCCCTTTTTAAAATAGCCCACATTACTCGGCGACAAGCC
Organism: uncultured Lentisphaeraceae bacterium; assembly: GCA_964386385.1. GTDB lineage: Bacteria > Verrucomicrobiota > Kiritimatiellia > RFP12 > UBA1067 > RUG572. The sequence continues at coordinate 44,012 of CAYLRN010000001.1, read as the reverse complement.
ATCCTCAAAGAAAATGTGCTGGTGGTATGGTCCCATGTTGAACTCAACGGACGGCCATGTCCATGGATAGTAGATTCCAATTGCCACCAATGTCGCAGTAGTGTTAAGCCTCCACAGCCCCGCACTCCGATTCGCGCAAGACCGAACGGATCTCTGTCGTTCACCGGGTCGCCGCCGCAGAACTCGTAGAGGTTGAGGCCGCCGGCGAGGCCGACCGGGTCCTCCGAGACCCAGCGTCCGACGACCGGGTCGTACCACCGCTCGCGGAAGAAATAGAGAGAGGAGGCGGGAAACCACTCGCGCCCCTGCCAGACGATCCGGTTGCCCACCGCGCTCCGGGCGCGCGGAACGCCGTCCGCGCCCTCGATGCGCAGGACACGCCCCCAGGCGTCGCAGTCGTAGCGCTCGATCATGCCGCCGCCGTCGTCCACGACGGCGCGGACGCTTCCGGTCGCGTCCGCCACGAACCAGCGCCCGCGCGGGGCGTCGCCCGTCAGGTCGACGAAGCCGAGCCATCCGTCCACGCCCTCCGTCCGGACGTAGACGCGCAGCGGCCCGCCGTCCGCGCCGACGTCCGCGAGGACGTGCCCGTCCTCCACGAGGCACATGACGCGCCCCGCGAGGAGGTTCACGGGGTCCCGCGAGGTCGCCTGCGCCGGCATGGGGTTCGACTGCTCCGGCACGTCCGGCGCCACGGGACTCCACACGCCCAGCGGCATGAGCCCGCCGTCGTACCAGTCGTAGCCGTCAATGCCGTGGTAGTACCAGTCCCCGCTCCAGGAGTCCGTCCACTCCCAGTACCATCCGTAGGAGACCTTTCCCTCCTTCCACTCGTGGAGGCCCGTGCAGAACAGGTCGCCGCTCGTCCGCCCCTCGTAGCAGAACGGACAGGCGCGGGACGTCTGGACGGACGCCAGCGCGGTCAGAGCAGTCAATGCGATGGCAGACAGACTACGGAAATCCATGGCGGAACCGTTCCCTCATCGGGCAATCAACTACAGTGCATCTGCCATTTGATTAGAGGCGAATTCGATCGCGCCGAGGCGATAGCGGCGATGGCCGTCACCGGCTGGATACGGGAGCTCGTAGACCGGAGTTCCGTCCACCTTTCCGACGGACACGTAGACGTCGAACGTCCCGCATGGCAGGACCGGCATGAGCCAGCGGCCGAGCGTGAACGACTTCGCGGACGACTTCGTCGCGGCCTTTCCGGGCTCTGCCGTCTCCAGCGTCCGCAGATTGAGGCCGTCGTCAACGAGAACGGCCAGCACGCGCCCCTTCGCGTCCTTCACCGTCAGGGCGGGATAGGCGTCCCGGAGGCACGGCGCGACGCCGACGTTCGCCCATGCCCAGTCGACTGTGAACGGCTCCGCGTCCAGTCCGACGTTGGCGTTTCCGAACCAGTCGATTGGCCTTTTCGGATCGTGCGAGCCGACGCGCACTGTCTTCGGCCAGGACGCCGCCCGAAGGTTGAAGCGGTATCCCAATCGGCGGTTGATCCGCTCGATCGCTTTCGGCGAGGTCTTGAGAATCTCACGCGCGTCGCCGTGGATGGCCATGAACGAGGCGTGGTAGGCCTCGACGGACCGGTACAGCAGCTCGTCGTCCCAGGTCTTCCCGCACTCGCGGAAATGCCCGCTTTCGACGATTACCGGAAGCGTCCGCCAGTAGCGGTCTGCCATCTCCGCGTGCTTCCACTGGTTGGGCGGAGCGCTCACGAGAATCGAATCGTCGCGCAGGGTGACGCCCTTCGAGCGCGCGTAGTCGGTCAGCGGCCAGTTCCCGCTCATGTTCCATCCACCGTCCACGTCGTCCGAAATCGCCAGCAGCGTCTTCCTGAAATGCCGGCAGTGCAGGTCGACATGGGCGCGGACGGCCCGCGCCGTCTCCTCCTTGCCGAATTTCGCCGAGAACCCGGTGTGTCCCTCGCCCCAGACGCCGAACGAGCCGATGTCGACGAACGCAATGCGCTCGTCGCCGTCGTACCGCGCCGCGAACGCCCGCAGGAAGTTGTCCAGCTTTTCAAGGAACACGGGGTCGTTGAAGTCCGGGTCGACGAACCGGCCGTTCGGATCGGGGCCTTTCTGCCATGTCCAGCGGATGGCCTTCGCGCCGGCGTCGAACACCCATTTCGGCGTGGCGTATTCGCACCAGCTCTCCGAGGCGGTGATGCGGAACGAGACCTGGCATCCGCGGTCGGTGAAGCGCTGCATCACGGAATCCACCGCCGCCCAGTTGAAGACGCCTTCCTCTGGCTCGATCATGCTCCATGGGAAGCGGAGATAGACCTGGTTGCATCCGGGAAACCATTCTGCCGTGTCGCCTGGTTCGAGAAAGCGTCCGTAGTTCGCCGGGCTGTTGTCGTAGTAGTAGCACTGCCATCCCATGCCGGGATTGGAGAGCGCGCGACCGTCGTCGACGGGGGCGCAGCGGACGCGATTGCCGCCAGACGCGCAAAGCGCCGCCGCGCAGGCCAGCGTCAACAGGGCGGCTTTCGCCGTTTCATTAAAGTCTCTCATCGCCTCGTCTCCTCCTCCCGCCTCATGCGCCCCATGGGCGCGAGGCGTTTTCGCGGATCCAGCGGCGTGATATCTCGACGGCCTCCACATCCATGTCCACAAGCGGCGTGCAGTGGAAGATCACGCCCGCGATCTCTCGCCGGGCGAGAAGGCGCGAGGTCTGTGCAAGCTGCCCTTCCATGCGCTCGGCGGATATCGGCCCGCGTCCGCCGAAATCCCACATGTACTGCCCAAGCAGAATCGGCTTGTCGGGACCTGCAAGCGCGCGCAGCTTCGCCACCTGCTCCTCGATTCCGCCGACGTTCTTCCCATGCCAGAACCAGAACGTGATTTCGTCGCACAGGTCGATCTCCCGTTTGAGTTCCTGCCGGACGCCGTCGGCGTCGGCGTACAGCACCGCGCTGAGCCTCAGGCGGCGCTCCGCAATGCGCTTCCTCGCGCGGACGAGGGCGGCATAGTCCTGACGGCATCCCGGACGCCAGAAGTCGTCGAGGATGAGCGTCGTGAGATTCGGCATTCTGTCCGCCAGTCCAAGCCCGATCTCCACCTTCTCCTCGAACGTCTCCTTTGCGCTGTCGGTGATGGAGAAGCCCACGCGCCTCGTCTGCGAGAACTGCTTCATGTAGGCGGGCAGCTCGTCCCTTGTCGGCAGATTGAGCCATCGGACTACGAAGCAGCCGGGAATCCCCATTCTCCTGCAGGCGTCGGCCATGTCGATGCGCCGGTCGTACGGGAGATTGTACTTCTCCCCGCCGTCGCCGCGAAGCGAGGCGAACGCCATCGGATGATGCCCCCACATCCAGAGCCTGTCGCCGATCGTCCCATCGTACGGAACGCGGTCGGGAACGTCGGCGGACCGGACGGCGAGGCCGCCGGCCAGCGCATTTGCGCCGGCCAGCAGCCCCGTTTTCAGAAACGTCCTTCTGTCCATCGCCCTACTTCGCCGCAATGGTGCAGGAGAACGAGTGCGAACCGGAGCCTACGCGGCGCTCCGTGCCGTCGGGAAGGCGGACGAGCGCCGTCGTGTTCGGCGGGACGACCACGTCGAGCGCGAACGCGGAGCCTTCACGCCTCCAGGCGCTGGAGATGACGCCGTAGGGGCCGTCGACGGAAGCGCGCACGTCGTCGAGCGCGGCGATCGCCTGCGGCGCGATGACGATTTCCCTGAACGCCTGCGCAGGCGCTTCCGGCACGGCGGCGGAGGAGCGGGCGGTCTCGGGGAGGCGGATGCCGGCGAGAAACTCGTAGGCCCAGGCGACGAAATCGCCGAACATGATGTGGTTGCGCGAAGCGCCGTCGCCCCAGTCCTCCCAAAGCGTCGTGCCGCCCTTCTGGATCCACTCGACGGGCGAGGGCGCGGTCGGGTTCGTGAGCATCTTGAACGCGAGGTCCGTCCGGCCGGCGAGAGAGAGCGCGCGGAAGACGTGCTTCGTGCCGAGAAGGCCCATGTCGACGTGTCCGTCGGTCTTCATGACGGATTCGACGAGCTTCGCCTCGACCTTCGCGCGCTCCGCGGCCGGCACGACGCCGTAGGCGAGCGGAAACGCCTGGGCGGTCTGCCCGCCGTTGTCGTATACGCCGTCGCCCTTGTAGTACTTTCCGTTGATGGCGGATGCGACGTCGCGCGCCAGCGTGGCGTACTTCGCCTCGACGTCCTTCTCGCCGCGGAGGCCCGCGATGCGGGAGAGGATTGACGCGGCCTGGTAGTAGTAGCAGCTGGACGTGAGTTCGGTGGCCGGCATGTGTCTGCGGTCGACGGGAATCCAGTCGCCGAGGCCGTGCTTTACGAGATTTCCGGAGGTCTTCGTCGTAGTGAAGTCGACGTAGCGGCGAAGCGCGGGATAGACGGCGTCGAGGACTCGGCGGTCTCCGCGATAGCACCAGAGATTCCACGCTACGACCGGCAGGGCGCTGTCCCACGCAGGGCCGTTGCCCCACTGGAAACCCCAGCCGCTCGACGGGATGATGCCGCTGATGTCGCCGGAGGCCAGCTGGTTGTCGCAGATGTCCTGCAGCCACTTCTCGTAGCCGGCGGTGTTCTCGAAGCAGTACTGGGCGAGTTCGCTCGCGATGGAGGCGTCGCCCGTCCAGCCGTTCTTCTCGCGGTGCGGGCAGTCGGTCGGAACGCCGTCGGCGAAGTTGCTCTTGTAGGCGCGCTCGCCCATCTTCATGAGCGTGTTGAACGTCTCGTCGGAACAGGTGAAGGACCCGATCGTCGGGAAGGCGGTGTGGACGATGCAGCCGACTATGTCCTCGGCCTTCGGCGCGGAGCGCAGGCCCCTGAGGACGACGTACTGGAAGCCGTTGTACGTGAAGCGCGGTTCGTAGACCTCTTCCGCGGCGCCGGAGGAGACGAAGCGGTCAGCCTGGAACTCCGCGCCCGTCGCGCAGACGCGCTGCGAGGCCGTGTAGCGGAAGTGGCAGTCGATCGCGCGCTTCTCGCGCCCGGCCTTGACCGCCTCCTGCGCCAGTCGCTCGTTGATGCCGTCGCGGACGGACGGCACGGCGGGCCGGAAGCCCTTGTCGATGCGCTCGTCGTAGCGGACGACCATCACGTCGCCCCTCTTCTGCCCCTTCACGTTCATGCGGATCCACCCGGCGAAGTTCTCCGGGAACTCGACCACGTACGTCCCGTCGCCGAGCGCGTGGATCGCCTTGGGCTTCAGTTCGCGCATCACCTTCGCGGGAGCGCAGTTCTGCGCCACGAGACGCCCCTTCGGAGCCGGGACTTCTTCGGCGTGGACGACGGTCTTGTTGAAGTCCGGCGCGCGCGGGTCGGCGGCGCCGATGACTTCGCCCTCGCGGATGCAGTCGTAGCCAATCGGGCTTTTCACCTGGCGCCAGGACTTGTCGGAGACGACCGTCTCGCGCGTTCCGTCGGCGTAGACGAGCTCGAGCTGCGCGATCATGCGCGGGAAGTCGCGCCACGGCGCGATGTCGAAGTTCCACGTGGCGATCGAGCGGACGTCGTACCAGCCGTGTCCCACAAGCACGTTGAGGACGTTGTCGCCCTGCTTCAGCCGGTCGGCGACGTCGTAGGTCGAATATAGGACGCGCTTGTCGTAGGCCGTCGGCGACGGGTCGAGCACCTGGTCGCCGATCTTCTTCCCGTTCAGCGAGGCCTCGTAGAAACCGACGCCGGTGACGTGGAGGATGGCGGACGCCAGCGGCTTCGCAATCCTTATCGTCTTCTCGAACGCGGGCGAGGCGATTTCCTCGCGAAGTACCATCGTCTTTCCGTAGGCGGTGTCGCGGACGCCGCCGAGGTCGCGTCCCCACGAGGCGTCGGTTACGACGCAGCTTCCGTCGGGGAGGCGCAGGGCGGCGATGAACGTCTGGGGCTGTCCTTCGGCGGGCTTGTGGACGCGTACGACGATTTCGTTATCGCCCGGCTTCAGCCACTGTGAGACGTCGCGGAAGCGGAGGAACTTCGGGTCGTGGACGTGTCCGCTCCAGCGATGGCAGGGCTTGCCGTTGACGTCGATCTCGTGCTGCGGGAATCCGGCGTGGAGGAGTTCGACGAATTCGCCCGGCTTCGCGCCGGCGAACTTGAACGTCTTCCTGAGCGTTACGACGCCTTTCGCGTCGGGCATCCCCGTTACCCAGCGGGCGCCGCCCAGGTCGGCGTCCGGGCGCGTGGCGGCGGCGGGGCCGATCCACTTCGCCTTCCAGTCCGCGTCGTCCATGAGGCCGGTCACGAACGACTGCGGCTCGCTCCAGTCCGATTCCACGCCCCTGCTGCACCAGGTCTTGACCTTCCAGTAGACGCGGCGCGACGATGCGAGCGGCCGGCCGGCGTAGGCGACGTTCAGCGACTGGCGGCCTTCCACCTTGCCGGTGTCCCAGAGGTCGCCGACGCCGGCGTCCAGCTTCGCCGCGCTTGAAGACACCAAGAGCCGGTAGGCGGACTGCACGACGTCTCTTGCGCCCGGGCGCAGCCCCTGCCCCTGCTTCCACGCGAAGCGCGGCGCGGCCACGGCCACCCCTGACGGCGACGGCAGCCATTCGACCGTCATGCCGTGCGGCGCATTGGACTTCGGCGCGCGGCACGCATCCGTTCCGCACCCGACGACAACCGCCGTGACGGACAACGCCATAAGTCCGCAGGCGAACGCTTTTTTCATTTTCATCTCTGTCCTCTCCGCATTCGTTTCGGAAACCGCCGCGCACCGCCGCCCGATTCCGCGCAAGCGGAACGGACGAGAAGGCGCAACGCGCGCCATTCTAGCAATCCGCCGAGCGAAAGTCAACAGAAGCGACATCCGGGGGATGAAAAATGCATCATATGCCGGACCACTGCGGACAGGTCCGAAAGGGGGCTGGAGGCAGGAGGCGAAAAGGAAGAAGGACGGGCCGGGAAAGGCGAAGGAGACGGAGGCGACCGCCGGCGGCGGGGACGCGCGGGGCGGAGTGCAGGACGCCACGAGGAAAAGGAGAGAGAATGAGACAGTTCAAGTTCAGAACGCTGCCGAAGTGCATTGCGGGAATCTTCGGCGAGGTGAGCCATTTCGCCTGCAATTCACCTAAACTCCAGTCGGGCGTTGAAGTCGGCGCGAGGTTGTGGTACACTGCCCTCAAATGCTTTCCGCATCTCGGAGAACGGGCGCGTCCCGGTTCGTCGCTCTTGTCATGGCGGCGTCGCTTGCGCTCCTTGCAGCACTGCAAGGGGGCGTTTTCTGTTTTTGCGCTCCTGGGGACGGCGACCACGCCCACGTCTGTCCGCCTGAAGCGGAATCCTCCGTCTTTTCGCCGAACGCGCCGGGCGCGTCGCTGTCAGCAGCCTTCGGCGGCGGGGAGCGCCTCGTGTCCGCGCCATGCGACCACGTGCGCGTGAGTTCCCCGGACTGGTTTCCGCCGCACGGGGTCCAAGTCCTCTTCCTTTCCTTCGCCTTTCCCGCGCCTTCTCGTCCGCATGGCGCCGTGGCGTCCGCCGCCCGCGCGTTCAGGGACGTCCCGCGCGCCACGTCGCCCCCCGATGCCGGCGGAGACTTCCTCTCGTTCAACATCCGCGCCAACGCGCGGTCGTGACTTCCCCCTGATTCAGGCGAAACGCCGGACGGTCTGCGCCGTCCGAGCCGTTCGCCATTCTCGCATTCCCGTTCCGCCGGCGGAACGGGGCTGTCGTGCATGCCGCCCTGCGGCGCAACCTGAATCAGAGATAGGGAAATGAAAAGATTTGTGGAAACGATTCTCGCGCATCCGAAACTGGCGCTCGCCGCCGCGCTTCTAGTCGCGGTGCTCGGATGGCGCGTGGGGAAAGACCTCCCGGTGGACGTCTTCCCCGAAATACGCGAGCCGCGTGTCGTCGTGCAGACCGAGGCGGGCGGACTGACTGCCGAAGAGGTCGAGCAGCGCGTCACGATTCCGATAGAGGCCGCCATGAACGGCATTCCGGGCGTCCGCACCGTGAGGTCGAGTTCAGGCGGAGGCCTCTCGTTCGTGTGGGTGGACTTCGACTGGAACGTCGACCTCGCCCAGGCCAGGTTCAGCGTCTTCGAGCGCCTAGCCACCGTGAAGGAGCAGCTGCCCGAGGACGTCCGCGCGGAGATCGCTCCCGTCGTATCCGTGGCCGGCGAGATCATGCTCGTCGCGCTGACATGTCCGGACGGGCGCATCTCGCCGCTTGAGATGCGCGAACTTGCGGAGTTCGACCTGCGCACCCGCCTTCTGGGCGTCTCCGGCGTCGGCGACGTGGTCGTAACCGGCGGACGTCTCCCCGAATTCCAGATCCGCGTCTCGCCGTCCGTGCTGTCCCAGTACGGCCTCTCGCTCGCGGACGTCGTCGCGGCGGCGGAATCGAGCCAAACCCAGGCGAGCGCCGGCTACCTCCCACACGTCGGCGGAGAGGAGATTCCCCTCCGGCAGATAGCGCGGGCGGACACGCTCGATGCGCTGAAGAGGATCGCCGTTCCGTCGTCTGGAGACGATGGCCCGTTCCTGCGCCTCTCCGACGTCGCAAACGTCGGCGTGGGCGGCGCACCGCGACGCGGGTCGGCCACGTTCAACGGCGCGGAGGCCGTCGTCCTCGCCGTCCAGAAGGCGCCGGGCGCGAACACCCCCACCCTCTCGCGCCAGCTGGACGAACGCATCGGGCAGTTCGCCGCAGAGCACAGGGCGGACGGACTTGAGGTCCACCGCGAGGCGTACCGCCAGTCCGACTTCATCGAGCTTTCGATCGGCGAGGGCCGCACCACGATCCGCGATGCGGCGATAATCGTCGTGCTGGTGCTCGGCCTTACTCTCATGCGCCTCCGCACGATCCTAATCACCCTTCTCACCATGCCGCTGTCCGTGCTGGCGGGCGTCGCGCTCTTTCCGCGCTTCGGCCTCGGAGTGAACGTGATGACACTCGGCGGACTCGCAGTGGGCGTGGGCGACATCGTGGACTGCGCCATCATCTTCGTGGAGATCATATGGCGGCGGCTCGGCGAGAACGCCGCGCTGCCGGATTCAGAACGCAGTGCGCCGCAGCGCGTCGCCGCGTCCGCCGTGCTGGAGGCGTTGCCGTCCGTCTCGTTTTCGACATTCATCATCGTGCTGGTGTTCATCCCGCTACTGATGCTCTCCGGACTCGAAAGCCGCTTCTTCGCGCCGCTTGGCCTTGCCTATCTCCTGGTGTTCGGCGCCTCGTTCCTCGTCGCGGTCGTGCTGACACCCGCGCTGAGCATCCTCCTCTGGCGAAATCCCAGACGTCAGAAGGCGAAATCCGCGAGAATCGCCAGCGGCTCCGCCGGGGACTCGCCGGCGACGCGCGCAATGAAGGCGGCATACCGTCCGATACTCGGCGTGTGCCTCCGATTCCCGAAGACGCTCTGCCTGCTGATGCTCCTGCTTCTCGCCTGGACGGCGCACGTTGCTGCGGGCTTCGGAGCCAGCTTCCTCCAGACGTTCCGTGAAGACGCTTTCACGGTGTTCGTCTCGACTCCGCCCGGCACGTCGCTTGAGGAGACGGAGCGCATCGCCGACGGCGCGAGCGCGGCGATCGGCCGGATCCCTGGCGTGAAGACCATCCTTCGCCGCACCGGACGCGCAGAGCGCGACCAGCACGCCGAACCGGTCTCCGCCTCCGAGCTCGTAGTGCGGGTGGACGTCGGCGCGGACGCGAACGCCATCCGCGACACTATACGGAACGACCTCGCCGAACTGCCCGGCGTCTCCACGATGATCGGCTACCCGATAGCCCACCGCATCAGCGCAGTCCTCTCCGGCACGGAGGCGGAGGTGGCGATCAGCATCTTCGGCGACGACCTGGCCGTCCTGCGCGACGTGGCGCAGAAGGTGAAACGCATCCTCGACGAAGTCCCCGAAGTCGCCGACGTGCGGGCGAACCGAGAAATCCTCGTGAACACGTGCCGCATCGACTACGACCTCGACGCCCTCGCCGAAATGGGTCTCTCGCTCAAGGACGCCGGAGAACAGGTCTCGGCCGCGTTCAACGGCAAGGTCTTGGGAGAAATCCGCGACGGCCTCAAGGTGCGCGACCTCGTCGTGCGCCTTGACGGCGAAGGCGAAGACCTTACGCCGGAAACGGTCAGGGCGTTCGTCCTGTCCGCGCCGAACGGCAGGCGTCAGCGTCTTGACGAGGTGGCGCGCGTCTACCGCGAGGAGGCCTCCAACCTCGTCATCCGCGAACAGTCCAGGCGCAAGGCACTCGTCACGTGCAACGCGGCGGGGTCTGTCGACACCGGCACGCTCGTCGCGGCGCTGCGCAGGGCGATCGAGCCGACGGTCGCCGCCGCAGGCTGCACGGTCTCGTACGGCGGCAGCTTCGAGGCACGGCAAAGCGCCGGACGGCGGCTCGCCTTCCTTGGCGTGGGACTGCTGGTCGCGATCTTCGCAATCCTGACGCTCGCGCTCAGGACGGCAAAGGCCGCCGCGCTCGTCATGCTGAACGTCCCCCTCGGCCTCATCGGCGGAATCATGGCTGTGCAGCTGACGAATCCAGTCCTTTCCGTCGCGTCGCTCATAGGCTTCGTGACGGTCGTGGGATTCGTGCTGCGCAACGGCCTCCTCCTCCTCAACCGCTACCGCGAACTCGAAGAGGAGGGTCAGACCTTCCGCGACGCTATCGTGAACGGTTCTGCGGAACGCATGGCGCCGATTCTCATGACGTCGCTCACGACGATTCTCGGACTCGTCCCGCTCGTCCTCGCGGCGGACAGGCCCGGAGGGGAACTTCTCGCCCCGCTCGCGGTCGTCCAGTTCGGAGGACTCATCTCCGCGACCATTCTCAACATGCTCGTCCTGCCCGCCGCCGCATTGCTCTGCGGAAGCTGCCTGCCAAGGCGGCGCGACGGCGGATCCGCCACGCCTCCGCAGACTGGCGCCTGCGTTCCGTCCACGCTCGCCTGTCTCTGCATCCTCGTCTGCATGGCCGGATGCCGCTCGTACGAGGCGTCGCCGATAGACTGGGCGCACGAGGAAGCGCAGCTGCGCAAGACGTCGGCTAAAATCGCGCTGAAGACGGTTTCTGACGCCGAACGGCTCGCCCTTCTCGCGAATCCGGAAATCAACGCGAAGCGCCTCAAGGCGCAGCGCGGCGCAGCGGAGGCGAAAGCGGCCGGATGGTGGGAGGACCCGGCGCTCGACTTCGACCTGCAGCGCATCGTCCAGAGCTCTGCGCATCCGTTTCTCATGGGCTCCTCGCTTGCGTTCACGATCCCCCTTTCGGGCGCGCCGGGGCTGGAGGCCGAGGCGGCGCGGGCGTACGCCGAGGCGGACGCGCTGGACATGATGGCGGCTGAACAGGACCTTCGCGCCGACGTCCGCGCCGCGCTCGTCCGGTGGGCGGCGGCGCGGCAGCGCATCGCAACGCTTCGCGGCACGGCTGAAGACCCGCGCATCATCCGGACGGAGGCGAGCGCGGCGCGGCTTTGCGAAATCGGCGAGGTGGAGGAAATGGAACTGTCGGCGATTCGCCGCCGACGCCACGACCGGTCTCACGCGCTCCGGCAGGCAGAGCAGGACGCAGAGGCGGCGCGTCTGCGCGTCTGCGCCATGCTTGGCGTCCTGCCGTCCGCCGAGATCGCATTGCCGGCGGACGCCTGGCCGACGAACGACCTTGACATTGCCGTCGCAGAAGTCCCGCCCCCCGGCGCGCTCGCCGGACACCTAAAGGTCCGCGCCGCGCTGGCGCGCCTCGGCGGCACGGAGAAATCCCTCCACGCCGAAATCCGCAAACAGTACCCGGACCTTACGCTTGGGCCGGGATACTCGCACGAGGAGGGGCAGGGCCGCGTCGGACTTGTGGCAGGGATTTCCCTGCCGCTCTGGAACCGCAACCGCGCAGGCGTCGCGGCGGCGGAGACGGAGCGGGACGTCGCCCGCCTGACGGCGATGGACGTCTGGCGCGGACTCGTCTGCGACTCGGACGCGGCGGCCCGCCTCGCCCGCCAGAAAGCGCGGCACGACGCGCCGGAAGGACTTTCGCCAGACGGCGCCGAGCGTCTGCACACGGCCGGCGAACTGACGGACGTCGCATACCTCGCCCTGCGCGACGAGATCCTCAACGCGCAGCTGACGGAAATTGAGTGGCGCGAAGGGCTTCTCGCCGCCCGCGCCGAACTCGTCCGCTACGAAGTCAGGGAAAACGGAACAACCGGGAAAAGCGAATAATCTGGAAAAGCGAATAATCGGCAGGGCGCGACGTCCACGTCGCGCCGAACGAAGAACAGGAATTTTGAAATGAAGAAAGCAATCACGACCATATGCGCCGCACTGGCGGCATTCACCGTCTGCGCCGCGGACGGACACGACCACGAAAAGCATGGCCACGAGCACGGACACGACCATGCGTCCGAAAAGCCCGCCGAACACGCGGGTGAACACGGACACGGCGACGGCGAGACGAAACGCCAGACGGAAGGACGCTCGGTCAAGGCGTCTGTCCATGCCCAGCGGCTGATCGGGCTCAAGACGCGGCGCGCGGAAAGGCGTCGCATCGAGGCGACGCTGCCGCTCGTCGGACGCTTCGAGCTTTCTCCGTCCGCGCGTTTCGCGTCCGCCTCGCCAATCGCCGGCCGCGTGTCGCTCAAGACGCGTCCGCTCGCCGACGTCGCCGCAGGGGACATGCTTTTCACCGTGACGTCCTCTGAGCTCTCCGCAAGCGCGCGTGAGATCGCCGTCCTTGAGCGGCGGCTTGCGGCCTATCGCGCGGCGGGCGCGAAAAACGCCGCGCTTGAATCCGAACTTGCCATAAAGCGCGAGACGCGCACGGCGCTGCTCGGCGGCGCGACGGAGGAGACGAACGGCGTCGTCGCCGTCCGGGCGGCACGCGCCGGACGTGTCGAGGCCATCGACCTGCCGGACGGCGCGTTCGCGGAAGTCGGCGCGAACGTTCTTACGCTCGTCGACCGCACCGCGCTCCGGTTAAAGGCGCGCGTCACGCCCGGCGAACTGGCGCGGCTCTCCGACGGTCTTCCCGTCTCCGTGCAGGGGCGGGCGGGGCAATTGCGCATCGGCCTTGCAGACGCGGCAGGAACGGACAGCGCGGCGTACGTCGAATTCGACAAGCCGGACTCTGCGTGGCGGCCGGGCGTCCGCGCCGTTGCCGACTGCGTGACCGACTCTTCCGCGAATGAAGTCTGGTGCGTCCCGTCCGAGGCCCTCGTGCAGGTCGGCGTAGAGCCGGTGGTGTTCGTCCGCGATGTACACGACGACGACCGCTTCATCGCGATCGACGCGGAGACCGGACTGAGCGCCGGCGGGTGGACGGAGATCCGCAACCTTTCGCGCGACTGGGAGGTCGTCGTGCACGGACAGCACGAGCTCAAGATCGCGCTTGGCGAGCAGAGCGACGGCGGACGGAAGGCGGCGGGGCATTTCCACGCCGACGGAGCATTTCACGAGGGCGAAGACTGACCGGTCTTTTACCCGACACGAAAGAAGAAGGAGAAAACAATGACCAAGCAGATAACGAGACTGACGGCCGCGGCCGTCATCCTGTCCGGCCTCGCCGGCTGCGCCGCGCTTGAAAAGCCGCCGGGCGAATCGCGCACCCACTCGCATCCCGTCCGCGTCGGACACGGCATGTCGCGACGGCAGCACGTGCTTCCGCCAATGCCGGCGCCAGACGCGAAACCAGAAGCGGCGCGCACCGGAGATTAAGAGTGCGCGACGAGGCCGTCGCGCAATGCAGAACCTGTAGACAGGACTGCATTCGACGCCACTTCGACCGACGGCGCGACGGGGACGTCGCGCCCTACCGAAATGCTTTCCCGTTCGCCCCCCATTGCGGCATCAGGAATGCCATTCGTCTGCCCATCCGGTAGGGCGGGGCGTCCCGCCCCGCCGTCCGCCACGCAGACCGCGTTTTTCGCCGACGCCGCGCGCTTCGTGCTGCCATAGTGGATGAACGGCGCCGCCCAGAGCACGGCGAGGACGGCGGGCGTCCATTTTCTGACAACGGCTAAAAAACTGTTTTTTTTTTTTCGTGAAAAGCCACATCGGAATTATACTGCCTGCAACACTTCGCGTCAAAACCCCCCGCCCCCGCAGTTCCATTGTCAAGAAATGGGCAGCCGCCGGGAAAATCCTGCCGTACGGCTTTTCTTGAAACGGCGACCTTGGCGTCCGTCAAAAAAGGTTATTGAAAAAGAGGATGCTGTTCTGAATGCGCGGCCAGTCAATGGACAGTCCAACGCCGACACGGAACGCCACCTTGCCGGAACGGGTGGCATTGATCAGACCCAGTTTCCTGAGATAGGCAAATTCCGCCTGAAGCGGACGGCGCGTTCCGCCGGCGCGAAGCGAGGATTTCTTCGAGATGTGCAGTTCGTTCACGAACACGTCGTCCAGCCAATCGACATAGGCATTTCGGTCAAAGCGAATCCGTCCACTGCCATCATGCGAAGAGAAGGCCATGAAATCTTCGTTGAAGCATTTCTCGGAATACTTGTAGATGTAGTGAAGCAAGGCTGCGAACTTTCCGTTCTGCAGGAATGCTCCGCGAAGGATTTCAAGCGGAACGCCGGAATACGGCGAATCGATCCGCTCGCAGGCTTCAACAAATTTGAAACCGAGTTCCGTCAAGTTGCCGTCTCCGGCGACAAACCCTATGTGGTCAAGGCCGGAATCGATGACCTTCCGATAACTGTGGGCGTTTTTCCTCACTTTTTCAGCGTATTCGCGCCACGCAGCCTCAACATTTCCCGGCGAATCGTCGGCATTGAGCCTTGCGACCAGCACGTTCTTGATTGAATCTGACCTACCGGAAAACAGCACCTGAAAGTTGTTCTCGTCAATCCGTATTCTTGTCGCCGTCTCGTTGACGGCATATGGCCTCTCGCTTGAATACAGAGGAATAAGCCCCTCCCAAAATAGATAGTTGAACCATAGATGCCGCCATGCCCTGTCCGAAACAGTGTCGGACACAGTGCTTGACAGATAGCAGTAGGGATCGGCGTCTGGCGCAAGGGACTCCACTGCGGCGACAAGTTCATCTGGCAGAGGAACCTTTCCATGATCTATGCCACCCGCCGTTACGGCCTTGATCGACTGGCAGAAACGATAGAATGCGTCTGGATGGCTCATGCCCTCGCGAATGTGCGCCCAAAGCGTTGACACTCCGCCTCTGCTGCCAACATGACGGGCAGAACCGACTTTTCGGCAGTCGGGGAGGGAAATGTCACGAACGCAGTCAAGACGTCCGTGGAATGGACGTGTCGCGGAAAGGTCGGGGCTTGCATAGGTATAGATGGAAATGGGACATTGCGGCGAAACGGATTCCACTATTCGCTTCACGTGGTCGCCGGGAGATGAATGGCTTGAATAGCGGCAGGGGATTGCCATGACCGCCGCATCGTACCCCTTCTCAAGATAGGCATAGGACTGTCCGATGGCCGTAAGAATCCCATGGACTCCTTCGTTTGGACGCTTGTATTCAAATGCAATGCGAATGTCGTCCGATGTGGGGTTCTCCGCCTGTATCACTCCGTCGGCAAGCGGCCACACGTGACCGTTCTCGCGCCCTGCGTAAATAGTCCACTCGTTTCTTGTGCCAATATTGCCAAAGAAACTGTCCTGCCGACGCATCAGAATATCCGCGATTTCGGAAGATACGTACGCCGCCTCTGTGTCATGGTTCATGCGTCTCCCCCCTTCATTTCCTTGACATACTGCGCAATCCGCCGAAGAAATGGCTCGGCCATCTTTGGCGGAACCGCATTTCCCACCTGAATGCATTGTTCCTGACGAGTGCCGAAAAAAACGTGGGAATCCGGAAAAGTCTGTATTCTCGCAGCCTCACGCGCCGTCAAGGTGCGGTTCAGTGTCGGGTGGATTGGAAAGGCGTTGTGACCGGGGACCATCGTAATCGAAGGCTTGAATCTCGACAAACGCTTGAACACATGGCTGTAGTTGGCCACCACGCTCGTCCTGGCGTCTCGCCGCATAGCCATCGCAAGTTCCGGCGGGAGGTCTGACACGTTCAGTTTTTCACCCTCCTTGACATAGGCATAGCGAGCGGCGACAATCGGCTTGTGTCCGAGCGGCACATGGTTCGGGACGCGGTTCTCCATGCCAACGAGGTCGAGAATGGCGTCGCCGACAGTCGCGTACACGGGCGACTTCCCCGATCCAGGGGCGAAATGCGTCGGTTCTGGCGGAACGAATTTCACGCCAATCCTATTGCCGACCATGAACATCCTATAGCGTTCCTGCGGTACGCCATAGTCTGCCGCACAGACGATCTCGCACCAGATGTCGTCATATCCGAGCCGCCGAAACTGGCCTTTCACCTCCTCAACGAAAAGTCCATGGTCAAGGTTCGTGAATCCCTTGACGTTCTCCATCAGAAAGAATCTGGGCCGAAGAAGACTCGTCAGCCGGATGTACTCGTAGACAAGATGATTGCGCGGGTCTGCGTGAGGGTCGTAGCCTTTCGTGTTGACGAAACGCCGCTTGCCGAAGACCGAGAAGCCCTGGCAGGGCGGACCGCCGACAAGAAGATCTATTCCACGCCCTCCGACATACTTCGCGACATCGCTCTTGCCGACGTCCTTGATGTCCATGTTCAGCAACGGAACGTCGGGAAAGTTGTGCTCGTGCGTCCTTGCGAACTTCACATTGACTTCGTTCGAGAAAAGCACGGAGAACCCGGCATTGCGCAATGCGATCGTCAATCCGCCCGCGCCGGAGAAAAGGTCTACGGCGTTCATCTTCTACCCTCGGCATTCGCCATTTCGTCTCTGATGAACCTTGCCAGTTTTTCGGAGAACAATGGTGGAACGGCGTTTCCAACCTGATGTCCCTGCTGACGCCTGTTCCCGCAGAAAATCACGGTATCGGGGAAGGTCTGGATCCTCGCAGCCTCACGAACGGTCAAGCTCCTGTCGAGCGTTGGATGGATGGGGAACGCATCGTTGCCCGGCACCATCGTCAAGGCGGGTCTTGCGTGGTGAAGGCGCTTGAAGGTGTTGCCGAAGTTCTTGCGGTAGATGTCGGGCGGCAACGCGGCTTCCGGCATACGCCCGCCTTCGGGTATCAGACGATAACGGGCGATGTTGGTAGCCGTGTGCTTCAGCGCGACATGGTTGAACGCCGGATCGTCGCCGCGGTCTACAAGGTCTGAAAGGACTTCTCCACATGAAACCCAGCGAGGCAGTCCGTCTCCGCTTTCCGAATGGTCAGGACTGGGAAAACGCACGGGAATGCCAATGCGATTGCCGAGGACTATGATTCGCTCCCGAATCTGTGGAATTCCATAGTCCGCCATGTTGACGACACGGTAGTCGACATTGTATCCGCCTTTCCTCAGTTCAGACAGGACAGTTTTCAGGTATGCGCCGCCGTTGCGGGTCAGAATGCCCTTCACGTTCTCCATGACAATGAACTTTGGACGAACCGTGCGAACAATCTGCGTGTAGGTGACGACGAGCTCGTTGCGCGAGTCGTGTGCCTTTCGTTTCTCTGGATCGGAAGACGCCCTCTTTCCAATCGTTGAAAACCCCTGGCAGGGCGGACCGCCGACAATCAAGTCGCACTTCGGAAGCGTGGACGCGTCGACCTCGAGAATCGAACCGCAGTAGATGTGGTCGCCAATGTTCCGGCGATATGTGTCGCAGGCGTTCGGGTCAAAGTCGTTTGCCCATACGATGTCGAATCCCGCCCTGACAAATCCAAGGTCAAGCCCGCCGGCGCCGGAAAACAGGCTTACAACCTTAAAGCCGCATCTATTTGATTCTACGCGCATCTTGATTCTCTTCGCATTAAAGCTCCGCCGATTATACCACAATCGCCCTGCCATGAGGGGAAAGCCCGCCTCTTCAAGAACGGCTGGCGGTCTCAAGGACCTTCACGGCGCGCCAGCCGCCCCAGACCCACGGACGCCACGGCGGAATGTTCCGGACGACCCTGACGACGTTCCCCTGCCTGTCGAAGAACGTAGCATCGATCTGATAGGACATGAAGAACGTGTGGATGCAGTTGCAGCGCAGGATGAGCAGACCTTCGCCGGGCGGCGGCGGCGGACGTCCGATGAGCCCGCGCACCCGCCGGAGGAAAGTGGCGGCGACCTTCGCCCTCACGCCGCCGATCTCCACGACTTCGTTCACGACAGCAGCGCCGCGCAGTGGACTTCCACGCCGACGCCCGCGCCCACGTCGTCCATCCCCTCGTTCGTCTTCCCCTTGACGGAGACCGCATCGACGGGACACCCCAGCGCCCCGGCCAGGCGCATGCGGATCGCGCCGACGTGCGGGCGAAGCCTGGGCCTTTCGCATATCACAGTCGCGTCGACGTTGACGATTGAAAACCCCGCCGCGCGCACCTCTTCCACAACGGATGCGAGAAGTTTCATGGAATCGGCGTCCTTCCACTGCGGATCCGAGTCTGGGAAATGCGAGCCGACGTCGCCGAGCGCGGCCGCGCCAAGCAGCGCGTCGATCAGAGCATGGACGAGCGCGTCGGCGTCCGAATGCCCCTTCAGACCCGGTTCGCCGGGAATGCGGACGCCGCCCAGGACGAGCGGACGCCCGGCGTCGAAGCGGTGCGAGTCGTATCCGAAGCCAATGCGCATCAGGACTGGAGGTCGCCAATCGCGGCCGCAACGTTCGCGAACAACCTCGGCAATGCGGCGGTAGGAGTTGTCGAGAACGCAAGGCGGATGAGCCCGGAAAGGACGATCGTGCCGGTGGAGTACTTTTCGATGAGCAGACGGCGCACGGCCTCGGCGTCCGCGCCGATGGGCTTCACGCACATGAAGTAGCCGCTGTTGAACGGCATCGTCTCGAAGACCTTGGAGTACTCAGGATGCTCGGCGAGAATGGCGCGGATGGCGTCGTAGCGCTTTCTGAGCACTTCGTACTTCTCGCGCTTCTGCGCCGTGTAGTCCGGCGACTCAAGCGCGGCGACCGCCATATGCTGGCCGATCGCCGTGACGTTCGATATGCAGCTCCTGATGTCGCCGGCGGCCTTCGCCTCAAGCGCCTTGAGCTGCTCCGGAGTGGCGTTTCTGAACGCGAACGAGACGAACCCGACGCGCAGGCCCCAGACGTAATCCTCCTTCGTCGTGCCGTCCAGCTTCACGGCAAGGACGTTCTCGTGGAGCGTCGCGAATTCGGCGAAGAGCGATTCCTCATGGACGCCCTTCTCGTAGACGAGCCCGAAATATGCGTCGTCGAGCACGACGACGACCTTCCTGCCCGCATCCGCGGCGGTCTTGACCGCGGCGACGATCCGCTTCGCGTCTTCAATCGTGGCCGTGTAGCCGGTGGGGTTGTTGGGGAAGTTGAGAATGAGAATCTTCTTCCCGGACTCGCCGGCAAGAAGCGCGCGCTCCATCGCCTCCGCGTCGAACGCCTCGCCGGAAAAGGTGTTGAACGTGCGGATCTTCGCGCCGCAGGCGTCCTCGAAAATCAGCGCGTAGTTGTCCCAGTAGAGGTCTGGCGCAACGACCTCGTCGCCGGGGCCTGCGAACATCTCCGCCACGATGCGGAGGCCGTGCGTTAGCGCGTTCGTGACGACCGGCGTGGAATAGGACACCGACGACAGCGATGGGTTCTTTTCGACCTGAAGACGCTTCCACTCCTCGCGAAGCCCGGGGAGACCGAAGGAGCCTGCATAGAGAAACGCCCTGCGGTCGAGGTTCACCTTGTCGGCATAGCACTTCATGACGAGGGGAGAGCCGTCTTCCTCGAACGCCATGCCGATGGTGGCGTTGATTTCGCACTTCTTCGCCTCGGCGCCCTGCCCGAGAATGCCCCCGTAGGGAAAATACATGCGCCGGCCGGCAGGGGACAGCATGTCCGCCACCGGACCGAGCGTCTGGTTCAACTGCTCTGCCAATGCGTTCATGACCGCATAGTATATCAAAAACGCCTTGGGTGGAGACGGAAAAAAGACGGACGCGGACGGCGGTCCTAGAGGGTGACGCCGTCCTTGAAGATCGCGATTCCGCAGTCGCCGCAGATTTCGTTCCGCGCCGGCTCGCCGCCCGCGACCGACAGGACTTTGGCCGCGAATGCGTCGACGTCCAGGTTCGACATCGCGTTCCAGTCGATCCAGTTAGGCTTGCCCGCCGCCAGCGCGTCGTTCGTCGCGACCTTCATCGTCGGCACGACCGTGCCAAGCGGAGTGCCGCGCCCGGTCGTGAAGAGGACCACATGGCATCCCGCCGCGGCAAGCGCGGTGGACGCGACGAGGTCGTTGCCCGGCGCGGAGAGAAGCGAAAGCCCGTGCCTGCGGACTCTCTGCCCGTAGGCAAGCACGTCCTCCACAGGCGACGAGCCGCCCTTCTGGACGCAGCCGAGCGACTTCTCCTCAAGCGTCGTTATCCCGCCCGCCTTGTTGCCGGGAGACGGGTTCTCGTAGCATGGTTGCCCATGGGCGGCATAGTACTTCTTGAAGCCGTTTATCATCTCGACGCATCCGTCGAAGACCTCCCGCGTCCGGCATCGCCTCATCAGAAGCGTCTCCGCGCCGAACATCTCCGGCACCTCCGTCAAGACCGTGCTGCCGCCGCGCGCGACAAGCCAGTCGCTGAACCGGCCGACGAGCGGATTGGCCGTAAGGCCCGAAAAACCGTCCGATCCGCCGCACTTCAGGCCGACAACCAGTTCCGACGCGGGGACTTCCTCGCGCACGGTCGGGCGGTTCGCCAGCAGCTCCGCGATCAGCGCCTTTCCGCGCTCGAACTCGTCGCCCGCGTCCTGCGCCTTCATGAAGCGAACGTTCAGCCCCGTGCAGTCCCTAAGCCGCGCCTTGAACGATTCTAGCGTGTTGTTCTCGCATCCGAGCGACACCACCAGGACGCCGCCCGCGTTCGGGTGGCGCACGAGCGAGGCGAGAAGGTTCGCCGTCGTCTCGTGGTCACCCCCCAGCTGCGAACATCCGTACGGATGCGCAAGAGCCATCCCGCCGCACGATTCGGCAAGGCGGACGCAGAGGCGGTTCACGCAGCCGACGAGCGGCACGACCCATATGTCGTTGCGTACTCCAAGGCGTCCGTCCGCGTGGCGGAACATTCCGACCTTCGGAGGCTCGACGCGGGGAAGGTCCGCAAACGACGGCTCGTAGGAGTAGTCCAGCAGATCGCCCAGATTCGTGGCGAGATTGTGGACGTGGACGTGGTCGCCGACGGCGATTGCGCGCGTGGCGTGTCCGATGGGCATTCCGTACTTGACCACGTCCTCGCCTTCGGCGATGGCGCGGATTGCGTACTTGTGCCCGTCGTCGCGCACTTCGACGTTGTCGAGGGGATTGACTACCATGCGCATCTCCGCAGTCAGCCGGCGGCGCCGTCGCAGGAAAGGGCCGCGCGCAGTTCGCGGCGGACCGCGCCGTCGCCTTCCAGCATCTTCGTGAAATGGGCTTCGATCCGGGCGGCGAGCGACGTCTTCGTCAGGTCAAGCCCGAAAATGGACGCATTGGCGAGAATGGGGAGGATCTGTCCGCAGTAGGAGGCAGGATCGTTCCAGACTATTTCCTTCAGCTGCGCCTGGAGCTCGTCCTTCAGCGGATCGGCGGAGACTTCCATCGCCTTTCCATTGTCGCCCACGCCGAGCAGATAGCGAAGCCACGCCGCGATGGCAAGGGGAATCGCCACCAGGTCGTCGAGGGACAGGCCCTGCGCGACGTAGCTCTTTATCGTCTCGCCGAAGCGGATGCCGACCTTCTGGGAGGTGTCCGTCGCAATGCGGCGCGGGTCGTCCGGCATGAACGGATTGGGAAGGCGCTCGTTTATCACCTCTTCCAGAAACGCCATTGGCGAGACGATCTTAGGATCGGTGACGACGCGCATTCCCTCCTTGCGTCCGAGGCGGTTGACGAGGCGCACGATGTCCGCGTCCTTCATCTCCTCGCAGATGAGCGTGTAGCCGAGAAGGCATCCGAACATGCTCATGGCGGTGTGCAGGGGGTTCAGGCACGTAGTGACCTTCATCCGCTCGGTCATGTTCACCGTCTCGCGGCTGCAGAAGTACACGCCCGCCTTTTCAAGCGGCGGCCGCCCGTTCGGGAACGAGTCCTCCACGACGAGGTACTGCGGCTTTTCGGCGTTGACGAACGGCGCGATGAACGTGCCCTTCGACGTCTTGATCGGCGACATCCCCTCGATTCCTGCGTCGGAGAGCATCTTTTCCACGGACGGATGCGGGCGCGGCGTGATCTTGTCTATCATCGTCCACGGGAACGACACCTTCGTCTCGTCATGGACGTAGTCCACGAACTCCTGCGAGACGAAGCCGTTTTCAAGCCATCCTTTCGCGATGTCCAGGACCGCGCCCCTCAGCTTCTCGCCGTTGTGCGAACAGTTGTCCATGGAGACGACCGCAAGCGGAAGCCGGCCCGCGTTGAAGCGTTCGAGCAGCAAGGCGCAGACGATCGACATCGCGTGGCGCGGCGCGGCCGGGCCGGCCTTCATGTCCGCCTCCACGATGGGCATCCACGCGCCGTCCGGACGGCGCAGGGCGTAGCCCTTCTCCGTGATCGTGAACGAGAGCATCTTGAGCGACGGCTGCGCGAAGACGCGCCTGAGGCGCGCCGACGCGGCGGCGTCCGAAAGATCCGCCTTGACGCCCTCGGCGACGCCTGCTAGGACTTCGCGCGTCGTCGTGCCGTCGGAGTTGAGGATGACGTTGAGCGTCAGATTGTCGAACGGCGCATATATCCGGTCTATCACGTCGAAGTCGAACGTGTCGCAGGCGACGATCCCGGTCTCAAGAAGCCCGTCGTCCAGAAGGCGCTGCGCGAGCGACCCGATGAAACCGCGGAAGATGTTGCCCGCGCCGAAGTGCACCCATTCGGGCGCATCCGCGGTCTTCTGCCTCATCGCCGCGACGTCGAACTTCGGCAGCGCCACGCCGGCGGCCTCCCATGCGGCCGCCTCCTTCGAAATAGATTCAATGCAAAGTTTCATTTTCTTTTTCTCCAAGTCCTTCAAGGTTCTCCGCTTGCATGCCGGACAATGCGCCCGGCCGTCACTTCGCGACCTTGCCCTCTATCATGTCGCCCAGCCTTTCGCGAGCGGCACGAAGCGCAGACGGGTCGCGCGAGTAGTCGGTCATGGACTTGACGAGCGTCTTCGTCACTTCGTCCACGGCTTCGCGCCCGGCTTTCTTCGCGGCCATGTGCAGCCGCTCGAAGTCCTCCACCGCGTCGCGCATCTGGACAAGGCGGATGGACGGCACGACGCCCGCCTTCGTGGGATAGAGGAAGATGCCGTCGCCTGGCATGCGAAGCCCGCTGTACGTGTTCCAGTCGGGGCAGAACGTATCGGACGAATCGATTGGCTTCTGTCCGTTCCAGAAATTGACGTGCCAGAAGAGAAGTCCGTCCACGCGGTAGAGGTCCATCATCCACGCAAGAAGCCGCCCTTCGATCGGCGGATACTCGTACGACGCCATGTTCGCGTACGGATACTGCGGGCCGCAGCACGTGTACCACCACACGCGCTTCCCCTTTTCGCGGAGGCTTGCGGAAAGGCCGGGGCGATAGACGGACGAGAGCGGGCAGTACCAGTCGGTCGTCTCAAGGCACGGATGCTTCGCGCCCTTCGCCATGTCCCTGTACATCATCGCCGTCGTCATGAGCGGAAGGTCGGGAAAGTCGCGCTTGAGCTTCTTCCAGAGCCGGTCGATGCCGGGGTAGTATTCGTGCTCGCGCTCGTCGAAGCCGTAGAGGTAGGCGTACTGCATGAGGCCGTTCTTGCGCAGTTCGGCGACGTACGGCGTGAGAGTGCGCTTGAGGTAGTCGTAGAACTCCGGGGTGTCTGTGGCGGCGGCGGACGAGTAGCAGACCCACTTGACGTTCTTGTCCTTCGGCGGCGGCACCAGGTTAAGGACGTTGAACCTGTTCATGCCGCGGCTGCGCGCGTAGAGGAGGTCGGCGATCGGCGGAGGGGTCGTGCGCGAAATGTCGTCGGGGTTGAGGCGATGGTCGAGCATCAGGTCCCACGACTGGCGGCGCATCTCCTCGTAGCGGTCGGGATACTGGGCGCGCGTGAAGCCGTCCATCACGCAGAACGCCGTCTCCATGCCGAACGTGTCCGGCTGGACGAAGGAGCGGACGCGGACGGACACGGGGACGACGGCCTTGACCTCGCCGCGCTCCGTGACCGTCGCCTTTCCGAGATAGAGTCCGGGACGCGCGTCGCGGTCGGCGCGGACCGTCAGCCACAGGCTCTGCGAACCGCCCTTCCGGACGCGGAACGCCCCCGCAGGGAAGAGCGGGTCCGCGAACCACTTCTCCTCGTTCGGCGGGCCGAACGGATGCGGCGCATAGCCCGTGCGCCGCGCAAGGTACGCGACGCGGTTCCACGTTAACGACCCCTTCAGCGGAGTGCCGTCCTTCTGCGCGAGCGGCGAAAGCGAAAGGCCGCCCTGCGTCCATTCGCAGCCCCTGCCGGTGGAGACGACTATCTGGGCGCTTTCCGATTCGTTGCGGGCGAGCTCAAGGTCGATTCCCGCCCGGATCTTCGCGACCGGAAACGTGAGCGGCGTGACGCGCTCCATCGAGTCCGCCGTCCAGACCTGGACGCCATTCGGCGACAGCGGCGATTCTACGCCGAGGCTCCTCCCGGCCGGCCAGCGGCGGGACTCGACGCCGCGGCCGTTCCAGGCAAGCCCCTCGATCTCGTCGCCGTCCGAGTACGGACGGTTCGTCCGTCGGACGGATGCGAACGTCTCGCCCTTCGCCGGAACGCGGCGCTCCAGCTTCAGCCCCATGAAGTCGGCCTTGCCCGCGCCCTTGCGCAGAAAGGCATGGAACTTGATCGTCCTGACGGGCTTTTCCGGGACGAAGACGCCGCGCACGTGCTCCCAGTCGTGAGAGCCCTGCGTGAAGTCCGTGCGCACGGCCCAGCGCGGCGTTCCGTCGGCGTAGATGACGTCCAGCCAGATGCAGTAGTCCTCCGCCTTGGCGTCGCTGCTGCGGCTCCAGCCCTCGTAGACCACGGGCGTCCTGTCGGGGGCATCGTACGTGAACTCCCTGTAATAGTTCTGGTGGCGTTCGGGACCTGCGGCAATGCGAAGCGCGTATGCGAACGCGCGGGCGTCGCAGGCGAACTTCAGCGTCGCCCCCGTCTGCGACCACGTCGGAGCGGCGGCCCCGGACTCTGCGTCGAGGACCTCTACCGCCATGACCTTCGCGTCGGCGGCGCCGAACGCGGCGAGGTCTATTTCCGCCGAGAAGCCTTCGGAATGGGGCAGCGGCACGATGCGCCATTCGCCGGGCGTCGCGGCGGGGCGCAGGAGGCGGAACGAGCCGTCCGTCTTCACGCCCGCGAACGAGACCGATTTGCCGGCGACGTTCACGCCGAGGACGCGGTTGCGCTCGGCGGACTTGTCAGCTGCGGTGGACGGACGCCATGTCACGCGGGACACCTTGCCGTCCGCGCCCTTCTCGACTACGACGTCGCCGCCGTGGACGCGGTTGCCGCCGTCGCGAGCGGCGCCGGCCATCGCGAGACGTCCGCCGCCCGCCGGATTCCACGCGCCATAGCGAATCTCGTACGTGCCGGCAGGAACGTGGTCCGGTACCCGCACGTCCATCGTCGCCCTGTATTTTCCGGGAGTCGCGAACATCTGTGCCGTCACGCCGAGGCCGCACTGGAAGATGATGCCCTCGTGCGACGCACCTGGCTTGCAGACGTGGACGAACGGATGGAAGCCCTTGACTGCGCGGCGCGTCTCCCAGTCAACGGACACGCGGACGCAGGCGCGGTCGACCGTCTCCGCGCCCGCGGCGCGGGATATCGCCTGCGCGGCGGTCGTCGCGGCCTTGCGCGCGTCAAAGAAGTCCGCCTCCGCGCCCTTCGCGTAGCCGACGCGCTGGCCGTCCTTCAGGACGATTCCGGATTCCGTCTTGGGCGTCTTCGCGTAGTAGCCATAGGGCGGCAGGGCGACGCCGTTCGGCAGCGTCCACGTCTCGTTCGTCTGGCGGTTGACCCACACCTCGCCGCCGTTCGAGAAGAACGAATGCTGGCGGTGGATGCTGCCGTCCTCGTACTTGAGGTCGAGGAACTCGGCCGCGCCGAGTTCGGCGCAGGCGTCGTGCTGCAGCCAGTACGTCTTCACCGCGTTGCGGGAGAAGGGGCCGTCGCACATCGGATTGCGTCCGCCGATGATGGCGTTGGAAAGATAGTCGTCGGAGGCGTAGCCGTGGAGCTCGGAATCGCCGCCCTTGTGCCACCTGTCCTCCTGGTAGCGTCCGCCAAGGCCTCCGGCGAAGAGGACGAAGTAGTTGTGCGTGGCGATGTCGTGCCACGGCGTCCGCTCGGAGTCCTCGAACTTGCCGTCTCCAAGCCACTTGCGGGCGTGGAAGTGGTCGCTCTGGCCGGCGTCGAGGACGCCGACGAGATGGTCCTGCCCGGCCTCGCTCACGCAGACGGCGTCCGGCCGCCGGTAGCCCTCGCGGTACGTCCGGTAGGCGTCGCCCCAGTGGCGCGACGTCTCCGCCTTCGTGTGGAAGCGCCCTTCGCGGTCAAGGTAGTCGAAGGGGCCGTGCGCGGTCAGAACGTCGATGAAGACGGCGTCCGGATCGTACCCCTCGCGCAGGAGCTTCGCGTTGCGGAGGCACCATGGGCGGAAGGCGTGCGGCGCCCAGCGGTAGGAAAGCGCGTGGCGTCCGGGGTTGAACCAGGCCCTCTGCGGAGTCCCGTCGAGGTTGAAGACGACGAGGTCGTAGGAGTAGTTCTCCGCGTCGGGGTAGATGTCGGTGTAGTTGTCGTGCGGACAAAAGAGCATTCCGCCCTCGGCGCAGGCCCGGCGCATGTCGCCGAACGCGGCGGCGTCGCCGCGCGGCGGGTAGATTTCCGGCAGACGGTAGTCGTAGCCCCACGCCTGCCAGTCGTGCTTCACGAAGATCGTGTCGTTAAGGCCGTACTTCGCGGCCAGGCGCAGGTCAGCCGCGGCCTTCGCGTAGTCGCCGCCCCACTGGTCGAGGCACATCCGGGAGCCGAGCGCGTCGCGTCCGGGGCTCTTGCGGTAGCCGGAGACGGCGCGGAAGCGGCGGGCGGCCTCGAAGGCGCCATTCGCGGACGGCACGAGCGTGAACGTGGCGTCGTGGTGGGCGTGGAGGGAGAAGACTTTCTTCGCGCCGTCGCAGACGACGCTGTCCGGCGGCACGTCCACCGCCTGCACGACGGAAAGCCCGTTCTCGTAGTCCGCGCCCACGTGGCGCGTGGAAAGCGCGAATCCGCCCGCGCCAAGCGTGAACGACTTCGGGTTCTGGATGACGTTGCCGAAGCCGGCGTAGACGCGTACGGGGCGTTCGGACGCGGGGCCGATAGCGACGTCGACGAGACGCGGGAATCCCTGCGGGTCGCGCCTGACGCCGGGGATGGACCAGGAGATGCGCAGCGTCCCCTTCTCCACGCGGACGTCCGCCTTCGGCTGCGGCGCGGCGCCGCCGTCCGCCGTGTCCACCCGCGCCGTAAAACCGCGGTAGGAGATGGCGCGCTCGCCGTCCGTGAACGCAATCGCGCCGTCGACGAGCCCGCGCTCGCCCGGCACGATTGCGGCGCCGTAGCGGACGCCGCCCGCGTCCAGCACGTAGCGGTTCTCGCCCGCGCCGTCCGCCAGCGCCTTCCGCGCCGCCGCGACGGCGGCCGCCTCGCGCGCCGCCCAGTCCGCCGCCGTCATCGCCTTCGGCTGCGGGCCGATCTCAAGGCGGACGTCGCCCCACCCGCCGCCGTCGCAGCAGGTGTTCATCTTCGGGCCGGGACCCGTCCAGAGCCGGAGGGAGATCTTCCTGCCCGCGTAGTCGGAGAGGTCCGCCGACAGGTCCTGCCACGTGAGCGTCTTCTTCACTATGTGCGAGGCGAGTTCCTTCGGCGGCCGGCCGGCCTCAATGACGAGAATCTTGTACTCCACGCCGTCGGAGGGCGGCTGGTCGCCGTTCGAGACGAGGAAGTTGGAAACGCGTGCGACAATCGGCCGGACGTCCGGCAGCTCCAGCGGGAAGTCGCTCCAGATGAACCCCGCGCCCTTCTTGTATGGCGGGTGGGACGTGAAGCCGCGCTTCCACTCGTCGCCGACCTGCATTCCGCCCGCCTGGATCCTGGCGCCCCAGTCGGCCGATGCGTCGCCGCTCGCCGCCACGGGATGGGTCTTGCCATTGACCTCCAGCGCCGTCGCGCGCTCGAACCCGCGGTCGAGCGCGAAGACGCCGGGGCCGAGCGTCGGACGCTTCACCGGCGGCAGCGCTCGTGGCGCGTTGGGGTTGCGGTACTGGAAGACGGCGATCGGGTGCGGGACGGCAGCCTTCGCGTCCGCGCCATCCGGCGTGAACGTGGCGTGGACGGGATAGAGGGCGTCCAGCGCGCGGGCCTTCGCCGTGCCGGTGAAGGAGAGCGTCTTCCTCTCGCCAGGCGCGAGCGTGAGCGCGCCCTGCGGGCCTGCGACGTCCCAGTCGTCGTTCATCCAGACGGCGAGCGTCCCCGTCACGGACTTGCCGGTCTTGTTCTCCACCGTGACCGGGAACGCGCGCGGCGCGCCGGCGGCGACTTCCGTCACGCCGAGCGGCCAGCTGAACGGGCTGCCGGCGTTGCGTTCCAGCTTCTGGGGGAACGACTCGATTTCGACCTTGATTCCGTTTCGCTCCTCCACGGGAGGGAGATAGGCCACGGCGGTGGAGACGGCCGCCGCCAGGGCAAACGCCAGCAGACACTTTTTCATTGCGGTTTCCCGGATTGTTTCACGTTAAGTCGATTCGCGCGCGACGGCACGACGGGCGCGGATGGCCGTCAGCCCAGCTTCCAGCCGTTGTGGCGCCTGATGTCCGCCCGCGCGTTGACGGCCGCGTTGTCGGACGTCTCGGCGACGGGATCCCACTTGAGGCCGGAGACGCCGGTCTTGGCGCAGGAGTTGGCGAGGTGGGAGATGGTGATCGAGCGGTGGCCGGTCTCGCACGGGCAGCACGGCTGGCGGTTCTCGTAGATCGCGTTGACGAAGTCGCGCTCGTGTCCGCCGTCCGACTTGTAGAGATGGACGTCGCCTGGCTTGAGGTCGCGCTTCTCGTTCCACTTGCGCAGGTGGGCGGGGCGGACCAGCTTGCCGCGTTCCACGAAGAGGTCGCCCTTCGAGGCGTGGAACTTGAGCCCGCAGAACTTGGCGGCGTCGCTGTCCATCACGTGGGCGCGGAAGCCGTCGGCGTAGACGACGTCGAACGAGAACGCGCACGGCCAGGAGAAGACGTCGGTGGCGGTCTTCGCGATGTCGCTCCTGAAGTTCTCGATTGCGACGGGGCCGCTCGTGTCCTTGTCAAGCGCCCACTGGAGGATGTCGACATGGTGGGCGCCCCAGTCCGGCAGCGCGCCGTTGCCCGTGCGCTCGTTCCAGCGCCATACCATCGGGCCGTGGATGCCGGGGATGAAGGCGTTGTCCTCCCAGTGGAGGGCCGGACCCTGCCACATGTTCCATTCCTCGTCCGTCAGCTTGAACCAGTCCGGACGCGGCCCGCGCCGGTCGTCGCGCGGATAGCCGTTGCGGCGCGAATCGTTGTGGGGGTAGCTCAGGCCAATCGTCGCCTCGCGGCAGTCGCCGAGATAGCCGTTGCGGAAGAGCTCGGCCGCCACGCGGAACTCGCTCGAGCTGCGCTGCTGGGAACCGACCTGGAACGTCACTCCGGACTCCTTCGCCACCTCGCACATCCTGCGCCCCTCGGCGATGGACATCGAAAGAGGCTTCTGGCAGTAGACGTGCTTGCCGGCCTTCATGGCGGCGATGGCGATGATGGCGTGCCAGTGGTCGGGCGTGGAAATCTGCACGGCGTCGATCGCCGGGTCGTTCACGATCTCGCGCCAGTCCGCCACGGCGCGGCAGCCGGCCGTCTTGTAGCGTCCGTCCACGATTTTCCGGAACGGCTCGCGACCGCAGTGGTGCTTCTTCTCAAGCGGGGCCTCGTAGCCGTAGCGTCCGCAGTCCTTCACGGGGTCGCACACGGCGACGACCTGGACGCGCGGGTCGGCGAGAAAGCCGTGCATGTTGCCCTCGCCCATCACGCCGCAGCCGATGATGCCCAGCGTGACCCGTTCGGACGGCTTCGGACGCCGCGGCTCGACGCGGCCGATGTTGAACGCCGAACAGCCGCCCAGCGCGAACAACGAGGCGGAAGACAGAAAATCCCGTCGTGAGAACGTCATCTGACAACTCCTTCCACGAAACATTTGCATTTGCTTTTTTGACAACCCGGTGGCTTCCAGCGGACCGGCGTCCATGAAAGCCCCGCGACAAGTCTACACTATCCTCCGCAGAATCGCAAGTGGGCGCAACGTGACCTTTTATCTTTTCGCGCAACGCGGATTTTGGTAGAATCGGCGCATGAAAAATCTTGTTCAGACATGGGGAATGGCGCTGCTGCGCATGGCGGTCGGCTGGCACTTCCTCTACGAAGGGCTCTGGAAGCTCGCGCAGGACAACTGGAGCTGCCTTGAATACCTTCGCCTGAGCCGCGGGTTCGCCGCGCCGCTCTTCAAGGCAATCGCGGACAATCCGCTCGCCGTGCAGGCCTGCAGCTGGGCGATCATGGCCGGCCTCACCCTCATCGGCCTCTCGCTCGTCTTCGGCGTCCTCGCCCGCGCCGCCGCCGCGTTCGGCGTCGCGCTGCTGACGCTCTTCTACGTCGCCCAGCCACCCTTCCTCGTCGCCGGCGGGCAGCACCACTTCCTCTACCTCGACTACAACGCCATCGAGGCCGTCGCCCTCCTCGCCGTCGCCATCTGCCCCGGCCCCGGCGTCTGCGTCCTCCTCCGCGCCATTCGCGCGCGCCTATCCAAAGCCTCCGCGGCGAACGCCGGGAAGGAAGAGCCGGACGCATCGTCGCGGATCGAATGCCCCGACCGCCGCGAACTCCTCGCCGGCCTTTCCGCCATCCCCGTCGCGGCGGCGTTCGGCGGCGCATTCGTCTCCAAGCACGGCCTTGACGCCTTCTCCCGCAAGCCGGCGGAAGAGGCGCAGACGAGCGCGTCGTACCGCTTCAAGTACCAGGGACTCTCCGACCTCCGCAGACCACTGACGGAGACGATCGACATCGGCGGCTTCAAGATGAGCCGCATCACCCTCGGCGGCAACCTCATCGGCGGATGGTCGCATTCGCGCGACCTCGGCTACGTCGCGACGCTCATGAAGGCCTACAACACGCCGCGCCGCATCTTCGACACGATGCACCTCGCGGAGGCCTGCGGCGTCAACACGATCTCCACCAACCCGTCCCTGATGAACTTCATCCAGCGATACTGGAAGGAGGACGGCGGGACGATCAACTTCGTCTCCGACTGCGGGCACAAGGACGAGAACGGAGAACTCGGCGTCGTCGTCGGCGCGAAGAAGTCCGTAGACGCCGGCGCGAAGCTCATCTACATCCACGGCTTCGGCGCGGACAAGATGGCCGTCGACAACGACTGGAAGACGATGGAGAAGGCGCTGAAGGAAATGCGCAAGCTCGGCGTCCCCGTCGGCATCGGCGCCCATGCGTTCGGTACCCTGAAGTTCTGCGTCGAGCACGACCTCATCCCCGACTTCTGGATGAAGACCTTTCACCCCGGCGGCTACTGGAGCGCCCAGAAGACCCCGAACGACGCCGGAGAGGGCGAGCCCGGCTCCGAAAAGCTCGGATGGCGCGACAACAACTGGTGCCGCGACCCGGACGCGCTTTCGGCGTGGTTCGAGAAACGCCCGGAGCCGTGGATCGCGTTCAAGACAATGGCCGCCGGCGCCGTCCATCCGCGCCGCGCCATCCCGTTCGTCTTCAACGGCGGCGCGGACGCGGCCTGCCTGGGAATGTTCGACTTCCAGGTCGTCGAGGACGTGAATCTCGCAACCGAGGCGCTTGACAAGCTCGCCCGCGACAACTTCAAGTCCCGCAAGCGCCCCTGGATGACCGAATACCGCCCCGGGCAGGGCCGCGCCTGAGCCCCGCCGGCGGCGACCGGCGCAGGCGTCATGGCGCGACGCGCGTTCAGTCCAGCGCCAAGGCGCCGTCGCGGACCGTGACGCGGGCCGTCGATCCCGGCGGGTACTTGCCCGACACGATCGCCCGCGCCATCGGCGTCTCAAGTCCGCGCTGTATGGCGCGCTTGACCGGCCTTGCGCCATAGGCGGGGTCGTAGCCGTCCTGCGCCAGACGCTCCACCGCCGCGTCGTCGATCTCGAATCCGATTTCCTGCTCCGCAAGCCGCTTCGCGAGGTCCTTGAGCTGGAGCCGCACGATGGCCTTGATCTGGTCCTGCGTGAGAGACTTGAATTCAAGGATTTCGTCGAGGCGGTTCAGGAACTCCGGACGAAAGATCTGCCTGAGCGATTCGCGCGGCGCGTTCGACGTCATGATGACGACGGCGTTCCTGAAACTGACCGTGCGCCCGTGCGAATCCGTCAGCCTGCCGTCGTCAAGCACCTGCAGGAGCAGGTTGAAGACGTCCGGATGCGCCTTTTCGATTTCGTCCAACAGCACCACGGAATACGGCTTGCGACGCACGGCCTCCGTCAGCTGTCCGCCTTCGTCGTAGCCCACGTAGCCGGGAGGCGCGCCTACGAGACGCGACACGGAGTGCTTCTCCATGTATTCGCTCATGTCGATGCGCACCATCGAGGCCTCGTCGTCGAAGAGCTCGGCGGCAAGGGCCTTTGCGAGTTCCGTCTTGCCGACGCCCGTCGGTCCGAGGAAGAGGAACGCGCCCACGGGACGCTGGCGGTTCTTGATTCCGGCGCGCGAACGCAGCACGGCGTCGGCGACGGCGTCCACCGCCGCGTCCTGTCCGACCACCCGCTCGTGCAGAATCTCGCCAAGGCGCAGCAGCTTTTCGCGTTCGCCCTCCAGCAGTTTCGTGACGGGAATGCCGGCCCAGCGGGAGACGACCTCGGCGATTTCGTCGGACGTCACCTCTTCGCGCAGCATCTGGTCGCCGCCGTTGGCGCGGACGTCCGCCTCGTGCTCCCTGACCTTCTTTTCGAGCTCCGGGATGACGCCGTACTTTATCTGCGAGGCCTTGGCGTTGTCGCCCGCGGCGAGGGCACTGTCGAAAGCGTGGCGCGCCTCGTCGAGCCGCGTCCGGACGCGCTTGATCTCCTCAAGCGACTCTTTCTCGTTCTTCCAACGCGCCGTCATCGCGTCGGCCTTCGCCTTGAGTTCGGCGAGTTCGCGGCGCAGTTCCTCAAGCCGCTTTCCAGAGGCGTCGTCCTTCTCCTTTGCGAGGGCGATCTCCTCGATCTCAAGGCGCCGGACGTGGCGGACGATCTCGTCGAGTTCGGCGGGGCAGGAGTCCATCTCCGTCCGGATCGACGCGCACGCCTCGTCGAGGAGGTCGATGGCCTTGTCGGGGAGGAAGCGGTCCTGGACGTAGCGGCTGGACAGCGTGACGGCGCTCACGAGCGCGGCGTCCTGGATGTGGACGTTGTGGTACTTCTCGAAACGCTCCTTCAGTCCGCGCAGGATCGAAACGGCGTCCTCCTCCGTGGGCGGGTCGACCGTCACCGGCTGGAAGCGGCGTTCGAGCGCGGCGTCCTTCTCCATGTACCTGCGGTACTCGTCCAGCGTCGTCGCGCCCACGCAGTGGAGTTCCCCGCGCGCGAGCATCGGCTTGAGCATGTTGCCGGCGTCCGTGGAGCCCTCGGTCTTGCCGGCGCCGACGATCGTGTGGATTTCGTCGATGAAGAGGATGATGCGCCCGTTCGCCGCCTTGACTTCGTTGAGGACGGCCTTCAAACGCTCCTCGAACTGTCCGCGATACTGGGCGCCGGCCATCAGGGCGGTCATGTCGAGGGAGAAGACCGTGCGGTCCTTCAACCCCTCGGGGACGTCGCCGCGCACGATGCGCTGGGCAAGGCCCTCCACGATGGCCGTCTTTCCGACGCCGGGTTCGCCGATGAGGACGGGGTTGTTCTTCGTCTTGCGCGAAAGGATGCGCACGACGTCGCGGATCTCCGTGTCGCGTCCGATGACGGGGTCGAGCTTTCCGGCCTTCGCCATCTCCACAAGGTCCGTGCCGTACTTCTTCAGCGCCTCGTACTGCCCTTCCGGGTTGTCCGTCGTCACGCGCTGGTTGCCGCGCACGGCGCGGAGCGCGTCAAGGAACGGCCTTTCCTGGACACCGGCGTCCTTGAGCAGCTTCGCGCAGGGCGAACCGGACGCGCGGAGCATGGCGAGCACGAGGTGCTCGACGCTCACGTACTCGTCCTTCATGTCCTTCGCCGCGTCCTCGGCGCGCGTCAGGACGTCGGCAAGCTCGGCGGAAACGTAGATCTTGTCCATCTCCACGCTGCCCGTGATGCGCGGCTTGTCCGCTATCGCCTGCTCAAGCCGCGCCGTGAGCGGCGCAATGCCCGCGCCCATTCGCGAGAAAAGCCCCGCAATCAGCCCCTGGGAGTCCTTGACGAGCGCAAAGAGCAGATGCTCCACGTCGATCTGCTGCTGGCCGTGATGCCGGGCGACGTTCTGCGCCGTCGCCAAAGCCTCCCTTACTTTCGTCGTGTATTTTTCCGCGTTCATACCAAATCTCCTTTTCGGGGATTGAACTAGCATGAACCATGCCAGCGGACGCGAAGACCGAGATGCCCATCGGACAGGCATCCCGCCTGTGACGGAACGTCACATCTGCGACGTTCCGTCACCCGTCAAATGCCAAGCCCCCCACCATCGTGCCAATCGGCAGGGCGCGACGTCCTCGTCGCGCCGTCAAGTGCAGCTCAAGCACCTGACCTATTGTCTCTGCCCGGAACGGCAATTGCCCTCCGGCGTCACGACGACGGCCTCGACGCCGAGCGCGGTTGCGAGCTTCTTCAGTTCGGCGGCGTGGTGTCCGATGCCGAGCGCGAAGTGGTGCGTTGGGCCTTCCATGCACCACTTGCGCAGGAACGTGCGCACGTCGGGCTTGAACCTGCCGTGCGTGTTGGTGTTGCCGGTGGCGGGGATGGGACCTGCGAGGGATTCGCCTTCGGCGATCACGAACTTGAAGTGTCCGTCGGCCTTCAGACCGATGGAGAGCATCGTTATCGGGCCTTCCTTTATGCTGAACTCGACGCCCGCGCCCTTGCCGGGCTTGCCGTGGTATTTCTTGAGCGAGCGGAGGACGGGCTTGCGCGCGGCGATGTTGAGGTGGTGCGGGCCGTCGTGTCCGACGAGCACCGTGTCGCGCTCGAAGTCGATGGGGTGGAACTCGGCGAAGGAGCCGCCGATGTCCAGCCTGTCGAAGATCATCATCGCCACGCAGTTCTTGATGTCGAACTCGCCACACATTGGGAAGCCGGCTGCGGTCAGGATGGAATTTCCGACGATGAAGTTGGTGACGAGTTCGCGCGTCATGGAACCCGGCTCTCCCTCGTAGTAGTAGGCGAAGCCGTCCAGCCGGCGCTTGTCGATGAACTTCTCCAGGGCGACGGCGGCGCGGGCGGCGACGTCCAGGTCGTGGGGCGTGAGCTTTTCCGTCCAGGGGTCGGACACCGGGTCCGGCGTGTCGAAGAAGTCGAGTATGCGCTTTTTCATCGCCTCGACGGCGGCGGCGTCGGGGCTGCGGTAGAAAGGCAGGATTTCGTCCGGCTCGCAAAGGGCCACGTGGCAGCCGAACGTGCGCGAGACGGCGGTGGGGTCGGCCTGCATGTCGTACATGGCCTCGAGGACGTGTCCCATCAGCCCCAGGCGCGCCCGGCGCAGGTCGTGCAGCACGTTGGCGACGGCGCACCACTGGCGGATCTCCTCGTCGGCCCGCGCGTCGCCCTGGAGCATCCCGATGACTATGTCCGCGACCGGCCGTCCGTAGCGGACCGCCACGTCGGCGAATTCGGGGACGGCGCAGAGGTCGTCGTTGTAGAGCTGCTTGTAGATCGTCGCGTGTTCGTAGTCCAGGCGCGCGTCCGGCTGGAGCGCGACGAGGACGATCGGGACGTTGAGCTCGCGCAGGAACGTGGCGTAGGTAGAGCTCGTCGCGTACGTGATCATGTCGATGAACAGGAGGTCGAGGTCGGCCGCCTTCATGGACGGCACCAGCGAGGCGGCCTTCTGCGGGTTGTCTGAAATGCCGAAGCGCGTCACCTTCACCGAGTGCGCCTCCACCTTCTTCACGAAGACGGATTCCTTCTTCAACATGTCCTCGTAGAGGCCGGAACACTGCTTCCAGTAGGTGTCCAGCCCCACGCTCACCACGCCGACGTTGGCAGTCAGCGGCTTGCGCCGCGGCACGCGCGGAGAGTCGGCGAAGGCAAGCGCCACGCCGAGCGTGGCCAGACAGATGACGAGCGTTTTTCTCATGTGCGTTCCCTTTGCTTTGGCATTTCCTGAATCGCTAAGACCAGTTCCGCCATTATACCACAAAAGCGGACGCATCGGCGCGCGTCCTTCCATCGACCCGCGTGGGCACGCGCGCGTCCGACCCGGGAAGGCCGCAGATGGCACACGAGTGTGCCACTTCAGCCCGCCATGGCACGGCAAAGTCGCCACTGGTCACATGGTACGTTTTCTGCTACAATCCTATGTCGCATTTTGATTTGAAAGAACGAACGAAAGACAAGGACGGCACTGCATCATGGCGGAAGAAGAAAAGGACATTGAAAAGGACTTGAACACGACGGAAGCCGAGACGCCCGAAAACGCAGGGGGCGAACCGGACGCGGCCGCCGACTGCGCGGAGAAGGACGGGGACGCCGCGGAAAAGGACTCTCCCGAAGAAGAGGCGAAGGCGGAAGAGACCTCCCCGGAAGAGGCGAAGGCGCCCGCAGAGGAGCGGGAGACGGAGAAAAAGGGCGACGTCGACTGGCGGCTGCAGTGCGCCCGCGTGATGGCGGACTTCGACAATTTCCGCAAGCGGACCGAACGTGACCGCGAAGACCTCGTGAAGGCCGCCGCGTCCGACGTCATCAAGGACGTGCTTGCCACCGTGGACAACCTTTCTCTTGCCCTCGACAAGGCGAAGGACAGGGCGGACGACCCGTTCGTCAAGGGCGTGAAGCTCGTCTACGACGAACTCGTCAAGACGCTCGGACGGCACGGCGCGACGCCGCTCGACTCTCTCGGCGAGCCGTTCAACGCCGACTACCACGACGCCCTCGCCACCCTTCCGTCGCCCGACGTCGAAAAGGACCATGTCATGAACGAGGTGAAGCGCGGATGGATGCTCTACGGCAAGCTGCTCCGCGCCGCCCAGGTCGTAGTCTCTTCCGGAAAGCAGGCGTGACATGGCCACCAAACGCGACTACTACGAAGTCCTTGGCGTGTCCAAGACCGCGGGCGCGGACGAGATAAAGAGCGCCTACCGCAAGCTTGCCATGAAATGGCATCCCGACCGCAACCCCGGAAACC
Organism: uncultured Lentisphaeraceae bacterium; assembly: GCA_964386385.1. Lineage (GTDB taxonomy): Bacteria > Verrucomicrobiota > Kiritimatiellia > RFP12 > UBA1067 > RUG572. The sequence continues at coordinate 6,774 of CAYLRN010000001.1, read as the reverse complement.
CAGAGGCGAAGGAGAAGTTCCAGGAGGCGTCGGAGGCGTACGAGGTCCTCTCCAACGCCGAAAAACGCCAGCGCTACGACAGGTTCGGACACCAGGGCGTGAACTTCGGCCCCGGCGGCTTCGACTTCGGCCGCGACTTCTCCCACGCCGAAGACCTGGGCGACATCTTCTCCCAGCTCTTCGGCGGCGGCGGCGGATTTGGCGACTTCTTCGGCGGCGGGTTCGGCGGCGGCCGCCAGGCGAGGCCCGACCCCAACGGCCCCCGGCGCGGCGACGACATGACGATGGAACTGGAAATCGACTTCGCGGAGGCGATCTTCGGCAGCGAGCGGACAATGCAGATGAAGATGCCAGACCAGTGTCCCGACTGCAGCGGGAGCGGCGTCGCCGCCGGCTCCAGGCGCGTGACGTGTCCGACGTGCGGCGGACACGGACAGGTCGTCGGCCGCGCAGGATTCTTCCAGGTGCGCCAGACATGCCCCAAATGCGGCGGCTCCGGCTCCGTCGTCGAAAAGCCGTGCGCAAAATGCCGCGGCTCCGGACAGGTCCGCGTCCCCCGCGAACTCTCCCTCCGCATCCCGCGTGGCGTGGACACCGGTTCGCGCCTCCGCCTGCACGGCAAGGGCGCCGGCGGACTGCGCGGCGGCCCGCCAGGAGATCTCGACATCGTCCTGTCCGTCCGCCCAAGCCCGATATTCGAGCGCGAAGGCCTCGACCTCGCGGTCGACGTGCCGGTCTCCCCGTTCACCGCCGCGCTCGGCGGCGCCGTGGACATTCCGACTCCGGACGGCATCGCAACGGTGAAGGTCGACGCCGGCACGCCCAACGGAAAAGTCCTCCGCCTCCGCGGCAAGGGCGCCCCCGACCTACACGGACGCTGCGGCGACCTCATGGCGCGCGTCGTCTTCGAAGTCCCCGCGCGCCTGACCGGCCGCCAGCGCGACGCAATGGCCGAACTCGCCAAGACCCTCTCTTCCGAGAACTTCCCGGAGGCACGGAACTTCTCCTCCGAACTGAAGACATTCTACGCGCAGAAGGAGAAGCTGCAGAGCGCCATGAAGAAGTAGGCGGAGGACCGGACAATGCATCGCATCCCGACGTCGACGTCCCTTCTGGAACAGGACCGCGCCGTCCTCCCGCGGGAGGCGGCGCGGCACGTGAAGACCCTTCGCCTCAAGCCGGACGAGGAAATCGAACTCTTCGACGGCGCCGGCTCTTCCCGCGTCTTCCGCAATTCCGCCGCCGGCCTCGTCGCCGCCGGCCCGCTCCGCCACCTTCCACGCCCGAACCGCTACCTGACGCTTTTCGCCTGCGTCACGAAGGGCAGCCGATGGGACTGGACTGTCGAAAAGGCCGTAGAACTCGGCGTCTCGCGAATCGTGCCGGTGATTTCCGACCGCGCAATCGTGCGTCTGCCGCCGGACGAGCGCCCTGCGAAGGCGGAGCGTTGGCGCCGCGTTGCGGAGGACGCCGCCAGGCAGAGCGACGCCGCGTGGATTCCCGAAGTCATGCCGGCAGTCGACTTCCGCGACGCCCTCCCCATCGTGAAGGCGTGCGACGAGGTGTTCGTCGGCGCCCTGACCACCCCGCCGCCGCGGCCTCTTCTGCAGGCCGCGCTTGAAGCGCGAAAGAGACTAGGCGTCGCCGGCAGGTCGTACGGACTTTTCACCGGTCCCGAAGGCGATTTCACTCCGACGGAACTTTCCGCCCTTCTTGAAATCGCAACCCCAACGTCCTTCGGCCCGACGATTCTGCGCGCGGAGACAGCCGCGATATTCGGCCTCTCCGTCCTCGCCTCCGTCATGCAGGAAGAAGATTAGCGGTCATCGCACTGGCCAGAGAAGATGAGTGCATGCGGCATTCGCCACGACGGATGCACAAGTGGCGGCTGATGCTACTGCGCAATGAGAGGGACGCGCTCCTGCGCGTCCACCGCTCCCGTCTCGGTCGCGCAGAAGCGCGTCCCTCCCAACTCCACGCCATTCGTTTGCCGCCACAGCGCCGCTAGCGACGACGCAATTACGACTCCGCAGATCGGCTGAATTGCGCAGATGCGCACCCTTTCAGGGATGGGACGCCTTGCAACGGCCCAACAGCGCGCCGGCGCGGCGGCGGAGTTCGCCGACCTTCTCCGGCTCCGGCAGGATGCGCGTGGAGTAGCGTCCGCCGGCGTTGGGGAATGCGACGAGCGCGTGCCACTCGGCGAGCAGGGCCGCGGCGGAGGCGTCCGCCTTCGCGCGCTCCGCAAGCAGCGTGAGGTAGGCATGGTCTTCCACGCCATCGCGCGCCGCCGCGAGACGGATGGACGAGACAGGCTCGTTCCCACTGTCCTTCGGCGGATAGATGAGGTAGCCGTCGCCTGCGGGGTAGCGGACCCAGTACGTCTTGCCAGGGGTGTCCGACTGCCGGATGTACGAATGCCAGCCGTACTTCCACGGATCGTAAGTGAGCCAGGTGCAGCCCCAGAACTCGTAGGCGTCCGCGCCGTACTTGTGGGCGTAGAGCGGCAGAAGACGCTCCACCGCGCAATACGGCGTGTCAAGGCACATCTGCCCGTCGGTCGTCCACCAGAAGCGCTGGCCGGCGGCGCGGCGCGCCTTGAGCTCGTCGAGCGGGAAGCAGCCGTAGTGTCCGACGCCCCACGTGTCGAGCGACTTGTTCCAGTCGGGGCAGTGGCGCCAGGTGCTGGAGTAGATGCGGATGGACGGGTCAACGGCGTGGATCATGTCGCAGAGCGCCTTCATCTGCTCGACGACGTTGGAGCGAGTGAAGTGCGGCTCGTCGGAGATGTAGAGCGTCAGCCTGTCCGCCCAGCCCTTCGCCTTCACGTGATCCCAGTAGAGTTTCAGCGCCTGCTGGTAGGCGGACTTGTAGGCTGGGCGCAGTTTCGTCCAGTCTGCTCCCGCGTACGGCCACGTCCCCTCGTAGGGGTCTTCGCCGAGGAACTTCTTCGGCGGCATAGCCCAGCCGAAGCAGTAGAAGTCGTAGGGCGTGTACGATGACGGGAACCTGTAGTGGTCGAAATAGCGCGACGCAAGCTGGTCGTACTCCGTGAAGTCCGCCGTGACGCGACCGTTCGCGTCCTTCTCGAACTTCACGCGGCCGTCAAGCGAATCGGGGCAGACCTTCTGCCGCGCCATGAACGCCCAGAGCCTTTCGCGGCGCGCGTCGTCCGTGTCGCCCAGCCCTTCCCACTGGCGGCCCATGCGCAGGTCGTATATGGCTGGAAACGCCGGACGCTCCGGCAGCGCGAAATCCCAGACCTCGACGTCGAAGCTGTCAGTCCGCACGACCTTGCCGTCGGCCTTCCACTCGATCGTCCCGCGATATGTTCCGGGCTTCGCGTCCGCGCCAGCCGTCACTTCGATCCAGTAGGCCTGCGCGCGGTTCGCCTCGACGGGACCTGCGGCGACCGGGTCGATCGGGTCCGGCCACCAGCCGCTCCAGCCGTCGGACTGCCCCGCCGTGCGCGGATAGCGCAGTTCCCACTCCGGCGTCGTGCAGTTGTAGTAGGCCGTCGGCCAGTCCACCGGCACGTAGCCCACGCGCCCGACCTCGACGGAGAGCGGCGCAGGGAGGGAGACGACCGCCTCAAGCGATGCAACGGCGCTCGGCGAGCGGACGGCCAGCTGCAGCGTCTCCGTCTCGTTCCGCGCAAGCGCGACATAGAACGGACGCCCCGCGCAATCCGCCACGGGCGTCTCGCGGAAGACCTTGACCACCGGGTCGACCTGCCCTACACGAAGCACGCCCTTCGTCGCGCCCGCCGGAGCGAACTCCGGCTCTCCCACGGCGCCGGCGCGGAATTCCGCCAGCAGGACGCCGTCGTGCGAGACCGTGCCGGGGCCGTTCATCGTCAGCTGGAGGCTGACCTTGCAGACGCCGGAATCGGCGCCAAGCATACCGAAGACGGGCGTCCACGGAGCCGTGCCGGAGACGCCGGCTCCCGCGCTGACCATCTGGACGGTACGCCCCTTCGCGTCGTGCAGATGCGCATGGACGTTCGCCGTCGTCTCCAGTCCGTCGCCGCTGATGAAGGCGCCGTAGAGATACGAGCGGTCCGGCTTCACGGCGATGGTCTGCCGCCAACCGTCCCAGTTCGGGCGCACTCCCTTCGGAATCGTCAGACGGGCCGACCTGCCGCCGAAGCGCCCGCCCTCCGCGATCTGCATCGCCGCGCCCTTGACGGCGTTCGACGACCAGCCGGCCGCGCCGTCCTCGAAGCTGCCGTTGCGCACAAGGTTGGCGGGGCCGGACAGAATCGCCGCGAACGCCGCCTCGCCCTTCACGGAAACGCGCTCGACGAGAACCTGGTCGGACGGAATGTCGCTCCCCAGCGCGGACTTCAGTTCCTCCCGCTTCGCCGCCACCGCCGGCTTCGCCCCTTGCCTAACGTAGAGATAGCCCGTCGTCACGCTCTTCGCGGGAAGCGAACACCTGAAGAGCAGCTGTCCGCCCAGCGAACACGTTTCGACGCGCTTCCCGCCAATCTCGAGCTCGTATTCGGGATGGCGCGTGGCGTGCAGGGCCTCCAGGAGCGGAAATGCGGCCAGTACGGACTCCGCGTCCGCATCGTCGTCGTTCAGAAGACGCACCGGGACGCGGTACTCCCATTTGCCGACCGGCCAGTCGGCAGTCTCGCCGACCCGGCGCCGCACCGGACGCACCACGCCGCCGACGGACACGACAGGCGCGGCGGACTTCGGCCCCTCAATCGCGACTTCAAGTTCGTCGTACCACGCCCGCCCGGTCCCGCGCAGCACGCTGCCGACCGTCATGCGCGAGCATCCGGCGGGAATGGTCATCGTCGCCTCCAGCGTCTTCCAGGCGAACGTGCCGCTGAACCCGCGGATCACGTTGTTCAGGACGTCGCCCTTCGTCTCGTTGCCGGCGTGGACGTAGAAGCTGGCGTTGCCCTTCACGTCCTCGCCGCGGATCTTCGCGCGGAGCGTGACTACCGCGCCCGGCGTGACGGGAATGCCGTCCTGCGCGTAGCAGAACCAGCTGGCCTTCGCGCCGGCGTCCGCCTCGGCGTGGATGCACCGGCCGGACACGCCGCCGGGGACGACGGAAAGCCGATGCTGCTCGTCTGCGGCGGAGACACGCCAGCCGGAGGGGACGCCGTTTGCGTCAACGCGCTCGAAGCCGCCGTTCACGAGGCCGAATGGACGGCGCTTCCAGAAGTCGGCCAGCCCCCAGGCGCGGGGGTTGTCGAAATAGACCCTGTAGTCCGCCTTCCCATGTGCGGCCGCGCAGACCGGAATCGTGAAAAGCGCGTTATCCGGAACCGGACCGGACGTGAGCATCGTCCCCTTGTCCGCGCTCCACACGCCGAACTCAAGCTGGACGCCGCGCGCGTCGACGAGACGCAGTTCTTCGACGCGGACGCCGGCGATCGGCAGACGGCCCTCGCCCAAGCCGACGGGAACGACGGCTGCGCGCCCTTCCCATGCGGCGTCAGAAGGATTCGAGACGGAGACGGGGACATGGGCGTTCCACGTGCCGCCGCGGCCGAGCCAGAGGTCGTTGCGCGCGGACGCGGAAAGGCAAAGCGCCGAAATGGCGAGAGATGCGAGCAATGGTCTTGTCATGGGAATCCTCCGTCGGGGGAAGGCGGTTTCAGTTCGGGCGCGTCTTGACGCGGGGGAAAGGCGTCTGGTTGTAGACGCGGGAGAAAGGCGGGATCGAGTCCATGAGCCAGACGTTGCCGCCGATTTCGGAATCGTGTCCGATCGTGGTGTCGCCGCCCAGGATCGTGGCGCCAGCGTAGATCACGACGTTGTCCTCCACGTTCGGATGGCGCTTGTGGCCCTTCATCAGCATTCCCGTGGCCTCGTCCTTCGGGAATGAGAGCGCGCCGAGCGTGACGCCCTGGTAGAGCTTCACGTTGCGTCCGATGACGGTCGTCTCGCCGATCACTACGCCGGTGCCGTGATCGACGAAGAAGCGCTCGCCGATCGTCGCGCCGGGGTGGATGTCGATGCCCGTGCGGGAATGTGCGATTTCGCTCATCATGCGCGGAAGGATCGGGACGCCGAGCCTGTAGAGCGCATGGGCTAGGCGGTGGACGGCGATCGCCTGGAGGCCGGGATAGGCCAGGACGACCTCCATCTTGGAGATGGCGGCCGGGTCTCCCTCGTACGCCGCGGAGATGTCCTCCTGCAGCGTGGCGCGAATCGCCGGCAGTTCCGCCATGAACGCCTCGGCGACGGACTCCGCCTCATGCCTGAGCTGCTCGTCCGCCAGGTCGCCGCCCGACGTCGCCTGAAAATACGCCTTCAGCTGGAACACCTGCGTCTCAACGTCGCGGGCGATCATCTCGAAAAGGCTTTCGACGTGGTGGCAGCGCCGCTCCTCCGGAACGGGACGAAAACCGTAGCAGCCGGGGAAGAGGAGGGCGAAAAGGCGGCGCAGCGTGACCGCGACCTGCGCCGTGCCGGGGAGATAGACCTTCCTCTCCGTCTGGTGCAGGGCGCATTCGGCGCATGGGTTGAACGCCGCGGCGAGTTTCTTCAAGTCCATTGCCCTAGGGGAATTAAGCGGTTAAGTGGTTAAGTGGTTAAGTTCCTGAAGAACCTCGGTCTTCCGGCGCTCAACCACCTGACAACTTAACCGCTTAACCGCTTAATCGCCGGCGCCGGCGGGTGCCGGGGCCTCGGGGACCGTCACCCACTGCAGGAGGCAGAGCTCGGCGGCGTCGCCGCGGCGGCGGCCCAGCTTCAGGATGCGGGTGTACCCGCCGGGGCGGCCCTCCATCGCGGGCGCGACGACGTC